>JBKQQG010000029.1:0-233050 GCA_052144455.1 Bryobacteraceae bacterium
GCCCCCCCGCGGGGGGGGGGGGGGGGGGGCGATTTTGAAGTTCGGTTTTGAAGCACCCCCATTCTTTGGTGAAGTCTCGGAGCGGGGGCCTTAGCTTTTTCGCTGATCCGGTATGCGCGCGGTTGAGCGCCCAGGCTTGTTTGGCGAATAGTGAACCTCAATGCTCGTCCCTACCGGCAGCGCTTTGCTCGCCTGCGCCGCGTTGGACGCTATGCGCCCCGGCAGAACAACCTCGCCGGAGTAGTACTCGCCGTTCGCGGTGTAGGAATAGAGCAGCGTGATTGGCTCGCCCCGCGCGAGCCACGGGCGAGAGTCCACGGGATAGCCGCCCTGTGCGTACCCCTCCACTTTCCCGGGCGTCGTGGGCCAGTGCTTGAGGGTCCACTTGCGCCAACCAAGCCAGGCCAAGAGACCGCAGAAAAGAACGGCGTATCCAAGCAGGAGGTATGGAACTTCTTGCGGCGGAACTCCCATGTGCGGAATATAGCACAGGCCGCGCGGCATCCTGCTCCGCCCCACTCCGTTAGTTGGCGTCCGGGACGAGAGCCTTCCAGATGGGCTGGACCCAATCGTCCTTGGCCATGTCGTAGACGATAAAGTCGCTGTCGAACTGCCAGTAGGTCCAGGCCCATCCCAGGGACTCGGCCGTGCGCGCGATGTGGGCCGTGTAACGGGCCCGCGAATCCATGTCCCCTTTGTCGTACGCTCCGAACTCGCCCAGCAGGATCGGCCGGTTCTCGGCCTTCGACCATTTTTGCGCGACGGCGAAATCCTCTACGACACGCTGCTTCTCGGCATCCGTGCCCCAGGTGACGCCGGAGATTTTGAAGTTCTCCGGGCTCCAGGCGGCGCCCTGATGGGTGAACGGCATGGGATTGTAATAATGCACGGTCACGACGATGTGGCGGTCGCCGGCCGGCAACTCCAGGCTGCCGAGCGCGCCGATGGTATTCCAGACGGCTGGCCCGACGACCACGTTCCGCGTCGGATTGGTCTGGCGGACGATGGCTAGCGCATCCTTCAAGAGAGCGTTCCAGAGCTGGGGAGTCAACTGCCCGTGCGGCTCGTTCAAGAGCTCGAACAGAACGCTGGCCGGTGCGTCCTGGTAGCGCGGCGCGATCTGCTCCCAGAAGGCCAGCAGTTTGGACCGGCAGCCGGCGGCATCCTGGGCGCAGGGCAGGAAGTCGTGCTCGTCGAGGATGACCGTCAAGTGGTTGGCCAGTGCATTCTTGACCACCCAGTCCAGCGTCTTCAGCCAGGCGGGATCGAGCTGGTGGTCCGCGTCCATGTGCGCGAAGGCCTGCAGGTTCACCCGAACGGACTGGAACCCGCCTTCATGGATGCGTGCGAAGTGGTGCTCCTTGAAACGGGCCTTCGCGAAGTCTTCCCAGATCGGATCGTAGCCGATGATGTTGACTCCCCGGCGCATCCTGGCGGTCTGCTCGAAAGCATCCGCTGCCGCCGGTGCCTGTGGCTGACCTCCCGGAGCTTGCGCCCTCAGTCCCGCCAGGCCGAAAACGACGAGTGCCGGCCAGCGCGGGAATCTCCTCCAGCCGCCGGTTTGATTAAGCAAGGATATGCCTCCTGGAACAGCGCGTCTCTCCAAACCAGTATGATCGCATGGATGGGAAGGCGGCGGCCTCTCAGCCCTGAGGGGCTCCCCGAAGCGCCATCGCCTCCTGGAGCGCCTGGCGCAGATCCTCGGCGGCCACGGGCTTGGAGACGTATCCGTCCATTCCGGCTTCCAGGCAGCGCTCGCGGTCGCCCTTCATGGCGTGAGCGGTCATGGCGATCACCGGGATGCGCCCCCCCGTCGCGGCCTCCAGCTCGCGGATGGCCTGGGTGGCCTCGAAGCCATCCATTTCCGGCATCTGCACGTCCATGAGAATCGCGTCGTAGCCGCCCTCGCGGAACCGCTCCACGCACTCCCTGCCGTTCTCGGCCGTGGCGACGCGATGTCCCTGGCGCTCCAACATTCGGATCGCGATCTTCCGGTTGATGAGATTGTCGTCCGCCAGCAGTATCCGCAGGCTGGGCGCCGGCTGGTCCTGGACGCCGGAATCCCCGGCCGAATCGGAGCTGCGCGGAATCTCGCCGGCCTCCACCGGCGCGAACTGCGCGGTAAAGTGAAAGACGCTGCCCCGGCCGGGTTCGCTCTCCACCCAGATCCGCCCGCCCATCATGCGGACGAGTTGGGAGGAAATGGCCAGCCCCAGCCCGGTGCCTCCGTAGCGGCGGGTGGTCGATCCGTCGGCCTGACGGAAGGGCTCGAAGATGAGGCGGTGCTTCTCCGGGGGGATGCCGATCCCACTGTCGCTCACCGAGAACTGAACGCCCAGCCCCTCCGGCGACTCGGCCAATGGCGCGACGCTCACCGCCACTTCACCCTGTGCGGTGAACTTCACGGCATTCCCCAGCAGGTTGATGAGCACCTGCCGCAGGCGGACCGGATCTCCCTTCACCCATTCCGGAGAGCCGGGCCCCACGCGGACCCGCAGAGCCAGCTTCTTCTCCTCCGCTTTGGGCGCGATGGTCCGGGCCGCTTCCTCCAGGACCCCGCCGAGCGAGAACGGAACCTGCTCCAGATCCATGCGGCCGGCCTCTACCCGCGAGAGGTCCAGCACATCGTTGAGCAGGCTCAGCAGCGAACTGGCCGAGGCCAGGGCGTCGCCCAGGTATTCGCGCTGCTCCGCCGCCGAGTCCGCCGCCAGCGCCAGAGTCACCATCCCCATGACGCCATTCATGGGCGTGCGGATCTCGTGGCTCATGTTAGCGACGAACTCGCTCTTGGCGCGGTTGGCCGCCTCCGCCTGCTCCTTGAGAATCTCTTCCTCCTGGAGCTTCTTCCGGATCACCAGCGTCTGCCTGCGAACGCGGCGCCGCAGCAGGAACACCCACATCGAGGTCGCCAGGGAGGAAACCGCCATGACGCCGATGATTTGCGATCCCGTCCGCGTGGTCCACCAGGCCGCGTCTTCGAGTATGGTCAGGTCGGCCGGCGACCGCATGTACAGCCGGAAAGCCTCCGGCAGCGCCACCACGCGTTCCTCTTCGAGTTGTATGGCGCACACGCCCCTGACCCGTGCCGTCGCGCCGTTGCGGGGCCACTTCAAATGTCCCAGCGCGTGATCCAGGTAGGCGTGGAACATGGTGCTGCCGGCCTGGAGAATCAGGATCTGCTCGGTCGAGGTCGTCATGTGGTCCACGATCCGCGCGTCTACTTCGACCAGTTGCGAGTCGTATTGGCCTTCCAGCGCCTCGGCCGCGGTGAGACGCGCGGGCTCCATCCGGGCCCCCGAACGCACGATTCGCACCTGGGCGCGGTCGAGCATCGGGGTGAGCTGGCCGGCAGCGGCAAACCCGACCGCATCCACCACGTCGCCGGGCTCGGCCGGTTGAGCCCCACTCAACCGCACCTGTACGGCGCCGCTCCCATCCTGGACGTAAAGCGCGCCGCTCATCTGCCGCAGTGTCACCACGCCGCGAATGTGGACCCGGTGTCCGACCGCGTCCGTGGAATACCGCATGAGCGCATCGGCGCTCTTCCGCGGCAGGGCGAAGGGGTCCCTCGCACCCGGCTCGACTACCGTCACCTGCTCGCGGCCGGGAACGTACAACTGAATCCCGGAGAGTTGCCGCCGGGGATTGAACATCGTAGCGCAGACGCCGTGGACCCTGATCCGGGCGTCTATCAAATCCGCGAGCGCGCTGAGCGGCCCCAAAACGTGAACGCCGAACCGGTGCGCGCCCTCGACGGTTTCCAGCACCCCGTGATCGTCCTCCTGGGAGATCGACTGCACCACGCCCTCGGCCTCCACCCACCGGCTGTCGTACCGCCCGGAGAGCAGACCGTCGATGCCGGGTGTTTCGGGCGGCGGCGTCCAGGCAGCCCCTAGCCGAACGATCCTCGAGGCCCCGACCACCGGTGCGAAGTCGCCTGCCTCGCTGGCGCCGTCAATTAAAATCCCCTCGCCAGACTTGAGGACCGTGCGCGATTGCCCCCGCAGATCGACGAATATGCCGTCGCTGCGGTCCTGCACGAAGAGCTGCCCCTCGACCGGATCGTAGTAGGTGACCGTGGCCTGGAGCCGCACCGGGTACCCCGCGGCGGCCTCCTCGGTGGAGAGAGCATGCACCTGGGCGGCGGTGGTGAGCAAGCCCAACTCCTGCCGCCGCGGCGCCGTAGCCGGCCGGACCAAGGCATCCTCGATGACCAGGGCGCCCGAATCCAGGCGTGGGAATCCGACCAACACCGCTTCCGGTCCCACATAGGCGGCCTCGCCGGGCGCTATGAGGACCGTAGCCTCGCCGGTCGAGTCGCTGAAGCGAAGTCCGCGCCCGGCTTCCCGCATCGCCACTTTCCCGCGCAGCCGGACGCGGTGCCGCCACACTCCGCCGGAGCTCGCGCGCCGGAGCGCAGCCAGGCTCATCCCCGGCAGACTCTCCGCCTTTGGCGCGGGCTCTTCCACCCGTACAAAGCGGGACTCCTGCATCCAGATGTTAGCGGCCACTCGCCCGCCACTCAACTCCGAGTTGGCGGTAAGCACGCCCCTGATCCGGACTACGGCGTCGACCAGACCGGCGTAAGGCATACCGCTGAAGTCCACCACGTGCGCTCGCAACGGGAGACCGCCCGCGTCGATGTCCAGCGCCAGACGGGTGGTGCGCTCGATCGCCGCGGAATGCACCACGCCCCGCACTTCCGTCCACACGCCATCCAGGCGCCCGCTGGCCAGGTCCGCCGGTGTGGCTTGGGCCGCCTCGGGCAGCTCCATCGTTCCCAGGACGGTCACTTTGGGCTGCACCAGCGTAGGCGCCTGCTCCCCGGGCCCGGCCAGGGCGCAGACTTCCACCTCTTGGCCGACCCTCAGCCCTGGCGTGCTGTCCCGAATGTCCACCCGCACCCCAACGGCCTCCTGCTGCACGTAGAGGAATCCGTTGACCTCGTCGGAATACGTGACCGTTCCGCGCACGCACAGCGGGGTGCCCGGCGGAAACCGGCTCCGGTTCCTCAGCGCCGCGACGGAAACCACTCCGGAAGCCGGCCCGCCCGCCCCGGCGGAGGCCGGCGCCACGCAGCACAGAACCAGCGCGGCCGCCACCCGGCCCACGCGAACGCTGCACTTTGACGTCATCGGAACGCAGGGTCCCACGCAGTTCTTATCGGCGCCAACCCGCGATCCCTTGCCCCTTCCGCGGGGAACTTGGCCTACAGTAAGAGTCTCCCGTTGCCGATACATCCCTCGAAGCTGGTCGCATCGCGGAGTTCGGCATTGGGACTCCCAAAGCGTGAGCTTGGCCCGGCCGCGCCGCAACTGACGGTGCGCTCCGGCGCCGCTCTCCCGCCACCTGACGTGTCCCTGCCGCCAGCCCCACTGCGGCCAGATGCCCCAACCGGGCGCTATTCATGTTCTCCATACTGCTGGTACTGGCCGTTTCGTTTCTGATCGCCTGGGTGGCGACTCCCCTGTGCCGCGACCTCTGCCTTCGGCATGGCTGGGTCGACCACCCCGACGGCGGCCGCAAAATCCACCAGCGCTCCGTGCCGCGCACGGGCGGAGTGGCGATCATGCTCTCCTTTGCGGTGGCGCTCTGGCTGCTGGCCGCCTCGCCGCTCACCGGCGGAACCGTCGTGAAGCAAGGCTTTCCCCTGGTCTGGCGGCTGCTGCCGGCGCCCGCTCTGATCTTTGCCGCCGGTCTGCTCGACGATCTGTTCGGCCTGCGGCCCTGGCAGAAGCTGCTGGGTCAAATCGCCGGAGCCGGCCTGGCCTGCTGGGCGGGGATACGAATCCAGGCCCTGGGAGGCTGTCCGCTCCCGAACTGGTCCACGCTGCCGCTTACCGTCCTGTGGCTGGTGGCTTGCATCAACGCCTTCAACCTCATCGACGGGCTGGACGGTCTGGCCGCTGGTCTGGGCCTGTTCGCCACGCTCACCACCTTTGCCGCGGCCCTGCTGCAACAGAACTTCGAACTGGCCATCGTCACCGTGCCGCTCGCCGGCGCCCTGCTGGGCTTTCTGCGCTACAACTTCAGCCCCGCCACCATATTCCTGGGCGATTGCGGCAGCCAGACGGTCGGGTTTCTGCTGGGCTGCTACGGGGTGCTGTGGAGCCAGAAAGCCACCACCCTGCTGGGCATGACCGCGCCCGTGATGGCGCTGTCGGTCCCGCTGCTCGATACCGCGCTCAGTGTGGCCCGCCGGCTCGTGGGCGGCCGTCCGATCTTCCGCGCGGACCGCGGGCACATTCACCATCGTCTCCTGGATCGCGGGCTTACGCCGCGGCGCGCCACGCTGATCCTGTATGCGGGGGCCGGAGTCGGGGCCACGCTGGCGGTGCTTCTGAGCCTGCTCCACCACCAGTACAGCGGCATCGTCATCCTGCTGTTTTGCGGGCTGGCCTGGGTCGGCATTCGGCACCTCGGCTACGTCGAGTTCGAAGAGGCGCGCCGGATGCTGTTCGGCGGCCTGTTCCGGCACTTGCTTAGCGCGCGGGTGTCGATTCGGCAGTTCGAGGAGCGGCTGGCCAAGGCCGGCAGCCTCGAGGAAAGCTGGGACCTCATTCGCTCGGCCGGAGCCGAAATGGGCTTTACCAATTCGCTGCTCCGGCTGGACGGGAGCATCCGCGAATGCCAATCCGGCCCGGCTGCCGCGGGCCAGTGCTGGGAACTCCGCATCCCCCTGGAAGGAGCCGATTACGCGCAGTTCCTGGTTCCGTTCCAGGCGCCCCTGCAAGCCATGACGCTGACTTCCTTCGCGGAGCTGGTGCGCCGCGATCTCAAAAGCCGGCCGCAAGCCCTGGCCGGCCGGCGTACGCTCCAGCATTCCGCCACAGGCGACGCCTAGCCGCTCCCGGATGCCAGACTGCATGTTCCCCGCTCCCACGCCCGTCTCCGCCCCCTCCCCTGTCGGGGACGCGGAAACGCCCGCGGCGCACCGCTTTTCGCTGCGCGTGCCGGTCGGAAACGCCGCCAACAGCGTGGCCACCGCGATGCTTCAGTTCGTCGGGCGCGGCGCGCTGGCCTTGGTCGCCCCGGCTTTCCTGGGGCCCGGCGACTACGGAGTGTACGCCTATTCCATCTGGCTGATGAGCATTGCCATGCAAGCCGGACAATGCGGGCTGACGCATTCCGCGCAGAGGTACATCCCGCTGCTCGAGGCCCAGGGCCAGGACGGCACGGTGGCGGCCTTTCTGGCCAAGACCGCGACGCTCGCCTCGGCCGTGGTCTTCGGTTTGCTTCTCGCCTTGTCGCATTGGCTGCAGCCGCGCAGCCCCTTGCCGGCCGTGGTCTGGGTGGCTGGGGTTTTGATCGTGGCCGCCGCCACGTATGGCAACATCCGCACGGCGGTCTGCCAGGGCTACGGCCGCTTCGGGCGCATTACGCGCATCGAAAGCGGGGCGCTGGTGGTGAGAATCGCCGGGTTAGCTGTGTTGCTCGCGCTCCGCCGCCACGCGGGCATCCTGCTGTTTCTGCTGGCCGATCTGGCCACCCAGGCGGTGCGCGCCCTGCAACTGGCGGCGCCGGCCGGCCGCGCCGGGGCGCCCAGACCTCGGCTGCCCTGGAGCGTGGCCCGGCCCATGCTTGCGTACGCCGTCGCCATCTGGTCCATCGGCCTCTACGATATGCTGATCTGCCAGCGCGTCGAGGTCGGGTTTCTCAAAACCATGCACGGCTTCGCCGCCGCGGGCTATTTCGGACTGGCCGCTCAGCTCGTCTTCATGCTGGTGATGTTCCCGACGGCGGCAATTCAGGCGGTCTTCCCGACGCTGGCTTCCATGAGCGCGCGGAATCCCCGCCAGTTCTCCCAGGCCAGTTCGGCGCTGCTCACCGTCTCGGCGGCGGCGGCCGCGCCCCTGTACTTCACGGGCTGCGCCTTGCTGCCGGCGTTCATCTCGGTCTACAAGCGCGATTACGCCCAGGCCATCCCCTTGATCCCCTACCTCTGCCTGGGCCGGGTTCTCCTGTTCGTGGCCAGCCCGCTGTCGACCAGCCTGTATGCCGGCGCCCATCACAAGGCCCAGTTCCGGATCGTGCTGTTCACCATGGCGCCCGGCCTGCTCCTCGACTACGTCCTGATCCGCCGCTTCGGATTGATGGGCGCGGGCTACGCCGTCGCCCTGGTCCAGCCGGCGGTGGCCCTGCTGGGGATTTTCGTGGCGCGATCGATTCTCAAATTCTCCTGGCCGCTCGAGGCGTCCACGCTGTTCGCGGCGGCGGCGGCCATCGGTGCGGCGGCCTGCGCGGCGCGGCACGCCTGGTTCTGGATACCGGCCTCCTGCTCCCTGCTGGTGTACTGCTGCATTGCGTGGCGCGACAGAAACGTCCGCGCTTTGCGCGCCGCCTTTGGCAAGGCAGCGGCCTAATCCCATGAACCTGCTAGATCCGGGAAATTGTTTTCAGAACAACGCAGATACACGCTACAGTCCCCGCAGGAAGGTGTTGTACTCCTTCTCCCGGCCCAGCGTCGTGCCCTCGCCGTGCCCCGGCGTCACCTCCGTGTCGTCCGGCAGCGGGAAGTACTTCTCGCGGATCGACCGCAGGATCAGCCGCCCGTCGCCGCCCGGCAGATCGGTTCTCCCGATGCTGTCGCGAAACAGCGTATCGCCCGCCAGCAGCTTCTTCTCCGCCGGAATCCATAAGCTGATGCTGCCCTGCGTATGGCCCGGCGTGTGGAGAATCTCGACCCCCGTCCCGCCCACCTGCAAGCGGTCGCCGTCCCGCGCCGCCAGGTCGATCGAGGCGCGCTCGGGCATCTCCACGCCCAGCCACGCCGCTTGCCGATCCATCTGGCCGTACAGTTCCATATCGTTTTCGTTCAGCAGCACCGCCGCGCCGGTGGCCCGCTTGAGTCTCTGTGCGCCGCCGATGTGGTCGATGTGCGCGTGCGTCACCACGATTTGCTTCACCCGCAGCCCATGCCTCTCCACGATTTCCAGGATCTCGCCGATATCGTCGCCCGGATCGATCACCAGCGCCTCCCGGCTGGCCTCGTCGCCCAGTATCGAGCAGTTACAGGCCAGCATTCCCACCGGCAGGATTTCGTGTATCATTACTAATCATTATGGTTCCGATCGCGCAGGATGTGCTGGGCGTGCTGCTGCGCTGGCTGCATATCGCGTCCGCGGCGCTGCTGGTGGGGGGCTTCGCCTACGCCCGGGCGGTAGCCGTTCCCGCTCTCCGGCCGCTCTCCGGCGACCTCCGCGACGAGGCTTGGCGGCGCCTGGCCCTGCGCTTTCAGCCGGTGGTCTATGGCGCCATCGCCGGCCTGCTGGTCTCCGGCGTCTACAACTACCTGATCCACCCTGGGCACACCCGCCACTACCACATCGTCTTCGGCGTCAAGATGCTGCTCGCGGCGCACGTCTTTGCCGCCTCCCTGCTGGCGCTGAAGGAGCCCCGGCCAGGCCGTATGACGGGCCTCGCGATCTCGGGATTTCTGGTGATTCTGCTGGCCGCCTGTCTCACGCGGATCTTCTAGCGAGGCCATGCCATGGACCTTGGATACCAAGCCCTCCGCGAGGGCGCTGCGTGGCTCGACCTCTCCACCCGCGGCCGTCTCCGCGCAACCGGCGAGGACCGCGCCCGCTGGCTCCACGCCATGCTTTCCAATCATGTCCAGCAGCTCCAACCGGGCCAGGGCTGCTATGCGTTTCTCCTCAACGCGCAGGGCCGCATTCTCGCCGACCTGAACCTGCTCTGCGGCGACGGCTCCTTTCTGCTCGACACGGAACCCGAGACCCGGCGCACTAGTTTCGAGCACCTGGAGCGGCACATCGTAGCCGACGACGTGATCCTCGAGGACGTCACGGAAGACACCGCGGCGCTGGCCGTCGAGGGGCCGCTCGCCGACGGCATCCTCCGTAGCTTGGGCGCGCCCGTGCCCATCGCCGCGTATTCCCACATGGAGTGGCCGCTGGGCCTGGTCGCGCGCTTGAGCTCCACCGGAGCGCCCGGCTTCGCCCTATTCGCGCCCCGCCTCGAGCGCGCCCGCCTGGTCGCCCGGCTCGAATCGGCGGGCGCCGTCGCCGCCAGCCCCGAGGCAGCCCGCATCGTGAGGATCGAGCACGGTCGCCCCCGTTATGGCGAGGACTTCACGGATCGCCAACTGCCCCAGGAAACTCAGTTACTGCACGCCCTGCACTTCAATAAGGGCTGCTACCTCGGCCAGGAGATCGTCGAGCGCATTCGCTCCCGAGGCGGCGTTCACCGCTTCCTCGATCGGCTCTCCATCGACACTACGGAGCCGCCTCCGCCTGGAACCAAAATCGTCGCCGCCGGCCAGGAAGTCGGCGAGCTCGCCTCCGCCGCCTGGTCGCCGGCCACCGGCCAGGTCCTGGCTTTGGGCTACCTCAGGTTGGGCGAATTCCCGCCCGGCGCCCCGCTCCAGGCCGCCGGCCACCCTGTCCGCCGGCTGGCCCTCAGAAGCCCAGGTCCCGATCGAACCGCAGATCGATAGCCGCCCGCCTCACCGAATCCATGGCGTCGTCGATGTGCCGGAACGCCACATCCCGCCAACCCCGGGCCGACGGGTTGTCTTCCTCGCCGGCAATGTCCGCCCGCGCGCTCCTGAGCAGCGCCACGATCTTCGAGAAGCGGCCCCGCCGGTCCAGATTCGTGTCCACTCGCGGATGATCGTCCAAGTCCTTGCGATCCAGAACCGACGCGTTGTCAATCTCCCCGATGGCGGCTTCCACTTCCCGGTCCGCATCGCGCATCCGCCGCATCACGTTCGGCTCCTCCTCCACGCGCAGCAGATACTGCGCGGTACGTAAATCGGTGCGCGCGTGCAGGTAACGGGGGTGCCTTCCGTAGCTCCCCGGGCCCGGCCCGTACCCCGCCTCGTAGCCGCGGAATCTGGCCGCTTCCTCGACCGATGCGATGGCCGCGTCGATGTGCCGGAACGCCTCGTTCCTCCATCCCCAAGCCGACGGGTTATCCTCTTCCTCCGAGATGTCCCTCCGGGCGGACCTCAGCAGCGCCAGGATCTTGCCGAAGCGGCCCGCTCGGTCCAGGCTCGTGTCGATCGGCGGGTGATCCTCGAAGTCTTTGCGGTCCAGCACCGAGGCCCGGTCGATCTCGAATATGGCGGCTTCGACCTCCCGCCGCGCGTCGTTCAGGAACCGCACGAAGCCCTCCTCCTCCCGGATTTCGAGGAGCCTCTCCGCGGCGCGCATATCCGTGCGCGCGTGTAAGTAACGTGGATGCCTGCCCGCCATCGCGGCCGGGACCAGCCCCAATCCAACCAGTAGAACTGCTGCCATGCTGCGTCTCATGCCGTCTATTTTACACGCAACCGCCGCCTCGATGCAGCCGGCCTTTCCCTCTACGGCGTCTCTTCCTTGGCGGGCAGATTCTTCAGGTCGTAATGCAGCGTCGTGCTCACCAGTTCCTTCAGCTTGTCCAGCGCGATCGACCCCACCACGTTGACCACGGTCAGCTCCTTTTCCTCCTCCGCCACCACCAGCAGCCCCGCCACCTGGTCCCCCGCGACCATCATGTGGACCTCCACGCGCTCGTTCTTCTCTTTCACGCTGACCAGTCGCGCCCAGGCCGGGTTGTCGCGGACCTGCTTCAGCACCGCCTCCACGTCCGCCTCCGTGTAATCGCCCGGCTTGGAGAACTCGAAGTGCCGCACGTACACGCCCTTGATTCCCGCCGCTATCTGCTTCACCGTATCGCCCGCAATCTGTTTGGGAACCTGCACCATGTTCTGGAATCCCGACTTCAGCGCCATTTCCAGCGCCGGTCCGTCCAGATCGACCTCCGCCGCTTCGGCCGCCTTCGCTTTCAGGTGGTCGAGTTTCAATTCCAGCTTCTGGCCCCACGCCAGCGGAAGCGCCAGCAGGCCGGCCAAAGTAACAGTCAGGGTAATGCGCATTGTCTTCTCCTACCAGATCCATACGCACCACCCCCGCCCCCAGGTCGCACAATTACGTAGCGCCGGTATATTCGGCGGACACGTACACGTCCCGTCGGCACCCGGGAACCGACTACCCAGCCGCAAGCGCGTTTCCCGGTCCCGATCCAGCCACACTCACCAGAACCGGATTTCTGGACCGGGGGATTGGGACGGGCGGCTTCCATCGGCAGGCCTGGCATCCGACAAAAGTGATACAGTGTGAGCCGATGGCCCATCCGAAGGTCCTCTTTCAAGGAAGCCACGTCCTTGGGCGCGGCAGGCGACATGACCCCCCGGAGGTGCTCCCGATTGCGGAGGCTATCGCGTCCGGTTTGGGGCAAAGCCTGATTCGAAACGGGCTGGACATTGTGCTAACGGGTTTCCGGTCTCTCGATTCCGTGCTCGGGCACGCGGCGGTGGCAACGTGCAACGAGTTGGGAGTTGATCCCAGAGAGCGTATTCGAAGCTATCCCTACGGGGTCCCGCGCGGCAATACCAAAGGGTTTGGAATGGTACTAGAGCCGCTTGAAAAGAGATATCAAGAAGTCCGTACCTTCGTAATCCAGGAATGTGACGCTGTCGTGGCGATTCTAGGTGGCAAGGGCACCGCGGATTCAGTGCAAAAGGCCATGCTGGCGCGGAAACCGGTCTTCCCGATCGCAGTAACGGGAGGCGCAGCGGCGACTGAGTGGGAACGCCTTCGACGCCTTCAGTACTGCAACCGGACAAAGGGCGATCTCGACTTCCTGGGAGACCGCAGCCTGCAGCCGCAAATGTTTGCGGAGATCGTGGCCCGTAATTGCGCGGGCTTGCTTCACTCGCAGTCGAGCAGTTGTTCGCGGCGGATCTTCATCGTTCATGGCCATGACATGGGTCTCAAGTCTGAAATGGCCCGATTCTTGGAACGATTGGATCTTGAGCCGGTCATACTCCATGAGCAACCGGACAAGGGTGCGACGATATTCTCAAAGCTACAATCGGAGTTGGCTGACGTTGGATACGCCTTTGTTCTCATGACGCCTGACGACAGGGGATGTTCAGAGAACGAAAAGAAGGCGAGGCCGCGCGCTCGGCAAAACGTGATCTTCGAACACGGGTTGCTAGTAGGGGCACTGGGGCCGACCCGTGTTTGTGCCATTGTCAAAGGGGCAGTCGAGTTGCCATCAGATCTCCACGGCGTCGTCTACAAGCAGATCCCATCGGGTGGTTCTGTCTTCGCGATTGGAATCGATCTCATGCGCGAGTTGGTGAGTGCTGGCTATACCGTCAACCCCGAAGCCTTGTGGGCTGAGGCGCACACACACTAGGTGTGGTCTCGTGCAGCGTTTCTGACGAATCAGGTCAACCCGGATTCCCGTGCCGGGACAACCGAGAACATGCGCGACCAGATCGAGAACCGCGCCTCAGCAAAACCCAGATCAGTCGCCGGTGTGCGAGGCCGCCCATCGGCTCCGGTCCGCAAACGGCGTTCCGGGATGTTAGCGCCCGGTCAGCCCCGAGAAGTCGGCAGGCCTCCAGTGTGAGTTGGCGGCTCGCTCCGGGCCATCGGCGCCCCGACCGCGTTCATCGCTGCAGATCCGTGCGCACCAGCGCCGGCGTCGCCAGCCCAGCGGCCCGAGTGGCCTCGATCCGGCGCTGGAAAGGCACGATGCGCCTCGGCTCCAGGATAAACACGGGCGGAGCGGATGCAGAGGATAGGGAGGAGGCAAGTGGCCGATCAGGCGGGAGAATGAACCGTCGGAGAAAGGGGGAACAGAGGGCCTCGCCCCTTCGACGAAGTGACGAGCACCGCCGGTCACCTGGACCGCGGCTCCGTTGGCCGGCAAGGACGCCGTTTCAGGGCGTCAAGTGCAGCCGCGCCAGTGCATCGTCAGCGAGCCGCTGAGTGCTCGCGCGAAAACTCGAACTCAAAACCCTGCCGGTCCGGCGAGCGAGATCGTTCATCACGACCTCGAGATACTCCTGTAGGCGCTCGCCCGTGACTGGATGCAAAGCCGTGGGGATCCTACTGCCCGCGAGGTCCACTCGGATGGAATCCAGCGGCGGCTCGAAGGAGCCGCTATCTGGCAAGGGCCGGCTGTCACCGGAATCCAGCCCCAACAGGGGCGCCTCATCCGGGATGGCCAGACTAACGTCGAGCAGGCTGCTGCCGTAATACCGCGATTTCTCATAGAAAGCCGCGGCGAGAACCAGAAACCGGACGACGTCACGACAAAGTCGGCTCAGCACGAAGAATCTCCCATCGCCGAGCTTGATGCAAGCGTGGGTAACGAAACCGAGACAACCGTTCGCATTGACAGTGAATCGTTGCTCGCCGCCCGACCCTGTGCCGCGGAAACACGTCGCGCCCACGTCGCGAATCACAGGCATTTCGTGCCCAGACGCTTCGTACACACGCTCAATACAGTGCTCAAATTGGCGTTCTACTTCAATCGTCAACCGTCGTGCCGCACGATCATCGTCGGGCGCCAGAACGAACTTGTACCAGTTCCGGCTCAGCACAACGGAGCCCGGCTCCGTCACATAAAGCCAGGACTGGGATCCGGCGGGGCCGGTGAGGAGCGCCGCCGCTTGCGACTCGGCCCAGCCGCGCTTCTCAAACAGGGCAGAAAGCTGCAAGTAGTCCGCCTCCGCTTTCTGCGCTCCCACGCGGGTGTAGACACGATGCTCTTCACCCTTAGAATGCATGTATGGCGGGTGGGATCCCTCCGAAACGCGCAGTACCGCGACCTCCCTGGTCGGATCGGTATCAAGGGTGACCACGCGAACTTGGAGATCCGGACGCGGCTGGATTCGCGATAGGAGCGTGCTCACGAGCCGTGTTTTAATCTCCACGCTCCGCGGGTCAAACCCGGTCAACCTTCGGGGCTGATCCCTCTTTGCCTCTACGCCAAAGATAACGAGACCACCGAAGGTGTTGGCGAATGCTGCCGCCGTTTCCGGCCAGTTGTCTTTGTCCGAGACATCGCTCTTGTAATCAAGCATCGGCCCTTCGCGTTGGCCGGCCTTGATCAACGAGCGCACGTCCCGTAGGATCATCTCGTCGGTATATGTTGCTTCGTCCTCGATGTCGTCAAAGTACAAATCGCCCATACGAACAGATGGAATTGTAGCAGCATTCCGTATCCGCGGGACGAACAATCCCTCGATGTCGGCTTGCCGGCGGCGATTGCCCCGCCACCCGCCCGCTCCCTCTCCCCCGTCCCCACATTTCCCGGTCCCCGCCACTACCCAACTCAATCTCCCATCCCCTCAATCATCTAGCCCGCCCGGCCCCCGATCCGCCCCCACCCCCGTGCTAACTCTTCCTGTAGGGACGGGCCTACCCAACCGCCCGCTCCCCGAGGTGCCCCATGTCTTCCCAACTTCAAATCGACGCCAATCGCCGCAACGCCCAGCGCTCCACCGGCCCCCGTACCCCCGAAGGCAGAGCCAAAGTCGCCAACAACGGCCGCCCCCGCAGCCTCTCCTCCCGCAACGCCGGCCTTCCCCCGCAGGCCCCCGCCGAGTTCCAGGCCCTCCTCGACGGCCTCCGCGCCATTTACCAACCCGCCAACGAAGCCCAGGAGTCCAGCCTCCGCGAGCTCGCCTGGGCCGAGTGGCGTCTCCGCGGGGTGGTCCGCATCGAGACCGGTCTCTTCACCTATCGCATGGAACGCGCCCGCGAGACCGAGCTCAGCCCGGAGCCGCCCCCTCTCCGGCACAACCGGGAAAGCCAGACACGATTTCCCGAACGAACCCACCATGCACCCCAATCCCAAGAAACCAAGCCACTTACCACTCCAAGAACGAACCCACCTGCCGCCCTTCAGCCACCCTCGCCAATCAACGGTGCGCGCCCTTCCGCCGGAGGCGGCATGCTGCACGGCAGTGCCCGCCGGAGGCGGCATGCCGCACGGCAGTGCCCGACGGAGGCGGCATGCTGCACGGCAGTGTCCGCCGGGGGCGACCAGCCCGCCCTGCGGCGCCCATCGACGAAAGCCAGACACGATTCTCCGAACGAACCCACCGTGGACCCCAATCCCCAAGAAACGACGCCACTTACCCATCCGAAAACGAACCCAACACGAACCCAGCCACCGCCCTTCGGCCACTCTCTGCCGAATGCTGGTGCACGCCCCTCCGCCGGAGGCGGCAAGGAGGCGCTGGCGCCCTACCCCCGCCCCGCTTGCCCGCGCAGCTTGTCCAGCACGGATCGCGGCACCGCCACGTTTCCGTTGATCCCCGTCCCCAACTGGATACCCGGTTTGGCGCCGCCATGGAAATCGGTGCCGCCGGTCACCGCCATGCCCAGCCTCCGCGCCAGCTCCAGGAACTGCGCGACGTCCTGCCGGCTGTGGTCGCTGTGGTAGGCCTCGATCCCGCGCAGGCCGAAGCCGCGCATCTCCCCGATCAGCCTGTCCGCGAGGCCCGGGCGTCTTCCCAACCTTATGGGATGCGCTACCGCCGCCAGCCCGCCCGCCTCCCGAATCTTGCGGATTCCCTCGGCCACCCCGGGCTCCTCCCGCTCCACGTAGGCCTTTCCGGTTTCGCCCAGGTAGACCTCGAAGGCCTCCTGCACCGAGCCGACGTATCCCTTCTCCAGCATCAGCCGGGCGAAATGCGGCCGTCCGGCGATGCTCCGGCCCAGCTTCTCGACCTCCTCCAGACTCACCGGCTTGCCCAGCGACTCCAGGCGCTCGGCCAGCCGCTCGTTCCGGTCCCGGCGGCTCTCCTGGACGCTCCCCAGCCACAGCCGGAACTCGGTCGTCGGAACGCCGTCCAGGAAATAGCCCAGCACGTGCACCGCTTTGCCGTGCCCCGTTGCCGGGTTTCGCAGCTTGGTGCTCAGCTCGATGCCGCACACCAGATCCAGCCCCGCCGCCCGCGCCGGGCCGGCCGCTCGGTCGTAACCCGCGAACGTGTCGTGATCCGTGACGGCCAGCGCCTCCAGGCCCATAGCCACCGCCGCCCGCACCAGTTGCCCGGGCGACAGGGTCCCGTCCGATTGGTCCGTGTGCGTGTGCAAGTCGATCATCTGTTTGGGATCTTCCAGTGTAACGCCCCGTTCGCCGTCGTGGGGCAGCCCTTTCGGGCTGCTGCCGGGCTTCGGCCCGGCGTCCGCTTCTTGTCGCGTACCCCGCCGGTTTCGCCCGCCGCGAGTCCCTCCAGGTATGATGGTAGTAGCCCGCATGCAGTTGCGCGTCCGGAATTTCAAAATTCCTTCGTGGTCCGTCGCCGCTCTCTTCTACGGCATCTCCATCGTCAGCCTCGTCTGGGTCTTCTTGGGCGTCAATCTGAGCGAGATGCTGCTGCATTTCCAGAGGATGCATTGGCGCTGGCTGGTTTTCGCCATGCTCACCGACGTCGCGGTCTACGTCTACCAGGGCTGGCGCTGGGGCCTGTTGCTGCGGCCCGTCGAGCGCATCCCCCTGTGGCAGTCCGTTCAGGCCATCTACGTCGGCCTGTTCGCCAACGAGGTTCTCCCGTTCCGGCCGGGCGAGGTGATCCGCCCTTACCTGCAAGCCCTCTGGAGCGAGATCCCCTTCTCGGTGGCCCTGTCTTCCGTCATTATCGAGCGCATCTTCGATGGCATCTGGCTGGCCGTCGTTTTTGTGACCGTCAGTTCCGGGCTGGCCCTGCCCCCGAAGGTGACCGACATGGCTCTGGTGCTGGCCGTTGTCTCCGTGGTCGCCGCCATCGCTCTCGGCATCGTGATGTTCGGCAAGCGCCACGCCCACGCGGCTGTGGCCAATACTCCTTGGGGGGGCAGGCTCAAGGTTCTGGTCGACGACCTGCACCTGATGGGCAGGTCGCCTTCCTTTTACGTCGCGGCGTTCGCCAGCTTTCCCTACCTGCTGATGCAGGCCATTCCTCTCTACGCCATGATTCGGGGCTACGGCCAGCACCTCACTATGGGACAGGTTATGGTCGTTCTGGTGGTCTACCGCCTGGGCACGGCCATCCCGCAACTGCCCGGCAACCTGGGCATGACCCAGAGCGCCATCGTGATCGGCCTGTCGCTGTTCGGCGTCGACAAGACCACCGCCGCCGGTCTTTCGATGGTCGCCTGGGGTGTCATTACCGCTCCCCTCGTGGTGGCCGGGTTCTTCGCGCTCCTGCTGACCGGAAGCAATATAAAGGATATTCACCGGCGCGCCAAAGCGCACGTCAACGGGCCGCTCGCGGCGCCCAAGGCCGGCGCCCCATGAGCGGCTCCGAGCCTTTCCGCGCTCTTCCCTCGGTCGACGATCTGGTGTCGCGGCTGGCCCGCCTGGAGGGGCGCTTTCCGCGCGCGCTGATTGTCGAAGAGGTCCGGCGCGCGCTTGGCCAGGCCCGCTCCGCCCTGCGCGCCGGCGACCCGGCCCCTTCGTCCCTCGAAGAGACCGTGGCCCGCGCTCTGGAGCGGCTCGCATCCCCTTCGCTCCGGCGCGTGATCAACGCCACCGGCGTGGTGCTGCACACCAACCTGGGCCGCGCCCCGCTGCCCGCTTTCGATCCCGTTCCCGGCTACTCGAACCTGGAATACGATCTCGCCGCCGGTGAGCGCGGCAACCGCGACGTCCACGTTTCCGCGCTGCTCGAGCGGCTGCTCGGCAAGCCTGGGATCGCCGTCAACAACAACGCGGCCGCCGTTTTCCTGGCCCTGCGCGAGCTGGCCGGCGGCGGGGAGGCCATCGTCTCCCGAGGCGAATTGATCGAGATCGGCGACGGCTTCCGCATCCCCGAAATCATGGCGCACTCTGGCGCCGCGCTCTGCGAGGTCGGCTCCACCAACCGCACCCGCATCGAAGACTACCGCGCCGCCATCGGCGAGCGCACCCGCCTGCTGCTTCGCGTTCACCCCAGCAATTTCCGCATGACCGGTTTCACCGCGCGCCCGTCGCTTCAGGAATTGGCGGCCCTCGGCCGGGAAAAGGGAATTCCGGTCTACGAAGATCTGGGCAGCGGGTGCGTGGCGGATCTGGCCGCCTATGGGATCGACGAGCCGCTCGCCGCCGCCAGTCTGCGCTCCGGCGCCGATTTGGTCTCCTTCAGCGGCGACAAACTCCTGGGCGGCCCGCAGGCCGGTCTGCTCTCGGGCGCGCCCGAGCTCGTCGCCCGCTTGCGGCGGAATCCGCTCTACCGCGCGCTGCGTCTCGACAAGCTGATCCTCCAGGCGCTCGAAACCACGCTGCGCAGCTTGCTCTTCGAGCGCTGGGACGAAGTGCCCGCGCTGCGCATGATCCGCCTCAGCGCCGCCCAGATCCGCGTCCGCGCCGAACGCCTGATCGCGCAACTCCCCGGCCTGCCCGCTCAGCTTGTCGAGGGAGAGTCGCTCGTCGGCGGCGGAGCCACCCCCGGCCAATCTCTGCCTACCTGGCTGATTGCGATTTCCGCGATCGACCTGCCCGCCTTCGAGCGCGCCCTGCGCGCCGCCAACCCGCCCGTCATCGCCCGCATCGAGCAGGACCGCCTGCTGCTCGACCTGCGCACGGTCTTCCCCGCACAGGAATCCGAGCTGCTTGCGGCGCTGTTGTCCGCCGCCCCCGTGGCCGGATAGAATTACGCCCGCTCCTGGTAGTCGCCCTCCGCCGTTCCGACCCGCACCTTTTCGCCGATCTCGATGAACGGCGGAACCTGCACCACCATCCCGGTCTCCAGCGTGGCCGCCTTGGTCACGTTGGAGACCGAGGCGCCCTTCAGTCCCGGCTCCGTATCCACCACCGTCAGATCCACCGTGGCCGGCAATTCCACGCTGATCGCCTTGCCCTCGTAGAACTCCACCTTCACGTTCAGTTGCGGAACCAGGTATTGCACCGCGTCGCCCAGCAGTTCCTTGGTGAGATGCGTCTGCTCGTAGGTCTCCGTGTTCATGAAGTGGTACGACTCCCCGTCGTCGTACAGGAACTCCATGTTGTGCTCTTCCAACTCCGCCCGCTCGACCCGGTCTTCCGAGCTGAACCGGTGCTCGATCATGTTCCCACTGCGCAGGTTGCGCATCTTGGCCTGCACGAATCCGCGCAAATTCCCCGGCGTGCGGTGGAACACGCTGAAGACGCTGAACAGGTCGTTATTGAACTTGACGACCATTCCCGGGCGCATTTGGGTTGACGAAATCATTGCCGGAGACGCTCCTTAAGGTGTACGACTGGCTAGAGAATCATTGTATCAGAGCTAGCCGACCGGCCAGCCCATGAGCACCAGCGCAGTCACCATCAACGCCAGCCCCGCGCCCAGGTACCGGAACGCGCGCCGGTCGGCGTTCTTCCACTCGCCCGTCACCAGGCCCCAGACGTTGGCCACCAAAACCATGGTGGTCATCAGCACCGGCCAGCCCACCGCCGTTCCCAGCTTGCCCAGACTGGTGGTCCCGATCCCGTACAGGAAGAACCCGAACAGCCACATCGAGCCCATCGCCGCGACGCAGGCCAGGTTCCGCCCGCGGTCCGCCGCCGCGCCCCGCGACCAGCTCTTGTTCTTCTTCAGCAGATACGCGGTGTAGGCGGCATTCACCACGAAGCCCGCCCCCACCGCGACGGCCAGCACGGTGATCGAAGCGGCCCCCGGCTGGACGCCCAGGCGCGCCGCCTCGGCCTGTATGGGCTTGCCGAACGTGAACGCGAAGTTCATCATCGGCGAGGCGATGCCCGACCCGATGCAGATCAGCAGGCCTTTGGTGAAGTTCCCTTTCACGGCGCTGCCGCCCGGGTCCTTCAGCGCTCCCGCCTTCGAGCAGAACGTCACTCCCGCAATCACCAGCAGCAGCCCGCCCATCAGCAGCAGGCCCTTCAACGACGTCAGTTGATCGGGGTTCTGTATGGCCAGCGGCACCAGCGATCCCAGCGCGGCGGTCAGCGAGATGATGATCGCGAACGCCAGCGCCATCCCCACCGAGGCGACGCCCAATCCGAACAGCACGTTTCCGACGCCCCACCCGGCCCCGAACAGCGCGGTCTCGAGCAGCACGCCGCTGCCCGCGTTCGCGTAGACCTGTCCCGGCTGCGGGATCGCCAGCGCCACCAGCAGCCACGGCAGAATCGCCAGGGCCACCATGCAGAACAGCAGCCACATCTTCTCCCAGGCCCAGCCCCGCACGAACTTCTGCGGCAGCGCCCAACTGCCCTGCATGACCGCGGCGGCCATCACCATCAGCCAACCTGTCGCCGCTGAATTCACCCGACCTCGTTGTCCACGATTTCCATTAGCTCTTCTTGGACCGCGCCTTGCCGGTCTTCGGGGCCGCGGCCTCCGCTTCCACGGCCGCCGGATCGATCGACGAGAGCACCTCTTTGAACAGCGCTTCCTTCTTCGCGTCCTTCTTCGGAGGCGCTTCCTCGCGCCGGTAATCGTGCTCGTTATAGCAGGTCCGGCAGCGCACCTTCGCCGGCTCCCGGTTCACCATCGACACCACCGAGTGATTGGTGATCCGGCGGCACTTCACGCAATAGTCGTCGATCTCGTCACCCAGCCGCGTTTCCGCCATAAGACCTCCCGGCCGTGCCGCTCGTCCCGCGCAGCCGCGATTGCTGAGTATATCCCTTCGCGGGGCCGCTTATCAACGGGACGCCTGATACATCAATCGATAGCCTCGGTATCACTTCGGTCCGGAATCTGCTTTGGCTTTGGGCTTCCATTCCCTCGCCAAGCGTTGAGCTTCAGCGATTTGGCCTGGCGTCATTTGCGAGGCCACCGCGTCCCGACTGTTTGCACCTTCGGCATCTCCGCTGGCGGCTGCCAGGCTGAACCACATGTGCGCGACGACGTAGTCTTGCGGCACCCCTTTGCCTAGTTGGTACATAGCGCCGAGGACGACCTGAGCCTCAGCGTCCCCCTGGTCGGCGGCTTTGCGGAACCAGCCAGCGGCCTCGGCAGAGTTCTGCCGAACCCCCTTGCCTAGTTGGTACATAGCGCCGAGGGCGGCCTGAGCCTCAGCGTCCCCCTGCTCGACGGCTTTACGGTACCAGCGGAGGGCCTCGACGTAATCCTGCGGCACCCCTTGGCCGCTGGTGTACATCATGCCGAGGTTCAGCTGAGCTTCAGCGCTCCCCTGCTCAGCGGCTTTGCGGTACCAGCGAGCGGTCTCAGCGTAGTCCTGCGGAACCCCCTGGCCTAAGCCGTACATCGAGCCCAGGAGGAGCTGGGCGTTGGCGTCCCCCTGCTCGGCGGCTTTGCGGGACCAGCGAGCAGCCTCGGCGTGGTCCTGCGGCACCCCTTTGCCGTTGGCGTAAGCGACGCCAAGGCTGAACTGAGCCTGAGCGTCCCCCTGCTCAGCGGCTTTTCGGTACCAACGGACGGCCTCGTCGTAGTCCGGCGGCACCCCTTTGCCGTTGGCGTACATGAGGCCAAGGCTGAATTGAGCGGTGGCGCTCCCCTGCTCGACAGCTTTGCGGAACCAACGAGCAGCCTCGGCGTAGTCCTGCGGCACGCCTTCGCCCTGGTGGTACATGATGCCGAGGTTCAACTGAGCCTTAGCGTTCCCGTGCTCAGCGGCTTTACGGTACCAGCGAACGGCCTCGGCATGGTCCTGCGGAACCCCTTTGCCGTTGGCGTAAGCGAAGCCGAGGCTGAACTGAGCCTGAGCGTCCCCCTGCTCAGCGGCTTTACGGTACCAGCGGACGGCCTCGGCGTATTCCTGCGGCACACCTTGGCCATTGGCGTACATGAGGCCGAGGTAGAACTGAGCGGTGGCGTTCCCCTGGTCGGCGGCTTTGCGGAACCAGCGAGCAGCCTCGACGTAATCCTGTGGCACCCCTTGGGCGTTGGCATGCGCGGCGCCGAGATTGAACTGAGCCTCGGCGTCCCCCTGCTCAGCGGCTTTACGGAACCACCGAGCGGCCTCGGCGTAGTCCTGCGGCACGCCCTTCCCGCTGGCGTACATGGCCCCGACGGCAGTCTGAGCTTGGGAATCGCCTGCCGCCGCCAGAGGTAGCCACTCCTTGAGCGCCGTGGCGTAATCACCTTGCTCGAATGCGCGCAGACCAGCCCCATAGTCCGTCCTGGCGGGTACGGAAAGCGGACAAACAAGCAGGAGAATCGAGGAGACAACCAGGGGTACGCCACGCTCAGTTCGTATTTTCTCGCGCCTTCCCGCGCTGCATGGATTCTACCACCGTGGCTCTTGGTGTGATTCGACCGCTACCGCACCGCGATGGTCCCGAACGCCAGCCCCAGATCCCGCTGGTCGCCCGGCGGGCGGAACGTGCGCTCCACCTCGATAGCGATTTCCAGCCGGCTCGACGCCTCCGCTCCCGCTGGCAGCTCGAACAGCAAGTCGAAGTTCTCTCCGCCACAAGAGGCGACCGCGGCCTCTCTCAGCGGCGCGCCGTTCGCCGTCACCTCAATCCGCAGCGGTCCCTGCCGAACCTGTTCCGCCGCGCAGCTCCCGTTGAGCTCGAGGCTCGCTCCTGCGCGCGCCGGAGCGCCGAGATGCAATCTGGCGCGCTTCCCCATCCAGCGATGCGTCTGCTCGGCCGGGTACCAGCCGTCGCCCAGCAGCGCCCCCGCCAGATCGTTGGCCACGTCGATCTTGCGCGGCAGCGCCTCCGGCTGGGAGAGCGCCGTCCGGGCCCAGCTTGCAGTGATATCTTCCATATGGCGATCCACCGCCAGCACCACGAAACGCCGCTCGTCGAGCTGCGCCCGGGTGGGCGCCGCCGGCAGGATGAAATCGTCCACGTCCGGCCCGGACGCCGGCCCCGCCTGGATACGCGCCCGCGCCTCGGGCACCAGGTACACGCGCTCCACGCCCACCAGCGGGAACGGGTTGTTCTCGATCACACGGTGGTAGAAACCGTCGTCGATTCCGGACAGCAGGATCACCGTTCCGGGCAGCCTGGCGTGCACCTCGGCCACTCGAGTCACCACTTCGCGGGCTTCCATCGTCCACCGCCAGCGCTGGCGCGTGAGCTGCCAGGCCAGCGGCGCCGAAACCAGCAGGAACTCCGTGGCCAGCGCCGCCGCCACCGCCCGCCGCCATCCGCCGCTCTGCCAGCCCCGCCACAGCGCGTACCCGCCAAAGGCCCCCAGGCCCATCAGCGGAAGCGTCAGGTAGTAATACTGCAAGTGCCCGGCCAGCGGCAGCACCGGCGCCAGCAACAGCGCGAACCAGCCGAACAGAAAGGCCGCCAGGAGCCGTTTCCGCGCCGTCTCCCAGATCAGGAACGCTCCCAGCGCGAGCGTCATGGCCCGCACGGCCAACGGCACGATCCGCCACCACAGCCCCAGCACCACCGCCGCTTGCGGAGGCGACACCGCGTCGCGCCAGTACGCCCGGAACACCGTCGCGAGCTGCCATCCGAAGTGCAGCGCATAGTAGCCGCTCGACTGCTTTGGCACGAGCGCCATGTGCAGCGCCACATACACCGCGGAAATCCCCAGCAGCGGAAGCGTCCGCCAGAAGTACTTGCGCGCGAAGAACAACGTGTAGCCCAGCGCCAGCACGGGATAGACCGCGTTGGTCTCCATCACCCCGAAGCCCACCACGAATACCGCCGCCTGCGCCACCCAGTACCGCCAGCGCCCCGTCTCGATGTGCCGCAGCAGGAAATGGAACGCGACCAGCAGGAACAGCCCGCACAACACCTGCATGTAGCCCGAGATCCAAGTCATCGCGGTGGCCATGGCCGGGTTCGCCACCCACAGCACCGCGGCCCAGAATCCCACCGCCCGCGATCCCGCGATCCTTCCCAGCACCGATTGCAGCAGCGCCAGGTCCGCGAAGAAAGTCAGGAACGCGCAGGCGTGGTAGGGCAGCGCGTGCAGTCCGAAGGCCCAATGGAACACCAGGAAGAACAGCCGCTCGCTCAGCGGCCGGAAGGTGCCGTGCTGCGTGGGCTGGAAAACCTCGTACCAGAAGCTCGACCCGGCCCGAATCCGGTCTTGAATTCCCAGCCACAGGAAATCGTCGCCCAGAAACCAGCTCCGCAGCCCGTACCAGTAGAGAAGGACGCACAGGAGCGGCGGCACTCCCCAGTACAGCGCCGTAATCCAGCGGCCCGGAATCCGAGCGCCAGCCCGAAATGGAAGCATGCGAGGCTTTATAGCACAATCCAAGATCCGCGAAAAGCGGGCGGTTGCGTGGCCGCGGGCGCGGCGCTAGACTTCGTGACATGATGAATCCCTCGTTTGGCCGCAAGCTGGCTGCCCGTGTGCTGCAATTCGCCATCGGCATCCTGGCGCTCGTGGTGGTTCCGGTGGCCGTCGTCTTTTCGCTGGCGCCGCACTCGCCGCGCATGGCATCGGCCGCCCTGTACATCGCCCGAGCGGTCAACTTCGCCATTTCATTGCCCGGGCGCGACAAGCGGTGCTCGATCGCCGACGTCTGGACCGTCTCGCGCGGGACTATCTTTCAGAGGAGAGACCGGATCTTCGCCCAATGCCGGATAGCCGCTACCGATGGGCGCTTCGTCCTGGCCGCCACGCCCGCCGGCAACTTCTGGATTCCGGCGCCCGACTACGACAACCTGGCGGCGGAACTGGCGGAACAGGAAGAGGAGGTCTACGGCCATGGCGTGCTGCGTCCCGGCGACGTGGTGCTGGACTGCGGTGCGAATGTCGGCGTGTACACCCGAGTGGCGCTGGCCCATGGAGCGCGCATCGTGGTGGCCATCGATCTCGCGCCCGAGCCGGTCGAGTGCCTGCGCCGCAATTTCGAGAACGAGATCCGGGAAGGCCGCGTCATCGTTTACCCAAAAGGCGTCTGGGACAAGGATGCGACTCTGCGCCTGCACGCGAGCGCGAAGTTCGCCTCGGCCGGGGACAGCGTCGTCATGGACCGCGGCGGATTGGGCCCGGAGGTTCCGCTTACCACCATCGACAAGCTGGTCGCGGAGCTGAAACTGCCGCGGGTGGACGTCATCAAGATGGATATCGAGGGTTCCGAAGCGCCGGCGCTTACGGGAGCGGCGCACACTCTCGCCACCTACAAGCCCCGCCTGGCAATCTCGATGGAGCATAAGCAATCCGACCCGGAGGTGATCCCCGCCCTGGTCCAACGCCTGAACCCGAATTACCAGACGCGATGCACGGAGTGCGGCAACACCACGGGCCGCATCCAGCCCGAGGTGCTGTTGGCATGGTAATCGATCCGCAGACTCTCACGGTCGCCGTTCTGGCGATCCTCGCGGTGCTCGCGTTGCTCGGGGCGGTGCTGCACTATTGGCGGCGCTGGATGCGCAGCGTTCAGGCCGCACAACTGGCGGCTTGGCGAAGGGGCGACTACGAGGGGCAATTGCGAGCCGTGGAATCTATCAGAACGTGGAAACCCGAGGCGTACCTGTTCTTTCACGCGGGAGCCTCGTTCGAGCTGAGCGGATTGCATGGGGCGGAGGAGTGTCTTCGGAATTGTCTGGAGATGACGAGGGCCCCGCGCGCGAGGGCGATCCGCGAGAGCCATCTGGGGCACGTGCTTCTGGAACAGCAGCGGTACGCCGAGGCGATCGCCTGTTTCGAGAAGTCCATCGCGTATTGGCCGCAGCGCGGAGGCGGCCATCGGGGGATCGCCCAGACGCTGCTGCGCCAGGGCGTGCAGCCGGAGGAAGCGCTCCGGCAGGCTCGCCAGGCCGTCGAGCTCGACGAGGCCAACATGAAGCTCGGCGCCGAGGCGCGCGATCTCAACACGGCCGAGTCGCTGGCCACGCTGGCTTGGGCGGAGGCGGTGAATGGGGGGGACATCGCCAAAGTGGAGCAGTGGCTCGATCAAGCGATCCCGCTCTGCCCGGACACCATTGTGCCTGTCCGGGCCCAGATACACTATCACGCGGGCCGGGCTTACTCGGCGCTGGGCAAGACCAGGGAGAGCGCCTGTGAGTTCGAGCGCGCGGCGAAGCTGGACCCCAGGGGCAACTACGGGCGACTGGCGAAGGCGGCGATGCAGTGAGGATGGCGTGATCGCTGTTCTGGTGGTCGCCGTGGCTTGGGCGCTGCTGTACTTCTGGCCGCGCTGGATCCGCGGAATCCTTGCCGCGCAACTGGCGGCTTGGCGAAGGGGCGACTACGAGGCTCAAATGCGGGCGGCGGCGCCGCTCAGAGTCTGGAAACCCCGGGCGTACCTGTTCTTCCGCGGGAGCGCGTTGTTTATGCTCGGCCGATTGCAGGAGGCAGAGGCGTGCCTTCGGCGGAGTCTCCTTATGGAGAAGAGACGACGATTGAAGGCGCTCTGCGAGAGCCAACTGGGGCACGTACTTCTGGCTCAGCAGCGCTACGCCGATGCCATTGCCTGTTTCGAGCGCGCCATCGCGGATTGGCCGCAGCGCGGGAGCGGCTATAGGGGAATTGCCGAGATGCTGCTGCTCCAGGGCGTGCAGCCAGCGGAGGCGCTCCGCCGCGCGCGCCAGGCCGCCGACATCGACGAGGTAAACACGGCGCTCGGCGCCGAGAGCCGCGACATCAATGTCAGCGAGGCGCTGGCCACGCTGGCTTGGGCGGAGGCGGTGAACGGTGAAGACACCGCCGCAGTGGAGCGCCGGCTGTCGAAAGCCTTCACGCTTTGCCCGGAGAGCACCGTGCCGATCCGCGCCGAGCTGCACTATCTCGCGGGCCGGGCTTACGCGGCGCTGGGGAAAACGGAGGAGAGCGCCCGGGAGTTCCAGCGCGCGGCCACGTTGGACCCTAAGGGCAACTACGGGCGTCTGGCGAAGGCGGCGATGCCGTAAGATGGAGGCGGTGGGCAGATTCTACACGCGTGAGGAACTGGTTGCGGCTCGGGGGGAGTGGAAGCGGGCGGGCAAGAGGGTGGTCTTCACCAATGGGTGCTACGACGTGCTGCATCCGGGGCACGTGCGGTTGCTGGAGCGGGCGCGGGGGCTGGGCGACGTGCTCGTGCTGGCGCTCAATACGGATGCCAGCGTGCAGCGGCTCAAGGGGCCCAGCCGGCCGCTGATTCCCGAGCAGGACCGCGCGGAGCTGGCCGCGGCGCTCCAGGCGGTGGACGCGGTGGCGCTGTTCGACGAGGATACGCCGCGCGAACTGATCGCCGCGCTGCTCCCCGACATCCTGGTGAAGGGCGCCGATTGGGCCCACTGGATCGCCGGCCGGGAAGAGGTGGAGGCGGCGGGCGGGAAGGTGCTGGCGCTAGCGCTCGAGCCGGGCTATTCGACCACCGGAATCGTGGAAGGGATTCTGTCCCGCAAACCTTGACTCAGCCTGTCATCCGAGATTTGTTCGCCGGGCTGGGCCGCCATCCCGCGTTTCAGGAGTTGGTGCGCGCCCTCGGCGGGCCCGCGCGGCGCGAGATCTCGGGGCTCACCACCACCGCGAAAGCGCTCTATGCCGTGCTGTTGTGGGAGGCGGTGGAGCGGCCGCTGGTAGTGGTGGTGGACGGGAACAAGCAGGCCGAGGCGCTCTCGGAATCGATCGAGACGTTCTTCGAGCTGCTCTCCGGCGGACGGGGATCGCCGCGGCCGCAGTTGCTTCCCGCGCTGGACGTGGTGCCGAACCAGCGGCTCTCGCCACACGCCGAGATCAGCGAGCAGCGGGCCATCGCGCTGTGGCGCCTGGCTAGCGAGCGGGTTCCCATCACGGTGACGCCGGTGGCTTCCGCGCTGTTGCGGACCGAAGCGGCGGAGTTCTACCGGCAGCTTTCGCTGCGACTGCGTGTGGGCGAGGAGGTCCCGCTGGAGGAGCTGCAGGCGCACCTGGAGAGCATCGGGTACCAGCGGCGGGAGCCGGTCGAGATGGTCGGCGAGTACTCGGTGCGCGGCGGCATTCTGGACGTCTTCCCACCCGAGTCGGGCCAGCCGGTGCGCGTGGAATTCTTCGGCGACCAGATCGAATCCATGCGGCGGTTCGAGGTGGATACGCAGCGGTCGGTGCTCAAGGTGGAGGAGGCGCGGCTGCTGCCGTTGCTGGAGTACCCGAAATCGCGCGAGTTGTTCGCCGAGATCCGCGAGCGGAGCGGGGACGAGATCTCGAGCGGCGGGGAGCCGTTTCCGGGCTGGGAATTGATGGTTCCGCTGGCCAGGCCGAGGAGCGGGTCGATGCTCGGCCTTGTGGCCCGTCCGGTAGTGCTGTGGGACGAACCGGAACTATTGCGCGGCGCGGCCCAGCGGCTTTGGAAGCGGTTGGAGGATGCCGAGCGGCCGTCGCCGGTCCCTCCGGAGCGGGTTTTCCTGCGCTGGGAGGAACTGGAGGAGCAGGCGGCGGGGGCGGCGCAGGTGGCGCTGCGGGAATTGAGCCTGGCGGCGGAGGGCGGGGCGCTGGACGCCGGGGCGCGGCCCACCATGAGTTTCCAGGGCAATATGCAGGTGGCCGTGGCGGAGGCGCGCTCGGTGGTCGAGCAAGGCGGGCGCGTGGTGTGCTTCGCGGCGTCCACCGGGGAACTGGAGCGGCTGGCGGAGATCTTCCAGGAATACGCCGTGCCGTTCCAACTCGCTCTGGAACCCTCCGACCGCACGCCGTCCTACCTGGCGGAGCGGTCCTATGTAGCCGGCTCGGTGGCCAGCACCTACCTGGTGAAGGGGCTGATCCGGCGGGGCGTGGTGTTCCCGGAAGAACGGCTGGCGGTGTATGGCTCCGAGGATCTGTTTGGCGCCACACAGTGGGCCTCCAAGCGGATGCCGGCCAAGAGCGGCCTGTCCACGTTCGCGGCGGACTTGGCAGATTTGAAGCCCGGCGATCATGTGGTGCACGCCGAGCATGGAGTGGGTCGCTTCGTGGGCTTACGCGAGATCGGGCAGGGCGAGCAGCAGGGCGACTACATGCTGCTGGAGTACGCCGGCGAGGCCCGCCTGTACCTTCCGCTCACCCGCCTGGACCTGATCCAGAAGTTCCGCGGGGCCGGCGAGCACGTGCCGGCGCTGGACCGGCTGGGCGGGGCCACCTGGGCGCGCACCAAAACCCGCATCAAGGCGCGGCTGCGCGACATGGCGGATGAGCTGCTGAAACTCTACGCGGGCCGCCAGTTGGCGCAAGGGTTCTCGTTCTCCCCCGACGGCAACTGGCAGCGGGAGTTCGAGGACGCCTTCGAGTTCGTCGAGACCGACGACCAGGCGAGCGCCATCCGCGACATCAAGCGGGACATGGAGCACCAGCAACCGATGGACCGGCTGCTGTGCGGCGACGTGGGTTTCGGCAAGACAGAAGTGGCCATGCGGGCGGCCTTCAAGGCGCTGGGCGACGGCAAGCAGGTGGCGGTGCTCGCGCCAACTACCGTCCTCTGCTTTCAGCACTACGAGACCTTCCGACGGCGATTTGCGCCGTTTCCCGTGCGGGTGGAAATGCTGAGCAGGTTTCGGAGCAAGAAGGAGATCGGCGCGGTGCTGGCGGAGACCGCCGATGGGAAGGTGGACATCCTCATCGGGACGCACCGGCTGCTATCCAAGGACGTGGAGTTCCGCGAGCTGGGGCTGCTGATCGTGGACGAAGAGCAGCGCTTCGGCGTTCGGCACAAGGAACGGCTGAAGCAGATGAAGCAGAACGTGGACGTGCTCACCATGACGGCCACGCCCATCCCGCGAACGCTGCATATGTCGCTGCTGGGCCTGCGCGACTTGTCCGTCATCGAAACGCCTCCCAAGGACCGGCTGGCCATACAGACCGTGGTGGCGCACTTGCAGCCGGAACTGATGGGCGCGGCGATCGAGCAGGAACTGGGACGCGGCGGCCAAGTGTATTACGTGCATAACCGGGTGGATACCATCTGGTCCAGGGCTGCGCAGATTCAGCAACTGGCGCCCGCGGCGAGGATCGCGGTGGGGCACGGGCAGATGAGCGAGGGGGAGTTGGAGAAGGTGATGCTGGGGTTTATGCAGCACAAGTACGACGTGCTGGTGTGCACTACCATCGTGGAAAACGGCCTCGATATTCCACTCGCCAACACCATCGTCATCGAGAATGCCGAGCGTTACGGCCTGGCGGAGTTGTACCAGCTTCGCGGGCGAGTGGGCCGCTCGAACCGGCGCGCCTACGCCTACCTGCTGATTCCGCCGGATACGGAGCTGAGCGAAGTGGCGCGCAAACGGCTGGCGGCGCTGAAGGAATTCAGCGACCTGGGGGCGGGGTTCAAGATCGCGGGGCTGGACCTGGAGTTGCGCGGGGCCGGGAACCTGCTGGGCGGCGAACAGCACGGGCATATCAACGCGGTGGGGTTCGACATGTACGTGCAGATGCTGGAGCAGGCGGTGCGGGAGTTGAAGGGCGAAGAAGCGCCGCTCGAAGTACACACCAATATCAACCTGGGGCTGGATCTGCGGATTCCGGCGGAGTACATCGCGGACGAGCACCAGCGGCTGCGCGCCTACAAGAGGATCGCGGAGGCGGCCACTGGCGAGCAGGCCGAGACGATCCGCACGGAGTTGGAAGACCGCTACGGCCCGCCGCCGCAAGCGGTCTCCTACCTGCTCGAATACGCGCTACTGAAGAGCCTCGCGGAGAAGCTGGGCATACAGCATATCGACCGGCGGCAAGGGCTGTTGAACATTCGCTTCCACGGCGAATCGAAGGTGGACCCGGGGAGGCTGATGGCGCTGGTGAGCGCAAGCAAAGGCGCGCAGTTCACGCCCGCCGGGGTGCTGCGGCTGCCGATCGACGGGCAGGGAACTCCCGAGCAGATCCTGGAATTCCTGAAGCGGACGCTGAGCGGGATTTCGCAGCCGTGAGCGGGGGCGGGGCGCGCGCCGCTTCCGGTCGCCATGAATCGCAGAGGCCTTGCGCGGACTGCGCCAATGGCGTATAGTGAACTAGTGAAGCGGACTCCGGTTTCGGTGGTCGAGACGGAGACCTTCGTGCGGCAGGTTGACGCCCTATTATCTACTTCGAGCCGCGAGGAGTTGATCGGGTTCCTGGCGTTCAATCCCGAAGCTGGCGACTTGATCCCAGGAACTGGCGGAATTCGGAAGGTCCGGTGGGCCATTCCCGGGAAGGGCAAACGGGGCGGATTGAGGGTGATCTACTACTTCCACAGTGCGTTGATGCCGCTGTTTTTGTTGACGGCCTACGCCAAGGGTAAGAAGACGGATCTCAGCAGAGCGGAACAGAAGGCTCTTGAGAAGATCGCGGAGGCCGTTCGGGAAGAGTACTTGGAGAGGAGACGACGGTGAGTGCGAATAAGGGGACCAAGCGGGCTGTGCCCAGGCGCAGGGCGGCGAAGAGCACGCTCGGCCGCGACCTGCTCACGAGCATGGAGCAGGCATTAGCTTACGCGAAGGGAGACCGCGTTGCGGCTCGCGTGACCACTGTCATGGTGCCCAGGGTGGACGTGAAGGCGATTCGTGGGCGCCTGGGCCTCAGTCAAGCCCAGTTTGCGGCGAAGTTCGGATTCGCCCCCGCCTCGATTCGCAACTGGGAACAGGGCCGGCGATTTCCGGACGGCCCCGCTCGCATCCTGCTTGCCGTAATCGGCGAGCGCCCCGACGTTATAGAGAGCGTGCTCCGGAGAACGGCGTAGCTGCCGCCAGGGGCGTTCCTCGGTAGCGGTCGCGAGATGATGGAGATCGATATGTGTGGGCGATTGCGTTGGCGGAGCGGCTTCTGTCTGGCGGGTCTTTGGGCGAGTCTCGGCTACGCGCAGGACGCGGCCTCCGATGGAAGCGGCACGGCCACCTTCGGGACGACCGTTGTGGTGCCAGGCGGTCTGCGCGGCGATATCTACTACCTGAAGGAAGGCACCTGGTGGCTCCCGAAGTTTGAGAATCATAAGCCGGTGGGGTCGATCTACACCTCCGAGCTGAACGTCCCGCCTCGCCATTGGCTGGAGGGTTTCCCCGGCGTCACCAGCCGATTCGAATGGTTCGCCATCGACTACCGTGGCAGGATTTGGATCGAGAACCCCGGCGCGTACCGGTTCTCATTGGAGTCCGACGATGGCTCGAAGCTCTACATCGACGAGCGGCTGGCGATTGACAACGACGGCCAGCATCCGCCTATAACCGCGCGCGGCCATGTGGAGCTGAGCGCCGGTCTGCACGATATTCGGGTGTCCTATTTCCAAGGCCCGCGCGACACAGTGGCGCTGGTCCTGAAGGTGGCCCCGCCAGGAAAGCCATGGAAGGTATTCAACACGAACGATTTTCCGCCGCCACCGAATCCGGAAGCCTGGCAGGGCCGCGGTGGCAACTCCCTGACGGCGTCTGCGATTCAGAAGGCGGATCGGCCCACAATGCGCGATCTTGACGCGCTGGCGGCTCTGGATGCGAATCCTCGGCCGCGCGATTTTGAATTCCATCTGGCGGTTTTCCGGTTCGCAAGCCTCGGATCGAGCGCGCAACGCGCCGTCGTGTTTGAGATACCGCCGAGTAACTCGGCGCGTTTTTCGCTGTTCGCTCGAATCAAGGACGCGGACGGCCAGCTTGCCGATCAGTACAGCGCGGAAGTTTCCGGCGTGGCCGGCCGCCCGGTTACCGGTTCCCACCCGCTCCTGCTTCCGCCAGGCCGCTATACGCTGGAAGCCGCTGTCGTCAACCGCGACGGCGGCGCGGCGAGCACCAGCGTTACGACTTTGGACGTCCCCGCGCCCCACGGCGGAATTGGGCTCAGCAGTGTCATGATGGTGCGCCTGGTCGAGGCCGTGAGCGGCGACCTGGACGATCCGCTGGTTCACGACGGCGTGCGGATCTTTCCCATCCCGGAGCCCATGTTAAGCGCTGGTACGAAGCCCACCGCCTACTTCTTCGTGTACCCCGATAAGACGAGTGCGGAGAAGCCGAAGCTGGCCGTGGAACTCCTGGCCAATGGCCGGCTAGTCGCGAAGAAAGTGCAGGAACTTCCGCTGCCGGATGCGTACGGAGCGATTCCCATGCATATGGAGACCCCGGCGCTGCCCGGCCAGTGGGAGGTCCGGATCACCGCAATGCAGGGCGGTGGCTCGGTGAGAGAGAGTGCCCGCTACTCGATCGCAGCCAAGTAATCGTCCTTCCGGCCAACCGCTTCCGCTATAATTTCCAGGTGCAGCTCACTGCGCTCGATTGGGCCGTTGTCGGCCTGTACTTCGTGTTCAATCTGGCCATCGGGCTTTACTACAAGGCCCGGGCCGGGAAGAACATCGGCGAGTTTTTCCTTTCCGGCCGGAACGTGCCCTGGTGGCTGGCGGGCACCTCGATGGTGGCCACCACGTTCGCCGCCGATACGCCGCTGGCAAGGAGAAGCGTCTGAGAGCCAGATTGCGCCCGGCTGGCCGCTCGCTCTTAAGGGCGGGAATCTCGCCGAGCGCGCCGCCGGGTTCGCTCCCGGCACCCGCCTCGACCTAGCCTTCACGCTCGGTGCCGACGATTACTCCCGCGCCCGGGACTACCCCGCCTGGTCCGCCGCCATGCACGATGCAAGAAGCGCCCACCTTCTCGGACAAGAGTGAGCGGCTTCATCCATCCCTCTGTACTCTTACCCTGAGTCAAACAGGAGGCATCGGACGGGCGTTGGTGGAATCAGGCCAAGCGGTCGTAGCTGCCTGCCAACGGGCCCTCGGCGGATGCAGGACCATCCTCTCCGGACCGCAAGCAAGGTACTCAGGAGAAATGGGTGAGCCCCAGCGTCTCCACCATACACCCCTTGTAGAGTCCTCATCCGGCCCGCGAGGCCAGGAGATGGAATTGTGGTTGAAGCGCTGACTCCTATATACTGGCTCGTTGTACCAGTCGAGGTTGAGCGGGCGCTATGAGCTCACTGAATACATTCATCGAGGACACGGGGCGGCTGGCCGCTCGATTTCAAAAGGGTTTCGCCTCATTCCACTCCAGCGAGTATGACGAGGCCAGCCTCCGATTGCAGTTCCTAGACCCTCTCTTCACGGCACTTGGCTGGGACGTGGCCAACAGCCAGGGCTTGCCGCTCCATCTCTCCGAGGTAGTGATCGAACGTCGGACCAACATAGCCGGCAGAAAAAAGCGGGCTGACTACGTCTTCGGATACGCCGGTCTGAATAAGTTCGTCTGCGAGGCCAAGAAGCCCTCGGAGGACCTCGACAAGCACGCTTTTCAGATACAGAACTATACGTACAACCTAAGCCTCTACCTCGGGGTGCTGACGAACTTCAAGGAACTCCTGATTTATGTGGTGGGATCCAAACCGGACAGGGCCCGACCATTCGACCCCGTGCTTAGGCTCCGGTTCGACACCTTCGAGCAGAACGCTGGGAAGCTCTGGGATCTCCTGTCCAGAGGCGCTGTTGCGGATGGCTCGCTTGAAAAGTTCATCCAAGCTCTGCCAAAAACCGCGGCCCGTCCCGGTAAACAGGGCTGGCTCTTCAAGGCGACGCGTACACGCACCGTGGATGACGACTTCCTGGAGTTCCTCGACAGCGTTCGAGGTCGATTGGCCCGGTCTCTGGCAAGAACAAATCCCGGCTTTGAGTGGGGTGACGCCGGCCTCAATGAGGCTGTGCAAACAATACTCGACCGAATCCTCTTCATCCGAATATGCGAGGATCGCGACATTGACACTCTGGAGCCGCTCGAAGATATTGTGAGGGACTGGGTGGCCGCGGGGCGTGCTGCAGGGAAGCTCTACCCGGCCCTCGTCGCCAAGTTCCGGAAACTCGCGCCACTATTCAACGGCGGTTTGTTTGGCAGACCAGGTCAGAGGGCACATTTCTCCGAAGGTATCGCCGTAGACGACTTCCTGTTGGCCGATCTTATTAGCGAACTGTCCGCTGAAGATTCCAACTACCTGTTTAGCACGATACCCGTTCACATTCTAGGCTCCGTGTACGAGCGATTTCTGGGCAAGGTCATCCGCACTACTGCCTCCGGGGCTGTCAAGATTGAGCAGAAGCCGGAGGTGCGAAAGGCGGGAGGTGTTTACTATACCCCCCGGTACATCGTCGAACATATTGTTGAGCAGACAGTCGGCGCCGCCCTGAAAGACAAGACGCCCGCCGAGATAGCTGCTGTTCAGGTGATCGATCCAGCCTGCGGCAGTGGATCGTTTCTTATTCGAGCCTTCGAGCGGATCTGCGAACACCATCTTGAGAGGCTGATGGAAAGTCCGTCGAGGCAGAAACGCTCTTTGTGCTACCGTGATGCAAACAATGTGCTGCACCTCACGACCGGTTTCAAGCGCAAAATCCTCCTCAATAGCATCTACGGAATAGACATCGATCCCCAAGCGGTCGAGGTTACACAACTCTCCCTCTATCTCAAGATCCTAGAAGGGGAGACTCGCAATTCCTTGGAAGCGCAGCAGCCTCTATTCCCAGGCGAAACGGTCCTTCCTGATCTCTCCAGGAACGTACACTGCGGAAACTCCCTTGTCGGGACAGATTTTCTTGATCTATTTGTGAACTACCCTCAGGCCGAGGCACTCCGTCCCTTCAGTTGGGAGGCAGCGTTCCCAGTGGCGTTCACGCGCGGCGGATTCGATGTAGTGATAGGGAACCCTCCATATCTTTACAGCGCAGGCCAGGACCATGGCGCCTACTTCATTCAGCGGTTCGGCCTGAGCGAGTATCAGACCGATTCCTACGTTTTCTTTATCGAACAGGGTATCAGACAACTGAGGCGCGGTGGCCGCTTTGGGATGATCGTTTCTGATTCATGGATCAAAGGCAAGTACTTCTCAAAGCTGCGTGCTTACCTCTTGAAGGAGACGCAGCTGAAGCAAATCGTGGTCTTCGACTATCCTCCATTCCATGGCGCAGCCATCGAGAACTCAATCATCATTTTGCAAAAGGCCAAGCCTCACGACGACATTGATGTGTATGAATACAAAGCGCCGGAACGCCGGACGCTCATCAACAGGCTGACGCTGGCCGATTGCGTTGGCAGGGCGCACATCGACCTCCGCTACTCAGCGGAAGCCGCGGAAGTCGTCGCTGCGACAGAGCGCTATTCCTGCCGACTTGAACAGTACTGCTTCCTAAACCGAGGCGTTCATGCGTATCGCACTGACGGATACGGCAGAAGCAAATTCTCGCCCGGGCATCAGACGAAACGGGACAAGGAGGAGCAGTCATATCACGCTAAGAAGAAGCTTGACGGCTCCTACCTCCCGGAGGTCAAGGGCAAGCACCTGAGGAGATATGGTCACGCGTGGGATGGAACCTACATATCATACGGCGAGTGGTTGGCAGAGCCTCGAACACCGGAGCTGTTCAAGTCGCCGAAAATCGCAATCCGTAAGATAATCGCACCTCGCTTGGTGTGCACCTACATCAGGAACCCAGTCGTGCTAGATCAGTCAGTCTATGTTGCCGTCCGAAGGCCGGATACCGCATTGGACCTGTTGTTCATTCTCGGCGTGTTGGCGTCGTCTGTGGGAGGTTGGTATCTTCGCACGAAACACGGAATCTATGACAAGCTGTATCCGTGGTTTACCAAAGAACAGCTTGCAGCTTTCCCGCTTCCTTGCCTAGATCTCAAACGTGGTGAGGATCGGGCGCACCACGACAACATCGTGGCCTTGGTCCGTCGCATGCTCGACCTTGAACAGAAACTGGAGCGAGCGCGGGCGGAGGCGGATAGGGCAGTTTTGGAGCGTGTTAGGCAGGCAACGGATGCTGAGATCGACAGGATGGTGTTCGAGCTTTACGGCTTCTCGCTAGCGCAAATCGAGATCATCTTGGGGCGCTGACCATTCGCCGGCGCCGGCCCGGAACAGTGCGTTCATCGAATACCAGGCGAGTTCCCTTGGCTCCCCTCAACCGCTTCCGCTATAATTTCCAGGTGCAGCTCACTGCGCTCGACTGGGCGATTGTCGGCCTTTACTTCGTGTTCAATCTGGCCATCGGGCTTTACTACAAGGCCCGGGCCGGGAAGAACATCGGCGAGTTTTTTCTTTCCGGCCGGAACGTGCCGTGGTGGCTGGCGGGCACCTCGATGGTGGCCACCACGTTCGCCGCCGATACGCCGCTGGTGGTGACCGGCCTGGTGGCCAAGGGCGGCATCGCGGGCAACTGGCTGTGGTGGAGCTTCGTCGCGGGCGGGATGCTGACCGTCTTCTTCTACGCCCGGCTGTGGCGGCGGGCCGGGGTGATGACCGACATCGAATTCGCCGAGATCCGCTATGCGGGCGCTCCGGCGGCCTTCCTGCGCGGCTTCCGCGCGCTCTATCTCGGCATTCCGATCAACTGCATCGTGCTGGGATGGGTCAACCTGGCGATGGTGAAGTTCCTGGTGCTGGTCCTGGGAGTAACCAAATTCCACGCGCTGCTGATCATCCTCGGCATCATCGGCATCACTTCCCTCATCTCGACGCTCTCCGGACTGTGGGGCGTGCTGGTCACCGACCTGTTCCAATTCGTCGTGAAGATGGGCATGGTGATCGTGCTGGCGGTTTTCGCGGTGCGCGCGGTGGGCGGCATCGGCGCCATGCAGGCGCGACTGGTCGCGACCGGCCGGGGAGGCGCGCTCAATTTCGTTCCCGACCTGAACTCCGCCTGGATGCCCCTTCTGACCTTCTGCGTGTACATCGGATTGAACTGGTGGGCCACCTGGTATCCGGGCGCGGAGCCCGGCGGCGGCGGTTACGTGGCGCAGCGGATGTTCTGCGCGCGCGACGAGCGGCATTCGCTGCTGGCCACGCTGTGGTTCAACATCGCGCACTATGCTTTGCGGCCGTGGCCCTGGATATTGGTCGCTCTGGTCGCGCTGGTTCTTCACCCCGGCCTGAAGGACCCCGAGACCGGCTACCTGCTGGTGATGATCGGCCAGTTGCCGCCCTCGCTGCGCGGGCTGATGGTGGCGGCGTTCGCGGCCGCCTACATGTCCACGGTAGCGACGCAGCTCAACTGGGGCGCCAGTTACCTGGTCAACGATTTCTACAAACGCTTCCTCAAGAAGGACGGCTCCGAGCGGCACTACGTCCGCGCCTCGCGGTGGGCCACGGTTTTTCTGGCCATCGCGTCCGCCGCCGTGGCCTGGCATTTCGACTCCATCGGCGGCTTGTGGAAACTGCTCATCGTGACCGGCGCGGGCACCGGCCTGGTGCTGCTGTTGCGCTGGTACTGGTGGCGCATCAACGCCTGGAGCGAAGTCTCGGCCATGCTTTCGGCGTTCGTTGTCTCCATCGCCATGCAGACCGTGGGCGGTTTCGATAGCGACGATCCGCGCGGTTTCGCCTGGATCATGATTGTCACCATCTCGATCACCACCGCGGTCTGGCTGGGGGTCACTTTCCTCACGCGCCCCGAGAGCGACGCGACGCTGGCCGCTTTCTACCGTCGAACCCGTCCTTCGCTGGCCGGCTGGAGGCGGGTGGCCGCGCTGGCCCCGGAAGTCCAGCCCTCGCGCGACGGCTGGCACAACCTGCTCGACTGGCTGTGCGGCGCGGCGCTGATTTACGGCTGGCTGTTCGGAATTGGGAAGCTGATTTTCGGCCACGCCGGCCTGGGCGCGCTGCTCATCGGGGTGGGCATGGCGGCGGGCGCCGTCATTTATTGGGATCTCTCCCGGAGAGGCTGGAAAACCGTTGCCGAGTAAATCGCTGCTGCTGGCCATCGCGCTCGCGGCGCCGGCGCTGGCCGGACCGGTGGAGTTCGGCATGGCGGAAGTCCAGCGAGCTATCGCCGCACGCGGCATCAAGCCCGGCATGATCCGCTTCAATACCGACATCAGCACCGACGCGCCGGAGACCTTCCGGATTCTGCCGGGGTCCATCTCGGGCGGCGATCTGCGCGGGCTGATGTACGGCCTGCTGGAGGCCGCCGATCAGATCCGCGCTACCGGGTGGCTGGCGATGGCGAAGGGCACGCCCGCCATGCCCATCCGCGGCGTCCGCTACGTGGCGAGCGGCCTGGATCAACAGACCAACTGGCCGGAGTACTTCGCCTTGCTGGCCCGCAGCCGGTTCAACCGGTTCCACCTGGTTTTGACCGAGCCCATCAGTTCCCTTTCGCGCCAGCTCGAGACCCTGCGCAGCATCTCGCAGGCCGCCTCCGACCACGGTCTGGACTTCATCCTGGGCATACAGTGGGAGAGCGCCGAGAGTCCCAACTACGACGTGCTCGCCAAGGCGCTCGGCTTCTGCCCGGCCATCCGCGGCCTGGAGCTGCGCACCGATTCCCAGCCCTCCAGCGACGCCCTGTTCCGCGTGCTTCGCCAGGCCGGCCGGCGGGTGACCCTGGATCTTCCGGCGGGACCGCTGCCGGAGGGATTCGTCGAAGCCGCACAGGCCGCGCGCGTGCCGCTGGTGGTTGCGCTTCGCTATTGGGCCGGCGAGATGGGGCGTCCTTACCAGCCCGCCGAGACCAGCCCCGGCTTCAGCTATTTCAATCTGCTGGAGAGGCCGCGCCCTTACGGATGCTACTGGTCGCTCGGCTCTGCGCGGTTCCTGCTGTGGGGCGATCCCGATTTCGTGCGCCGCGCCGCCGCCACCTTCACGCTCTCCGATTCCGGCGGCTTCGAGATCGATGCGCCAGCCGAGCGGGGCTTCGATCGCTATTGGCTTTTCTACATGCTGTGGGGACGGATCGGCTACGATCCCAAAGCTCCCGACAAGCTTTGGACGGCGGAGTTGAAGCGGCGCTTTGGCGCGGCCGCGCCCGACGTGCTGGAGGCCTATCGGACAGCCAGCGGCGTGCTCCCCGAGATCGTCGCCGCTTGGCTGCCCGATCCCAACGAATCCGTCTGGCCCGAGACAAGCCCCGGCGGCCTGCTGGACGCCTATCGCGACGCCTGGCCCAGCGACGGCCGCTTCATCGTCAGCGTTTCCGAGGCCGTCCACAACCGGTTGCAGGGTCTCGCTTCCGCCATGCAGACTCCCTGGGATACCGCGGAGCTGCTGCGCGACCGCGCCGCCAAAATCGAAGCCGCCCTGGCGCGGGTGCAGGCGAAGCTGGCCGCCGGCCATCCCGAGTGGCGCGACTCGCAGCCCGATTTCCAGGCCCTGGCGCTGCTGGCCAGTTACCACGCACACAAGATGCTGGCTTTTGATCAGGTGGCTTACTTCGATCAAACCGGCGACCCGGCCGCGCTGGAGGCCGCGCATCGTGAGATCGCCGCCGCCATCCCGGTCTGGGAGAAACTTGCGGCCCTCGACATTGGCCCGTGGCGCGACAAGCTCCTCTACGTCCGGCACGACCTCAAGCTGATCGAGGAGCGGGAGAAGATCTTCCAGCAATTCGGCCGGTTCGATTTCGGGTTCGATTTCGGCGGCCCGGCGCAGACGCGCCAGCTCTCCTATCGCAGCGATGTCGCGCCGCGTTTCCAGGCCGTCGATCCGGCCACGCGGTACACCGAGGCGGCGGGTTTCGGCTGGCTCGGCGAGGGCGAGCGCACGGCGCATGCGCTCCCGCTCACGCCGTACCTGGAAGTGCGCGGGGTCGCGCCCAACCCGCGCTGGCTGCCCTCCAACGCTCTCTACGGCGATTGGATTCGCGGCCACGGCCCGCAAACCTTCCGCATCCGCGCCGCCGACGGCCTGTATTCGGTCTTGGTTCTGCAAACCGACGGCTCGGCCACTCCGCAGAAGCTGCGCGCGCGCAATGGCTTCCTGGACGTCCTGTTTAGCGAGCCCGAATTCGCCGTAAGCGGGCTGGTGGTGAAAGGGCCGCGCGCCGCCGAGCCGCTTCCGGCGCGGAAGGAACTTAAACGGCTCCCCCGGCCGAACATCGCGCACGTGCCTCCCAAAACCGCGCCGCCGGATAAGCCGCTGGCCCTGGCCGTGCGCATCTTCCCCGTCGCCAACGTGAAGGCCGTCCGCCTGCACTACCGCCCCGTCAACCAGCTCGCGAAGTTCAAGACCCTGGAGAACCCCGGCGCCAAGGGGGTTTTCACCATTCCGGCCGCCGACCTGAGCCGCCGCTGGGACCTGATGTACTACTTTGAGATCCTAAACAAGGAAAACACCGGCTGGTTCGACCCCGACCCGCGCGCCGCCACGCCGTACTACGTGGTTCCCATCGAGGCGGCACCGCCCAATCCGAACCCCAGCGCTACGCCACCGAACGACTTGTCGGAGCAGGAAGAACCATGAGGGAGGGGCGCCCATGAACTCTGCCTGGATCGACATCTCGGTTCCGTTGCGCAGCGGGATGGCGCACTGGCCGGGGGACCAGGAGGTGCGCATCGAGCGCAATTTGAGCATGGAGCGCGGCGATTCCCTGAACCTCTCCTCGGTCTCGATGAGCTTGCACACGGGCACGCACATGGATGCGCCGCTGCATTTCCTCCCCGGCGCGGCGGGGATCGACCAAATGCCGCTCACTGCCACCGTGGGCCCCGCGCGGGTGCTCGAGTTCCCCGGCCTCGCCGCCATCGATCCGCGGCAACTGGGGACCCGGGCCATTTGTGCCGGCGAGCGCATTCTGCTCAAGACAGCCAATTCGCGCCGCTGCTGGACCACCGACGAGTTCGTCTCCGACTACGTCTATGTGACGCTCGAAGGCGCGCAGTACCTGGCCGAGCGCGGCATACAGGCACTGGGCATCGACTATCTCTCGATCGGCGCACCCAGCGGAGAGGGCGAACTCACCCACCAGGTTCTGCTCGAAGCCGGCATATGGATCATGGAAGGGCTGTACCTCTCCGCCGTCCAGCCCGGCGACTACGAACTCATCTGCCTCCCGCTCAAGATCCTGGACGGCGACGGCGCTCCCGCCCGCGCCATCCTGCGAGCCGCTCCGCGCTCCTGACCGGCCTCCTATCTTAGGAACGCGATCCCCAGCGGGTCTTGTCCCGGCACCGGGATCGTTTGGAGCACTGTGTTCGTGCTGGGGCTGATCTCCGAGATGGAATTAGAGCCCAGGTTGGTCACGAAAATGTAGTGGCCGCTGGGCGCCACCTTGACCACGTGCGGGAGGTTTCCGACCATGATCCTGGCGATGGTGGCGGTGCTCGACACGTCGAATACCTTCAGGTAGCCGTTCTCGGTGCCCAGCTCCGCTTCCGCCACATAAGCCCGGGTTCCCGTGGGATTGAACGCGATTCCGGTGGGGTAGTCGGCGCTGAGGTGACCGGTAACCGTGTTGGTCAGGGTGTCGACGACGGTGATGGTGCTGTCGCCGCGGTTGGGCACCCAGAGTGTCGAGCCGTCGGGGGTGACCGCCGCAGAGGCTGGGAACGCGTCCGTTGGGATGGTCTTCAGAATGCCGCGGCTGGCGACGTCGATCACGAAGATCACCGAGCCGGGATTGGCGTCGTGGTTGGTGACGTAAGCGGTAGAACCATCCGGCGTGAACACCACTCCGTTCGGCTCGGCCGGATCGCCATTGAAGTTCGGCAGGGGAATGGTCGCCACCACCGTCTTGCTGGCGAGGCTCATGATGGAGATGGTGGACGAGTCGGCGTTGGCCACCCAGGCGGATTGGCCGTCCGGCGTTACCCTGACGGCCACCGGATAATTGCCGACCGAGACGCGCTGGAGGATCGCGAACGGGCAGGCGCCCAAGAAGAGCACGGTGTTGTTCTTCGACTCCGCGACGAGGAGCGTATTGGCGGCCGCCGCGTTGCAGGCCGGCACGGTTTTGGGCGCGCTCACCCCGGAATAGGCGGGGTGAAACGGCAACCGCATCGGGTAGGGCATCGGGCCGGCCATGTGGTAGGCGGGCGCACCGCTGGCGGCCTGAGGCTCAAAGGCCTCCGGGAGGTCAGGCGGAAAGGGCGGAAGATCCAGCGGAAAATCCGGGAGGTCGTCGAAGGGATCCGGGAGCAGGGAGGGCTCCATGAATGGGTCATCGAGGTCCGGAGGGTCGGGCAAGGGAATGGGGTCGTCGAATGGGTCCATAGCATCCTCGGGCGGGAATGGAATCTCGAACGGATCGGGCAGATCGTTGATGGGATCGAAAGGATCGTCAAAGATGGGCGGCGGGTCGTCCGGGAACGGAAGATCCTGCGGATCGGGCAGCGGAGGCGGATCGTACTGCTTGCCGCCGGCGAAGCTGCGGCGGTTTGCGCCCCAGGTGAGCAGCAGAAACAACAAGATCAATGCTTTCTGTCTGAGTCCCATAGCCATGCTCCTACTGGAAGATCACCGTCTTCCCGATGAAGGCGCCCGGATAGATCGCGCCGGTGTCGAGTCCCGTGGCCGTGAAGGCGGCCGGGCTTGAGAGCGGCAGAGCGCCGACGTACACCACTCCCTTGGATTGCAGCACGTTGGCGCGGGTGGCGGGAACGTTGGCCAGCGCGGTGGCCGGCACGGTGAAGCTGGAAGACCCCGCCGGCGCCACGCAAACGAACTCGGCCGTAGCGTTGGACGGCAGGTCCACGCCACCTCCGTAAATGACGACCGTCTGTCCCGCGGGCACGCCGAGGTAATTCACGGTGAAGCCCTGGCTGCGCGTAATGCCGGTCGTCTGGGCAGCGTTGCTCCAGGTGAGCGGCGTGGGAAAGGTGAAACTCGCCGAAATGGCCCCCACGTCCGCGCCACCGGCTCCCGTAAGCGAGAAACTGCCCGGGTTCAGGAACAGCGACGAAGGCACCAGGGATCCGTCATAGGTATAGCCGAGCGGCTGGAAGTTCCGCACATTGCCTGTGGCCCGCTTGGCAGTCCGGCTGCCCGCGGAGCCGGTGAGGGCGAGAGAACTTCCGGCGTCCAGAAACTTTCCCGTGGCGCCGCTGAGCGGGAAGGGGTCGCCATCGAACATGTCGCCCTGCGGCGAATAGGCCGTGCAGGCGCCGGCCGGCGGAAGCGAGAAGAAGGGGTTGAACGGCGGAAGCCCCGAGACGTTTTCCTGCTGGAAGGTGATCATGAGGCTGTCGGTGGTCACCGTGGCGGCCGCCGGCAGCCCGACATCTTCGGTCACCGGAGTGCGCAGAGCCGCGATGACCCCGAGTTTCTTGCCCGCCAGAAATGGCGCCGCGAGGGCGTTGCCGCTCTCCTTGCAGGGCGACCCGTCGGCCGAGATGGCTAGCGTGGCCGAGTTGCTCACGGTGACCCCTCCGGTGCGGACCTGCACCGGCACCCAGCATCCCAGCGGAGCGTTTTGGGGAACCTGGAAGTTGATCTGGTCAAGCCCCGCGCAGCAAGGGCTCCGGCCGTTGTAGGCGATGGTGGCCGGCTGCCCGCCGACGAAAACCTCGGTCTGGGTGGGAAGATTGCCCGCCGTGGGCGCCACGTTATCGGGGAATGTCACCGGCCCCAACCCCGTTCCATAGAGCACGATGTACTGGTTGGGCTTGGCCGCCGCGTTGGGCAGGTTCAGCGGCTGCAGCCCGGCGGCGGTCACGTTCTGCATGACGCCCGGACCGAAGCCGGCGCTATTGTCCGCGAAAATGCCGAAGCTGGAGTTCACCACCGTGGCGGGCGAAGGCGGTCCCTGGGTACCGTTCATCGCGACCGAAACCGAGACCTTGCCTAGCGGCGCATTGGAGGGCAGGATGGCGTTGACCTGGCCGGCGCCGACGTAGAGCGGGATGGCGTTGACCGTGTTCGCGCCCTGCGTCACCGTAACGGAAACGCCGCCCAGTGTAGTAGACAGCGGAAAGGCCAGCGGCGGGCTCGAAGCCGGCCCCAGGCCGGTTCCAAATATGGAGAATATAGACCCGCGCGCGATCGAGCCGGCCGGAAGACCCGGAGCCATGTAGCTGGCCGAGTTGACGATCGCGCGGGACCCGATCAACTGGGCGTAGCTCCCCGGAGCTATCGCCAGCGTAAGAGCCATGCAGAGGATTCTCATTCGCGCCTCCGTTAATTAGAGAATACCGCCTTGCGGGGCAGACCGGTCACGCTGCAAGGAGACGGCTGTATGGATGCCGATGGCAGCACCCGGCGGCCAGTCCCATAGAGTTTTTCTATCTCCCCGATGCAAACTTTTTGTGGCGCGGCCGGGCCGGCATCCTCTATTGTGTTGGGTTGCCCGCTCCGCTGCGGGCAAGTAGCCAGTACTCCACGTTGAGGTGACCACGTTGTCCTATCGAGTCATTGCTGGACTGTTTTTACTTTCGTCTGCTCTTCTGGCCAAGGCGCCGGAAGGAGTCGAAGCCCAACTGGCCGCGCTGAAGGAGGCCGTGAAATCCTCCCAGTCGGCCGGCGACAATGCCTGGATGTTGATGAGCGCCGCGCTGGTCTTGATGATGACCGGCCCGGGCCTGGCGCTGTTCTACAGCGGCCTGGTGCGCAAGCGCAACGTCCTGGGCACGATGATGCAGAGCTTCGCCATGATGGCCATCATCACCCTGGTGTGGGCCGTCTGCGGCTATAGCCTTGTCTTCTCCGAGGGCAACCCGTTCATCGGCGGTCTGCGCTATCTCTTCCTGCAGGGCGTGGGGGCCGAGCCGAACGCCACCTATGCGCCCACCATTCCCCACCAGACGTTCATGGTGTACCAGCTCATGTTCGCCATCATCACCCCGGCCCTCATCACCGGCGCCTTCGCCGAGCGCGTGCGGTTCTCCGCCATGGCGCTTTTCTGCACGCTGTGGGCCTTCCTGGTGTATTTCCCGGTGGCGCACATGATCTGGGGCAACGGCGGTTTCCTGAATGCGTACCTGGGCGGCCGCTGCCCGGTCTTCGATTTCGCAGGCGGCACGGTGGTCCACATTACTTCCGGCTTCTCCGCGCTGGTGACCGCCATTTACATCGGGAAACGGAAGGGCTATCCGAGCCAGTCGATGATGCCGCACAGCCTGGTGCTCAGTTTCATCGGCGCCTGTCTGCTGTGGGTGGGGTGGTTCGGCTTCAATGCGGGCAGCGCGCTGGCGGCCTCGTCGCTGGCCACCAGCGCTTTCGTGGCCACGCACTTCGCAGCCGCGGCCGGCGCCGTCTCCTGGATGCTGGCCGAAATCGCCCGCAAGGGCAAGCCGAGCGCGCTGGGCGCCATTTCGGGCGCCGTGGCCGGCCTGGCCACGATTACTCAGGGCTCGGGTTTCGTGCAACCCTTCCCCGCCATCCTCATCGGGCTGATCGCCGGAGCCGTCTGCTTCTTTATGGTCACGAAGGTGAAAGAGCGCTTCGGCTACGACGATTCCCTGGACGTCTTCGGCGTCCACGGCGTGGGCGGGCTGGTGGGTTGCACGCTCACCGGCGTTTTCGCCACACGGGCGGTCAACAGCGCGCTGAAGCTGGCGAGCGGCCAATCGGCTCCGCTGGGCCTCATCGACGGCCACTGGATGCAGGTCCCGAATCAGCTCGTGGGCGCGGCGGTGGGAATCGCCATGGCGGTGGTGGGAACGCTGGTCGCGCTCAAGGTAACCGAGCTCATCGTCCCCCTGCGGGTTGCCGAGCGCGACGAGTCCGGCGGCATGGACCTTTCATTGCACGGCGAAGAAGGGTACAATTTCGAGGAGTAGCCCCATGTACAAAATCGAAGCCATCATCCAGCCCTTCAAGCTCGAAGCCGTTCGCGAGGCGCTCAAAGCCATCCACATCGATGGGTTGACGGTGCTCGAAGTGCGCGGCCACGGCCGCCAGCAGGGCCACAAAGAGGTCTACCGCGGCCGGGAGTACAATGTCGACCTGCTGCCCAAGGTCAAGCTGGAAATGGTGATTCCGGCGGACCGCAAGGACGAGGTCGTCAACACTCTCATCGCCGCGGCCCGCTCGGGCGCCATCGGGGACGGCAAGATCTTCGTCTCGGAAGTCGCCGAAGCCATCCGCATCCGGAACGACGACCGCGGGGAAGCGGCGCTATAGGGCCGGCGGCCGCGTCCGCGCCGGAGCTCCAGGTCCGGCCACAACCCTGTAACATCTGCGACCCTTTTGTAGTCCAATGAAGTGAGGAGTCCCTGGATGGTCTTACGCGGCCAACGACATCTCTACCCCCTTGTCTTCATGCTGCTCTCGCCGGTGGGCGGGATTCTGAACGCGCAAACGCCCCCTGCCGCTCCGTCGCCTCCGGTCCTGTCCCTCGATCAGGCCGTGCAAATGGCCCTGCTCAATAACCAGACCATGCGGGCCCAGCGCCTGAATATCGACCAGGCGCGCGCCGGCGAGACTACCGCGGGCCTCAAGCCCAATCCGGTCTACTCGATGGTCAACGAGGACTTCCCGATCTTCACTCCCGGCCAAATGACGTTCGAAAATCTGAGTCAGAACCAGGAGTTCTTACAGTCGATCAGCTACACCATCGAGCGGGGCGACAAGCGCAACAAGCGCATCCAGGTGGCCAAAGACACAACCGACGTCTCCACCCGCGGCGTGGCGGACGCCGAGCGCCAGCTTCGCTACCAGGTGGCGCAGGCCTTCATCGGCGTGCTGCTGGCCAAGTCCAACCTGGAACTGGCCCGGCAGGATCTGAAGGACTTCGCGAAGGTGGTCGAGATCAACCGGCTGCGCATGCAGGCCGGCGACATCTCGAAGGGCGATTTCCTGAAGATCGCCCTGCAGAAGCTGCAGTTCGAACAGGATGTCGCGGCGGCGGATCTGGCGCTGGCGCAGAGCAAGGTCGGCCTCCGGCAACTGCTGGGCTACCAGAACATCGCGCCGGATTACGACGTTTCCGGCGCCCTGGAGCACAAGCGGCGGGTGGTTCTGGCGGACGAGCTGGAGAAGCAGGCGCTGGCCAATCGTCCCGACCTGCGCGGCGCGCAGAGCGGCGTGAAGCTGGCCGACGACACCGTGACCCTGGCCTACGGCAACCGTGCCCGCGACCTCACCGCGGAGGGCGAATACAAGCGCAACGGCCCGGTGAACGGGGTGGGCTTCGGGATCTCCATCGACATCCCAATCCACGACCGCAACCAGGGCGAAATCGCGCGAAGCCAGTTCGCGGCGCGGCAGGCCCGGGAAGTGGAGGCCGCCGCCCGCGTCACCGTGCTCTCCGACGTTCGCAACGCCTATGAAGCCTTCCAGAACAGCGACCAGGTGGCCACGCTCTTCGAATCCGGGTACCTGGATCAGGCCCGGGATTCGCGCGAGATCAGCCTCTACTCGTACCGCCGCGGCGCATCCACGCTGCTGGATCTGCTGGATGCCGAGCGCAGCTACCGCGCCGTGCAGCTCGCCTATCGCCAGGCGCTGGCCACATACATGGCCGCCGCCGAGCAGGTCAATGCGGCGGTGGGCGCACAGGTGATTCCATGAAGCAATCGACCCTCTTCGCCGCGCTCGCGCTGGCCGCGTGTTTGCTCGAGCCAGCCTGCAAAGGACCCGAACCGGCGGCGGCCGGCGCCCCGGAGAGCACTCCGGCCGCCTCCAGCTTGTTCACGGTTCCTCCAGAACAACTGGCGCATCTCAAAATCTCGCCCGTTGCCGCCGCCAATTGGTCGGTCGTGGTGCGCACTACGGGCACCGTGGATTGGAACACCGACCGCACCACTCCCGCCATCACGCAGATCGGCGGGCCGGTGGTGCGCATCCTGGCCAATACGGGCGACATCGTCAGCGTGGATCAGCCTTTGCTGTACGTGACCAGCCCGGACGTGGCGGGCGCCATCTCCACCTATCGCCACGCGCGCAACCGCCAGAATCTGACCCAGCGCATTCTGGAACGCACCGCCGACCTGCTCAAGAACGGCGCCGCCGCGCCCAAGGATTTGGAGAGCGCGCAATCGGACGTGAACGACGCCGCCACCGACGTTCAGAACAGCCTGCAAGCCCTCAAGATCTTCGGAGTCACCCAAACCGAGATCGAACAGGCCGAGCGCGCCGGAACGCCCATCAATCCGGAGTTGTCCGTGCGCGCGCCTATTGCCGGGGTGGTGGTGCAGAAACTGGTCGCCCCGGGCCTGCTGCTTCAGGCGGGCGCGACCACGTGCTTCGTCATTAGCGACCTCTCGACCGTGTGGGTGCAGGGCCACATCTTCGACCGCGACCTGCCTTCCATCCGCGTGGGCGACACGGTGGAGGAAACCAACGTCTCGATCCCCGGCACCTTCCACGGGGTGGTCGAGTACATCGGCTCGATGATCGATCCGGCCACGCGAACCACCCCGGTGCGCATCGTGACGCGCAATCCCGGAGGCCTGTTGAAAAAGGATATGTTCGTGGAGGCCGTCGTTCACACTCGCTCGCGGCGCAACGTGCTGGTGACGCCCGCGTCGGCCGTGCTCCACGACGCCCAGAATCAGCCGTTCGTTTACCTGCAGCAGCAGCCCGGCCAATTCGCCCAGCGCGTGGTGACGGTGGGCGGCCAGCAGGACGGCCAGGTCGAAATCCTGAGCGGACTCAAGGCCGGGGATCCCGTTGTCTCCCAAGGCAGCGTGTTCCTCCAATTCATCAATGACTCGCGCTGATCGCATGGACGCCGCCCTATGATCGCCCGCATCGTCTCTTTCGCCCTCTCGCAGCGCTTTCTGGTGGTGGTAGCCTCGCTCGCCGTGATGATCTGGGGCGTGCTGGCCTTCCGCAATCTTCCCATCGACGCCTATCCCGATCTCTCGCCTCCGCACGTGGAGATCGTCAGCCAGTGGCCCGGCCACGCCGCAGAGGAGGTGGAGCGCCTGGTCTCGGTGCCCCTGGAAGTGGAGATGACCGGCATTCCCAAGCTGGATTCGCTGCGCTCCATCTCGCTCTACGGCCTCTCCAGCGTGCAGATGAATTTCGACTACGGCGCCGACCCTTATTTCGTCCGCGAGCAGGCCTTCGAGCGGATGGCCAACGCCACCATGCCCAGCGGCATCACGCCCACCATCTCTCCGCTGTTCAGTCCCAGCGGCCTGATTTACCGCTACGTGCTGCAGAGCCCCGACCGCTCTCCGCAAGATCTGAAGACCATCGAAGACTGGGTGCTGGAGCGCCGCTACCGCTCGATCCAGGGCGTGGCGGACGATTCCGGCTTCGGCGGCACGGTCATGCAGTACCAGGTTCTGCTGGAGCCGAATAAGCTGCTGGCTTACGGCCTCAGCGTGCCCCAGGTGTTCCAGCAGTTGGGCAGCAACAACGCCAACGCCGGCGGCGGCTTCTACACACAGGGCGGCCAGTTCTATTACATCCGCGGCCTGGGCCTGGTGCGCAACACGCAGGATATCGGCAACATCGTGCTGGCCACGCGGGGCGGCATTCCCATCTACGTCAAGGACGTCGCCAAGGTGGAGATCGGGCACGCGGTGCGCCTCGGAGAGTTCGGTTTCATGCGGCAGGACGACGCCGTCGAAGGCGTGATCCTCATGCGCATCGGCGAGCAGGCGCAAGTGGTGCTCAAGAAGGTCGAAGAGATGACCGACGACCTGAACCGCCGCGTGCTTCCTCCCGACGTGAAGATTCGTCCCTTCTACGACCGCAGCGACCTGGTCGGAGAGACCACCCGCACCGTGGAAAGCAACCTGCTCCGCGGCATGCTGCTGGTGCTGATTATCCTGGGGTTGTTCCTGTTCAGCGTGCGCACCGCGCTGATCGTCATCGTCACCATCCCCTTCGCCCTGCTCTTCTCCTTCATCTGCCTGGACTGGAGGCACATTCCCGCCAACCTGCTCTCCATCGGGGCCATTGACTTCGGCATCATCGTGGACGGCTCGGTGGTGATGGTGGAGAACATCTTCCGGGAACTGGCCTCGAGGGAAGGCCAGCCGTTTAAGGTTGTCGAAGTGATCCGCGCCGCCGCGCACGATGTGGAGCGGCCCATCTTCTACGCCATGGCCGTGATCATCGCGGGATATCTACCCATCTACGTGCTGACCGGGCCGTCGGGGCGCCTCTTCCAGCCCATGGCCAGCACCATGTCGTTTGCGCTGGTCGGCGCGCTGATTTGCAGCCTCACGCTGCTCCCGGTTTTGTGCGCCTTTTTCCTGCGCAAACACGTTCACGAGCCGCGCATCGCCGTCTACGAAGGGATTCGTAGCCTTTACGGCCGCATGTTGGGCTGGAGCCTGCGCCACCGCGCGATCACCGTCCTGCTGTGCCTGGCGGTGTTCGGCGTTTCGCTGCTGCTGATCCCCACCATCGGCGCGGAATTCATGCCGCACCTGGACGAAGGCGCTCTCTGGATTCGCGCCACCACCCCCTACACCATCTCTTTCGACGAGGCCGCACGGCTTTCCCCGCAGATTCGCAATATCCTGCTGAGTTTTCCCCAGGTCACCGAAGTGGCCAACGAGCTGGCGCGCCCCGACGACGGCACCGATCCCACCGGCTTCTTCAACAACGAGTTCTACATCGGCCTCAAGCCCTATCGCGACCCCGTCTGGCAGGGCGCCATTCGCACCAAGCCGCAGTTGATCGAGGCCATGGACGCCAGGCTGACCGCTTTTCCGGGCGTGGTCTTCAACCACACGCAGCCCGCCGAAGACGCCGTGGACGAGGCCGAGACCGGCCTCAAAAGCTCTCTCGCGTTGAAGATCTTCGGCCCCGATTTGAAAGTGCTCGAGGACAAGGCACGCGACGCCAAGCGCGTCATGTCGCAGGTGCCCGGCATCGTCCACCTTTCGATCGTGCAGGAACTGGGGCAGCCCAGCCTCACCATCACCCCCGACCGCGAGAAGATCGCCCGCTACGGCTTGAACGTCTCCGACATCAACACGATTGTCGAGACCGGGATGGGAGGGAAGGCGGCGACCCAGGTGATCCAGGGCGAGGAGCAGTTCGACCTGGTGGTGCGCATGCAGGAGCCTTTCCGCGCCAACGAGGAGGCCATCCGCAACCTGCTGGTCGCAACGCCCGATGGAGAGCACCTGCCGCTCTCGCAGTTCTGCGATATCAAGGTCGAAAACGGCGCCTCGTTCATCTACCGCGAGGGCAATTCGCGCTACAGCGGAGTGCAGTACAGCGTGGAGGATCGCGATCTCGCCAGCGCCGTCGGCGAGGCCCGCCGCAAGGTGGCCGAGGCCGTCAAACTCCCCATCGGCTACCGCTTCGAGTGGGGCGGGGAATACCAGGAGTACCTGGCCGCGCTGGGCCAGATGAAGGTGATCCTGCCGCTGACCATTCTGATCATCCTGCTCATCCTCTTCGCCCTTTACGGCAACTTGAAGTTCCCGGTGATTATCATATTCAGCGTGCTGGTCACGGAGCCGGTTGGCGGCCTGCTCGCGCTCCGGCTGACCGGAACCAACTTCAGCGTCTCCTCCGGGCTGGGCTTTGTGTGCCTGATGGGCGTGGCCGTGCAGACCAGCGTGATTCTGTACTCGTTCATCAACAAGCTGCGCCTGGAGGGCCGCGACATCCTGGAGGCCACGCACGCCGCCGCGCTGCTGCGCCTGCGCCCCATCATGATCACGGCGTTGGTGGCTTGTCTCGGCCTGCTGCCAGCCGCCATGTCCACGGGCATCGGCAGCGATTCGCAGAAACCCTTCGCCATCGTGATCGTGGGCGGCCTGGCCTCCCGCCTGCTGCTCTCGATTTTCCTGGCCCCGGTGCTGTACTCGCTGGTGGCCAAGAAGGACGACGTGCTGGCGGTGTGAGGGAGCGCCGCAGCTTTCGAGTGAAGCCGAATCCCGCCGTGGTATACTCCTGACGAGTGCGGACTCCGGAGCCGAATTCCGTGCTGAGGCCCCTCATCTGTATCGCGGCTTTCCTATTCGCGCTGGCCCCCGCGCGCGCGGCCACTTCCGTGCCTTTGGTGAATCCGGGTATGGAGCCGCCCTACATCCCGGTCAGCATTAACAACGGCGCGATCACCGGAGGACTCGCCAACGGTTGGGTCGAAAACTCGGCTTGGGCCAACGCCACCGTGCAGTATTCCGAGGAGACCAATAACCCGCACAGCGGCACTGCATGCCAGAAGGTGGTCGTCTCCAGCGTGGGCACGGGACGGGCGCAGTTCTATCAGCCTTTCACCTTGCAGGCGGGCAACATCTACACAGCCTCGGTGTGGCTGAGGGGAACGCCCGGCGTGCAGGTCTCGCTAGTGATTCAACAGGGCTCGTCCCCCTACGCCACGTATGTCGAAAGCTCGCTCACTCTGACCTCGGACTGGCAGCAGTTGACGGCCATGGGATACATCACCACGAACGAAGGCGCCTACCTGATGGTCGCCATGGGCACGCCGGGCACGGTGTGGGTGGACGACTTCGCGCTCTCCTTCGCACCGGGCGCCATTGCGCCCACGCCCAACCTGGGGCCGATCCCAACTTCGTTCTTCGGCATACACGTGGGGAACTTCCTCCAGAGCCAGCTCCGCAACAGCGGCTTCGAGCCGCCCTATGTCTCGGTGGGCGTAAACAACCCGATTTCGGGCAATGTCGCCGTGGCTTGGGGCGATAACTCCTCGTGGGGCGTTCCCAATCCCACCGTCGCCTATTCGCAGGACACCAACAATCCGCATGGCGGGACGTCGTCGCAGAAAGTCAGCGTGCAGACTGTGCCGCCCGGCGACGCCGTGCAACTGGTGCAATCCATGGCCGTGCTTCCCGGCCAGACTTACACGTTCACCGCCTGGCTCCGGGGCGACCCTGGCCTGACCGTGAACCTGGTCCTGCAAAACGCCAACTCGCCTTACAATCACTATGCCGCCACGCCCGTGACCCTCACGGCCGACTGGCGGCAGTTCACCACCAGCGGGCAGGTGAACGACACCGGTTCCATTCTGCTGATGTTCCAGGCGTCAGCGCCGGGTAACTTTTGGGTGGACGACGCTTCCTTTACGGATTCTTTCGGCAACCCGGTTTCCGGCGGGGTGCCCTGGCCGCAGGCCACCTTCGGCACGCTGCGATTGTGGGACTCCGGCACCTCCTGGACATCGCTCGAGCCCCAGAAAGGCGTCTGGTATTGGGAACCGCTCGACACCTGGGTGGCCGCGGCCCAGGCGCATGGAGTGAAAGACATTTTGCTGACGCTGGGCCAGTCGCCGCCTTGGGCTAGCTCGAATCCCGACCAGGTCAACTATGTCGGCGCCGGCGCGCCCGCTCCGCCCACCAACATACAGGACTGGAACGACTACATCACCGCCGTCGCCCAGCGTTACAAAGGCTCCATCCGCTACTACGAGATCTGGAACGAGCCGAACGATTCCACTTACTACACGGGTACTGTCGCCCAACTCGCGCAACTTACTCAGGCGGCCTATTCGATCATCAAATCCGTGGATCCCGGCAGCACGGTCACTTCGCCGGCGGCCTACATGCCGGGCTACCTGGATCAGCTCCTCCAGGCGGGCATCGCATCGAGCGTGGATGTCATCGGCTACCACTTTTACGAGACCCCTCCGGAGCTGACGGCGGCGGCGATTGCGAATGTGCGGCTGGTGCTCGCGAAGAACAATGTAAGTTCGATTCCGCTGTGGGACACGGAAGGCGCCTCCGGCGACACCACCACCGCGCCCGATCTGGCCGCGGCCTACATCGTCCGCAAGTATCTCGCCGACCTGGCCTTCGGTTCGGGCCGCTACGACTGGTACACCTGGGGGCATGCCACGTCGTTCTGCGTGGGAACCGAGGCGAACGATCCTCGCGTTTTGACCGAGGCCGGTCTGGCCTACCGTTTTATGTTCGATTGGCTGCTCGGCGCTTCGCTCACCGGCGCGACCATCGATGCGGCCGGCAATTGGCAGATCCGGCTCACGCTGGCCACCGGCGCCAACGGCCTCATCATATGGAACCCTTACCAGAATCAGCAGTTCACGGCGCCTCAGGACCTGCAGGCCCGCACGGTTCGAGACATCTTCGGCTCGGTCAACCCGCTGCAGGGTTCTACCATAACGGTCACCGATTCGCCGGTTCTGATTTCTTCCTGTTGCCAGTCGCCTCCCGCGGTGAGCGCTGTCGCCAACGCAGCCAGCTTCACCAATAGCGTCTCTCCGGACAGCCTGGCGGCCATCTTCGGAACGGGATTTGCCGCGAGCGCCACCCCGGCCGCGAGCATCCCGCTGACTACGAGTCTGGCCGGCGTCAGCGTCTTCGTGGATGGTGTGATCTGCCCGCTGCTGTACGCCGGTCCCACTCAGATCAATCTCCAGATCCCCTCGGAAATAGGGCCCGGCGCCGCGACCATGTTTGTCACCTCCGCGTCGGGCATCAGCCAGGAGTTCCCGGTCACGGTCGGCGCGTCGGCGCCGGGGATCTTTCTGTATCAGAATCGCGCCATCGCCACCGACGGCCTGGGATCGCTCAATTCTCCGCAGTCGCCCGCCCCCGCCGGCTCGGTGATCGTCGCGTACCTGACCGGGATCGGACCGCTCTCCGCGACGCCTGCCGATGGAACGGCAACCCCTCTGAGTCCGTTCTCACAGGCTACTCTGCCCTTCAGCGCCACCATCGGCGGCGTCAGCGCGCCGGTTCAATTCCTGGGCCTGACTCCGACGCTGGTAGACCTGGCGCAGGCCAATATCCAGGTTCCGGCGCTCCCGACTGGCGACTACCCGTTGGTCATCACGGTCGGCGGAGTCTCCAGTAGCCCGGCGACCGTCTCCGTCGCGGCCTCGCCGTAGGCCCTCTACTCCAGCGTTTGCCCTTTCGTTTCGCGCGCGAAGAGCAGCACCGCCGTTCCCAGCACATAAATGATGGCCACCGAGCTGGCGGCCCGCGCAAACGTTCCCAGGTGCACCACCAGGTAGCCGGTGAGGAACGGGCTGGAAGCGGCCAGCACGCGGCCCGCGTTGAAACAGAATCCTGCGCCAGTGGCCCGTATACGCGTTGGATACAGCTCCGGTAAGTACACCGGGAACCCGCTGAAGATGCCGTTGGTGAAGAAGCCCAGCGCGGGTAGAATCAGCAGCGCCCTGGAGTAGGAATCCGGCAGCAGGAAGGTTGCCGGTAACGTCACCGCGGCCCCCAGCATCATCCAGAGAAACGCGGCCCGCCGTCCGATCCACTCCGCCAGCGGCGGGAACGAGAAGTAGCCGACGATGGCGCCCGCGTTCAGACACATCACCGCGTAACTCACCATCCTCGTGATCTGGGCGGGACTCCGCCCCAACGGCTCGAGCATCTCCCGCACCAGCGTTGGCGTCCAGTTCGTCGCTCCCCACAGGCCGAACACCGCGACAAAGGCCAGCGCCGAGCCCACCAGCGTGTCGCGCCGGTGCTCGGGCGTAAACAACTCCCACAGGGTGAGCCGGTCGCCGCCGCTGGCCCGCGCCTCTTTCCAGCGCTCCGGCTCGCGCACCTTCAGCCGCGCGAAAAGGGCCACCACCGCCGGCACAATCCCCACCAGGAACATCGCGCGCCAACTGTAGCGGGACAGCAGCGCGGAAACTCCCGCCGCCAAAAAGTACCCCGCGCCCCAAGCCGATTGGAGCACGCCCGCGCCCTTCACACGCAGCCGCTCCGGCAGCACTTCGGCGACCAGCGTGGCGCCCGCGGCCCATTCTCCGCCGATCCCCAGCGCGGTCAGGAACCGGTAGATGCACAGTTCCCACCAGGAGTGCGACAAGGCCGCCAGGCCCGTGAAGAGCGCATAGATCAGGATGGTGAGTACCAGCGTCTGCGCCCGGCCCAGGTAATCCGCCAGCATGCCGAATAGCACGCCGCCCACCGCCCAGCCCACCAGGAAAATCGCCAGGATGATCCCGCCGTACCAGCCAATGGTCTCCGGGCTGCTACGCGGCCCCAGCAGTTCGCGCAACGCCGGGGTCAGGACCAGGTTGTAGATCGTCGCGTCCATGGAATCGAAGATCCAACCCAGCCAGGCCACCACCAGCACCAGCACCTGGTACCGGCTCAGCCCGCCGTAAGAACCTCGATTCGCCGCGCCTTCGATTTCCATCCAAGCCTTCCCCGCGATTCCGTTCGCGTGGCTACTGGACGGCCATCATAGCGCACTTGGAAGGTGAAATCTAACCTGCGGCGGGGGCCGGCCGATTCCGGCCCCCTTTATGAGGAACGCGTGTCAGCGGTGATAGAACCCGCCACGGAATCCGAATCCGCCCCAATAGTGCGGACCCCAACCGAAGTAAAAGCCAGGTCCCCAGAAGTATGGCGAATACCAGTAATTGTAATAGTAGGGGTAACCGTAGTAACCGTAGTAGGGCGGCGGAGCCGATTCCGCCGACGCCCGCGGCTGCAACGACATCCGCTGCTGGTACTCTGCCGGCGTCACCCGCTCGAACGCCTCCGGCGAGGCCTCCGTCGAAATGGTCACCGGGGCTTCCAGCCGGAAGGTCAGCACGTCTTCGGGATACACGACGGCCGGCTTCCCGTGCGTGAGCAGCACCCCTACTGTCGGGGCCGGTTCCTGGTCCGTGCCGCCCGTGGAGGTTCCGACGGTGGTTGTATCCTTGCCTACCGGGGCGTAGCTTCGGCGCGTGATCAGCACGGTCTTAACCGGCACCTGCCGGCCATCGGCCAGCCCCATTTCGGTAACTTGCAGTCCCAGGTGCGACACTCCCTTGGTCTTTTCCGCTTCGCTAATCACTCCCGCCAGCGTCTGTCCGCGGTGGGCGACCACGAATCCATTCGCCACCAGCGGCTGCGCCAGGGTCGCCGTGAAGTTCTCGCCCGCTTTGTTGCGGTCGCTCGATAGCGCTTGATCCACTCGAATCGTAATCCAGGTCCTGGCGGGCAGAGTGAGTTGCGCAGGAACGGGTTGCGCGCTCTCCGGGGCCGCCTCTGCCATCTTTCGCCATCCCGTCGAGGGCGCCTGCGGTGCTGCGCCGGGCTCCTGCGCCTTCACCGGCACGATCTCGAACAACGAGAACGCCAGCGCCACCACGTAGATCCATTTGTTTCCGGTTCGCATGTTTCAGCCTCCCTGCTTCCAGCCCTCCCAAGTGCACGTCGCATGCCAATTCCTAAGTGCCTTCGATTCAGCCTCCAGCGCAACTGGCGGTGGCCGTTCAAAACCAGCCTGGTGCTTTTCAGCCACCCCGCGGCCCCCCCCGCGCTATTCTGAGGAGTGCAGCTCGAATCGGTCTGCTCGATTCCGGTCCAAGACTTCCTCGTCACCCGGCTCGCCTTTGCCCTCGATGGCCGTCACGTCCTCATCGGGCACCGCCATTTGACCCTCTACGAGATTCTCTCCGGCCGCGCCCTCCGCACCTTCCCCTTCGACGCCTTCGTGGGCTCGCTCGCCTTCTCGACCGACGGCCGCTACCTGGGCGCGGTCAACGAGGACGATCACCTCCCCAAGACCCGCGGCCTGGGCAGGGTCTTCGACCTAGCAACCGGAGCCATCGTCTGGGAAACGGAGCCGCCGCGCCCCGTCGAGGCCGGCTGTTTCCTCGAGTCGCCAGATGGCCTGGTCTTCTTGTGCAACACCCCGTCCGCCGGGGGTCCCAGCCGATTGAGTGGTTGCCGGCTGCCCTCCGGCACCGCGGCGCCCGTCCTGCACTTGCCCGGCTGGAGCATCCGCGAGATGGCGGCCAACGGCGGCGCAGTCACTCTGTTCGGGCGCGAGCAGGTGGCACAGATCTGCGAAATCGAGGGCGCCGCGCTGGCCTCGTATCCCTTCAAAGCAGGAACCTATTCCTATCCCCAGGGCGCCCCCGGTCCGCTGCGTCGCATGGCATCCGGCGCCGGCCTCTCGAGCCTCTCCCCGCGCGGCCAAATGCTGGCGCTTGAAGCGATCGACGCCCACGCCCGCGAGCATCACCTCTCTCTGGTCGCTCTCGATAGCGGCGCCGAAGCCCGCCTGGCGCTGGCTCCCGATACCCTACCGGCCTTCGCCTTCTCCCATGACGGCGCCCAGTTCGCCTGCCTCAATCAGGACTCCGACTCCGCCGCCGGTCTGCTCCGCATTTGGGACACCAGCACCCTCGAACCTCTGGGACGGATGCCCTTCCCTTGCCACTATCACAAAATCGCACTGCACTGGCCCACGCGCCGGCTGGCCGCCCTCGGCGCCGGCCGTTGCGACATCCTGCTGATCCATGACTGACACGGATTTCGTCTACAACCGGGTCCTCTACGACAGCCAGCCGATGGCCCAGACCCATCCCTCGAACCTGGCCGCGCTGTCCATCCTTTTCGGCATGCAACCCGCCCCGGTCGGGCGCTGCCGCGTGCTCGAGCTCGGTTGCGGCAACGGAGCCAACCTGATTCCCATGGCGCTCACGCTGCCCGAGAGCCGCTTCCTGGGCGTGGATCTCGCCGACACGCCCATCCGCACGGCCCAGGCGCTGGCCGCCGAATTGGGATTGCCAAACTGCGCCTTCCGCCACCTCGACCTGGCGGAGCTGACCGCCGACTTCGGCGAATTCGACTACATCATCGCCCACGGCGTCTACTCCTGGGTTCCCTGGGCCGTTCGCGAGAAGCTGCTGGCCGCCTGCGGGAGCCTGCTGGCCGCGAGCGGTGTGGCCTATGTCAGTTACAACTGTTACCCGGGTTGCCATCTCCGTGAAATCACGCGCGACTTGCTGCTCTATCACATGCGTGGCATCGCCGATCCGAAAACCAAGCTTGATCGCGCCACCGATCTGATCCGCATGCTGACCGCCGCCGAGCCCGCCTCCGCCGCCCTGCGCGAGGAGTTGCGCGCCCTCGAGTCGAAGAATCCCTCGGTGCTCTTCCATGACGACCTCGCCGAAGTGAACCAGCCGGTTTACTTCCACCAGTTCATCGACCACGCACGCGAGCACGGTCTGGAGTTCCTCGCCGAAGCGCAATTCTCTTCCATGCAGGAGGCGGCCTTCTCCAAGGAGGTCGCCGATGCCCTGCGCGGCCTGGCCCAGGGCGACCGCATCCCCCTTCAGCAGTACCTGGATTTTCTCAAGTGCCGCCGTTTCCGCCAGACGCTGCTCTGCCATCGCGGGACCGCCTTGGAGGATCCCCCCAACCCGGAGCGCGTCCGCGCCCTCTGGGCTTCCAGCCCGGCCACGCCTGTTTCCGAAGAGGAGTTCCACGGCCCCGGCGGCGCTTCCCTCCGCACCAACCTGCCCGCCGCCCAAGCCGCCATGCTGCATCTGGGCCGGTGCTGGCCGCGCGCGGTTGCCTTCGAGGAACTGGCCGCCGAGGCCGGCCCCAACGCCGCCGAGATCCTCCCGGATCTACTGCTGCGCGCGTGCGCCGCCGGACTGGTCGAACTGCACGCCGCGCCCTCGCCCTTCTCGGTGATCCCCGGCCTTCGCCCGCGCGCCTCCGCCCTGGCGCGCATTCAGGCTCGCCGCGGCGCCCAAGTCACCACCCTGCGCCATTCCGTGGTCGAGATCCAGGACCCGCTGGGGCGCGAGCTGATTTGCCTTCTCGACGGCGCCCGCGACCGCGCCGCCCTGGTCGCCGAGTTGCAGGCTTTCGCCGGCCCCGAGCCGCTCCGTCTCGAAGACCTGGACGCCAATCTCGTGAAGTTAGCCCGCCGCGCGCTCCTCGAAGCCTGAGCTCACAGCGGCCCGCCGCCCAGCTTCTCCTCCACGCTGCGAATCTTGTCCTCCATGGATTGCGCCCGATCCGTCCGCGTCCCGAAACGTAGCGTCGATGAGATTCGCGGCGCGCCCATGGCATGCACCACCTCGTGACAGCGCTTGATCGCCGCAAACACGGCGTCCCATTCCCCTTCGATGTTGGTGCCGTAAGCGTGCAGCCGGGTCTTCAACCCCGCATCGGCCAGCACCCTCTCGCAGGCCGCAACTTCCTTCGACACCGACACTCCCACGCCTATCGGAATCAGGCACAGATCCGCAATGACTTGCATAATCCCCCCTGCCTCATTATCCCGCGCTGGGCGGCTGCCTCCGGCTTCCGGAAGGGCGGTGAGCTCACTGGACTCCGCTCCGAGGACCCATGCAATGACCAAGAAGCATGCGAGCATCGCGAACTCTCAGATCCTGACCATCAGCACCAGCCTGCCGTTAGGATAGATACGGCGATACTGTTTCTTGAGGCCGCTCCGAATTCTAAGGTAGCCGATCCTCACCTGGGTACGGGTATTCCGGAATTCCCATTTTGGACAGCCCAACCCGGATTCGCGTCTTGGCCTGCTGGGCCACCAGCGATTATACTTCCAACCACCCTTGCCCGACCGAGTCCAGCGCTCCGACAGCGGTTCCCCGCAGCCTCTCGATCGCCTCCAGCGACGCCTCGGCCTTGCTCGCGAGTGCATCCGCCTCGACAGCGCCCGGCCGGTGCTTGGCCCGCGCCGCCTCGATCGCCGCACGGGTGCGATCCGTGGCTCCATTCAGCTTCTTGTTCAGCTCCCGCCGGAAGCGGGACGCGGTTTTATTCAGCCGGCGCTTGAAATCGTAAGCCGCCCGGAAGGCGTTCCGCTCCAGTTCCTCCCGCACCCGCTGGGACGCGCGGCGCCGCAAATGACGGTAATAGAGCGCGCCCGGCAGCAGCAGCGGCGCGCCGCCCAGGCCCCAGTCCAGCAACGGATCCGTGTAGTATCCGGTAGGTTCCACCCAGACCAGTTCCTCCTGCATTTCGAAATCCGCGATGCCCACCTGGAACAGGCCCGCGGCCGTCTCGCGGACCTTGCGGCCCACCTCGTTCACGTTCCGCTCAAACCGGATGGTAGCCTCCCGGAACCCAGCCGACGCCCGCCGCTCGAACTCCGCCCGCCAGGCTTCGAAGGCCTCGCGCACGCGCTCCGCGATGAAGCGGTCCGCCGCCCCCGCCAATTTGCGACGCGGCAAGCTCCGCGACCGCGCCATGAATTCGAGCACCGCCGCTCTCATGGAAGCGGTCTGCGAGGCGGCGAACTCCATGGCCTCCTCCTCGAACCCGCTCGCCAGTCTCGCGGCCACTCCGTTCAGCAGAAGATCGTTGTCTTCCTGTTGCTGCTTCGCCAGCTTGAGTTGCTCGTCGAAGATGGCGATCTTGGCTTCCAGCTCCTCGACCGGCATCTTTACGGCCCGCACACGCAACGCGAGATACATCCCGTACTCGGACATGAGCCACAGCAGCCGCCGCGCGGCCGAACGCACCAGCACCGCGCCCTTTTCCTCCCGCAGGAACCGTTCCAGCTCCGTTTCCAGCGCCCCCAAACCGCTGCGCTCCAGTAGCGCCGGGTCGCGATTCGCTTTCGCCTCCAGCGCCTGCTTCGCGGACACGGTAAAGGCCGGCGCGCCGGAGAGCCCCTCCGGCAGAGACCGCTCGGCGAACCCGACCACCTCCGCCAGGTGCCCCGGCTCCACCAGGTCCGCCTTGTTCATGACCACGAAGATCTTCGCCACCTGCTTGTGAAGGTCCTCGAGGAAATCCCTCTCGGCCGAGGTCAGCGGCGGTTCCGGCGAGGTCACGAACACCGCGGCGTCGATGCGCGGCAGGAACCCCTGGGTCGCCTGGGTGTTGTGCGCGTGTACGCTGGCAATCCCCGGCGTGTCGATCAATACCACGCCGTCCCGCAGGCTGGCGCTCGGATAGGCGACTTCCAAGCGGCTGACCCGCTTCACGTTTCTTGGATTCCCGGCTTCGGTGGCGTATTCGGCAATCCGATCGAGTCCCACCGTGACCTGCTTGCCGTTCTCGAAGTGCACCGTCGCGCCCGGCTTATCGCCGTAGCGCAGCGTGGTGACGGCCGATGTGAGCGGCAGAACCGCCACCGGGAGAACCGCCTCTCCGACCAGCGCGTTCAACAAGGACGTCTTGCCCCGCTTGAATTGCCCGACCACCACCAGGTGAAACCGGTTCCCCTGGAGCTTGCCCAGCAGTTCGCGAGCGCCCGCCGCGATGGTGGCTTCCCCGCCTTGTTCCGCCGCCCGCTCCAGTTCCTCCGCCACCGACGACAGCAACTGGCGCGCCTCGGCCTCCGCCAAACTCATGCGCTCTCCTGGGCCGGCGCCGCCGCTTTCCGCAACGCCGCCGGGAGCAAATGCCTGGGCAGAAAATGCGCGTTAGCAATGGCCGTGGGAATCACCGCGCTGCCGATCACCGTCGCCACCAGGAAAGAATACTGCGACTGGCTAATCACGTGGTGGCTCAAACCAAACAGCGCCGAAATTGTTCCGAACGTCAGCCCTGTCGACATCATCAGCGTGTAATAGACGCCGTCCTTCCCAAGGTAATCGAACGAACGGATGGTGGGCAGTAGGGGGATCATCTTGGAAAACATCTTCGCCAGGAATAGCCACAGGAACACGAGAGGGGCCGCCACCACGGCCGCCACCGACACCAGCGATCCGGCGCGGATGAAGTAGAACGGAGTCAGCAGCCCGAAGGTCATGGTCCTCAAGCGACGCACCAGGACATGGTCCTTGCCCACCGTCCCGGCCAGCACCATTCCAATGATGTAGGCGGGCAGAACCGCCTCGCTGCCCGCCCAAACCGCCAGGCCGCCCATTCCGAATAGCAGCAGGAGAATGTACTTCGCTTCCAGTTCCGAGACCCGCCCGCCGTAGCGGCCGAAGATCTTGGGCGTCGCGAGCGGCAGCACCACGAAAACAACCAGGCTGAGCGCGGCGAACACCAGCGTCCGCACCGTGAACGGAGAGAAGATCAGCCCCAGCGCGATCACCGTGCCGAGGTCGTTGACGAAGCATGCCGCCAGGATCGCTTTCCCGAAATCCGTCCGGTTCAGGCCCAGCTCGAGCATCACCGCGTAGACCACCGCGACCGAGGTCGTCGACAAGGCGACCCCCGCCAGCCAACTCGCCGGCACCGACCAACCCAGCGCAAACCGAGCCACCGCCGCCGCGCCCAGGAACGGCCCGAAGAAGCCAACCAACCCGACCGCGCAGGCCTCCTTCCACTTGGTGCGGAAGATGGCGGGATCCAGCTCGGCGCCAGCCAGAAACGTGAGCACGATCGCGCCGCTCCCGGCGAGAAACGCGATCCAGGCGGAGTTCGCCCCCAAAGCGCCGGCGCCGATCGCGCCCCCGAGCAGCAGTTGCGCCAGGGTTCCCACGGCGATCTCCGAGAGCGCGTTCGAGATTCGAAGCCAAATCGACAGCAGCGTCGCAATCAACGCCAGAACCAGCCACAGCGCCGCGGTGAACCACACTCGTTCCATGCTTTCGTCCTCCAAAATGTAGTCTGGGGAATCACCGGGAAGGACCTCGGCCAGCCGCGCTCCAACGGCGATTCCACCGCAGGAGTCATTGGCCGCGCAAGGCGACGGTTAAGCGAACTCCACCGCTACTTCCACTTTATCGCAAGCCACGGGCCGAATCAACGCCGCCCGTCTCGCGAATCACAGCCTTGCCGCTCCGAAAACAGGAGAAGAAGGGCGGGACAAGGGGAATCGACTGCAATGGGGCGGGAGACCCGAGGCCCTTCTTCAGGGTTACTCCACGCGCCGGCGCCGCAGTGTCCTTATCCGTGCCGGATCACCAGCACATCCCCGTCCCGCACGATGTATTCTTTCCCTTCCAGCCGCAGCAGCCCCTTTTCCCGCACTCCCGGGTAGCCCCCGTGCTCGATCAGCGCCCGCCAGTTCACCACTTCCGCGCGGATGAATCTCTTCTCGAAATCCGTGTGGATCGCCCCCGCCGCCTTGACCGCCGTGCTATTCGTCGGAATCGTCCAGGCGCGCACCTCGGTCTCGCCCGCCGTCAGGAAGGACATCAATCCCAGCAGCGAGTAAGTGGCCGCGATAAGCCGCTCCAGCCCGGATTCTTTCAGCCCGTAACTGGCCAGATACTCGCTCGCTTCCTCGCCCGATAATTCCGCCAGCTCCGCCTCGATCTTTCCGCAGATGGCGGTGACCGCCGTGCCCGCCCGTCCGGCCAGCGGCCCGCTCCGGTATTCCGCCTCGATCTCGTGCAGCCGCGCGGCGTCGGCCTCGCCCAGGTTCAGCACGTACAGCATCGGCTTCTGGGAAAGAAACTGGAAACCGCGGGTGCGCTTCTCCTCTTCCTCGCTCAGCTCGAGCTGGCGCAGCGGCCGGTTGGCCTCCAGCGCCGCCTTGAACCGCTCGAGCGCCTCGAACTCCCGGTCCAGCTCGGGCGCCTTGATCTTCTTGCGGTCCTTGTCGAGCCGCTCCATACGCTTCTCGACCACCACCAGGTCGCTCAGGATCAGCTCGAGATCCGCGTTCTCGAGATCCCGCAGCGGGTCCACCGAGCCGGCCTCGTGGGGCACGCTGGGGTCCTCGAAGAGCCGCAGCACGTGCGCGAACGCATCCGCCACCCGAAGGCTCGCCAGCACCCCGGGATCCCGCAGCGCTTCCTTGCTCAGCGGCGGCGTATCCACGTACTCCACCACCGCGTGCGTGATCTTGGGAGGGTTGAACAACTCCGCCAGCGTTTCCAACCGGGCGTCGGGAACGGTGGCGACTCCCGCGCGTACGGCCAAGGATCCGAGGCGCGCCGCCTCGTGGACGCCGGTCAGAATCGTGAACAGCGATGTCTTGCCTGTCATCGGCAGGCCGATAATTGCGGTTTTCATGGGATCACAGCGGAACGTCCACCAGGGTCAGGATCTCTTCCAGTATGCGGTCGCTCACATCGGCGGTGCGCTGCGAAAGCGCCAGCCGCGTGTTCACCACCACGCGATGGGCGAACACCGGCACCACCAGCCGTTTCACATCGTCCGGAATGGCGTAGTCGCGGCCTTCGATCATGGCCAGCGCCTGCGCGGCCCGGTACAGCGCTTGCGCGCCGCGCGGGCTGACGCCCAGGGCCAGGGAATCGTGGGTGCGCGTCTTCTCGACGATGGAGAGCATGTAGTCCACCAGCGAATCGTCCACCTTCACGTGGTTCGCCCAACCCTGCAATTCCAGCACTTCCCCGACGCTCAGCACCGGCGCCACCTGCCCGCCCAGCGGCGCGTCCGCATTGCGCAGAATCTCCCGCTCGCTGGCTTTGTCCGGGTAGCCGATGCGCAGCCGCATGAAGAAACGGTCGAGCTGCGATTCCGGCAGCGGATACGTGCCGTGGTGCTCCACCGGGTTCTGCGTGGCCATCACCATGAACGGCTGAGGGAGCGGATGCGAGTGCCCGTCGATGGTCACCTGCCCCTCGTTCATGGCCTCCAGCAGCGCCGACTGCGTCTTGGGCGTGGTCCGGTTGATCTCGTCGGCCAGCAGAAAATTCGTGAACACCGGCCCGGGCTTGAACTCGAACGCCTGCGTGCGCGCGTTGTAGATGGTCACTCCCAGCACATCGCTGGGCAGCATGTCCGAGGTGCATTGCAGCCGGTGGAACTGGCAGTCCACCGAGCGCGCCAGCGCGTGGGCCAGCGTAGTCTTCCCCACACCCGGCACGTCTTCAATCAGCAGATGGCCCTTGGCCAGCAGGCACACCAGCGACAGCCTAAGTATCTCCGTCTTTCCCCGGATAGCCGAGGCCAGCGCCGTCTCCAACTCGCCCAGCTTGGCGAGCCCGACCGGCGGTTCGAGTGTCGTATCCCGCGGCGCCATCCCTCCTATGATACGAAACCGCCGCCCGCCGAACTAGACCAATTTGGCGTTCAGCGTAATCTCCGCGTTGAGCAGCCGGGAGATGGGGCAGCCCGCCTTGGCGCTCTGCGCGGCCTTCTCGAACGCCGCGGCGTCCGCGCCCGGGATCTTCGCGGCCAGCTCCAGGTGGCTCTTGGTCACCGTCCAGCCCGCTGCCACTTTTTCGAGCGTCACCCGCGCCGAGACCTCGATCGTCTCCGCCACCAGGCCCGCCTCGCCCAATTGCGCCGATAGCGCCATGGCGAAGCACGAGGCGTGCGCGGCCGCGATCAACTCCTCGGGATTCGTTCCCGTCCCCTGCTCGAAGCGCGTCCCGAAGGAATACTGCGTGTTGGACAGGACGCCGCTGGCGGTCGAGACCGACCCTCCACCGTCCTTGAGTCCGCCCTTCCATACTGCCGAAGCTGTTCTTTGCATATCTAGCTCATAGATGCTCCAGCGCCGGGCTTAGATCCAGCCGCGCCAGAAGTAATAGACGATTTTGGCCGATTCGACCACCAGTCCCATAAACGCCGGCCACCTTGCGGCGTAATGGCTGCACTGCTTGAGCGCGTCCGGGAAGGGTCTGGGCCGCACCTCCAATCCGGCTTTCCAAAAGGCCCGCCGGGCGCGGAACATATGATAGTCGCTGGTCAGCAGCACTTTGGTCCCGGGCGTCCCGGCCAGCAGCCGCGCCACGTTCAGCGCATTCTCCCGGGTGCTGGCCGACGCCTCTTCCAGAGTTATGACGTCCGCCGGCACGCCGTGGCCAACCAGAAAATCGCGCATCAGCGGAGCCACGCCCGCGCCCGCCACCACCACCCGGCGAAAGCCGCCTTCGCGCCAGGCCCATGCGGCATACACGCTCCGCCAGTAGGAGCCGATCCCGAGCGTGCCGCCGTCGATCCTCTCGGCAGCCACCACGATCAGCACGTCGCCGCGCGGATCGTCCCACGGGCCCGCCAGCCGCCGTGCACACCAGGACGCCACGGGCGTAAACGTAACTACCATCATGAGGAGGCCCAACGCGGCCAGCGCGGCCACTAGCGCCCTCAGCAATCCGCGAATTGCCGCCATCTTTACCATAGTGCCCAAGGCCGGTCGCCGCCCGTCAGATTTTATTCTCCCGCCATTCTCATCGACATGCCGCTTGCATGGCCCGCTCACCGCTTAGCCTGCCCCTATCATGGAATCAGATGCTCGGTATCGATGTCTCCCACAACAATGGCGCCGTCTCCTGGAAGGAGGTCGCCGGAGCCGGCGTCGCCTTCGCCTATGCCAAGGCCACAGAGGGCACAGGATTCTCAGATCCTAAATTCGCCTCGAATTGGGCGGGCATGAAAGAGGCGGGTCTCCTCCGCGGGGCCTATCACTTCTTCCATCCGGCGCAGCCCGTCGAGGCACAGGCCGCCAGGTTCGCCGCCGCCGTCGGCACGCTCGCGCCCGGCGACTTGCCGCCCATGCTCGACATCGAGGAAACCACCCCCACGCGCGACGAATGGGATAGCGTGCCCCTGGCCCAGCGCGTCCCGCTGGCCGTCCAGTGGCTGCAACTCGTCGAGCAGGCGCTGGGGCGCAAGCCGGTGGTCTATCTGCGGCGCAGTTTCGTCCTCGATAAGTTCGGCCACCCGGGCGCGCTGGCCGGTTACCCGCTGTGGGTCGTCGACTACACCACAGCGCCGGATCCCGCGCTTCCGCCCGGCTGGAATACTTGGACCTTCTGGCAGTATTCGGCCGCCGGCGCCGTCGCGGGCATCGCCGGCCATGTCGATATGGACCGCTTCCACGGCGCCCCAGCCGACCTGCTAGCCCTGGCAAATCCCCCGGCTGCCTGACGGCTACCTGTGATAGGCTCCATGAGCCGCCAGGTGATTTTGATGGGCCTCTTGCGCATGCGAGACCTGCGCCGGCGTCGGGCCTTGGTGCGGCGCGCGGCTGTATTCCGTCTCCTCGCGCGAGGGCTGTGCCCGGATTCCGCCCTCACCGTTGAAGGCGTGATTCGGGCCCCTGTACTCCCGCACCACCGTGTGGTCGACGTAGGTGTTGTGCACGTTGTGGATGTCCACGTTCGAGATGACGGTGTTGTGGTGGAAGGCGCCCCCTATCCACCGTCCGCCGGTGAAGCCAGAGCCGAAGTAGCCATTGCCGTAATTCACGCCGCCATAGAAGCCGACGTGCGGGCCCCAATATCCCTCATGCCATAGATACCTGCCGCCGCCGAAACCCCAATAGCCGGGCGTCCATAGCATTCCCACGCTGGGAGGCATGACCCAATGACCCGGGACCCAATAGTAACCATAGTCGCCGTACTGATAGTAGCCGGGCGCCCAGATGTACCCGTCGCCCGGGCAGAGGGGCTGATCGAAGACGGCGATAGGAGGCGGTGCGATGTTCACCGAAAACTGGATTCCCGCGAAGGCCTGCGATCCGACGAGGGCGGCCAGCGCCAGCATCAATAACATTGTGAGTTTGTTCTTCATCCTTGTATTCTCCTTCTAGCCAGACCTGCATCGATTGTACCTCCGCCCCCCTCCCTCGGCCAACCGGTCTTCGTCCTTCGCTCGCCGCGCGCCGCGGCGGCGGCCCACATTCCTGTTGACAATCTACAGGAGTTGGTAGATAATTCCTGTAGAATGCCAAAAGAAGAAGCCAGAGCCGAGGTGCTGCAGGGCACTCTGGACCTCATGATCCTGCGGACGCTGGAAACCCTGGGGCCGCAGCATGGATTCGGCCTCGCCAAGCGCATGCAGCAGATCTCCGCCGGAGTGCTCGACCTCAACCAGGGAACGCTTTACCCGGCGCTGTTGCGTCTGGAGCAGCGCGGCTGGATTCAATCCGCTTGGGGCGTCTCGGACAACAACCGGAAAGCCAAGTTTTACAAACTGACCCAGGCCGGCCGGCGCCGGATCGCGAAGGAGGCCGAAGGCTGGGCCCGCACCGTCGCGCTGCTGGATCGGTTCCTGCGGCCGCAGGAGTGAACCATGCTAGGCCGTCTCCTCTCGTTCTTTCGCCGCAACCGCCTGGACCGGGAACTCGACGATGAAGTCGGGTTCCACCTCGACATGCTCGAGAACGAATTCCGCGCCCAGGGACTGAGCGCCAAGGAAGCCCGCCTGGCCGCCCGCCGCGAGTTCGGAGCGGTCGAGCCGATGAAAGAGAGCTACCGCGACCGCCGCGGAATCCGCTGGCTCGACGAACTGGCGCAGGATTTGCGCTACGGCCTTCGGGGCCTGCGGAGGAACCCGGGCTTCACGGCTGCGGCCGTGCTTTCCCTGGCTCTGGGCATGGGGGTGAACGCCGCCGTATTCTCCGTCTTCCATGCCTTGCTGCTGCGGACGCTGCCCGTCGCGCGCCCTGGGGAACTGGTCACCCTCTACCGCAGCGGGGCTTGGGGGCCGGGGCTCATTTCGCTCCCGCTTTATCGCGATCTGCGGGATCACACGGACGTTTTTGACGGCGTGCTGGCGCGCCACGGCGTGTTGAAGACGCGCCTGGCGGGCGAGCGGGCGCAGTCGCTGGACCGCGAATATGTCTCGGGCAATTACTTCTCCGTGTTGGGCGTAAAGCCCGCTTTCGGAAGGCTGCTGACGGAGCAGGATGCGAAGGTGCGCGGCCAGAGTCCCGTCGCCGTGCTGAGCTATGACGCCTGGCGGGACCGATTCGGTATGGATGCGGCCATTTTGGGCCGGACCATCACCTTGGAGGATGAACCGTTCACCGTGGCGGGCGTGGCTCAGCCCGGCTTCCACGGCGTCGAGGTGGAGACTTCGGTGGAGATCTGGGTTCCGCTCACCATGAATGCCCTGGCCACCGACGACACCGGAATGGTCTGGCTGTGGGCCATGGGCCGCCGCAAACCGGGAGTGTCCCTGGCGAAGATTCAGGCCGAAGCGAACACCATCCTCTCCCGCTATCTGGCAGTCCACTATGGCAGGCAGCCGGAGTCGGGATTCAAGCGCATGGTCATGCAGCAGCGTTTCGAGGTACGTCCTGGCGGCATCGGGATTTCGTTCATGCGCGCGGAGTTCGGGGAACCCATCCGGTTGCTGATGGGCGCGGTCGCGCTGGTGTTGCTGATTGCCTGCGCCAATGTCGCCGGACTGCAGTTGGCCCGCGGCGCCGCGCGGCGCAGAGAGATGGCGCTGCGGTTCTCGCTCGGAGCGGGCCGCTGGCGGCTGGTGCGGCAATGGCTCGCCGAAAGCGCCATGCTGGCCGCGGCTGGCGCCGTGCTGGGCTGGATCTTCGCGGCCTGGGCGGGGCGGGCGGCTGCCAGCCTGATCCCCGGCCTGTTCGAACACAGTGCGCTGCGGGTCGAATCCGGCGGCGCCGTTCTGGTCTTCGTCGCCGCCGCCGCGATCGGCTCCGCGCTGCTGTTCGGCATCGTGGCCGGCCTCGGCTCGACGGCCATCGACGTCGCACCGGGATTGCGCGAAGGCGCCGGCTCGAGCGCGGGGCGATTGCGGCTGGGGATTCGCCGGGGGCTGGTGGTCGCACAGGTGGCCTTGTCGGTGGTGCTGGTGGTGGCCGCCGGGCTGTTCATTCGCAGCCTGGCGGGGCTGGCGGCGCTGGATCTCGGCATGCGCAACCACGGCGTCCTCACGTTCTCGCTCGACGCTCCGCACTCTTACAGCCAGGCCGCGCTCCAAGCGCTCCCCAGCCGGCTGCTCGACCGCATCTCCACACTGCCCGGAGTGCTTTCCGCGAGCGCCGGTTTTCCCGGTACTTACCAAGTGGGAAGTTCCTCGGGCGACCTCTTCATTCCCGGTCTCGAAAAGAGCGCGCAGCCCAACGTCGCCCGCCAGTACGTCTATCCGCGCTTCTTCGAAACCCTCGGCAGCCCGCCCTTGACAGGCCGGGAGTTCGATCTTCACGACCGCCCCGGCAGCCGCAAAGTGGCCGTGGTCAACCAGGCCTTCGCGCAGAAGTTCTTCGGCGGGCAGGATCCGATCGGGCGCGGCGTGGGTGTCGAGTCCGCCTCGGCGGATACGCTGATCGTGGGCCTGGTGCCAAACATGCAGCACGACGGCGTGCGGGAACCCGCGGTTCCGGTGATCTACCTGCCGGCGCTCCAGGAGCATGCTCCGATGCCGCCTCAGTACCTGCTGCATGCGACGATTCCCCAGCGCGATCTGCTGCGGTCGATCCGGCGCGAGGCCGCCGCGCTCGACTTGGCGCTGGAGGTCGACCAGGCCGAGACCGTGCAGCAGCGCATCGACCGGTCCATTTTTTCGGAACGCATGCTGGCCCTGCTCAGCGCCTGTTTCGGAGCGCTGGCGCTTACCCTGGCGGCCATCGGACTCTATGGCGTCATCTCGTTCGTGGTGACGCGGCGGACGGCCGAGATCGGCATCCGCGTGGCGCTGGGCGCGCAACGCGCGGGCGTGGTGTGGATGGTGCTGAGGGAAGCCCTGTGGATGGTGGTCGCGGGAATTCTGGTGGGCGTTCCGGCGGCGCTCGCGGCCTCGCGTCTAGCGCGCTGCATCCTGTACGGAATCCGGCCCGGCGACCCCGCTGCCGTGCTGATCGGCGTGGCCGCTCTCTTGGCCGTCGGAGTCTCGGCCGGGCTCATCCCCGCGCGCCGCGCCGCCGCCATCGACCCCATCGAGACGCTGCGGACCGAATGAGCCTTGGCCGGAAAACAACCCCCGGTTGCATTCCGTTTCCGGGTACGCTACTCTTGTCCAAAGGAGATGCGATTCGCCCTCCAGTCCGAAGTGCCGAGCGGTGCGCTTCTCCTTGGTGTGTCCTCACGGGCTGTTCTTCCTGTCATCATCGTCATTAGCATCGGGGTCGCTGTACCGGACCCCGCCTGATACGGCCTGTTAGGAATCGAAGGCCATCGGCGGGATCTTCCATCCGGCCGGTGGCCTTTTTTGTTAGTGCCAGAACCAGAACTAAGGAGAGCGAATGTCGAATTTGATGAGCGGCGCAAGGATGTTGCTGGAATGCCTGACCCGGGAGGGCGTGGATTGTTTCTTCGGGTACCCCGGAGGCGTCACGATCCCGCTCTACGATGCGGTTTACGACCACCCCATCCGGCACGTCCTGGTACGGCACGAGGAGAACGCCGCGTTCGCCGCTTCCGGCTATGCGCGCTCGACCGGCCGCGTGGGAGTCTGCTGCGCCACCTCCGGCCCGGGCGCGACTAATCTCACCACCGGCTTGGTGGACGCCATCATGGACTCGATCCCGGTGGTGGCCATCACCGGCCAGGTCCACAGCAAGCTGATCGGCAGCGACGCGTTCCAGGAAGCGGACACCTTCGGCATCTCCCGCTCCTGCACCAAGCACAACTACCTGGTTAAGGACATCGCGGATCTGCCGCGGGTGATGCACGAGGCCTTTTACCTGGCGGCGAGCGGACGGCCGGGCCCCGTTTTAGTGGACATTACGAAGGACGTCTTCCAGGCCCAGGCGCACTACGCGCCGGTTTCCTCGGTGCATTTGCAGGGTTACCGGGTCAACACCGAGGGGCACACCGGCCAGATCCGCCGCGCCGCGCAGATGATCTGGGACGCCGAGCGGCCGTTCATTTACGCCGGCGGAGGCATTGTTACCTCGGGGGCCAGCCCGGAACTTCGCGAGTTGGCCGAATTGGTGGACATTCCCGTGGTCTGCACCTTGATGGGCCTGGGCGGGTTTCCGAGCAGCCATCCGAATTTCATAAGCATGCCGGGAATGCACGGCAGTTACGCCGCCAATATGGGCATGACCCACTGCGACTTACTGATCGCCCTGGGCACGCGCTTCGACGACCGCGTCACCGGCCGGCTGGCCGCCTTCGCCCCGCACGCCAAGGTCATCCATCTGGATATCGACCCGGCGGAGATCGGTAAGAACCGCGTTCCCGACCTGCCCATCGTCGGCGACGCCAAACGGGTACTGCACAGACTCGTCAAAGTGCTCGGGGAACTCGAGCCTAAGATGCGCGCGGCGAAGTACGCACAGCGCGCCGCCTGGTGGCGGCAGGTGCGGGCCTGGAAGGAAGAGCACCCGCTCACGCCCGCCCTCTCCGCCGACGAGATCAAGCCGCAGCATCTGATGATGGAGATCGACCGGATCAGCCAGGGCCACGCCATCGTCTCGACCGACGTCGGCCAGCACCAGATGTGGGCCGCGCAGTTTATACGCTTCGAAGAGGCGCGGCATTGGCTGACTTCGGGCGGGCTGGGTTCGATGGGCTTCGGCCTTCCGGCGGCGGTGGGCGCGCAGTTCGCGCACCCGGATAAACTGGTGTTCGCCATCTGCGGCGACGGCGGCTTCCAGATGTCGATTCCCGAGCTAGCCACCATCTCCGGCCACGCGCTGCCGGTCAAGATCGTCATCTCCAACAACGGCTATCTCGGAATGGTGCGCCAGTGGCAGGAGCTGTTCTACAACAACCGCACTTGCGCGGTGGAACTGGAGTCGTTTCCGGATGCCGCGCTGCTGGGGGCGGCTTACGGGATCAAGGGCCGCACGATTGAGAGGCCCGAGGATCTGCGGCCCGCGCTCGAGGCGGCCGTACGCGAGCCCGGACCGTTCCTGCTCAACGTCAAGGTGTCGCCCTACGAAAACGTCTACCCGATGGTGCCGGCGGGCGCCGCCATCAACGAAATGGTTCTGACGGCGCCGCAGCCGGTGGCGGTGCCGAAATAGAAAGGTGCTCCGATGATACAAGTGATATCGTTGTTAGTCGAGAACAAACCCGGCGCCCTGATGCGCATCACGGGAGTCATCGGCGCGCGCGGTTATAACATCGAGAGCCTGACGGTCGCCCGCACGCTGGACCCCACGCTCTCCCGGATGACCATTGTGGTGGACGTCGAACCGGGCCTGCGCGCGCAGGTGGTCAAACAGATGAACAAGCTGGTTAACGTCCTGCAGGCCAGCGACCTCAGCGAAAGCCCCGCCGTGACGCGCGAGATGCTGCTGCTGCGGGTCCGCGCGCAGATGGAGGCGCGCACCGCCATCCTCAAGGAGGCGGAGATCTTCGGCGCGCGGGTGGTGGATTCCTCGGTCGAGGGATTCGCCATCGAGGCCACCGGCGACCCGGAAAGGCTGGAGGAGTTTATCGATGTTATGCGGGCTTACGGCGAAATCGAAGTGGCCCGGACGGGGCTGATCGCCGTCTCGCTCGAATCCAAGAAACTGCGCCTGTCGCCTCCCGTTCCGACGCGGGGCGAAGCGCTGAGAAGTCAGAACAATATCCCAACGGAGTAATTCCATGGCAAAACGATACTATGAAAAAGACGCAACTCTGAACGATCTGAAAGGCCGCACCGTCGCGATTATCGGTTACGGCAGCCAGGGCCACGCCCACGCGCTGAATCTGCGCGACTCGGGCATCGACGTGGTGGCCGCCGAGCTGCCGGGCAGCGGCAATTGGGAAAAGGCGAAAGCCGCCGGCGTTCCCGTGATGACCGCCGCGGAGGCTTGCGCGCGCGCCGACGTGATTATGGTGCTGGTGGCGGACCACCATCAAGCGGCGGTCTACGCGGAGGGCATCGCCCCGCATTTGACCGCGGGAAAGACGCTCATGTTCGCCCACGGCTTCAACATTCATTTCGGCCAGATCGTTCCGCCGAAAGACGTGGATGTTTCGATGATCGCGCCCAAAGCTCCCGGCCACCGCGTGCGCGAGCTGTTCACCGAGGGAGTGGGCGTTCCGGCTTTGGTGGCCATTCATCAGGACGCCTCCGGCCAAGCCTTGCAGCGCGCTCTGGCCTATGCGCTGGCGCTGGGCTGCCTGAAGGCCGGCGTGATCGAGACGACTTTCAAGGAAGAGACCGAGAGCGATCTGTTCGGCGAGCAGGCCGTGCTCTGCGGCGGCGCGAGCGAGCTGATCCGGGCCGGATTCGAGACGCTGGTCGACGCGGGCTACGCCCCTGAAATAGCCTACTTCGAGTGCTTGCACGAGCTGAAGCTCATCGTGGACCTGATTCAGGAAGGCGGCCTGGCGTACATGCGCTTCTCGGTCTCCGACACTGCGGAATATGGCGACTATACGCGCGGCCCGCGGGTCATCGACGCGCGCGTTCGCCAGACCATGAAGCAGATTCTCGGCGAGATTCAGTCCGGCCAGTTCGCCAAGGAGTGGATCGACGAGAACAAGAGCGGGCGCAAGAAGTTTCTGGCCATGCGCGAGGCCGCCCGTAACCAGCGCCTGGAAGTGGTGGGCCGCGGCCTGCGCGAAATGATGACGTTCCTCAAAAAGAAAAAGGAGGCCGGCGTACCGGAAGACGACGCCGCCGGCGCCGCGTCAAAATGAAGATCACCACGCTGGACACCACCCTGCGAGACGGCACTCAAGGAGAGGCCGTCTCGTTCACGGTAGACGACAAGCTCGCCATCGCGCTCAAGCTCGACGAGTTGGGCATCGACTACATCGAGGGCGGCTGGCCGGGATCGAACCCGCGGGATAAGGACTTTTTCGCCCGCGCCAAGTCGCTCACGCTCAAGCACGCGCGGCTGACCGCCTTCGGCTCGACCCGTTTCGCCAAGAACCGCGTGGACTGCGACCCCAACGTCAGGGCATTGGTGGAGGCCGGAACGCCGGTCATTACCGTCTTCGGGAAGACCTGGGACCTGCACACCAGCCGCGCTCTGCACATCACCGAGGAAGAGAACCTGGCGCTGATTTCGGAGACCGTCCGCTACCTCAAGGAGCACGGCAAAGAGGTCATCTTCGACGCCGAGCATTTCTTCGACGGCTACATCGGCAACGCGGCGTTCGCGCTGCGGGCATTGGAAGCCGCCAAAACCGCGGGCGCGGATATTCTCTGCCTCTGCGACACCAACGGCGGGGTTCTCCCCACCCGTCTCGCGGAGATCTTCTCGGAGGTCCGGCAGCGCTTCGACGGCGAGCTGGGCATCCACGCGCACAACGATTCGGGGACGGCCGTGGCGAGCACGCTGGCCGCCGTGGAGCGGGGCGCCACGCACGTCCAGGGCTGCATGAACGGCTACGGCGAACGCTGCGGCAACGCCAACCTGGGCACGGTCATCGCCGACCTGGAGCTGAAGCTGGGCCATACGGCGCTGCCGCCGGAGAAGCTGGCCAGCCTCACCACGGTAGCGCGCTACGTGGCCGAACTGGCCAACTTACAGCTCCCGGGGAACGAGCCGTTCGTCGGCCATAGCGCCTTCGCGCACAAAGGGGGCGTGCACGTCAGCGCCGTTTTGCGCGATGCCGCCACTTACGAACACATCGAGCCCGCCGCCGTCGGCAACCGCCAGCGCGTGCTGCTCAGCGATCTCTCGGGGCGGGGCAACATACTCTACAAACTCAAGCAGCACGGCATCGCCGACCGGCTCGGAGAGGATGCGCGCCGCGAATTGCTCGAGCGGATCAAGGAGATGGAGTATCAAGGGTACGAGCTGGAGGCGGCCGAAGGAACCTTCGAGTTACTGGTCCGCGAAGCGCTGCACCCGGGAGTTACTTTCTTCGAACTGCTGACTTTCGAGGTTACTACCAAGATGGAGGACAACCTGGAGAGCCGGACCTCGGCCAGCGTGGCCGTGAAGGCCCAGGACAGCATCCATTCGGCGGTCGCGGAGGGGCACGGCCCGGTCAACGCGCTGGATTTGTGCCTGAGGAAATGCCTCTCGACGCTGTACCCGGGTATCGCCGAGGTGCGCCTTACCGACTATAAGGTGCGGGTGCTGGAACCGAAAAAGGGCACGGCCGCCAAGGTGCGGGTGCTCATCGAGTGGACCGACCATCGGCGAAGCTGGGCCACGGTGGGCGTCTCCGACAACGTCATCGAGGCGAGCTGGCGGGCCATGGTGGACGCCATCCGCCTGGAGCTGATGCGTTTGACCGAAGACGACGCCAACGTCACCAAGGCCGTTGAAGACTACTGCTGGGGCGTCTGAGCGGATGCGGTACTTTTTTCGCAGGCGCATCCCGGCCTTCGAGCGCGTGCTGCTGGTGGAAAGCGGCGCGCGCCATCTCGCGGAGGGCCTGCTGCCCCTGCTGCGCCGCAACCACGGCGAGGGGGTGGCCATCGATCTGGTGACCTGTTTCGGGGGCCTGCCGGAGGGCTATCCGCCCGAGCCCGAGACCGCCGTGTTCCGCACCTCGGAGTACGCGGGAAGGGCCGGGCTGCGGCGCCTGTTCGCCGAGCTGCTGGCCCGGCGCTACGCCGTCATGGGCATCATCTGCTCGGGCGAGCCGATCCTGGCGAAATGGAAGTGGGTGCTGGCCGCGCGGCTTCCCGTTAAGGTAATCGTGATCAACGAAAACGGCGATTACTTCTGGTTCGATTACTCGAATTGGCGGATCGTCGGTTACTTCGCGCTGTTCCGCGCGGGCCTGGCCGGTCCGGGCGCCGTGCGCGGCCTGGCCCGCGTGGCGCTGTTTCCATTTACGCTGCTGTATCTGATGTTGTATGCCGCGGGCGTTCATCTGCGGCGCGGGTGCCGGAGGCTGCTGGGATCGGGGCTTTAAGTGCGGAATGGCGGCGCGCTCGGCGCGGCACGCTGGGATTGCTTTCTGGCTCGCGAGTGGTGTTAGAATCGGCGAATGGACGAGCGTACGGCTGGATCCCGCGTGCTTCTGTCGGTTCTCGCCGCGCTGGCCGCGGTCTCGGGGGCCAGAGCGGCCGTCATTTATACCTTCAACGGCGTAACGGCGGACGGACGGGTAGAGGCGTTTCAGTACACGTCTCCCGGATTCATTGGCGCCAGCGTCGTCATTGACACCGCGAAGTTGGACAGTTGCACCGGGTGCGGCACTCCGTTTGGCCTAGTCTTCTTTCCCGACAGCATCAATGGAGGTCTCGGCGATCAAATCGACTTCGACGATTCGAACGGAACCGGCTACGCCTACATGTTCCCGCTGGGCGCTTTCTCCGAACCGGGAACTTACACCGTTTTCCAGGGATGGCCCGACGCGGGGACGCTCACTGTGCAGGTGACGGACGATCTCGCGATCGCCAACTCCGCCGGATACGAGTTCTGCGGACCTGGTGAAGGGGTGCTCTGCGCAGCGGTGAACATCGCACCGGGCGAGAACGCGACCATATTCGGCTCCGACAACATCGCAGACTCGACGGCGCAGGCCAGCAACGTCACACCGCCCAATTCCCTCGGAGGCGTTACGGTGACCGTCGTCGACAGCGCCGGCGTCTCGCGCGCCGCGCCGTTGTTCTACGTTTCTCCCCAGCAGATCAATTTGCAGGTGCCGACGGATTGCGCGCCAGGCCGGGCCACGATCATCGTGGCCAACGGGACTGGCGTAGCATTGCTCGCGGCAAATATCGCGAACGTCGTTTCGGGCATCTACACCGCGAACGGGAACGGTGCCGGAGTGCCCGCGGCCCAACTCGTGCGGGTCCACGCCGACGGGTCGCAGTCCATCGAAGGCGTCATCGCGTGGGACGCGTCAACGCGGCAGTGGATCGACCAGCCGATCATTCTTAGCTCGGACGCCGTCTATCTGGTGCTCTATGCCACCGGAATCCGCAATAGCGCTTCTCCGGTCGAGGTCGACTGCTATTCGGCTGGCGGATTCAGTAAGCTGGCCCCCTCCTACGCCGGGCCACAAGGGCAGCTCGCGGGCCTGGATCAGGTGAACGTGCTTCTGCCGGCCGCCTTAGCCGGATCGGGCGAGATCTACCTGTCCCTCGTGGTCGATGGCACGTTTTCCAACGCCGTTAACCTTGCCGTGCAATGATGAGTTGACCTTCCGCCGCGCAAGGTTGCTACCAAGGAACATAGGGTATAGAATAGAAGGCATCGGAATCAGAGGGGGCACTATGTTGCCACAGAGGGGCTCGCGCGACCTCGTAACGATGCTGGACGTTCCCCGCGATCGCAGGATCCGGGCCATGATGCGGGCCGTTGCGCTCGTCGTCTGGGGGCTGTCGCCCTTGCCGTTGAGCGCGGCGTTGGTTCTGAGTCCGGACGGCATCACAGTCTACGACACAGTGAATAACATCGGTTGGCTCGCCGACGCCAATCTGGCGGCAACCAACCGATTCACCCTTCCGTTATGCAACGCCTCCGGCACGCAGCCATGCGTCAACGCGAGCGGGTCGATGAGCTACCAGGCCGCGGCCGCATGGGTTCAAGCCATGAACGCCGCCAATTATCTGGGGCACACCAACTGGCAGCTTCCGACGACGCCGTTAGCCGATAGCGGCTGCGGGTTTACGGGGCCTACTAACGACTCGTTCGGGTTCAATTGCGCGGCCAGTGCGCTGGGGTCGCTGTATTACAATGGGTTAGGCCTGATGGCGCCCAATACCGCCGTTCCGATCCCCAACAACACGGTTGGTCCGTTCAGCAATTTCCAACCGTATCTCTATTGGTCGCAGACTACCCACCCGAACGGAACCGGGTATGGCAGTTTCTCCTTCAACAGCGGGTTCCAGGGCAGCAATACGATACCGAATTTCCTGTATGTGCTGCCCATGATCCAGGGCAAGATACCCGGAACGCCGGCGGCCCTGGGCACGGGACTCGAAGTCAATCCTGGCGGACAGACCGTCTATGACCCCGTGACGAACGTCACATGGCTGGCGAACGCCAATTTGGGAACCACTAACACTTTCGGCCTTCCGCCCTGCAAAGGTTTGGGCGATCCGAAACTATGCGTCAACCAGGACGGCGCGATGAACTGGAACTCGGCTAGCCAATTCGTAGCGAACATGAACGCCGCCGGTTACCTCGGCCAGACTAACTGGCAATTGCCGCCGGTCGATCCGGCCTGCGACGCTTCCTACCTCTGCGTTGCCGCCGACAACCCGTTCGGGGAATTGTTCTATAACCAATTGGGCTTGAACCCGGGCGCGCCCGTGGTTGCGGCGCCCAATATCGCGGCCGGCCCGTTCAACAATCTGCAGCCCTATCTCTATTGGGCCTGCCAAGGGGCCACGATTCAGGACACCTGCCAGACCACCGGCCCAGCCTCCGGCTTCGAGTGGAGCTTCTCGTTTGGCAATGGCTTTGAGGGCACCGATGTTCTAGCGAACGATTTGTATGTCACCGCCTATTTCGTCGGCCAACCCGCGTCGGCTTCCGGTCCGGAGATCGCGGAGGTTGCGAATGCGGAGGGAGACTGGCCGGCCATCGCGCCGAACACCTGGATCCAGATCAAAGGCGTAAACCTCGCTCCGGTTGGCGATACGCGGATCTGGGAGACTTCCGATTTCGTGGCCGGAAAATTGCCCACCGCACTCGACGGCGTGAGCGCCACGGTGAACGGAAGAGCGGCCTACATTTACTACATCAGCCCCACGCAGGTAAACATTCTGACGGCTGCGGACGCGATGAACGGTCCGGTGCAGGTGGTGGTTACTAACAACGGAGCCGCGAGCGCAGCATTCACCGCGCCGGCGCAGACGGAGTCCCCGTCGTTCTTCGTAATCAACGGCGGGCCATATGTAGTGGCGCAGCATGCCGGTAATTACAGCCTGGTGGGGCCGGCTAGCCTTTACCCGGGCATCTCCACGCCCGCCAAGCCGGGCGAAACCGTGGTGCTGTACGCCAATGGTTTCGGACCGGTGTCTCCTGCGGTGGCAGACGGTGCGGCTTCGCCAATTGGAGTGCTCGCCCCGCTGCCGGTGGTCACCATCGGGGGGATCACGGCGGGCGTGACGTATGCCGGCATCGCCGGGGTTCCGGGTTTGTTTCAGTTCAACGTGGTGGTGCCGGCCTCGCTCGGGAACGGAGATCAGCCCATCGCGGCGGCTCACAACGGAGTAAGCACTCAGACTGGAACGCTGATAACGGTTCACCAATGAAACATTCCAACTTCGTCGTGGCGCTCATCGCGCTAGCCGGGCTGCCGGCGATATTCGCGCAGTCTCCCGCGCTCGTGTATATCCCGAACTCCTCAGTCAAGCTCTATCAAGTGAACGGCGATTGCGACTGGGCCGCGTGGGACGCCACCATCGGCAGCAACACGCCCACCTGCAAACCCACCGTCAGTCAGACCCTGACCAAGGCCGATATATTGGGCGACGACGTCCCGGTCGCATTTGAGAATAACGGCGAACTGATCGTCACCTTCGGCGATACCATCGGCGCGGCCGGATACGGCGCCTGGGCGGATGTGCAGAATACGTTTCTATGGCACGCCCACGATCCCATTGCGCGCAGCACCACCGCAAACGCGTCGGATGGACTGCTTCTCGACTTCTTCTTGAGCGGCAATCACGGGCTGGAAATCGAACCGCCGCCGCAACCCGATGGAACGCCCGTCGACATGGGAGTGGACAATACTCCGAGTACCGGCGTCAGCATCGACGGAACGATCTATCTGGGCATCAAGACCGGCAACGTGAGCTCCGGCGACGGCAACAACGACCAGAGCATGGATTACTCCGTCCTGACGACTTTCAACGAGGCCACGCAGGTCTTCACGTCCGGCCGGACCATTTCCGCATTGCCGAATGGACACTTCGTCCGAACCCATTTCTACCTGGCGCAACCCGGCCAGCTCGGCACTCCTCCGCCGGTCTCGCCCGAACCAATCGCACTGATTGTCGGCATCGGGCTACCGCACGCCAGTAACATTTATCTGTCGATTATCCCCTCCAGCGAATTCTGGACCGGCACCGATCAGAACGGCAATAGCGCGACCCGCTATTTCGCCGGCACAAACGATGGCCAGCCCATCTGGTCGTCGAGCGAATCGGCCGCCGTGCCCATCGTAAACGACCTCGATCCCTCGAACCCCACGATCACCGATCTCACCGCCTTCTATTCACAGCAGCTTGGCCTTTGGCTGATGACGTTCAACGGGGGGGCGGACAGCGTTTACTTCACCTATGCGCAGAAGCCCTGGGGCCCATGGAGCCCTATCCAGCCCATCTTCAACCCATGCCGCGATAACGGGTTCGGAAAGTTCATCTTTTATTACTACGCCACTGCGGCTCAAAACGGCTGCCCCAGCGCCATGCCCGCCGGCGTCACCTCCGCTCCCAACTCCGCCGGCCCGTCCGGTCCCACCATCGGCTCGACAAACGATCCCACCACCACCAAGGGCTTCCCCTACGCCCCCTGCCTGATCGAGCGCTTCACCATCGTCTCTGGCAGCACTTTGAAACTCTTCTACATGATGTCAACCTGGAACCCGTATGCAACGGTGATGATGGAATCGGATTTCAACATCGCTTACGGTCCGGTGATTTCGGAAGCCGCCAACGCCGAAGGCGAAAGCCCCGCCATCGCGCCGAATACCTGGGTCCTGATCAAAGGCGCGAACCTCGCTCCGGCCGGGGATACGCGCATCTGGCAAGAATCGGACTTTGTGGGCAATGAAATGCCGACGCAGTTGGATAACATCAGCGTCACGGTGAACGGCAAGAACGCGTATGTGTATTACATTAGTCCGACGCAGATCAATATTCTGACGACGCCGGACGCGATGAACGGCCCGGTGCAGGTGGTGGTTACTAACAATGGCGCTGTGAGCGCGGCGTTCACGGCGCAGGCGCAATCTGTTTCCCCGTCGTTCTTTGTGTTCAACGGGGGACCTTATGTCGCGGCGGTGCATCTCAATGGAACCCTGATCGGGCCCGCCACGCTGTATCCGGGCGCGAGCGCTCCGGCTAAGCCCGGCGAGACAGTCATGATTTTCGCCAACGGCTTTGGACCGACCAGCGTGCCGGTAGTTAGCGGACGAGATTCGCAGTCGGGCACGCTCTCGCCGCTACCGGTCATCGAGGTCGGAGGCGTGAAGGCAAACGTGCTGTTCGCGGGGCTGGTGGCGCCGGGGGAGTTTCAGTTCAACGTGGTGCTTCCGGCGCCGCTCGGGAATGGGGATCAACCCATCACGACGACCTACGGCGGAGTATCCACGCAGTCCGGCGCGTCGATCACGATCCAGAATTGAAAGCCAGGAGGCGCGGGCGGGAGCTTACACCTGCACGGTCAAGGCCGTGCCGGGGCGGGTGACGGGATGGTAAAGGGTGTCGCGCTCGAGGGGCTCGCGGCCGGCCTCGCGGATGAGGCGCAGCAACTCGCCGCGGCGCAGGCTCTGGCTGGTGGTGGCGCCGGCGTCGTGGTAAATCTTCTCCTCGACTACGGTGCCGTCGAGGTCGTCGGCGCCGAAGCGCTGGGCGATTTGCGCGATGCGCGGCGTCATCATCACCCAGTAAGCCTTGATGTGCGGGACGTTGTCGAGCAGCAGGCGGGCCACGGCGACGGTCTTGAGGTCGTCAAAGCCGGTAGTCGGGGAAATGTGGCGGAGCGCCGTGTTATCGGGATGGAAGGCCAGCGGGACGAAGGCCACCAAGCCTGCGGTCTCATCCTGGAGCGCACGCAGTTTCAGCAAGTGCTCGACGCGGTCCCGGTCGTTCTCGAGGTGGCCGTAGAGCATGGTGCAATTCGAGTGCAGCCCCATGCGGTGGGCGGTGCGCGCCACCTCGATCCACTCCTCGCCCGAGATCTTGTGATCGCAAATAATGCGCCGCACGCGCTCGGAGAAGATCTCGGCGCCGCCGCCGGGCAGCGACTCGACGCCCGCGTCCTTGAGCCGCTGGAGGACTTCGCGGACCGAGAGCCGGCCACGGCGCGCCAGATAGGCGATCTCGACCATGGTGAGCGCCTTGAGGTGCACGCCGGGAAAGCGCTGCTTGAGGCCGCGCAGCATCTCGCAGTACCAATCCAGGGTCAGCTCGGGATGCAGCCCGCCGACGATGTGAAACTCGGTGACGGCCTCGCTCCAGCCGCGCCCGGCGGTCTCCCAGACCTGCTCGAGGGACATGGTGTAGGCGCGCGGGTCCTTGGCGCGCTTGCCGAAGGCGCACAGCCGGCAACTGGCCACGCACACGTCGGTGGGGTTGATGTGCCGGTTGACGTTGAAGTAAGTGACGTTGCCGTGCTTCCGCTCGCGCACCAGGTTGGCCAGGTACCCCAGCGCTAGCAGGTCCGATGTACGGTAGAGCGCGAGGCCGTCGCCGCCATCCAGGCGTGCGCCGGAGTTCACTTTCTCGAGGATCGGCTCCAGACGCCCGTCTTCAATCGCGATTGGCATTTCAAACCCCAGGGCGGAGGAGCAGGATATCGACGGCCCAAAACACAAAGAATAGCACGCTGATGCAGCCGTTCACGGTGAAGAACGCGGCATTCACGCGCGACAGGTCGCCGGCTTTCACGAGGCGATGCTCGCACAGCAGCAGGACGGCAACCGCGGCCACGCCGGCCAGACTGACCGGTCCCAGCCGGAAGACCCGCGCGAGCGCGAGCAGGCATCCCAGCATGGCCAGGTGGAAGGCGCGCGAGATCCACAGCGAAGCGGCGATCCCGAAGAGGCGGGGGTAGCTGAACAGCCCTTCCTCGACGTCGAATTCGTAATCCTGGCAGGAGTAAACGATGTCGAATCCCGCGGTCCAGAGCATTACCGCGGCGGTGAGCCAGAGGATGCGCACGTCGAGCGAGCCGCGCACGGCGATCCAGGCGGCCGCCGGCGCGATGCCCAGCGACAGGCCCAGCAGCAGGTGCGAGAGCGACGTAAAGCGCTTGGTGAAGGAGTAGAAGAACACCACCCCCAGCGCCACCGGGGCCAGGCGGAACGAGAGCGTGTTGAGCGCGCGCGCCGCCAGCAGGAAAACCAGGGTGGCTACCGCGACAAAGGCCCAGGCGAAACCCTCCGAAAGCAGGCCCGCCGGAAGATGGCGCGAACGGGTGCGCGGATTGCGCGCGTCGATATCGGCGTCCAGCAGGCGGTTGAAGGCCATGGCCGCCGACCGGGCCCCCACCATCGCCACGACGATCCAGAGGATCTTCCAGGCGAGCTCCGGCGGGGCGTAGGCCGACTCCCGGATGGCCAGCAGCGCGCCCGTTCCGGCGAAGGGCAGCGCGAAGACCGAGTGCTCAAACTTGATCATCTCGAGCGTGAGCCGCAACCGGGCGAGAAGAGATGCCATCGCGGGGCCTGCTATCATTCTATTTCATGAGCCGAATGCTACTGGTCACGGGCCTCGCTCTTCTGCTGGCGGGCTGGGGCTGCGAATCCGAGAAGCTGGAGGACCTCCAGGCGCGCATCGTGACCTTCCCGAACGGCCAGGAGGTGCGCGCCGAGAGCCTGCTGACGCCCACGGATACGCAGCGCGGCATGATGTTCCGCAAGTCGCTGGCGCCGGATCGCGGCATGCTTTTCTTCCACACAAAGCCGGGCAAGGTCAAGTACTGGATGTTTCAGTGCCTGATCCCGCTGGATATCGTTTGGATGGACGGCGACCGGCGCATCGTGGAAATTTCGGCCAATACGCCGCCCTGCCCCGCCGGCGCCCGGCAGTGCCCTACCTACGGCGGCCATTACGAATCGCTCTACGTGCTGGAACTGGCCGGCGGAATGGCGGCCAAGTACCATTTGAAAGTGGGGGATACGCTGAGGTTTTAGGCATATGAACCAGGAACAACTGCGGGCGCTGCTGGAGGCGGTTCGCGGCGGGGGGATGGAGGTCGAGGCGGCGCTGGAGCGGATGCGCCACCTGCCGTTCGAGGACCTGGGTTTCGCCAAGGTCGACCATCACCGCGCGCTGCGCCAGGGCATGCCGGAAGTGGTTTTCGCCCAGGGAAAGACGCCCCAGCAGGTAGTCGAAATCGCCTCGCGTCTGATCGGGCAAATGCCCAACGTCCTGATCACGCGGGCGGATGCCGCCACCGCCGATCTGCTCCGCGCGACGGTGCCGGAGGCCGAATACTTCCCGCTGTCGGGCGCTTTGCGCGTGTGGCGCGACCGCACCCTGCGCGGCAAAGGCAAAATCGCGGTGGTCTCGGCGGGGACCAGCGACATCTTCGTGGCCGAGGAGGCGCAAATCACCGCGGAGACGATGGGCAACCAGGTGGAAACCATCTTCGACATCGGCGTGGCCGGCATACACCGCTTGATGAGCAACCGGGAGCGGCTGATGCAGGCGCGGGCGATCGTGGTCTGCGCGGGCATGGAGGGCGCGCTGCCCAGCGTGGTGGGGGGCCTGGTTTCCTGCCCGGTGATCGCGGTGCCGACCAGCGTGGGCTACGGCGCCAGCTTCCATGGCCTGGCCGCGCTGCTGGGCATGCTCAACAGTTGCGCCAGCAACGTGACTGTGGTAAACATCGACAACGGCTTTGGCGCCGGCTATGTTGCGAGCATCATCAACCAGCTTTAGGGATCGCTCATGATTGGGACCACCGTCTCTCATTACCGCATCCTGGAGAAGCTCGGCGCGGGTGGCATGGGGGTGGTCTACAAGGCCGAAGACACGCGGCTGGGCCGCATCGTCGCGGTGAAGTTTCTGCCGCGGGAATGGCTGGCTGCGCCGGGCGCGCGGGAGCGGTTCGAACGCGAGGCACGGGCCGCCTCCGCGCTAAATCATCCCAACATCTGCACGGTTCACGACGTTGGCGAACACGATGGCCAGCCGTTTCTGGTGATGGAGTACCTGGAGGGCCAGCCGCTCTCCGAGCGCATCGCCGGCCAGCCGCTGAAGCTGGAAGAGGTGCTGGAGCTGGGCATTCAGATCGCGGATGCGCTGGCCGATTCGCACGCGCGGGGCATTGTCCACCGCGACATCAAGCCGGCCAACATTTTTGTGACCTCGCGCGGGCAGGCCAAGATTCTGGATTTCGGGCTGGCCATGGTGCAGGCCGGGGCGCCCACAGGCTCGGCGGCGGCCACGGTGGCGCTGGCAGCGTCGGATCTGACGAGGCCGGGCACGGCGCTCGGCACGGTAGCGTACATGTCGCCGGAGCAGGCCCGTGGCCAGGAACTGGACGCGCGCACGGACCTGTTCTCCTGCGGCGTCGTGCTGTACGAGATGGCCACCGGCGCCTCGCCGTTCCAGGGCGTCACCTCGGCGGTGGTTTTCGACGCCATTCTCAATCGGGAGGCGCAGATGCCCGCCAGCGTGCCCGCGCCGCTGGCCCAGATCATCGCCAACACGCTCGAAAAGGACCGGGACATTCGCTGCCAGACCGCGGCGGAGTTGAGGGCCGCGCTGAAACGGCTGCGGCGCGACAGCGAATCCGGCGCCCGGAGCGTGAGCGCGGTGGCTGCGGCGCCCGGGCAGGCCCGGCCGGGGTTCCGGCAGCGATACCGCCGGTTCCTGATCGCGACAGTGGTTGTGCTCACGGCGATCAGCTTATACCTGTGGCGCTCCAGCCGGCGCTCCACGGCGTTCCAACATATCGAGTTTTCCCGGCTGACCTCGACCGGCAGGGCCTCTTCGGCCGCCATCTCGCCCGACGGACGCTACGTGGTCCACGTCATGTCGGATGCCGGACAGCAGAGCCTGTGGATGCGGCAGGTGGCCACCGGCAGCAACGTGATGATTACGCCGCCTACCACGGGCAGCTTCCCGGGACTGGCCTTCTCGCCGGATGGCAACTTCGTCTACTACACCAAACTGGAGAAGGATTCGGGCATCGCCACGCTGTACCAGTTGCCCGTGCTGGGCGGCACGCCGCGCGCGGTCATCGTGGATGTGGATAGCCCGATTACGTTCTCTCCCGACGGGCGGCGGATCGCCTTCCTCCGGCACAGGAACGACGAAATCGGCCTCCTGGTGGCGAATGCGGACGGCTCCGGCGAACGCAAAGTGGCCGTGCGGAAGCCCCCAGCCTTCTTCCCTATGGGCCGGATCTCGTGGTCTCCCGACGGAAAACTCATCGCTTGTCCCGCGGGCGTTTTCGACACGGGTGGCTTGTATCAAAACGTTGTGGCCGTGCCCGCCGCCGGCGGCCCGGAGAGACCGCTCACCTCCGAGCGGTGGATCGGCGTGCTCGCGATGGCCTGGCTTGCCGACGGCCGCGGCCTGGCGGTGGACCTCGTAGAGCGGCCGGCAACCAAGGCGCAGATCTACTATCTGTCTTATCCCGGCGGCGAGTTGCGGCGCATCACCAACGATCTGAATAACTACACCGGAGTCAGCGCGACGGCCGATTCCAGCGCTCTGGTCACCGTCCAGATCGAGACGGTCGCCAACCTGTGGGTCGCGCCGGTCGAACGGCCCGCGGAAGCCAGCCAAATCACTTCCGGCTCGGCGCTGCGGGACGGCGCCAACGGGGTCTCCTGGACTCCGGATGGCCGGATTGTCTACACGTCGTCAGCGAGCGGAAGCCCCGAGATCTGGATCGCAAACGACGACGGGAGCGCGTCCCGGCAACTGACCGCGGATCGAAGCGTGGCGCTTTTCCCGCGCGCCTGCCCGGATGGCCGCACCATCCTGTTCGCGTCCCTGCGCGCCACCGGGAACATTCACGTTTGGAAGATGGACCCGGAGGGGGGCTCTCTCCAGCAGGTCACCAGCGGAACGGGCGAGCTGTATTCGGATTGTTCGCCGGACGGCAAGTCGATCGCCTATGTGCAGCTCAACGTGGATAATCCGAAGCTCTGGAAGGTCCCGATCGAGGGCGGCAACGCCGTCCAGCTCAGCGAAGAAACAGGCGTGTATCCGGCCATTTCGCCGGATGGGAAGAGCATCGCCTGCGCGTACTTCAACGGCAACAAGCGGGGCATCGCCATCCGGCCCGTGGAGGGTGGCAAACCCGCCCAGTATCTGGACCTGCCCGCCACGCAAATGCGCTGGAGCCCCGATGGGAAGAGCTTGCTCTTCGAGAAGGAGGAGGCGGGCGTCTCCAACATCTGGTTGCAGCCGCTGCCTGGAGGAGCGCCGCGGAAACTGACCGCCTTCAAAGGCCACCGGATCTTCTCCTTCGATCTGTCGCGCGACGGGAAGCGCCTGGCGATAAGCCGAGGCGCCGTCAACAACGACGTGGTGATGATCCGGGATGTAAAGTAGGAGTGCCGGCCGCGCTGGCCGCGGATTCGGCCTCAGAAGTAGCTCTTCAGCACCTGGAACTCGAGATCGAACTGCTCGCGCAGCGCCGGCAGCTCCTGGATCACTCCCAGCGCATCCAGGTACTCCTGGAACACTTGCGGAGCCTCCGGCCGCGGCACCACCGAGTGGCCCAGGTCGATGGCCAGCCGGTCGGCCGCCTGCACCAGGTAGCTCAGGTGCGGCCCGCCCTCGGCGGCCTCTCCGGGCGAGTGATGGCACCGGGTGGCTTCCTGGATCGGCCGTGGCAGGTTCCAGCGCGTCAGCACCGCCCCGCTCAACTCGGCGTGGGTCGTCCCGATCACTTCCAGTTCGCAGTCCAGCGCCGGCCTCTCGCCCGTGGCGGCCAGCTCCACGATCTGCGCGTATTCCGCGGGCAGAGAGATGGCGATCAGCAGCTTGCCAATGTCGTGCAGCAACCCGGCCACGAACCCGCCCTCGGGATAGGGCACGTCCACCTGCTGGCTGAGCAGGTCGGAGAGCACGCCGGTGGCCACGGAATGGATGTTGAAGCGCGCGGCCGACCACCCCGGCGGCATCCGCACCTGCGACCACATGCGCGTGATCGACATGCCCAGCGCCACGTTGCGCAGCTTGTTCAACCCCAGGATCGCCACCGCGTGCCGGACAGAATTCACCTTGCCCTGGAAGCTGTACAGCGCCGAGTTCACCAGGCGGAGCACATTGCCCGCCAGGACCGTGTCCTTTTCGATCAGCTCGGCCAGGCTGGCGAACGAGACGTCTTCCTTGGCCATGGTGGCCAGCAAGCGGTTGAGGATTAACGAGAACGGCGGCAGCCGGCTCAAGCTCGCCAGAGCTAGTTCGCGGCAGCGGGCACTCTCTGTAGGAGCGGACGCCACGCCCTTCTATCGGCAGCCCCCGCCCGGAACTTCAGCTTTTCGGCGGGCTGCCGTGGGAGGGCGGCGGGTCGGGCCCGGCCGGGCCGTCGACCGGCGGAGCACCCGGTGGCGAGCCGAAGACGCTGGTGAAGGGTGGGCGACTACACGCTACTAGAGGGCGCTAGTCGGCGGCTATCGCGAGCGGGGGTGGGTGCGCCACGTTGCTGTGATAGGCTCATGGTCTACGAGACCAATGCGTTTGCGGCTCGGCTCCGCGCGACTGTTCCAAGTCTGTGCAGCGGTGTTCTTGATTGCGGCGCTCTATCATCTGGCGGCCGTGGCGGCGCCCTCGCTCGGAATCCGCGGGACCCACTGGCGTCATGTCCTGTTTGTGGGAATCGATGTGATCTTTGCTTGGCTGTTCCTGCGGAGGCCGTGGTGGCTTGCCCTCCCCTTCGCCCTGCTCACGCTGCATTCGCTGCGCTCTCACGGACAGGGCGCCTGGAACCAGTGGCAGAAGGCAGGGCGGGTGGATTGGATCGGCATTGGCGTGGTCGTGGTGCTCCCGCTGATTCTAGCGCTTCTTGTCCGCGATGGATGGCAGCAGCGAAAACGGGCGGAATAGCCGTGGCCTCTCGATCAACAGAAACGACGGGCGGTCCGCCGACCGCCCGCGCTGTTGGGACTCTGGGTCCACTCAGTCCCCGCCGCCCGAGGCCGCCAGCCGCTTGGCCGGGGCGGGAGCGGGGGCGGCGGCGGCCTGACCGCAGAACAACTCGCGCTCGCGGGCTTTCAGCGTCCCTTCCTGGTAGTAGTCCTGCCACCATTGGTCGGTTGCATCGAGCGTCAGCGGAGCGGTCTGGGTGGCCGTCTGCATCACCGAGCGGAAGTGGAAGTGGTCCACCAGGCCCAGCGCCTGCACCGCGTAGATGGAGGCCACCGCCGGGTCCGTGATGGCCAGCAGGTTGTCGCCGTTTTGCTCCTCGCCGCCCGCCGAGAGGTTCGAACTCCCGGTGAACACGGACGGCGTGTCGGTGTCGAAGTCCACCACCACAAACTTGTCGTGGATCACCTGGCCGGGCCCGCCGCTAGTCTCCGCATCGAAAGGCGGCGGCACGTGCTTCGCCAGGAATGCGAACGGCGTCAGGATTCCCCCGGTCGCGCCGGGCTTGTAGAGCGACATGCCGGAGAGCGATTGCGTGACGCCGTACGAGAAGATGTTCGGGTTCGCGGTAGCCAGGCTCTTCACCTCGCTGATCACCGGCCCCGCGCCAGTCAACTCCATGATGGCGAACAGCACCGAGCTCTTCGCGTTCCTGATGGCTTGGGCGACCAGGTCCAGGCTGACATCCGAGCTCTTGTGGGGCGAAAAAGCCACGCTGAACTTCGGCAAGCCGGGCTGCTGGCTCAGATCGATCCAGCCCTCCGCGATCTCGGCGGCGGCGAATCCCGCCATGTCCGAGAAGCTCTGCTCGAACGCCGTTTCGTACTGGCCGGCGGTATCCGCGTCGTTGAAGACCAGCACGTTATTCGCCTGCACGTACAGGCCGCGCACACTCCAGTTCGCCGATCCCGTCAGCACGCGCACCGGAACGCCGCTTTTCTTCTGGATGAACACCTTGTCGTGCGCGAAGCGCTGGAAATGGCCGATTTTGATGTTATCCGCGCCGGCCGAGGTCAGCAGAGCCTGCTTTGCCAGGATCTCCATCGCGCCCGGTTTGGTATGCAGCGGCGCATTGTCCAAAACCGCGCGCAGGCGGTTGCCGAACTTGACCAGCATGCGAATGATGTCGGGCTCGTCCAGATCGTAGGCGAACATGTCCACGGTGCTGTTCGGGTCGGCCAGGCAGTTGTTGAGAAAGTCGAAAACCAGCTCGCGGGCGTGGAAGCCCAACCAGGCGTACTGCTTGGCGAAGGGCGCCGTGTCGTAGGCGATGGACTTCTGCGCCGGGCGGATCGGCGCATTCTGGAACTGATCCACGTAGGCCTGCGAACTGAGGAACCCGCGCGTGAACCCAATCTGCAGATTGCCGGATTGGAACGGGCCCAAGGGCAGGGAGACGCCGGCCGTGGCGCGCGCTTCGAGGCCCCCGCCCGGCTTGTGATACATCGCCGAGACCGTGTATTTGTACTGGCCCGAGCCGCGCGAGCTCGAGAAATCCACCCAACGGAACTTCTGATAGGGCGCGACGCTCGTATCGCTCAGCATGGCCTGATGCTGGGCGGGAGTGGTATCGGCGGTGATTTGGCCGTTGAAGCTCAGGCGGTTCTTAAGAAAGGACTGGCTGCCGTCCGGGGCGGTGCATTGAATGGCGAATCCGGCGAAACCCGGCCGAGGGGGCTGGTCGAAATTGAAGGCTAGCAAAACCGAACCGTCGCCTCGATAAGCGGCGACTCTCAGCCCTCCGCCCGATCCGGACGCGGAGGCCGTGGCGCTGCCCGCTGAGACGGGCGCGGCGGCGCTCGGGGCGGGCGCAGCGCTGACGACGGGCGCGGTGGCGCTCGGGGCGGGCGCGGCGGCTTTCTTGGCCGGCTTGGCCGAGGCGGTTTTCTTGGCCGGCTTGGCCGAGGCGGCTGGCTTCTTGGGCCTGGATTTGGCGGCGGCTGGCTTCCTGGTTCCAGCCGCGGGATGCGCTTTCGCGCGTTTGCTCGCGGACTTTCCGGTTATTCTGGGCATTTATCCCTCCGCCCCAATAGTGATACAAAATGGCATGCCGTTTCAAGCGGCATCGCAATCGGTTATTATGGCTGTCATCAAGGTCTATCTCTATTACGTGGGCAAGCCGCGCGATCCCCGCGCCAACCAGATGGCCGAGGAATACGTGCAGCGCACCGCCCGCTATCTCCGCTGCGAGATGCGCGAGATCCGGCCGGGCCGCTTCGACCCTTGGGAGCGCCACCCCGCCGCGATGAAGGTTTTACTCGACGCGGCCGGACGCCCCCTTGACTCCTCCGCCTTCACGGCCCTGGTCGCCCGCGCGCAGCGGGAGGCCCGCGACGTGGTCTTCCTGGTGGGTGGCGCGGACGGCCTGCCCCCAGCCTGGCGGCCCCGCGCCGATCTGTTGCTGGCGCTGTCTCCGCTCACTTTCCCGCACGAATTGGCCCGCGTCGTCCTGGCCGAGCAGATCTATCGCGCCGCCACCTCGCTGGGCGGCCACCCCTACCCCCGCTGAGGGCATTCGTGCTTTCCCGGGCGATCGTGTATCTTCGATAGTGTGAGATACCGCCTTGCTCCCTGGCTGGTTCTGGCGCTGCTAGCCGGCCTGTGCGCCGCCGTCGTCTTTGGGGTCGCTCATTACCGGAGCCGGAACTACTCGATGGCCCGTCTGCTCCCGCGGCTGCCCTCCGACAACGCCGTCATCGTATACGCCGATTTCGCCGCCTTGCGCCGCGCCGACCTGCTGGATGCGTTCCCCGGCCCCCTCGCCGAGCGGGAACCCGAATACCATTCGTTCGCCCAGGCCACGGGGTTCAATTACCTGCGCGATCTCGACTCCGTCCTGGTCTCTTTCCACTCCAGCGGCACGTACTTCCTGCTGCGCGGACGCTTCGATTGGGGGACCTTGAGCCAGTACGTCCGGGATCAAGGCGGCGTCTGTTACAACTCCTTTTGCCGCCTGGCCAGCAGCACTCCCGATCGGAAGATCTCCTGTTTCCCTCTCCAGCCCGACCTGCTGGCCCTGGCCCTGGGGCCAGACGGCTTCGCGGCCGACATTTTGAAGACCAGCCAGTCCGGCATCCGGCTGGAAGTCCCCTCCAGCCCGGTGTGGGGGTTGATCCCGGCTGCCGCTTTGGAGGACAACTCGAAGTTGCCCGCCGGCCTGCACATGTTCGCGCGCGCGCTCCAGGGCACACCGCGGATCGTGCTCTCGGCCGCTCCCGACGGTCCCGGTATGCGGCTGCAACTGGATGCTACCAGCGGCTCCGCCGAAAGCGCGACCGGGCTGACCGGCCAACTCCGCGCCGCCACCACTCTGCTGGGCCGACTCATCGCGCGCGAAAACCTGACGCCCAGCCCCCGCGACCTGAGCGGCGTTCTGGCCACTGGCGCCTTCGAGCAGCAAGGCCGCCGCGTCCTCGGCCATTGGCGCCTCGAGCATGCGTTCCTCGAATCCCTCGGCGCAGGGGTCTTTTAGGTATTGTTACCCCTTTCCCCGTTGCCCTGAAAAATTGGGTGATTTGGAAAATCCCCCCTATTAAGCGGGGGACAGGAGGAATGTTCGAGACTTCACCAAATCGTTTTGGCTTGCGCACTGGCCGCGGCACCAGCCGTCCAGGCGGGGGTCCTGACCTACGGCGACGAGAATTGTCTGAACACGAACACGACGACGAGCAACTGCTACACCTCGGACCCGGAGGCTGGGGCCACCTTGCTGGGGCTTGCGCCCGGTGTATCGTCTTCGGCCACCGGCTACTATGGCCACACTTATCCCTTCTCGCCGTATCCTGGCGACTTCCCGGGCACCGATCAGATCTACGTCGGGTCAGGCCAGACAGGCTTTGAAGACGGCTACTCCCAGACGTCGGAACGGACGCAAGGTCCGGATGTCATGACGATGGACTACAGTTCGTTGGCGCCCGCCGGCTCTAGTATCCTGACGCTCACCCTGGGCATTGCGGCCGACGATTTCCAGTACCCGGCCTATGGCGACGTGGATCCGTTCACAGCTAAAATCAATGGCAGCGTTGACGCTGGGGTCACCGCGCTATTGAACTCGCTGAACGAGAGCGGGCCACTGGTTCATTTCGTCACCATCGGCATCCCCACCTCCGAGCTGCTGCCCAGCAACATCCTGACCTTGTCGATCAACGAAGGCGGCAACGGCGGCGACGGCTGGGCTGTGGATTTCTTGACCGTGGGCGTGACGACTTCCGCGACTGCCGTTCCCGAGCCGGCGACCCTGGCTTTGATGGCCGGTGGACCGGCCCTGGCGCTGATCCGGCGTAAGAAGCGGGCCTGACGCCCTTCCGCACCTGAGATCCCGTTGGTCCCTCCCGGCGGCGTGCCGCGCGCGCCGCCCGCGCTCTGTCTGCTATGCTGGCAGTGAGACGGGCGCTCCTTCTGTTATGCAATACAGGTATAGGGCTGGGGGTTACTCTCCAGCCTATTTCCCGAACGGCGTGAAATGGCTGCTGATTGTCAACACCGCCGTCTTTCTGGTGGGCTTCTTCGCCTCTGTGGGGTTCGACGCCTCTCCCTTGACCTTGCTCGCGCTGGTTCCCAGGTTTGTCCTGCACTATGGGATGCTCTGGCAGTTGGTCACCTACATGTTCCTGCATGCCAACGTCTGGCATCTGGTCTTCAACATGCTGGCCCTGTGGATGTTCGGCGCGGAGCTCGAGCGCGACTGGGGCACCCGGCTGTTCCTTAAGTACTACTTCCTGTGCGGCATCGCGGCCGGCCTCTGCGTGGTGCTGGTGTCTCTGGTCCGCCCCAGCGAAGCACACGTTCCAACGCTGGGCGCCTCCGGAGCCATTTACGGTCTGTTGCTGGCCTACGGGGTGCTCTACGCCGACCGCATCATGCTGTTCCCGATGAAGGCCAAGTACGCCGTGATGGTCTTTGGCGCTATCGAATTCATTGGCTTCTGGACTCCGGGCACCGGCGTCAGCCACGTGGCCCACCTGGGCGGCATGCTCTTCGGCTACCTCTACCTCAAGACCCGCCTGCAGCGTCGCCCAGGCAAGCCGGCCGCATCGCTGCGCACCCGTTATCAGGACTGGAAGCGCCAGCGCGCCCGGCGGAAATTCCAGGTCTACATGAAGAAGCAACAGTCCGGCCGGGGTCCCTGGGTGAACTGAAACATTTCCTTCCGCCCGAACGTCAAACGCTTTGGTATATTCGGTTTTGGGGGCTTGTATGAGATTCTGCGTTCGCGTTGCGCTGTCTCTGGCGGTCTGGCTGCTGGTCTGTGGGGCGGACGTCGCGGCTCAGGAGGGACCCGTCCGGGAGGGGAGCGAAACCGTAGCCAAACCGCGAAAGCCGGCCGAGACGCCGGAGGAAGCTGCGCCGGAAGGAGACAAGATCCCTTCCAAGTTCGACAAGGCCAGGCAGCCGTCCGAGAGCGTCCCCAGCTTCAAGAGCGACGTCATCAACGTCACCGTGGACGTGGCGGTGCTGGACAACAAGGGCCATTTCATCCCCGGCATCCCGCGCGGCAACTTCCGCATCCTGGAAGACAACGTGCCGCAGCCGGTCACCGGCTTCAACCTGGGCGAGGCGCCCATGACGGTCGCCATGGTGATCGAGTTCAGCAATAAATTTCAGAGCTTCTATAGCCAGACCTGGTACCAGACGCTGATGGCCTCTTGGGGCTTTCTCCAGACGCTGAAGCCCGAGGACTACGTGGCCATCGTGGCCTACGACTTCCACTCCCAGATCCTCTGCGACTTCACCAACGACAAGCAGGAGGCGATGGAGGCCATGCGCCGCCTCCAGATCCCCGGCATGTCCGAGGCCAACCTCTTCGACGCCCTCACCGATACCGCCCAGCGCATGTCCGGCATCGAGGGCCGCAAAGCCATCGTGCTGATCTCCTCCGGCATCGACACCTTCAGCAAGCTCACTTTCGACAAGGCCCGCAAGATCATGCAGGAGGCCGGAGTGCCGGTTTACGCCATCGGCCTGATGCAGGCGCTGCGGATCTACTACGAGGCGAACCAAACGCTGGGGCCGATGGCGCAGATGGACTTCCTGCAGGCCGACAACGAGATGAAAACCTTCGCCAAGGAGACCGGCGGCATGGCGTTCTTCCCGCGGTTCTACGGGGAGTTCCCCGGCATCTACCGGATGATCCAGGACTCGCTGCGCCACCAGTACGTTCTCACCTACAGCCCGGCCAACCAGGCCCGCGACGGGAAGTTCCGCAAAATCAAGGTGCAACTGGTGAATCCGGCTACCGGCGAAGAGCTCCCCCTGAAAGACGAGAAGGGCAAGCCCATCAAGTACCAGATCGTCGCCAAGAACGGCTACACGGCGCCCCGCGAAGTCGAGTAGCGGAGGGCGCGCGCGAATCTGGACGCAACAGTCTCATTTCAAAAAAGTCAAGCCTCCGATCTTTCCTCTTTCCAGTCCGTTACAGAAGCGTTGACAGCGGCCTTCACACTCTGGTAACTTCGCTACTTCCTATGAGAGCTGGCGATCGGAATTCTCCTGCCCCCGCGCACATCCTGCTCGTCGATGACAACCGGTTGGGGCTCACCGCCCGGAAATCCGTGCTGGAAGAGCTGGGCCACAGCATCACCACCGCGGTACACGGCCAGGAGGCGCTGGAACTGTTCTCCGCAGGCGCCTTCGACCTGGTGATTACCGACTACAGAATGCCCAAGATGGATGGGTTTGAGCTCATCAAGAGCATCCGGGCGCTCGCGCCGGCCGCGCGGATCATCCTGATCTCGGGTTACGCCGAGGCGCTGGGCATGACCGAGGCCAGCACCGGCGCCGACGCCGTGGTCCCGAAGAACGCGAACGAAGTGACGCATCTGGTGCGCGAGGTGAACCGCCTGTTGCTGCGCGGCGCCCCGCGGAAGCCCTCCACGCGGCAGGGTTCGCGGCTCAAAGCGAAACGCGGCAGCGCGTAATCCACGCTATAGTGGATTCTTGACTTTCCCCGCCACAGCCACGCTGGCCGCGCTGCTGGCCTGCCTGTCCTCGTCTGGAGCGCCTCCCCGGCCACCCGCCCGGCCTCGAGCCCCCTCCGCCGCCAAGGCCTGGACGCACACCATGACCCTGCGCGACAAGGTGGCGCAACTGGTCTTCGTTCCATTTTACGGCGAAGCGCCCAACACCCGTTCGCTGGAATACCAGAAGTACCTGCGTTGGGTGCGCACGCTGCGCGTGGGCGGCCTGGTGCTGGTCAACCGGGTGCGCAACGGCGCCGTCGAGCACGCCGAGCCTTTTGCCATGACGACCTTCGTCAACAGGATGCAGAGGGCCGCCCGAACTCCATTGCTAGTAGCCGGGGATTTCGAGCGCGGCGATTCCATGCGCGTCGCCTCCGAGACCAAATTCCCTCACGCCATGGCCTTCGCCGCCACGCGCGATCCCTCCCTCAGCCGCTACGAAGGCGCGGTCACCGCCCGGCAGGCCCGCGTGCTGGGAGTCCCCTGGATTCTCGCGCCCGTCGCCGACGTCAACATCAATCCCGAGAATCCGATTCTCAACATCCGTTCCTACAGCGAAAACCCGGCGGAAGTCTCCGCCCACGTGCGCGCCTTCATCGAGGGGGCGCACTCGGGAACGCCCGATCCCGTGCTGGTGACCGCCAAGCATTTTCCGGGCCACGGCGATACCGACACCGACACGCACCTGGCCATGGCCCTGCTCCACGCCAGCAAGGAGCGGATCGAGGCGCTGGAGCTGGTCCCCTTTCGCGCCGCCATCGCCGCGGGCGCCGACTCGGTCATGAGCGCGCACATCGCCGTGCCCGCCCTGGACGACCCCGCCACTCCGGCCACGCTATCCCGGCCCATCCTCACGGGAGTGCTGCGCGAGGAGCTGGGCTTCCAGGGGCTGATTGTCACCGACGCCCTGGACATGCTCGGCATCGCGCAGCAGTGGAACTCCGGGCAGGCCGCGGTGAAGGCGCTGGAAGCCGGCGCCGATGTGCTGCTCATGCCCGCCAATCCCGAGCAGGCCGTGGATGCGGTGGTTCACGCCGTGCTCAACGGCACGCTGCGCCGGCAGCGCATCGACGAGAGCCTGGCCCGCCTGCTGGCCGCCAAAGTCCGCGTGGGATTGAACCGCCGCCGCTTCGTGGACCCCGAGGCCGCCATGGACGAGCTGGATTCCCCCGACGACCTGGCGCGAGTGCAGGAGATTGCCGACCGCTCCGTCACGCTGGTGAAGAATGAGGGGGCGCTGGCGCCGCTCAAGGAACGGCCGGCCTGCTTCCTCGTGCTGCCCGAGGGGCGTTACTCGAACGAAGGCAAGGTGTTTGCCGCGGAGGTTCGCAAGCGCTCGCCCAACGCCGAGATTCTGACCCTCGATCCAGCGGCCAACGACGCGGAATTCGAGAAGGCCGCCGCCGCAACCGGCCATTGCGATGCGGTGGTGGTGGCGGCTTTCGCATCGCTGGCCGTCTATCACGGCGGGACGGCGCTGCCCGGCGGCTACACGCAACTGCTCAACGCGCTGCTCGACGCGGGGCGCCCGGTGGTCCTGCTGGCGCTGGGCAATCCCTACCTGATCCGCGCCTTCCCCGACACCGGCGTCTATCTGACCACTTACAGCACCGTGCCGCCCTGCGAGATCGCCGCCGTCAAGGCCCTATACGGCGAAATCCCCATCCACGGCCGGCTGCCGGTCACGATTCCCTCTATCGCCAAGTACGGCGATGGCATACAGGTCGTGCATTGATATCATCGGGGTATGGAGATCACCTGGCTTGGACATGGCACGTTCCAGTTCCGCCTGGAAACAGGCGCGGTCTTTGTGATGGACCCCTGGATCGAGGGCAACCCGTCCTATCCCAAGGGCCACGAGTTTTCGCGCGTGGATGCGATGCTCATCACGCACGGGCATTTCGATCACATCCACGACGCCATCCCGCTCGCCAAACGCTTTTCGCCGCCGGTAGTGGCCATTTACGAGACCTGCCTGTGGCTCACCGCGAAGGGGGTCGCCAACACCTGCCCCATGAATAAGGGCGGCTCGCAGACCGTCGCGGGCGCCACCGTCACCATGACCCACGCGGTGCACAGTTGCGGCATACAGGATGGCGACCAGATCGTCTACGGCGGCGAAGCCTGCGGCTACGTGCTGCGCTTCCCCGACGGCCGCTCGCTGTACTTCGCCGGCGACACCAACGTCTTCTCCGACATGGCGCTCATCGAGCATCTCTACCATCCGGAACTGGCCATCCTGCCGGTTGGCGACCTGTTTACCATGGGTCCCCGCGAAGCCGCGCTGGCCTGCACGCTGCTCCAGCCGAAGAAGGTCATCCCCATGCACTTCGGCACGTTCCCGGCGCTGACCGGACGCCCCGATCAGCTCGGCATCGACGTCTGGACGCTGCAGCCCGGCCAGCCGGTTATCTGGTGACAGTCGCGCCGGGCTTAGTTCAGCTCCAGCGTCTGTATGGCCGGGTCTCCGCCTTCGAAGCGGATCGAACCCGTCCCCCGGCGCCGGAATCGCCACAGCGTCACCCATAGCGCGGCTGCCCCGGCCAGGCACAGCGCCGCACTCCCCGGCCGCGGTTCCAGCCGGGCTTCGAGACCGGCGATCTGAAAGCTGTAAGTGGTGAAACCGTACAGGTACGCCACGGCCAGAAAGATCAGATTCAGTCCGCCCGGATAATACGAGCACGTAAATGGGATCTTATCGAAGGAGTAGAACAGTATCTCGATAAGCAGCATCCCGGCGGCTGCCTGGACCGCGATATGCAACGCTCCGGCGCCCCATCCCCAGCGCCAGATCTCCAGCGGCGCCAGCAGCGCCATTACCGGCAGCAATCCGCTCACCGTAACTCTCAGCCGGGCCACACGCCGGGCCGCCTCCGCCCATCCCGACTCCGTCAGCTTGAAAAGCCAGTTGGCGGGCAATTCGGCGGGAAATTGAAACGCCGCGCGGAATCCCGACACCACAAAGAACACGATCAGCGCCGGCAGTGCCCGCAATCCCACATCGGATACTCCAATCCCGCCCCGTTCGACGGTGATGCTTACCATCAACCCCAGCGAAAGTCCCGCCGTCAAGTAAGTCGCCAGAAACAGCCTGTGTTTCGGGCTGCGCGCCAGTGTCTGTCCGGTAAAATAGTAGATCGCCCGAGCCTGGTTCGATCCCAGCAGCCCGTCGGCAATACTCCGTCTCCGGGGCCGCCGCCTGGCAGACGGGACTTCGGCCTCCAGCGTCTGCCGGTAGTGCCGGGCGAATCCCAGAGCCCAGGAGGCGGCAAACACCGCCAGCGCCACTCCCAGCAGCCTCAATCCGAAGGCCCCCAGCGCCGTCTGGTGCGGATCGGCGTGCGCCGAAAAGAACGCCGCGATTCCCCAGAACCAATACGCCGGTATCCACCACGCCCAGTGCGCGTGCCCCACCGGTAAGTAAGTCACCGCCAGAAAGTACACCGGAAATAGCAGCACGGAGCCGACCATCGCGCACATGGCGATGGTCTGCAACCACGGCGATATCCGCCGGTACACACGCGGGCTGCAGATGGCGACAAAGATCCCCTGGAACCCGGCCACCGCAAGAAACCCGAACACCGAAGCCGCCCCGGTCGCCGCGATCGAGCCCACTAACCCCAAGAGGAACTGCCCGAGGCCCCACTTCAGGCTGGCCGCCAGGAACCCGTAAAACGGAATGTAGGCATGCACAGCGGCGAAAATCACCGAGAGGAAGATCCCCAGCGACGCGAGCTTTGCCAGGAACAGGTTCGTCAGGCGGATGGGAAAGGGCGTCAGCACCAGGAAGTCCCGCCGGTCCGGGAACAGCATGTCCCACTCGAAGGCGGTCGCGATGCCCGTCACGCCCATGGCGTAGGCCACCAAAAACAGAGGGCCCAGCGGCCCGAACATGATCTCCGCGGTGATGACCATGCCCAGCAGCGCGTAAACGTTGGTCTCGAATCCCGTCTCCGCCGCCAGCGCGTCGCTCGCGTAGAAGCGCTCCAGGAACAGGCGCGTCAATGGCCGGAATGGGCTCATGCGGAAATCACCGTGGCAATATCCCGCGCCCGCGCTTCCAGATCGTCGTGGTGCGCAAGCTGGCCAAAAATCTCTTCCAGGTTGGGCAGCTTCGTCATCTCGCGCAGCGCGGCCACCGAATCGTCCGCCGCCACGCGTCCGCGGTACAGGATCACCACCCTGGAGCAGGTTCGCTCCACCATTTCCAGCACGTGCGAAATGTAGAGAATCGTTTTGCCCCGCCCGGCCAGCTCCTGCAACAGGTGCCGGAACAGTACGGTGTTCGCGATATCCAGTCCCGATTGCGCTTCGTCGAAGATCAGCAGGTCCGGGTCGTGCAGCAGCGCGGCCGCAATCAGAACCCGCTGCCGCATCCCCTTCGAGTAACTCGCTATCGGCGCCCAGCGAGCCTCGGCCAGGGACAAACTCTCCAGAAGCCGGTTGGCCTTTCGGTCTACCTCAGCCGCCTCCATCCCGCGCAGGCGTCCGCAGAGCTGCAAGTACTCCAAGCCGGTCAAATACGAGTAGAGATTCGGCTCTTCGGGAACGTAGCCCAGCCGGCTCTTGAACGCGGCCGGGTCCTCGCGCACATCGCGCCCCTCGAACAGCACCCGCCCTTCGCTGGGATGCAGCAGCCCCACGATCATCTTCACCGTGGTGGACTTTCCCGAGCCGTTGGGGCCCAGGTATCCGGTGATCTCTCCGGGCCGCAGCGTGAAACTGACGCGATCCACGACTGTGGCGCTGCGAAACCGCTTGGTCAGCTCGCGAACCTCTAGCATGCTGTATTAGACTCCGCTCCCTGGCGAATTGTTCCTGCCCCGCCTCATCTCGCCTCGGCTCGCAGTTTGATGGCCCGCAGCCACATGCGACGGATCAGCGAGCTGCCGGGATAGATCATTCGCCAGTACGTCGCGAATCCCCGCACCACCCGCGGGCCGGCCGCATAGACGCGGGTTTCCGTCGAGAGCGTGCAGTGGGCCGCGTCCGCCTCCTGGATGCGGAAATTCATCGCGATCTTAACCAGCGGGGCTTGATGAATGGCTTCGAATTCTTCCGCCGATAGCTTGCTGGAGCCGCGTCCGTCGCCCGCCCGGCCAACCACGATTTCGACGCCACGATCCTCCGCCAGCAATTGGAACGAGCCCGCGGTGAACGACTCCAGGACGGGCCGGTGCTGGGGAGCCATCGAGCCGCCGATCCCTCGAATCCACATCAGCGTTCTGAAGAAGCGGATTTCCTCCGGACGCACCTCCCAGACCGCCCGCCAGACCTGTTCTCGCGATGCGCGGACATCCACGCTGTGGAATTCGCCGAACTGATAGACCGGCATGAATTCGTCGAGCCGCGTCCGCGCGCCGGCCACCCGCGTCTCGCTGACCGGCAGATAGACGCCCGCCACGAACGCGGCAAACCCGAGCGCCAGCACAAGCCGTCCTCTTTTCCGACTGCGAATCCCCAGGAATCGCAGTGGGATCAGGAGCGACAAGATCCCCGAGGCCGCGCCGATCAGGCCCAGGTAGAGAAGAACACCGCCGAATATGGTCATAGTCACACGGCCTCCTGGCCGGGTTGACATCAACTGTATATTGTGGCATATATATATAGCGTCATGTCAAGAAAGTCCCCAGCCAACCTCGGCTTGGCCCTCTATCGATACCTGGCCAACGCCTATCCTCACGAATTCCGGATGATCTATGGCGAAGAGCTGGACCGGTTGGGTGAAGACGCCGTTCCCGAAGTATGGCATCGCTACGGGCTGGTGGGTCTGGTGAGGCTGCTGGCCGACATCGCCGTCCGGCTACCCGCCGAGTATCTGGCCGAAATCCGGCGGGATGTGGTCTATTCCTTGCGCGTGCTGGCCGGCTCGCCCGGGTTCGCCGCTGTGGGCGTGCTTTCGATGGCCATCGGCATTGGCATGTGCAGCGTCATCCTCTGCGGATCGAATGCCATTCTGGGCCCGCCTCCCGGTGTGCCCGATCCGGCCGCGCTGGCCACGCCGCGGCGCCACGTCTCCTATCCCTATTTCGAGCACTACCGCGACCAGCGCCAGCTCCCGCTCACTGCCACCGCCCTCCTCCTCAACATCCCCTTCGCCGTCGCGCCCACTGCCGATCGCAGTTCCCGGGCCGAGCGTTTCTACGGCGAGCTCGTCTCGCCCGAGTACTTCTCGACCCTGGGCGTCGTCCCCGCCGCGGGCCGCTTTTTCCGAGCCGACACCGAGAAACCCGGCATGGCTCCGGTCGTGGTAGTCGGCGACCGCTTCTGGCGCAGCTACTTGAACTCCGACCCGCGGGCAGTGGGCCGCGTGGTCCGGCTGAACGGCCAGCTCGCGACCATCGTCGGCATCGCGCCCCGCGATTTTATGGGTATGTGGCCGTGGAATCCCGCCGATATCTTCGTCCCTCTCACCTGCGGCGCTGCGCTCGCGCCCGAGCTGGCCGGCGATCCCCTCCATCGCCCCAACCTCGAGGTGTTCACTCTGGTCGTGCGTCTTCCCCGCGGCCTCGCCATGCCCGCCGCCTCGGCCGCTCTCGACGCCGTGACCCGTGCGCTGGATCGCCAGACGCCCGATCCGGACCGCGACCGCGATCCCAAAGGCCGCCAGCTTCGCCTGATGCCGGCCGGCACCATGCTGCTCTTCCCACCCGAGGGGCGCGTCTTCATGTACGGCTTCAACTTCATGCTGTGGGCCATCGTCGTTTCGCTCGTTTGCGCCAACCTGGCCAATCTTCTGCTGGCCCGCGGCGCTCAGCGGCGGCGCGAGATCGCCGTCCGTCTCTCGATGGGCGCCAGTCGTGCGCGCATTGTCCGCCAGCTCCTCACCGAGAGCGTCCTCCTATCTCTGGCTGGCGGCATCGCCGGAATCCTCTGCGCCTGGGCGATCGGTCAACTCATGTTTATGCGACCTATCCCCGCCCACACGCCCTTCCAGATGAATCTCCGCCCCGATTTCGGCATCCTCGCTTTTACGCTCGCCGTCTCAGTGCTCGCGGGCATCGGTTTCGGACTCGCTCCCGCCCTGGCCTGCGTCCGCACCGACCTCTGCTCGGCCCTCAAGGAAGGCGCTCAGGCCCCTTTGCGGGGCTACCGCCGCTTCGGCCTGCGCAACCTTTTCGTCGCCTATCAGGTCGCCGCCTCACTCATGCTGCTCCTGATCACGGGCTTCATGGTTTCCGGCTACCAGCACGTCACCCTGCTGGATCCCGGTTTCGACACCGCGAGTCTGAATCTCCTCTCCATCGATCCCGTCCGCGACGGGTATTCGGCCCAGCGCTCCCAGGCTCTGTTCGCGTCGCTTCCGGACGAACTCGCGCGGCTGGCTGCGGTCCGTGCCGTCGCTCTGGCCGCCGGCGTTCCTTTCTCCGACCTCGCCGCCGACCGCGCCAACACCGCCGTCTCCGCCTCCACCGGAGAGGCCAATGGCCGCGAAGCCTGGACCCCCATCTTCTCCAATCGTATCGGGGCCGACTATTTCGCCACTCTCGGCGTGCCCCTCCTGCGCGGCCGCGATTTTGATCGCCGCGACGAGCAGAGCGCCTCTCAGGCCATCGTGAATCAAACCGGCGCGCGCGCCCTGTTTGGCGATCGAGACCCCATTGGCCGCCGTCTCCGCGAGGGGGATTCCACTTACACCGTGATTGGCGTCGCGCGCGACACACGCTCCGGCTTCCTCCCGCCCAAGCCCGTCGCCACCGTGTTTTTCCCGCTCACCGCCGCCTGGTTTGCGCGCGATCCCGCCCCTCGCGCCACCATTCTGGTCCGCGGCGTACCCGGCCCGGAGACGCTCGCCATCCTCCGCGAGAACTTCGCCTCGCTGCATCCCGATCTCACCGTCTTCGACGTCCACACCATGCGCGAGAACCTGGCCCGAATGAACTCCTTCGTGCAATGGAGTTCCGGAATCTACACGGTCCTGGGGCTGTTCGCGCTGCTGCTGGCCTGCGTCGGCCTGGGTGGCGTGACCGCCTATGCGGTAGCGCAAAGGCGCAAGGAGATCGGTATCCGCATGGCCCTGGGCGCGCGCGCCGGCCAGGTCGGGAACCTGGTGCTGCGGGAGGGAATCGTCCTCGTCGCCGCCGGAACGCTCGTAGGCTTGGGCCTCGCCTCCGCGATCGCCCGCGCCTTATCGAGCGTCACCAATCAATTGGCCGCCCTCTTCGAAACGCGCTCCAATGAACCGCTCCTGATCTTTGGCGCCCCGGCGCTGCTGGCCGCGCTGTCGCTTCTGGCCTGCTACCTGCCGGCCCGCCGGGCGACCAGGATCGATCCCGTCGCCGCCCTCCGGGAACAGTAGGGCTGGGCTATTTGGCCCGCTTGGCCGCCTCCTGGGCGTCCACCACCGCGATGGCGGCCACGTTGACGATGTCGTTGACCTCCGCGCCGCGCTGCAAGACGTGCACCGGTTTCGAGGTCCCCATCAGGATCGGCCCGATCACTTCGCAACCCCCGATGCGCGCCAGCAGCTTGTAGGCGATATTGCCGGCCTCCAGATTGGGGAAGACCAGCACGTTGGCGCCGCCCTTCAGCACGCTGAACGGATAGGTCTCCGCGAGGATCTCGGGAACCACCGCCGTATCGGCCTGCATCTCGCCATCCACGGCCAGCTTCGGCTCTCGCCGCCGCACCAGCTCCACGGCCCGCCGCACCTTGTCGGCCAGCGGATGCCGTGTGCTGCCGAAGTTCGAGAACGACAGCATCGCCACGCGCGGCTCGACGTTGAAGCGGCGCGCCATTTCGGCCGTGCAGATGGCGATCTCGGCCAGATCCTCGGCGCTGGGCTCGATGTTCACCGTGCAATCGGCCAGGAAGTACAGGTGGCCCTTGGGCGTGATCAGCATGTACACGCCGGAGACTCTGTGCAACCCCTCGCGCACGCTGATCACATGCAGCGCCGGCCGTATGGTGTCCGGATAGTGCTGCGTCAGCCCGCTCACCAGCGCATCCGCGTCGCCCGCCTGCACCATCATCGATCCGAAGACATTGCGTTGCAGCATCCACTCCCGCGCCTCGATCGGCGTGATGCCCTTGCGCTGCCGCAGCGCGTAAAGCTCGGCCGAATAGCGTTCCAGGTCCGGCGATGTCTGCGGGTCGATGATCCGAATCCGATCGAGCGTCAGCCGGCACTCCTCGATGCGCTCCCGGATCACGGACTCCCTGCCCAGCAGGATCGGCGCGGCAATCCCCTCGTCGAGCAGGATCTGGCAGGCGCGCAGAATCTTAGTCTCCTCGCCTTCCGGGAACACCAGCCGCATGGGCTTGTTCTGCGCCTTGTGGATCATGACGCGCATGATCTCCCGGGCCTTTCCCAGCCGCCGCTCGAGCTGTTCCTTGTACTCCTCGAGATCCACCGGCTGCTGGGCCACTCCGGTCTCCATCGCCGCCTGCGCCACCGCCGCGGATTCCCAAATCAGCACGCGCGGATCGAACGGCTTGGGGATAATGTACTCGCGCCCGAACTCCATGCGGTCCACGCCGTAGGCCGAGCGCACCGAATCCGGCACGTCCTCCTTCGCCAGCGCCGCCAGCGCCCGCGTGGCGGCCAGCTTCATCTGGTCGTTGATGGCCGTGGCCCGGACGTCCAGCGCCCCGCGGAAAATGAAGGGGAAACCCAGCACGTTGTTTACCTGGTTGGGATAGTCCGAGCGGCCCGTGCACATGATGATGTCCGGCCGGGCCTTCACCGCCACGTCGTAGGGAATCTCCGGATCGGGGTTGGCCATGGCGAGCACCACCGGCCGCTCCGCCATCCCCATGAGCATCTCGGGCGTCACGCAGTTGCCCGCAGAGAGCCCCAGGAACACGTCCGCCCCGCGCAGCGCATCCCCCAGCGTGCGCGCCGAGGTCTCGCGCGCGAAGCCGGCTTTGTATTTGTTCATTCCCTCGGTGCGGCCCTGGTAGAGAACGCCCTTGGTGTCGCACATCAGGATGTTCTCCCGCTTCAGCCCCAGCCGCACGTAATGGTTGGCGCAGGAGATGGCGCTCGCGCCCGCTCCGTTGAAGACCAGCTTCACTTCGTCGATCCGCTTGCCCACCACCTCGAGCGCGTTCAGCAGCGCGGCCCCCGAGATAATCGCCGTGCCGTGCTGATCGTCGTGGAACACCGGGATCTTCATGGTGCGCTTCAGCTCTTCCTCGATCTCGAAGCACTCCGGCGCCTTGATGTCCTCCAGGTTGATGCCGCCGAAGGTGGGCTCAAGTAACTGCACAGCTCGAATGATCTCGGCCGGATTCTCGGTGGCCAGCTCGATATCGAATACGTCGATGTCGGCGAAACGTTTAAACAGGACCCCCTTGCCTTCCATGACCGGCTTTCCCGCCAAAGCCCCGATGTTGCCCAACCCCAGCACGGCGGTCCCGTTCGAGACCACCGCGACCAGGTTCCCTTTCGCGGTGTAGCGGTAGGCCAGCGCGGGGTCGCGCTCGATTTCCAAACAGGGCACGGCCACCCCCGGCGTGTAAGCCAGGCTGAGGTCGCGCTGCGTCCGGCAAGGCTTCGTCGGGATCACCGAGATTTTGCCGGGAGTCGGATTGGAATGGTATTCCAGTGCGTCTTCTTTGCGTATCAACATGCCGCAAGTCCCTTTCGAACTTAGCGTACCGCTTTCGGCCGCCCCAGTCCGTACCATATCAGGTAGTCGGTCATGGGCGGCGTGGCCCCCAAAGCCCGGATGCGCGCCGCATTCTGGCCACGGTGATGCTGGCTGTGCAGCAGCGCCTGCAAGAGCAGCGCGCCCGCCGGCGCCTCGAACGGTCCTTTCGGTCCGCGCGGCAGGGCAATGCTCTTCTCGAGATCCACCGTCGCAAGCGTCTCCATCAGCCCCTGGCTGGCCCGGCCCAGGGCGGCCTCGAGTTCTGCCGCGGACTCCCGCTCCTTGAACCCCGCCGGATCGGGCATCTCGCAGCGCGCCAGCGCCGGCAGCATCTCGTACGCCAGCAGCATATGGTTTAGCCGTTTGCGGATCTCATCATCCTCAAGCAGCGCCGCATTCCCGCGCAGCGCCTTCCAGTGCTCCTCATCCGCCCAAGCCTGATGCCGCGCCAGTTCCTTCAGTAGTTCCGCGTCCATCCCTGTATCCTCCCTTGATTTGCACGGACTCACAACGCCAGTGTAGTACTTCCGCATTTCCATTTTGAGTAGATACGGAAGAGAACGAACTCGCAACTCCCGCTGGCGCTCCTGTCGCCCCCTTCCGTTTGCAGCCGCGGGCTTAGGACTATAATCGTTGGTGGCCAGGAAGCCAATAAGGGCAGTCCTGCCAGAATTGGGGAAAAGGTAGAACCGTGTCACTGCCGGCCTCAACGCGCGTGGGGCCGTACGAGATTCTGGGTCTCGTCGGCGAAGGCGCTATGGGCGAGGTGTACAAGGCGCGCGACACCCGTCTGGACCGCCTTGTCGCTGTCAAGTTCTCGAGCCAGCGATTCAGCGATAGATTCAAACACGAAGCCAAAGCCATTGCCGCGCTGAACCATCCCAACATCTGCCAGATTTACGATGTCGGCGCCGATTACCTGGTGATGGAGTTCGTGGACGGGGTCCGTCTGCACGCGGTCAAAGGCAATCGCGAGCTACTCAAACTCGCGGTGCAGCTTGCGGATGGACTTTCGGCCGCGCACGCAGCCGGCCTCGTGCATCGCGATCTCAAGCCGGACAACATCCTGCTGACACACGACGGACACGTGAAGATCCTGGACTTCGGCGTGGTGAAACATCTGCTGCTGGCCGCAGCCGCCGACGAGACGCTTTCCAACCCCGCCACATCGCCCGGCAGCGTGGTGGGCACCGCCGCGTATATGAGCCCGGAGCAGGCCCGCGGGGAGGAAGTGGACGCCCGGAGCGATCAGTTCTCCCTCGGCCTGATCCTCTATGAACTGGCCGCCGGCGCGCATCCGTTCCGGCGGGACAACGCCGCCGAAACCATGGCCGCCATCATTCGCGAGGAGGCTGGGCCGCTGCCCTCCAGCGTTCTCGCGCCGCTCAGATGGATCGTGGAGCGCTGTCTGGCCAAGAATCCGGCGGACCGTTATGCAAGCACGCGGGACCTTTATCTGGAACTGCGAACGCTTTGGGATCACTTCCCGGAAGCATCGGCGCCGGCAGGCATTCCGCTCGCTTCGAATCCCACTCGCCGCGCCTGGCTGGCTGGCGCCGGTGGGATGGCGGCTCTGGCGGCCGGAGCCGGCGCGGGCGCGCTTTGGCAACGCTCCCGCACCGCCGGGCCGTCGCAGTGGTCCGGCCTGATGCTGGGCGGACCCACCGTCGCTTTAGGTCCGCGAATTTCGCCCGACGGGCAGTTATTGGCCTTTGTGGCCCTGGTTGACGACCAGACTCAGGTGGCGGTCATGAAGCCGGACGTGGGGAGCTGGACGGTGCTGACCAGCCAAACCGATGCCGGGCAGGTTCTCAACATTGCTTGGTCGCCCGACGGGACGCGCCTGTATTTCGACCGTTACTGGGACAAGCCGCGAGGAGTCTACATGGTCCCACCGCTGGGCGGCGAACCGATGCTGGTGCTGGAGAACGCCGCGGCCCCACTGCCGCTGCCCGACGGCAGCGTCGTGGCGCTTCGCTCCGGCGGGGGCCCGCGGGATCGGATGTACCGTTTCTGGCCGGTTTCCGGGCGGCTGGAGCCGCTGCCGGTGGACATCGCCTTCTGGCGGCTGACCGGCGCTCTGCGTGCCGCCCCCGACGGCCGCACCATCGTCTTTCCGCGCGCCTACGGACAGGAAGGAAACGCACGATCTCCCGCTCTGTGCGCGCTGGATGTCGGTTCGCGGCAGGTGCGGCCGCTGGCTCCGGGATTTGCGCTCGACTCCAACGAGTCCGAGGTGCTCGCGGCCGCCATCACGCCGGATGGCCGCTCCGTGCTTTTCGGAGTGCGCCAGGACGACACGTGGCGCATCGTTTCGGTTCCTCTGAGTGGCGGCCGAGACTCTCGTGTGCTGTTGTCGCTGCCCGCCTCGGCGGGTCTATGGCACCTGGACGCGGCCAGCGATGGATCGCTGTTCATCGACCAGATGATTCGCTACCCGTCCCTGCTGAGCTTTCCACTGGCCGGCGGGCAACCCAGCGAACAGGCATTTTACCCGCTCGCCGTGCAGAGCATTCTCCCCCTGGACGACGGCCGGATAATCTTCACCGCCATGCAGTCCGGCAAACGCCATCTTATGGTGGTCCGGCCGGGAATGGAACCTCGCCCCTTTCTCGCGATGAACGAGGAAAGCAGTGCGCCCATGACACGAATCGGAACGGACGCCATCGCCTTCCTGGCCGGCGCCCCTCAAAGGCGAATCGCGATCGCTTCCCTCCGAGAGGGCCGCATGCTCCGGCAGCTCCCATTCGACGCCACGGAAATCCGCAGTCTCTCGGCATCGTCGGACGGTAGCACGCTTTATTACGCGGCGGGAAACGCCATCTGGTCCGTGGCCGGCGATGGCTCAGGCGGGCCGAAGCGGCTCATCGACGGCAATCAGGTGAGCGCCGATCCCGGCGGGCGGTTCCTGTACGTGAAACAGTTGGCGGCCGATCCCATTCGCCTGCTGCGTGTGCCGCTGGCAGGCGGCGATCCATGGCCCATCCCCACGCCAGCCGGCCTCCGCCTGACCATTCAGGACTTCGGTCCCGGCGCGGTGGATTCCCGCGGCCGCCTTCTGCTGGACACCGCTTCGCGCGATTCGTGGTTCTACGGGCTTTCGCTGGTCGATCCCGAGCACGACGTCATCGCACCTCTGCCGCTGCGCTTCCACGGCGGACTGGGCAGCCCCTGCTGGACCGCGGATGGCCACATCACGGCGCTCGGAATCGGCCTCGCCTCCACCTTGTGGCGCTATCGTCCAGCATGACGAACGGATTGCCGATTCACGCGGAGACCTGAAGTCCCAGCGCGTCAGCTAGCCTTCGCGCAGCGATTGGGCGGGATCGATTCTGACCGCGCGGTACATCGGCAACAAGGTGGCGAGAATGCCTACCGCGGCCAGCACAAGTGGTGGAAGCAGGAAGCTCGCTGGATCGTGATCGGCGATTCCGTAGAGGAGCGTGCGGAGCCATCGCGCCAGCGCCCAGGAGGCGGCCAGTCCAGCGACCGTTCCCAGCAGCGTGTAGCAAAGGCTCGAACCCACGACAGACAACGAGATGCGCGTGCGGCTGGCGCCGAGCGCGAGGCGCACTCCCAGTTCGCGGGTCCGCCGAAGCACGCCGTGACTCACGACGCCGTAGATGCCGGCCGCGGCCAATCCCAGAGCGAGCAGCGCAAAGCCGCCGACCAGCCAGGCCATCGAGCGCGGCGCGGCCACCGCCGCGGCCACCACGGTTTCCATTCTCGCGATCTTGCTCACGGCGCAGTTCGGGCAGACTTCCTTGACCATCTCCGGCAGGCGCTTTTCGAAGCTGCCCGGTTCACCGCCCAGGCGAACGACCAGGGAGAGGGATTGAGGGATCTGCATGGCCTGCGCCATGGGGAGATAAACCTCTCCATCCACCCAATCGGGCGGTCCGGCGACACTGTAATTCTTCACGTCGGCGACGACACCCACCACCGTGCGCCATTCTTTGTCCCACACGGGCTTCAGCCGTTTGCCGATGGGGTTTTGGTCCGGCCAGAAGCGGCGAGCGGTGGCCCTGCAAATCAGCGCGACGGGTTGTGCGTTGCCGCGGTCCGCTGCCGTGAACCCGCGGCCCTGCAACAACCGGATGCCCAAGGTTGCCAGGTGCTCGGGTGTGACCACGGTGCTCCACAGCGCGAACTGGGGCGCCTCTGGCGGACGCGGGTGGTCTTCGATAGCGGCGGTAAAGGCGGAAGGCTCCGGCGTCAATGGGAGCACGTTCATGGCCGCCACATTCATCACATCCGGACGCTCCAGGAGCCTGGCGCGAACCTGCTCGTAGACGGCTATGGTCTTTTCCAACGACGCTGCCGCGGCGCGCCCGGGACTAAGCTCCGCCGTCACCACGGAATCGACCCGGAACCCGGGGTTGACTTGCAGGACGATCCACAAGCTGCGCAGCAGGAGGCCGGCGCCAACCAAAAGGATGGTGGCGAAGGCCGCCTCCGCCATGACCAGGAGGGCGTCGGTGCGCAATCCCCTGGCGTTGGCCGTTGCGCGGCCGTTCTCGACTGAGGCGAGGGACCGCGGAGCGCGTGCCCTCCAGGCGGGCAACAGGCCAAACAGCAAGCCGCTTCCCAGTGAGAGCAGCGCCGCAAACGCGAGAATGCGGCGATCGATGGCGACCTCGGCAAGACGCGGCGTATCCGCGGGCAACCAGTGCTTCAGCAAGCTCAACTGGCCAAAAGCGAGCAGCGTGCCCAGCACTCCGCCCATCGCCGCGAGCAGCACGGCTTCCGTGAGCACTTGCCGGGCCAGGCGGCCGGGAGTGGCGCCCAGAGATGCGCGCAGGGCCAGTTCTCTTATCCGCGCCGCGGTTTGGCCGATCATCAGATTCGCCACGTTCACGATCGCGATCAGCAGTACCAGCGCGACCACGCCGAAGAGCAGGAGGCTTCTGATCTTGGCGCCGGCCACCAGGTAATCCTGCAAGCCGACCAAAGCGGTCTCCCGTCCCCACGCGTCCGGCATCCGCCAGGGGAACATGCTACGGATTCGCGGAATCCAAGTTTGCAGTTCCGACTGGGCCGCCGCGGGCTGAACGCCGTCACGCAGGCGTGCGAACACCGAGACTCCGCCGGAACCCCAATATTCGCCGATGTCTCCCGGATCGAGTCGCATGGGGACCCAGAAGCTGGCCGCCGGCTCCGGATACTGAAACCCGGAAGGCATCACGCCGACGATTTCGTAAGCTGCCTCGTCGAGCATCAACGGCTCTCCGATCGCCTCCGGCCGCGCGCCGTAGCGCTGCGCCCAGAAGGCGTGACTCAAAACCACCACGCGCAGCTTGCCGGGCCGATCCTCACCCTGCGCAAAGGTGCGCCCAAGAAGAGGAACGGCGCCCAATACGCGGAAGAAATTCGCCGAGACCTCGCAGCCCTTCACGCGCTCCGGCCACTCCCGGCCCGTCGTATTGAAGGCGCGCACGCCCAGATAGGCCGCATAGCCGGCCAGGCGGCTGTTGGTGCGAAGGATGTCGAAAGGCCCGCCCATTCCCACGTCGGCGAAGAACAAACGCTGCGGGGCGGGGAAGGGCAACGGCCGGATCAGGACGGCGTCGACCAGGCTGAACACCGCGGTGGTGGAACCGATTCCAAGGGCCATGGTCGCCAGCGCCATGGCGGAGAAAGTCCGGTTCTTCGCAAGCAGGCGGCCGCCGTACGAGATGTCCTGCTTCAGTTGTTCCCAAGCCACGGTGCCACGCGAGTCGCGGCACTGCTCCTCGATCGAATCCATCCGGCCCATGCTCGCAACAGCCCGCCGGCGAGCTTCGGCGGGAGGTACACCCAGGGCCATCAGCTCCTGGGTTTCGCATTCGAGATGCTCGGCCAGTTCCGCCTCCATCTCGCGCTCGACTTGCGGCTTCCGCAGCGCGGCCCGCAGGCTTAGAGACAGTTTCCGCACCCAGCGCATCGTGCCTCCGCGACTCTACGCCGATTCCAGGATTCCGTTGATGGCCACGGACAACCGCGTCCAGTTCGCCGCTTCCACGCGAAGCTGGCGCCGGCCGGCCCGGGTGAGCGAATAGAACTTGGCCGGGCGTCCGGTATCCGACTCCTTCCATTCGCCGCGAATCCAGCCCTCGTGCTCGAGTTTGTGAAGCGCCGGATAGATCGATCCATGGCTGGCCTGCAGGGTTTCGTTCGACATCTGACGCAGGCGTTGCGAGACGGTCCAGCCGGTCCTGGGCTCGAGATCCAGGATCTTGAGGATCAGCAAATAGAGAGTGCCCTGCAAAAGCGCCGTTGGCTTGCTCACCGTACCTCCCGATTGGCTTCAGACAACCGCCATATGTCGGTTATCTTAACATGGAACGCTGCGGGAGGGTTTGCCGTGCGTGGGCCGGCAGTCAGCGTTGCAGCTTCAGCGTCGCCGTTCCGGCGGGGCCTTGGTAGATCAGATCTACCGTTTGGATGCCCTTCTCCCTGCCGGTGTACCAGAAGAAAAGCAGTCCGGCTTGCGGAAGGGCGCGGTCTCCCTCGGGCAGCACGGCCTTCTGAACGCGCTGCGTCCAGGCGCGCCGCACCGCAACCGGGACAGGGGGCGGCGGAGGTTTGGGGTCGGCCGGATTAGGCTGTTGCGAGTTGATGCTGGTTTTCGACTTTGGCCCAGCGGCGGCGGCTGCGGCTTCCTCGGGCGGCTCCCATAGCGGGTCTTTCACCGACTTCACCACCAGTCCGTACGGCTGGGCCACCAGCGGTTTCTTGCTTCCGTTGACGCGCAGCCAGAAGTCTTCGGCGGAGAGCTTGAGCCGCGCTTCCGGCGGGCCGTAAAATCCGACTTCAACCGCCACGTAGTCTTCCGTGGTCAGGCTTCCTTCCAGTGTGGGGATGTCGTGTGCGGCGAACTCGGCGCCGATGGTCACTGCGCCCACCTGGGCGTGCGCCTGATAATCGGTGGGCGCCGCTCTGGGTGGAACGCCCTCCATCGCCTTTCTTGGCGCCTCGCCGCCAGGCGCGGTTTGCGCCGGCGCGCAGAGGCACAGCGCCGCCATCAGAACACCGTCTCGCAAGGCATGGTCGAGTCGCATAGCTACTCCCAACCTAGTATGGTCGCACATTCCGCTTCGGCGTCTGAAAGAACCGCTCGTCTGGCGGCATTCCCCAGTGACACGGCCGGGCCGGGAACAATTGGGCCGCATTGGGTGTCCAATGCTCCAGAGCCTCCGGACGATCGAGGAGACGCATTATGGAAGCCAGCCATGCAGTCAACGCCCCTTTCAGATTCCGGTTCCTTTTCGTCGCCGCGTTGTTAGCCGCCATCCCGATGGCGATCCTGATATTCTACATCGACGCGCGGGCGGCGAATGCCGAACTCGCTTCCGCCACTTACTCGCACGGCGTCTTCCACGCGGCCATCGCGCACCGAACGCCGCGCGCACCTTCCAATCGCGGGTCTACGAACACTACGACCCCGATGTAAACTCGGTCGCGCGCCCCCTGCAACTGGAGGTGCGCCCGCGTTAGCCCGGATCAGCTCTTCGCTGGCGGCTCCGCGGCCGTTTTCACCAGTTCCCAACGGCCGCGGCCGCACTTATTCTTGCAAACGGGAAGAATCTGATCCTTGCTGAAGGCGGCCGGCAGCTTGCACACGCTGCACCAATAGACGCCCGTGGCGGGGGCCGGCGTGGCCGGTTTGTAAGTCATGATTTCGACGCTCCTCGACTTTTTCGTTCCGCGATTACGGCCCGCGCCAACTCTTCGGGCCGGGCCAGCGTTCTATCCGGCGGGTCCTGGGCGAAGCTCTCCGGCTGGAATCCGTAGAGCACGCCCCAGACCGCGATGCCGGCGTTGCGGGCCGTGCGCACGTCCACCGCGCTGTCGCCCACCAGCAGCGCGCGGCTGGGCTCCACGCCCAGTTCGGCCAGCAGCGTCTGAACCCCGATGGGATGCGGTTTCTTCTGCTCGAAGCTGTTGCCGCCGTAGACCTTGACGAAGTAGCGCGCCAGGCCCAGCCCCTCCAGAATGCGGAGGCTGATGCGGGACGGCTTGTTGGTCAGCACCGCCATCCGCACGCCGTCGCGATCCAGCGCCTCGAGCGCCTCGGCGACGCCCGGATAGGCGCGCGTGTTGTCCAGCTTGTGCTGGTCGTAGTAAGCCAGGAAGTACTCCAGCGCCCGCTCGAGCTCCTCGTCGCTCGCGGCCGGAGGCAGCGCCCGGCGCATCAGAACCTGGGCGCCCGCGCCGACATAGGTCGAGATCAGCTCGTTCTCCAGCCTCGGCAAACCCTGGTGAACGCGGGTGGCGTTCACCGCATGCGCCAGGTCCAGCTTCGAGTCGATCAGCGTGCCATCCAGGTCGAAAATGAGGAGGTCCATGCGGAAGGAGCCGTTAACCTTAGATTTTACCATTCGCCGCGCCGGGCCTTGCCCCCAGGGAACATTTTCCGGTCGCCTGCGTAGTTCAGGGTATGTTCTGCACCAAGTGCGGGTCTAAAACGGCGGACAACGACCTGTTTTGCGCCCTCTGCGGCAAGGCCACCGGGCCGGGCCTGGCGCCTCCCGCGCCTGCGCCGATCCTGAGCCGCCCCATGGATCGGAACAAGCTCGGCGGAGTCTGTGCGGGCCTGGCGCGTTACTTCGACATGGACGTGACGCTGATGCGAATCCTCTGGCTGGCCGCGATCTTCGTCTCTGGCGGCCTGGCGATTCCGGTCTACATCGTCGCCTGGATCCTGATGCCCCGCGACTGGCCTTACCCGCCGCCCGCTACGCGGAGGATCGTAGAGTGTTGACCCCGAATCCGGCCCGCGCCTCGTAGTTCGCGATGGCCGTCTCCTGCTGGAGGATGTAGCCCAACTCGTCCACTCCCTCCAGCAGACAGTGTTTCGCGAAGCTGTCCACCGGGAATTCGATGGCGCGACCGTCGGGGAGCGTGAGCGTCTGCGCGGCGAGATCGACGCCCACCGCGGCCTCCGGCGGGAGCGCGAACAGCTCGGCGTGAATCTCGCGCGGAACCACAATCGGCAGCAGCGAATTCTTGAGCGCGTTCTGGCGGAAGATGTCCGCGAACGAGGTGCTCACCACCGCGCGGAACCCGAACTGTGTGAGCGCCCAGGGCGCGTGCTCCCGGGAACTGCCGCAGCCGAAATTGTCGCCCGCCAGCAGGATCTCCGCGCCCCGCGCGCGCGGCTGATTCAGGATGAAATCCGGCTTGGGACGGCCCTGGGCGTCGTAGCGCCAATCGCAGAAGAGCCGATCGCCGAGCCCTTCCTTCGAGATGGTCTTCAGGAAGCGGGCCGGAACGATCTGGTCGGTATCGACATTGTCGATGGCCAGCGGTACCAGGCGGCTCTCGAACTTAGTGAACGGCTTCATAGCATTGTCCTCACGTCGGTGACCACGCCGGCGACCGCGCAGGCCGCGGCGGTGAGCGGGCTGGCCAGGAAAGTGCGCCCGCCCGGACCCTGGCGTCCTTCGAAATTGCGGTTCGTGGTGGCCACGCAGTATTCGCCCGGCTCCAGCCGGTCCTCGTTCATGGCCAGGCACATCGAGCAGCCCGCCTCGCGCCACTCGGCGCCGGCCGCGCTGAAGATCTCGTCCAGCCCCTCGGCCTCGGCCAGCCGCTTCACTTCGTGGGATCCCGGGACAATCAGAGTACGCACGTGCGGGCTCACTTTGCGGCCTTTCAGCACGGATGCCGCCTGTCGCAGGTCCGCCAGCCGGCCGTTCGTGCAGCTCCCCACGAACACCACGTTCACGGGATGGCCCAACAGCGGCTTGCCGCCTTCCAGATCCATGTAGCGCAGCGCCTTGCGCACCGATTCGCGCTCCATCGGGTCGGCGATGGCGCTGGGATCGGGGATGGCGCCCGTAATCGGAATGCCCATGCCGGGGCTGGTGCCGAAGGTAATCATCGGCTCCAGTTGGTCCGCGTCGATTTCAACCTGCTTGTCGTAGCTTGCGCCCTCGTCGCTGGCCAGTTGCCTCCAGCGCGAGATGGCGCGGTCCCAGTCGGCCCCGTGCGGCGCGTAGGGCCTTCCGAACATGTATTCGAAGGTGACGGCGTCCGGGGCGACCAGGCCGGCGCGGGCCCCCGCTTCAATGGACATATTGGTGACCGTCATGCGCTCTTCCATGGAGAGCGCGCGGATGGTGGAACCGCGGTACTCGAAGACGCAGCCCGTGCCCCCGCCGGTTCCGATCTTCGCGATAAGCGCCAGGATCACGTCCTTGGCAGTGACGCCCGGGCGCAGCGCGCCGCTCACTTCCACGCGGAAGCTCTTCGGCTTGCGTTGCAACAGGCACTGCGTGGCCAGCACCTCTTCCACTTCACTGGTGCCGATGCCGAACGCCAGGGCGCCGAGGGCGCCGTGCGTGGCCGTGTGGCTGTCGCCGCAGACGATGGTCATGCCCGGCTGCGTAAGCCCCAACTCCGGCCCGATCACGTGCACGATTCCCTGCCGCTGGCTCGCGAGCCCGTAGCAGGTCACGCCGAATTCCTCGCAGTTCCGCTCCAGTTGCGCGATCTGCCTCGCCGACGTCTCGTTCGCAATGGGCAGCCCGCGGCCGGTGGTGGGCACGTTGTGGTCGGTGGTGGCCAGCGTGTGCTCGGGCCGGCGCACCTTCAGGCCGCGCCGGCGCAGGCCGTCGAAAGCCTGCGGCGAGGTGACCTCGTGGACCAGGTGCAGGTCGATATACAGCAGCGTCGGGGCGCCCGGGTTTTCCGCTACCACGTGCGCGTCCCAGACTTTTTCGATGATCGTGCGGGCTTGATTCATAGACACTCCAAAATGGCGTCGCCGACCTGGCTGGTGCTGGCCGGCGGCCCGGGCGGGCGCAGATCGGCGGTAACTCGGCCGCTATTGAGCACCTTCTCGATGGCCGCGTAGACGGCCGCCGCTTCTTCCTTGAGTCCGAACGTGTACTCCAGCATCGCCGCCACCGAACCGATGGCGCCCAGCGGGTTGGCCCGGTTCTGGCCGGCGATATCCGGGGCCGAGCCGTGCACCGGTTCGTACAGCCCGTGCCGGTCTCCCAGCGAAGCCGAAGGCAGCATGCCGATGGATCCCGCCAGCACCGCCCCTTCGTCGCTCAGGATGTCGCCGAACATGTTCTCGGTCAGGATGATGTCGAAGCGGCGCGGATTCAGGATCAACTGCATGGCGCAGTTGTCCACCAGCAGATGGTCCAGCGCGATGTCCGGATACTCCGCCGCCACTTCCGTGACCACGCTCCGCCAGAGCTGCGAATTCTCGAGCACGTTCGACTTATCCACGCTGGTGACCTTGCGGCGGCGGCTACGCGCCAGCTCGAAAGCCTTCCGCGCGATGCGTTCGATCTCGGCGCGCGTGTAGACCATGGTGTTCACCGCGGTGTCGCCGGTGATGCCGCGCGGCGTGCCGTAGTACAATCCGCCCGTCAGCTCGCGCACGATGATCATGTCCACGCCTTCCGCCAGCGCGTTCTTGAGCGGCGAGGAATCCAGCAGCGCGGCGTAGGCCCGCACCGGACGCAGGTTGGCGTACACGCCCAGCGCCTGGCGCAAGCCCAGCAACCCGGCTTCGGGCCGCTGGCTGGGGGGCATTTGGTCGAACTCGGGCAGGCCCACCGCGCCCATCAGCGTGGCGTCGGCGGCGAGCGCCAGCTTCAGCGTTTCCTCGGGCAGCGGATGGCCGGTCTGGTGGATGGCGATGCCGCCCAGCAGTCCTTCGGCCAGGCTCAGTGTGTGGCCGTGTTTTTGTGCGGCGCGCTCGAGCACGCGGACGGCTTCCCGCGTCACTTCGACGCCAATGCCGTCTCCAGGGAGAACGAGTACGTTGAGTTTCATCGTGGAAAATCCAGTATAGCGAGTGCCGCTCGCGAGGAGCTACGCGCCGCGAGCTATTCCGCCGCCGCCGCGTCCGCCAGGCGCTCTTCGAGGATCAACAGAATCTCCTCGTTGAGCACGCCCTTCTTGCGGTCCGCCAGCGCGATGAAGCGCTCGTAAACGGTGTCCAGCTCCGACTTCGAGAGCGTGTAGCCCAGGCTCGCGCAGCGCTGGTTCAGCGCGTGCCGGCCGCTGTGCTTGCCCAGAATCAGCCGGCTCTCCGGCACTCCCACCGAGCGCGGGTCCATGATCTCGTAAGTGCTGCGCTCTTTGAGGTAGCCGTCCTGGTGGATGCCCGCTTCGTGCGCGAAGGCGTTGCCGCCCACGATGGCCTTGTTGGGCTGCGGGCCGAACGCGATCAGGCTGGCCAGCAATTGGCTGGCCGGATAGAGTTGCTCCGTGACCACGCCGGTTTCAAACGGCAGCAGGTCCTGGCGCGTCTTGATCGCCATGACCGCTTCCTCGAGTGCGCAGTTGCCCGCCCGCTCCCCGATGCCGTTGATGGTGCATTCGATTTGCCGCGCGCCGGCCAGCACCCCGGCCAGCGAATTCGCCGTGGCCAGGCCCAGATCGTTGTGGCAGTGTACGCTCACGATGGCCGAATCGCCCAGTGCCCGGGCCACCCGTCCGATGAACTCGCCGAACTCCGTCGGGAACGAGTAGCCCACCGTATCCGGCAGATTCACCGTGTTCGCCCCGGCCGCTACCACCGCCTTTGAAATCTCTTCCAAAAACGCCGGATCCGTCCGCGTCGCGTCCTCGGCCGAAAACTCGACGTCCTCGGCGTAGCGGCGCGACAGTTCCACCGCCGCCACGGCTTGGGCCAGAACCTGCTCACGGCTCTTGTGGAGCTTGTGCTTGAGGTGAATATCGCTGGTTGCGATAAACGTGTGAATGCGCGGTCTCTTGGCGTGTTCCAAAGCGCGGGCGGCCCGTTCGACGTCCAAGGTGCAGGCCCTGGCGAGTGCCGCCACCCGCACCGACGGGAACTCCCGGCTCACCGCGTCAACAGCCTGGAAATCGCCTTCGGAGGCGATCGGGAACCCGGCTTCGAGGTAATCGACGCCTAGCTCCGCCAACTGGTGAGCCATCTGGACTTTCTCGGGTACTGTCATGCTGCAACCGGGCGACTGTTCGCCGTCCCGGAGGGTCGTGTCGAAGATATATACTCGATCGTTCATGAGTTTCCGCCCGCGCTGTGGGGGATATGGCCCGCGGCCGGCCTGTTTCTCCGGCAACGAGCTTAGGGCTAGTATGCGGCAGGAGGGCATGATTTGGCAAATTGATAGTTTTCTTGATCTCCATTATGCGCAGTGATAACATAAGTGTGGTTTATATGGAACTCTACCTCCTCACCACCTTCCTCACCGTCGCCGCCGAAAAGAGCTTCTCGCGCGCCGCTGACAAGCTGCTCCGCACGCAGCCCGCGATTTCCCTGGCCATACAGCGCCTGGAGAACGAGCTGGGCGAGCGGCTCATCGACCGCAGCGGCAAGCACCTGCTGCTGACCGACGCCGGGCGCATCGTGGCCGAGCACGCGCGCCGCTTCGAGAACCTGTCCCGCGACCTCGAGAACGCCCTGGCCGAGCTCAAGGACAATGCCGCCGGCCGCCTGGTGATCGGAGCCAACGAGTCCACGGCCCTGTATCTGCTCCAGCACATCGAGCAGTACCGCCGGCTGTATCCCAAGGTGATGGTGCAGGTGCGCCGCTGCCTGTCCAGCAAAGTGCCGGGCCAGTTGATCGACGGCGACCTGGAACTGGGCGTGATCAGCTACGATCCGCGCGACGAGCGCCTGGTTTCGAGCGTGATCTACACCGACCACCTGGCTTTCGTGGTCTCGCCCAAACACCGCTTCGCCCGGCGCAAGTCGGTGGCCCTGGCCGAGCTGGGCATGGAGACCTTCATCGCGCACAACGTGGTATCGCCCTACCGCGACGTTGTCGTCCGCGAATTCCAGCGCCACCAAGTGGCCCTCAACATGGACGTCGAAATGCCCACCGTCGAGACCATCCGGCGCATGGTGCAGCGCAACGAAGGCGTGGCCTTCCTGCCGCGCATGTGCGTCGAGCAGGAGCTGGGCCAGAAGCTGCTCTGCGAGGTGGAGGTGAAGGAGCTGCGCGTGGAGCGCCACATCCGCCTGGTCTATCCCGCGCGCCGAGTGCTGAGCCACGCCGCCCGGGCGTTTCTGGAGCTGCTGAAGGAAGGCTGATCCGCGGCTCCGGCCGGGACGATGGCGCTGGGAAGCCGCTCAGGCGGCGTCGCGGACTTGAACGACGAGGCGCTTTCCCAGGGCGCGGAAGGCCGCTTCGATGTGCTCCATGCGGGTTGAGTTCTTGAAGCTGAGCAACCTGTCGATTTGCGACTTGCGGCAGCCGAGACGCCGCGCCAGTTCCGCCTTCTTCACGCCGCTCCTACGCAAAGCCTCGTAGAGCGTGGCCTTGGCGTCTTGAAGCGCTGGAGGAGAGACCAGGCGGACGTTCTTGCCACGCAGTCGGCTGGGTTTGGGGAAGTCCGTCCTCTTCTCCATGCAATCCATCATCAGGCAGGTCAGCAGATCGGACGCCATGTCCTCGGCTTCCGCGAGCGTTTTCCCCTGGGTGACACCGTAGCCGAAGTCCGGAAAGGTCACGGTGAGGCTGCCGTCCTTTGGGTCGGGATCGAAGTTGGCTGGATACTGGAACATGGGTGTTTTCTACTCCTGCGTCAGACCAAGCTCCTTGAGGATCGTTCGCATGGTTTTGGTGTTCAATTCCACCCCCGGGCGGCAGCAGCTTCGCGAGTGAAGTCCGGGCCGGCCAGTCGCCGGCCCAAGGATCACTGTTTCTTCGGCTGTGGCTGGGGCGGAGACGCCGGCTCGCTGCTCGGAGGAACGATGTTCTTCAACCGCATGTAGGTGACCAGGTTGCCGTAGTGTTCCATCATATGCATGGTGTTGATAGTCAGCACGCCCAGTTTCGGTGTGTCGGCTCCGAAGAGCTTCACCGTTTGCGCGGCGGACGCGTCGGTCATGCCGTCGTAGGCCTTGTCGCAGTAAGCGAAGGCGTCCTTGAGAGCGGCTGTCAGATCGGCTTTCGAGGTCTTGGTCTGCTCGATCTTTGGGGCGGCGTTCTTCTCGCCCAGTGCGATGGAACAGAACATGTACTGGGCGTCGGCCACGTGTCCCAGGATCTGGCCGAAGCTGCGGACCGCCTCCGTGGGCTTGAAGCTGTAATTCTCTTCGGGCATTTTCTCGGCTGAGCGGAGCAGTACGCTCTCCACCCTCCCGTAGAGGCGCTTGTTGAATCCGCTGAGCGGATTGTCTTGGGCCAGGGCGACGGCGGCTGTCGCCAGAAGGCAGATCGGAAGTGTTCGCATAGAATCCCCCTGCAACAATTATGCAACGCGGGCAGAGAAGTTCCAACAGCTATGGTTATCGCTACAGGCGGCCCGCCGCGCGCTATCGGCCCGCCTGGCAGGCCGTTCCCAGGCAGCGAATCGTCCCCTGCTCGTCGGTGCGGAGGACTCGGGCGCCCCGTTGGCCGGCCCAATCGAGCACCACGGGGCTGGGCTGGCCGAGCTCGTTGCCGCGGCCGCAGGAGATCACCAGGGTCTTGGGCCGCACGCTCGCCAGGACGTTCATACTGGCACCCGTCTCCGCGCCGTGGTAGGCGGCCTTCAGGACGTCCGCGGCCAGCTCCGAGCGATGGAACCGGAACAGCGACTCCCAGCACTCCTCCTCGCAATCGCCGGGAAAGAGGTAATGGGCCGCAGGATAAGTCGCTTTGAGCACCAGCGAGTGGTCGTTTACCGAGCTGTCGCGCGGGCGAAGCGGCAGGGATTCGGGGTGGAGCACGTCCAGGGTCAGCTTGGCGAATCGCTTCTGGGCGCCTGCGGTGACGGCCTCGTAACGCTCGGCGCGCTCGATCACGGCGCGCTGCTGCCAGGTGTAGTCCAGCCCGGAATACCAGATTTCGTGAACCGGGAAAGCGTCCAGAATGGCGCTCAGGCCCCCGGTGTGTTCCGCGTGGGCATTACTGAGCGCCACCAGATCGACGCTGGCGATTCCTTCCTTGCGCAGCAGCTCGGCGATCTGCCCGTTGTGGCCGGTATCCACGACAATCGTCTCGTTTTCGGGAGTGCGAATCAGTGCGGCATCGGCTTGCCCGACGTCGAAGAAGGTAACCGAAAGGTCCTGGGGGGGCGGTGGTTTCCTGGAGCAGGCGGCCAAAAGGACGGCCAACGCGACCGGCGGGAAGGCTCTTTTCATTTGCATTGGCCTGAGAGAAGATTATAGCGTGATCCGACAACTAGCATTGACGGGGCTGGCCATGCTGGCTCTGAGCGGCTGCCACAGTGCGCGCGCTCCGGAAGACTTCGGCCCGCTGGCGGAGGAGTTCGTCTACTCGACGCTCGAATTCTCGCCGGTCTCGGCGACCGCCGCCGGATGCCATCAGCGCTCCGGCAAGAACCTGGACGAAATGCTCGACGATTTCAGCCCGGAAGCGCTCGAGGCGCAGCGCCGCTTCTACCACGGCTTCCAGGAGCGGCTCGCGAAGCTGAACCCGGCCGGATGGGGGGCCGAGGATCGCGCGGACTACGGCATCGTGCTCGACCAGATCGAGCTGGCGCTCCTGGAGCTGGACCATATCCGAAGCTACCGGCACAACCCTACCCTGTACGTCGAATCGGCCGGGAACGCGATATTTTCGCCCTACGTCCTGGAGTACGCGCCCGCGCCGGTGCGCATGCGGCACATCGTCGCGCGCCTCGAGAAACTGCCCGCGTTTCTGGCCACCGCCAAGCGCAACCTGGAGGATTCGCCGCCCATCTGGACTCAGGTCGCCCTGGATGAGAACGCCGGCAACATCGAGCTGATCGACCACACCATTCGCGCCGCCGTTCCCAGCTCGTTGCGCGCCGCCTACGACCGCGCGGCCGCTCCGGCCCTGGAGGCCCTGCGCGGGTTCAGCGCCTGGCTCAAATCGGATTTGAAGCCCGCCTCCGAGGACGCCTGGCGCCTGGGGCCGGACAACTACCGGGAGAAGTTCCGCCTGGTGCTCGGAACCGAGCGCACGCCGGATCAGGTGCTGGAAGCGGCGGAGGCGGATCTCGGCGCCGTGCGGGCGCGAATGCTCGAACTGGCCGGACCGCTCCACCGGAAATGGTTCCCCGAGCACGGCGCGCATGCCGACCCCAACGTCGCCATCCGGGAGGTGCTGGGCAAGATTGCGCTCCGCCATGCGCTGCCCGAGACCTACATCGCCGAGGCCAAGCGCGATCTCGAAGCCGCGCGGACGTTCGTGCGTGGGCGCGGCCTGCTGCCGCTGCCCGCCCGGCAGAACCTCCAGGTGATCGAAACTCCGCGCTTCTTGCGGGGCATTTACGCCGTCGGGGGATTCGTGCCGGCGCCCGCGCTGGAGCCCCGTTTGGGGGCCTTTTACTGGATCACTCCGATCCCGCCCGAATGGCCCGCCGAGCGCAAGGAGTCCAAGCTTCGCGAGTACAATTTTTACAAGTTGAACCTGCTGACGCTCCACGAAGCTGTGCCGGGCCACTACGTGCAGGCCGAATACGCCAACGACATCGATCCTGGGTCCCGGCGCCTGCTGCGGGCTCTGTTCGGCAATACGCCTTACATCGAGGGCTGGGCGGAATACGCCACCCAGGCCATGCTAGACGCGGGCTACCTGGACAATTCCCCCGAGCTGCGGCTCACCTTTCAGAAGGAAGAACTGCGCGTGCTGGCCAACGCGATTCTGGACATCCGTTTGCACACGCGCGGGATGACCGGCCAGCAGGCGCTCGCGTTGATGACCGGGCAGACCTTCCAGGAGATCGAGGAAGCCACGGCCAAGTTGCAGCGCGCCCAACTGTCGTCCTGCCAGTTGCCGGCCTACTTCGTGGGCTGGCGCGACTGGCTGCGCGTGCGCGACGAATTCCACCAGTTTATCGGCGATGAATTCGACTTGGCGGAGTTCCACCGGTGGGCGCTCGACGAGGGCGCGGTGCCACTCTCCGCGCTCGGCCGTTTGCTGGATGCCAAAACCGCGGGACAATAGAGCTATGAGCGATGTGTCCGCCCGCCCGCCAGCCCCCGTTCAGCCGCGCCGCTCGCTAACCGGTGCGATCCTCGCCTGGGCGCGGGACCTGGCGCTCTCGGTGGTCATCGCCTTCGTGGTGATCGTTTTCATCTACCAGCCCGTCAAGGTGGAGGGGAACAGCATGCTGCCCGGGCTGGTGGACCAGGAACGCATCTTCGTCAACAAGTTCGGCTATCGCTTCGGCATAGGCTCGATCGAGCGCGGCGACGTGATCGTGTTCTGGTTCCCGGGCGACCTCTCGAAATCCTACATCAAGCGCGTCATCGGGCTTCCTGGCGATACCATCGAGATCGACCGCGGCACGGTCGTCCTCAACGGCCGGCCGCTGCGCGAGGATTACGTGCCGCCCGAGTACCGCGATTCCATTTCCATGCCGCCGCGCAAGGTGGATGCCGGAAACTATTTCGTGCTCGGCGATCACCGCAACTCCTCCAACGACAGCCGCGGCGGCTGGCTGGCTCCGCGCAGCAGCATCTACGGCAAGGCCGTCTTCGTCTACTGGCCGCTAGCCAGACTGGGTCCCTTGAGGTAGCCGGCCGCGGCCTTCTTTGTGCGTTGACTTCCTCGTTGGGTGGGTGTACAACTCGGATCAGGGAGGTAGGCCGTGGATGACATCCGCGTTGGCTCCGTTTTTCCCTACGATAAGTACCGCGACCAGGAGTCGCCCGACTTACCCAAGCGCAAGCCGCCCAAGCATCGCCCCACCCAGCCCGCCGAGCAGGACGACGTGGTAGTGATTCACGAGCAATCCGAAGCCACCGCCGATGGGCCCGGAGACTACTACACGCCCGGGGGCGAAACCGAGGAACCCAAGTAGGCCACCAGCGCCCGGCTAAATCAAGCCGGGAATGAAACGCTTGGTGCGGGCGCAATAGGCCGCATATTCGGAGCCCATCGGGCTGCGCAGCAAGGCCTGCTCTTCTTTTCGGACGCGATTGAGCACCCCGAGCATGATGGGAGCCAGGAGCGCGGCCATGCTGAGCCAGTTCGCGAAGAACAGGCCCAAGCCCACAAAGGCCACCAGAGCACCCGTGTAAGATGGATGGCGGACGAAACGATAAAGACCGGTCTGAACAACAACGTGATCGGAGTGGATCGCGACGTCCACGGTGAAGAGCCGGCCGAGCGTAAGGATGGCCGTCCAGCGCAGAGCCAGGCCGCCCAATAACAGACCCAGCGACAGCAGTTGGATCGTTTCCGGCGATCCTGGAAGACGGGTTGAGGGAATCCCCCGCGCAACGTTTGCCAGGCCGATCCCCAGCGCAATGCTGAGCCAGAACAGCAGCAGCGATCCGCGATCTTGGCTTTGCGCGGAACGGCTACTGGAGCGTTTCATGACCCCCAGCGCAACTTCTGAGACCGGGAAAAGGAAGACCACCACAAGAAGAATAAGTCGGATCATGGTTTCTCCGGGCGGCTGACACCCAACCCCACCGCCAGAATTACTCGCCGCATTCCATGGGCGCCTTACCCTTGTAGATTAGCAGGCGCTCTCGGGTCTCGCCATGTTGGCCTACCTTAGCCAGAGTGGCTTCTACGGTGCTTTCACACGGGTTCTTCGTGTCCAGCCTCTTAATCCTAAGTTCATAGCGGTAAACAGCGTCCCGTGCCTCTAGCTTAAAGGTGTATTCTTTCGGCACGGCGCCTCGCGTAACCGGACTCCAGCCCGCCAGGTTGGGAGGATCCCGATGATCGCCGGGAAACTTGCCAGGCGCCGGAAGCCTGGTCTCGCTGACCAGACTTATTGCGGTGGCGGAGACGTTAACCAGGTATTCCCTGTCCCAACCAAAGATCTCGACCCCGGTGTCGTTACATGTCATCCCGTGCACCTGAAAATCGGGAATCTCGATTGACGGTGGGCTGGCTGGAAGCACCTCTCCAAAGCGAACGACGTAAAGTTTATGCTGGTTGGCCGGCTGCTTACTGAATGAGAACTCATAGGCCAGGAAGCTTGGCGACGAACAAAAGCAACCATCGCTGTCCGCATAAGCCAAGCCGCTGCCGGCGGCCAGGACCGCACAAACGAAAATCGGCGATTTCAACATGCTGGCGCAGGGAACCGTATCGGCGGTCCCCCCTCGCAAGATCATCGCACGGTTGCGGTGGCTGTGGCCACTTCGGAGAGGCCGCCCATGAGGTTGCTGGACGGCGGTACCATATGGAGTTGCATCATGAAACCGCTTCTTCTCCCCACCGCTTTCTTAGCCACGTTGGTGGCCTTCGCTCAGCAGCCCGGTCCGGCGCTCGCCGTCGATGCGAACGCCGGCCAGCACGCGATTTCCCCGGACGTCTACGGGATCAACTACTATTGGGATCTCAGCGCCGACAGCGACCCGCTGCATATTGCCGCGGCCGAGATCCGCGCCACCGCCCGCCGCTGGGGCGGCAACGAATCGGATCGCTACGACTACCGGACGGACTACCAGAGCAAGACCGCCGACTGGTACTTCGAGGATCTTCAGAACACAGGCACTCCCGGGCTGCAACTTCCCGAGGGATCGTCTTTCAATCAGTACGCGGACCAGGCGCGGACCACCAACGGGAAGATCCTGGCTACGGCCAACGTCCTGGGTTGGCTTCCCAAAGCACAGCACCTGTGCAGCTATAGCGTCGCCAAGTACGGCAAGCAGTGCTCGACCGATGCGCAGTGGTGGCCCGATTGCGGCGATGGCCAACACACCGGCAGCGGCTCTTCATGCGGCTCCGCCATCCTCACCAACGACCCGACCGACGCCAACTTCCAGGTGGACCAAAGCTACCAGCAGGGGTGGATCAGCTACCTGCTTTCACGCTACGGTCAGGGAAACCAGGGCGGCGCAACCATCTGGGACTTGGCCAACGAGCCGATCTGGTGGGATAACACCAATCAGGACATTCATCCCAATCCCTACACCTACGATGAGTTACTAAGTCTGGACATGGCCTCCGCCACTGTCATCAAGCAGGCGGATCCCACCGCGCTGGTCAGCGGACCGGTAGCCGATAACTACGCTTCCATCTGGTATTCAAAGAAGGATATCGTTTCCGGCCAGGCCAAGGGCGCTTGGTGGGCCAACCCGGTGGATCAAAACGCGCACGGCGGCGTCCCCATCATGGCCTGGTATTTGCAGCAATTCCAGAACTACGAGACGCAGAACCACGTCCGGCTGCTCGATTACTACGATACGCACGCCTACCTGGCCCCCGGTTCGGACACGGCCTCCCTGCTCGATTCCACACGCGAGTGGTGGGACCCCACCTATATGGTCAACGGCGACTACTGGATCTGCGACCCGACCAATAACGGCGCGCCCACCGCCCCGCAGTTGATTCCGCGTCTCAAGGCCATCATCAATTCGAATTACCCCGGTACCAAGCTGGCCATCACCGAGTACAGCTTCGGCTCGCTGAATACCATCGCCGGCGCTCTCGCCCAGGCCGACATCCTGGGCATCTTCGGCCGCGAAGGAGTGGATCTGGCGACCATCTGGGGTCCGCCGAAACCCACCGACCCGGGCGCGTTCGCCTGGAAGATATACCGCAACTACGACGGCATCGGAGGCGCCTTTGGCGAGACCGCCGTCCAGGCCACCAGCGCCGACCAGGGCCAGCTCAGCGTGTACGCCGCCCTGCGCTCGGATCTCAACCTCACCGTGATGGTGATCAATAAGACCGCCAACAATCTTTCGACCACTCTGGCCCTTTCCAACTTCAACGCCGGCGCCTCCGCAAAGGTCTGGCTGTACAGCGGGAGTAACTCGAACGGCATCGTGGCCCAGCCCAACGTCGCCATCTCGGGGAATTCGATCTCTGCCACCTTTCCCTCTTACTCGATGACCATGCTGGCGATCCCGCCCGCTTCTTACCCAGTGGCCAAGCCCGTCGTCGCGGCGCTGACGAACGCCGCCTCCTACACCACCACCTTCGCGCCGGGCCAGATGGTGGTGGTTTATGGTCAGAGTGTCGGCCCGGCGACTCTGATCAGCCTCAACGGTCTGCCCGCTTCGCAGCGGGTCGATTCCAACGGCCTGGTCGTCACCAACCTGGGGGGCGTCCGCATCCTCTTCGACGGCATTCCCGCTCCCATGGTCTACGCGAGCCAGACTCAATGTTCCGCGGTGATTCCCTACTTCGGAGCCTTCCAGTCCAGCAGCCACGTACAGGTGGAATACCAGGGCGTGCGCTCCGACCCGTTTCCGATTCCCATTTCGCCCACCGCTCCCGGTTTCTTCACCACCAACATGTCGGGTTCCGGCCAGGGCATTATCCAGGTGGATGCCCAGGGCACCGTCAATTCGGCGGCCCATCCCGCGCACGCCGGCTCGACGGTGGTTCTGTGGCTCACTGGCGAAGGCGTTACGAATCCTCCCGGCGTGGACGGCCGTCCCGCCGTGCAGGTTTTACCCAAGCCCGTGGCTGCGGTTTCCGTGCAGATCGGCGGCCTGCCCGCGACCATACAGTACGCCGGCGCGGTCCCGACCCTGATGCCCGGCCTGATGCAGATCAACGCCGTGCTCGACCCGGGCGTGCAAGCCGGCAACACGGTCCCCGTGAGCGTCCAGATCGGCAACAACTCGACCCAAAGCAACGTCACGATGGTCGTCGATTAGCCCGTTTACGAATTTCACGGGAATTTACCGCGCCTGTAATTGGCCGGCAACCTGGGCCTGCGACGATGATGGCATGGCGATCCATGTAGCCGCGCTTCGCTACGTTGCCGCGGGCGACCTGGGCCTCATGCGCAAGCTGAATCGCTGGACCCCGCCGCGCTGGCTGCGCCTCTGGATGATCTGGGCCACGCGCGCCGGCGACGGCTGGCTGTGGGCGGCCACGGGCATCGCAGTAGCGCTCTTCGGCGGCGACGGACGCTGGTCCGCACTGGGAGCGGGCGCTGCCTCCGCCGCCGCCGGGATTGGCGTATTCCAGGCCCTGAAGCGCCTGGCCTGCCGCCGCCGGCCCTGCGAGCTCGAACCCCACGCCTGGGCCGATCTTCTGCCTCCCGATCGCTTCTCGTTTCCCTCCGGTCATTCCATGACCGCCTTCGCGGTGGCCACTTCGCTCGCGGCCTTTTATCCCGTCTTGTTGCCCGCTCTGCTCGTGTGCGCCTTCAGCGTGGCGCTATCCCGCATCCTGCTGGGCATGCACTTCCTCAGCGACGTGCTGGCCGGCGCCGCATTGGGCGCCTGGCTGGGCTGCGCCGCCGCACGCTGGCTGGTCTGAGCGCCGGCAAATTGACGCTGGCGTAAGCCGGCCGTCATCACCCTGTAACACGCCCGCGGTATCTTGGCCTCGAATGGGTCAGCGCATTGCGATGATCGAGGACGAACCCGACCTTCTGGAAATGGTCGGCTACGGCTTCCGCAAGGACGGCTTCGAGTTCCAGGGTTTTACGCGCGGCAGCGAGGGCATCGCTTACTTGCGCCGCAACCCGGTGGACCTTTTGCTGCTGGACATCCTGCTCCCGGACGAAAATGGCCTGGAGATCTGCCGCTTGCTCCGCGAGGACAGCCGCCTGGCTGCGCTTCCCATCGTTTTCGTCACCGCCAAAGGCGAGGAATTCGACCGCATCCTGGGTCTCGAGCTGGGCGCGGACGACTACGTGGTCAAGCCTTTCAGCCCGCGCGAGCTGCTGGCCCGCGTAAAAGCCGTGCTGCGGCGCAAGACCCGCCAGGCCGAGCCGGGAGAGGTCATCGAAGCCGGAGAGCTGCGCATGGACGCCCGCACCCAGGACGTGATTGTGCGCGGGCAGCCGGCCTCGCTCAGCGCCCTGGAATTCCGCCTTCTTTTCTTCCTGGCCGCGCATCCGCGCCGCATCTTTTCCCGCGAGCGCCTGTTGGACGAAGTCTGGGGCGGCGACCGCTACGTCACGCCGCGGACCATCGACGTGCATGTCCGCCGCCTGCGCGAGAAGATCGAGGCCCGGCCCGACGCTCCCGAGTATATCGGAACGGTTCGCGGCGCCGGTTACCGCTTTGTAGGCCAGCCCAACGAATCTCAATAACTTCAAGCGCTCGTAATTAGCGGGTAAACCGGGGTGGTTAGTATTAACGTATGACGAGTTCCGAATCCGTGATATCGGTGCTGGTTGCGTCGCCTTTCGCCGAAGATTTCGAAGCGTTTCGTCTCGCGTTCCGGGCCTTCGGCTTGGATTGGAGATTGCTCGCGGCCCCGGACTGTCGCGAGGCATGGAGGGTGCTTCACCGTGAAAGCGTGGATGTGGTGGTCGTGGAAGCGGAGTTCCCCGACGGCATCGCGTGGCGGGATCTTATTCACGAGATCGCCGAGATGCACGGCTGCCAGGCCGTGATCGTCGCCTCCCGTCTGGCCGACGATAGGCTCTGGGCCGAGGTCCTCAACCTGGGTGGCTACGACTTACTCGCCAAACCGTTCGACCGGGACGAACTGGTGCGCGTAATCGCGATGGCGGCCCGCCACAGCGCGCAGAAAGGCGCTCGAGCGGAACAGCGGCCGGAGCGGGCGCTGGCCGCATCCGGCGCGGTCGCCTGAGGTCCGCCCTACTTGGATTTCGGGATGGCCGCCTCGGTCAGATCGAGACGCGCCTTCCAGGGATCGGGGCGGGCCACCGGACCTTGCTCGCTAAAATCGAGAAACACGTCGGCCGCCGGAGCATAGGCGGGCCAGTTGGGACGGCCCTCTCCATTCGGGTCGCCGGTCTTGGCGAAGGCGGACCAATAGGCGTTGGCGGCTTCGGCGAGCGCCTGGTCGGCGGGCGCCAGCTTGTCGCCGTAGCGGGCAGCCACCGTGTCGAAAACGAACGGAATCTCGCTGGCATGTGGAGCGCCCTTCCACTGGCTGCGCATGGATTCGGCGACGTAGGAGAAGCGGAACTCATAGGCGCGCTGGCCGGCGGCCGCCATCTGGCGCACCGCGAAGCGCGCCGGCTCGATCATCATGCGGTCCATCGCCACCAGGGTTCCGATGGCCGATACGAGGGTCGAATTCTGCGGGTTGTACACCGCCTGGGCTTGCCCCTTGCTATCGCCGAATGGAGCGAACACCTGGTCCATGGTCTTGACGAACGAAAAGCCGATATCGGCGCTGTTGGCCCCGGCCATGAAGGACACCTTGGCCTGGTGGCCGGCGAGTAGCGCCTGCTCGACCGATTCGACCACGATCTTGCCGTCCAGCATGGGGCCGGAATAAGTGGGCGAATTCATGGCCGCCAGGTTCAAATGGTCCACGATTCTTTCGGGCGGCAACTGGCGCAAGCCGTCCAGCGCGGCCTGGTCCTGGCCCTCGATGCCCGCCTTCTTCGCGAAGGCCAGGCCGATGGATTCGGCCGAGACCAGTCCCGCGGAGGATTGGCTGAGCGGCCGCATGGGGCCCATCAGGTTCCTCCCGCCACCCGATTCGACGATGGCTTTCTGGAAAAGGCCCTTGGCGGCCGGTGAGGTCATTAGGGTGAAAACCGAATGGCCGCCCGCGGATTCGCCGAAGATGGTGACGTTCGCGGGGTCGCCGCCGAATGCGGCGATGTTCTTCTTGACCCATTGCAGCGCCGCGATCTGGTCCATGAAGGCGTAGTTTCCATGGGGTCCGGCGGGGTCCTCCTTGGTCAAGGCGGGGTGCGCGAAGAAGCCGAAGCGGCCCACGCGGTAGTTGAAGCTGACGAAGACCAGGCCGCGCGCGGCAAACCGCGATCCATCGTAGACCGCCGGAGAGCTGCCGCCGTTGACGAAGCCGCCGCCGTAAATCCAGACCATCACCGGCAGCTTCGCCGGACGCGCAACAGGCCGCCAAACGTTGACGAACAGGCAATCCTCGGCGGGCTTCGTGCCGAGCGGAGCGGCATCCGAGGGAAAGGGCAACTGCATGCAGTCGGCGCCGAATTCGGTGGCTGGGCGCAGGCCGGTCCAGCGGGTCATCGGCTGGGGCGGCCTCCAGCGGTTCGCTCCCACCGGCGGCGCCGCGTAGGGGATGCCTTTGAAGACCACTAACTGGCCGCTAATGGCGCCCTTCACGCGGCCGGTATCTATCTTGACCTCATCCAGGGACGACCCCACGGCCAGGCCGCCCAAAACGCACAGCGACAGCAGAACGTTGACAGTACTCATTACAGCCCTCCTTCGACGCGCAGGACGCCGTTGAGAGGCAGGTCGCGGGAAGAAGCGCCGACATGCACGCGGTACTCGCCCTGGGGCAGTTCCCAGGCTTCCTTATCGGGGTTGAAGATCGACAGATAGTGCGGGTCCAGCGCCAGTGTAACGGTCTTGGATTCCCCTGGCGCGAGCGGAACCTTCTCCCACGCCACCAGGCGCTTGAACGGCTCACCAGCAGCCGCGGGAAGAGTGACGTAGACCTGGGCTACCTCCGCGCCCGCGCGCGAGCCCGTGTTCTTTACCGTGAATGCCACGCTGGGCTTAGGCCCCGGCGCGATCTTCAGATCGGAGTAAGTGCAAGTAGTGTAGGAAAGCCCGAATCCGAACGGGAACAGCGGAGTCTTACCCTGGGAGTCGTACCACTTATAGCCAACCTTCAGGCCCTCGCTATAATCGAGGTCGAATTGGCGGATGTTCTGCCTGAAGGACGCGCCGGGATAAGCCGGGACTGTGTCGGCGTCGCTGCGCGGCGGCGGCTGCTCGGCCAGAATGGGGCGTGGCAGGTCGGCTTCGGACTTGGGGAAGGTGAGCGCCAGCTTGCCTGAGGGATTCGCGTCGCCGAACAGGATATTGGCGATGGCCTCGCCGCCACGGATGCCCGGGTACCAGGCGGCCAGCACGGCGCTCACCTGATCGATCCAGGGCATGGTGACGGCGCCGCCGGTTTCGAGCACCACGATGGTGTGCGGGTTGGCGGCAGCCACGGCGGCGATGAGCGCGTCCTGGTGATCGGGCAGGGAGAGCGAAGGCACGTCCGCGCCTTCGCTGGCGGGCTGGCTGGCGAAGACGATGGCGACGTCGGAGGCCTTGGCCAGCGCGGCCGCGGCGGCGGGATCGGCGCCCGAGGCGTACTCGACCTTGGCCTGGGGCGCTTTGGCCCGGATCGCCTTCAGCGGTGACGAGCGATGCCAGGTCGGGTGGTAAATCCAGCGTTCGCCTGGGCGCCAGGGCGGCTGCGGAACGGCGTTGCCGCCGGGCGAATCCACCTGAGCGGAGCCGCCGCCGGAGAGCACCCCGACGTCGGCGTGCGAGCCAATCACGGCGATGGAGTGAACCTGCGCGGAGGCGAGCGGCAACTGGCCGCCGGCGTTCTTCAGCAGCACGGAGCCCTGCTCGGCCACGCGTTCGGCCAGCTCCAGACCGGCGAAGATGTCCGGCGATCTCCGGTCCGGCGGGTTGTCGAACAGGCCGGCGGCAAACATCGAGCGGGTGATGCGGCGAACCATGTCGTCCAGCCGGGACATGGGGACCTGGCCGCTCTCGATAGCCTTCTTCAGCGCGGCGTCGAAATACTCGTTGCCCGGCATCTCCATGTCCAGGCCGGCGAGGGCGGCCTTGACGGTGGAGTGCGTCCCGCCCCAGTCCGAGACGACGAACCCAGGGAACCCCCACTGCTTCTTCAGCACCTGGTTAAGCAAGTAGTCGTTCTCGCACGCGTGGTCGCCGTTCACCAGGTTGTAGGAGCACATGAACGCGCCCGCGCCGGATTCCTTGAAGGCGATCTCGAAGGCCAGCAGATCGGTCTCGCGCATGGCCCGCTTGTCCACCTTGATGTTGACGAAGCTGCGGCCGTTCTCCTGGTCGTTGAGAGCGTAGTGCTTGAGGTCGCCGATAACACCCTGCTCCTGGAGCGCCTTCATGTCCGCGCCCACGATGCGGCCCGCCAGGATCGGGTCCTCGCCGCGGTATTCGAAGTTGCGGCCGTTGCGCGGTTCGCGATTCAGGTTGATTCCGCCGCCCAGCGACATGGTGTAGCCCTGGTCGCGCAGCTCGCGGCCGATGAGCGCGCCGTATTCGCGGGCCAGAGTCGGATCCCAGGAACAGACCTCGGCGACGGCGGAGGGCAACGGCGTCGAATAGCGCCCGAAAACCGCGCCTTTCGTGACGCCCACCGCCGCGTCGGCCATTTGCAGGTTGGGCACGCCCAGGCGCGGAATGCCGGGAATGAAACCGGCGCCGCCGAGCGAGCGCGTCGGGACCCCGTTGGGGTTGCCGAAGTTCGAGTCCCAGCCTCCCCCGTGCACCAGCGACAGTTTCTCGGCGAAGGTCATCTGGGCGACCAACAGCTCGGCCCGCCGGTCGGGCGACAGACTCTGGTCCATCCATGGGCCAGTGGGTTTAGGCGGCTGCTGTCGCGGCCGTTGCGCCACTGAGGTAGCGGCAAACAGGGTGAGCAATCCAGCGTAGAGAATCGAGCGCAAGATCCACTTTGGCAGGGGTAGGGTGTGCATGAGTTTACCTTTCGAGGAGAACGGCAGCGCCGCAGGCGGCGGGGCGCCGGGGAAATCGTGCTGCAAGAACCAGGATATCACCGAACGCGGACAGTAAGCCCGCGGGCCTGAGGCCGATGCGCCGGCTACTGGATGTCGATGGTCACGGTGTTGGAGGTCTGAGCGTCCACCACCAAGGAGATGTTCACGTTGCCGCTGCCGGCCAGGGAGCGCGGCAGCACCACGTTCACCTGATCCAGGCCGGTTTCGGTCGGCTGGGCGCCCACGAAGGCTACTGGAACGCTGAGGCCGCCCAGGTTGCAGGTCACGTTGGCGGGCGAACTGCGGCCACGGAATCCGGTTCCATAGAGCACCAGGGTGAGAGTGCTGCCAGTCGGCCCCAGATCCAGCGGCGCCGGGGCGCAGCCACCGGTTCCACACTGAAAGACCCACTGGAGCGGCCCCTGGGTCCCATCGGCGGCTGTCGGGATCACATACGCCGACGGCGCCCCCTGGCCGCTCGCATTCGCGGTAAAGATGCCCGGCGCCACCGTCGCGACGTTCATGAGCGAGACGAAGGAACTGCCGCCGTTCGCGAGAGTGACGGACGCCGGCCCCAGGACGGTTCCCGCCGGAACCAGGAAGTCCACCTGTGTGGGGGAGGCATAGTACAGCGGGGCGGGGCGCGCCGTGCCGGCGTTGTCCGTGACGGTGACCTGTACGCCTGCCAGCGTCGTAGGAAAGGAGGTGTCGGTCGCAGTTCCCGTCGCCAGTCCCGTGCCGAACGCAACGGCCCATTCCTGCGCGGCCAGCGCAGGTTTCGTATAGGCCGCGGCGGAGACTACGGCAAACGGAATCGACTGCCCCACAAAGGTGGTCACGCTTTGCGCCAGCAAAGTCGCCGTGAACTGGCCGGAGCCGACGGAGATGGCGTCGAGTTGCGCGAGATTCTCGCTGGCGGAGGTGCGGTAGGGCGTCATCGAGGAGCCGGTGAATCCGTTCGTCGAGAAGGATTGGGCGGTGTCCTGCGCATTGCTGTTAATAGCCACCACGACGGAATCGGCGCCGCTCTGGAACGCCGCGACATAAACGCCCGTGGCCGGATTGTAGTCCGCCGAGACAAGCGCCGCGCCCGGCCTGACGAAACGGCTGAAGTTTCCCAGCGTGTAGAGGCGTTTGTTGTATTGGAAGGAACCGTCGGGGAGCTGGTCTATCAATGCGGACTGCCCTCCGCCGGGGCCGACGAGCCACCAGAAGCAGTAGGCGCTGACGTTGCGCTGGGAGAGGTAATGAGCGTACACTTGCGCCCAGTTCAGGCCGTCGGTAATCGAAGGATCGTCGGCATTCGATGAGGATTGCTCGGTAATCCAGATGTGTTTTCCATATTCCGTCGAGAGGGTGAAGGGAGTGCCCGGATCGTAATAGGCGTGCGCCGCGACGATGTCCACCCGGCCCCGTGTTTGGGGGTCCGATAGCGAGGGCGCCACCAGATCCTCCCGGAACGCGAAGCTGTCCGCCAAGGTCATTTTGGCGGGCACGGCGTTGTTGGCGAAGGTGGGCATCAGATTGGCCAGCAGGAAATCGTGGATTTCGTTCGCATCCCACTCGCCGCACTCGTAGGTCTGCGGATTCCAGTCCGGCTCGTTCTGAAGGGAGATGCCGTAAATGTCGATCCCGAAACGCGCCTTGTACTGGAGCACGTAAGTCGAAAGGAAATCGGCGAAGGGCTGCCACATGTCGGCCTGAAGCTCGACGTAGGCGTTCGGATTCGCGACCTGCTTCATCCAGATTGGCGCCGTCCAGGGCGCGCTGATAAAGCGGTTGACGCCGTAAGCCTGGGCTCGCTGCATGAACCATACGGCGTCGCCGTCCTGAGTCCAGTCGAACACTCCCTGGGAGGGCTCGATCGAAGGCGGGATGCGATTCCGCACGATGGAGAGTCCGATTCCCAAGGTCGGGCTGAGAAGAGTGTCCAGGATGGTCTGTTGGTTCTGCGGCGAGGCGTTGTGGGCCAGCCCGATGTACCATGCCGTGGATGCGCCGAATCCGTCGATGGTTTGCTGGGCCTGGGTGAAGTCGATGTTGCAGGTGGAGGCCAGCACAGGCCACGGGGCGAACAGCGCGGAACCGGAGGCCAGCACAGCGAGCCAGCCCGCACCATGGGTCAATCGAAGTTTCATGGGGCCGAAGATCTCCTTCCGCTGCGGTTCCGTCCGACCTATCCATTCAAGCACCTCCCGCGCGCCGTTTCAAGGGATTCGCGGCGTGCGGAAGATGCGGCGTTATTCGGACCGGGATTTCCGTTTGCGGTTCCCGGCGAGCAATGATTTTAAGTTGTGCAGGCCGTTTAATCTTGAAACGACTCCCGTGGCGCCGCCGTCGAAAGCGGTGAATGACTAGATACGTCGCAGCGCCGCTCTTCTGTTGCTGCCTGCCCATGCTGTGGGGACAGCAGCCCGCTCCTCCCGCGCTCGAGAGCACGGTGTTCCGAGTCACCACCAGCCTGGTCCAGGTGGACGCCGTGGTCACCGATGGGAAGGGCCACTACGTCACCACGCTGAAGCCGGAAGATTTCGAGATTCTGCTCGACAAGAAGCCGCAAGCGATCGCCAACCTCTCCTATGTCGACCTGGAATCGCCCTCCAGCAACTCCGATGCCCTGACTCCTGGGACGGAAAGCAAACCTGCGTCCGTGATCCGGCCCGAGGAAGTCCGCCGCAGCATGGTGATTCTGGTCGACGACCTCAGCCTGTCGTTCACCAGCATTGCCGCCGTCCGGCGAACGCTCCAGCAGTTCGTGGAACGGCAAATGCGGCCCGGGGATCTGGTCGCCATCTGGCAGGTCGGGCGCAGCAACAGCGTCTTCCAGCAGCTCACCACGGACAAACGCATTTTGGAAGCCGCCATCCGGACTGTGCGCTGGAACCCCCGCAGCGAGATTTTTCCGGACAGGACTGCCCTCATGTTCGAGACCTTGGGGTTGTTGATGAATGAGCTGCAGGATACCGGCGGGCGCAAGGCCGTCCTGTTGATGTCCGATGGAACGTACAATCTAGGAGCGGACATGATCGGCCCGTTGGCCGAGAGCCGCCGGGAAGCGTTTAGGCATCTGGTCGACAAGGCGAATCGTTCCGGCACAGTGATCCACACGGCCGATATGAGGGGGGTTGTTAATACCAGGCAGCCGGCTGCCCTCTGGGCATCCCAGCAGGAGATGGCGCGGCTCGCCCAGAACACGGGAGGGCTGGCCTCGTTCGATAACGGTTACGTCCAAGCCATGCAGCGCGTCGAAGCGGATCAGCAGGGCTACTACCTGATCGGGTTCAAAGCGCCCGAGGGCCTGCTGGGGGATGCCGCGAAGCACAGATTCGACTACCATTCCGTCCTGGTCAAGGTCAAAGGGAAGGGACTGCACGTGCGTTCCCGGACCGGCTTCTGGGGCCAGACCGACGAGGCGGCCCGTCCCAAGCGGGACACGCCAGAGTCCCAAATGACCGCCTCCCTGTATTCCCTCTACAATGCCAGCGCCATTCACGTCCGCGCGGCGCCCCAGTTCGCGCTCACCGCGGATGGGAAGCCGGTGGTGCACAACCTGTTGCACATCGATGCGCGCGACGTGACATTCCAGCGGGAAGCCTCTGGAAACTATAAGGCGCAACTGGACGCGATCGTGGTCGCCACAGCCTTCGGGAGCGATCCGGTGAGCCTGAGCCGCCGCATGGTGATCGAAGGCTCCAGCGAGCGTCTGAAGCAACTCCGGGAGAAAGGGCTTACCCTGGCCCTGGACGTTCCCATCAAGCATCCCGGCCCCTATCAGATTCGCGCCTCGGTTCGGGACAGCGCCTCCGCGGTAATCGGCTCGGCGGGTCAGTACCTGGAGATTCCCGATCTGAAGAAGGAGCATATCGTACTCACCACGCCGGTGCTCGAGGAAGTGCCGGCTCCGGCGGACAAATCCTACGACGCCTCACCCGTCCTGCGGGAGTTTCAAGGGGGCAGTCGGGTGTCGTTCGAGTTCGCGGTCGCCACGGAGAAGGACAGCGGGAATCGGGTGCAAACGGCGAACCTCAAGGCCGCGGTCGAACTGTGGCGGGATGGCAAGTCCATTCTCACGAGACCGGTCGCAGTGGTTCCCATCAAGGACCCGGACCTGGGGACGGTCAGAGGCGCGCTGGAGCTGGGGCCGGCCCTGGCCGCGGGCCAGTACTACCTGAAAGCCACGGTGGCGGAAGGCGCGGGCCAGCATCGTAGCGCCTCCGTGTGGACGGATTTCGAAGTGGTCGAGTGAGCCGGTCGAGGCGCAGCTATTTCGTTGCGGCGATCGTGTACCGGATGCTCTGCTCGGACGTGGCGGTTCCTTGAAGCAGGGTGAGCTTCAGCTCATTCTCGCCGGGCTTGGCGGGAACCTGAATCAGGACCGGAACGCTGCCGGAAGCGTCGGGCGGGGGGAGCTCGGAGCCCTGATTCCCGATAACGCGGCCATCGTCGCGAAATTGCGCCTGGAGACGCATTCTCGCGGGGTTGGACCGGTCCGGATAGGCGCAGAAGAAGACGGAAGGCGTCGCGCCCGCCTCGACAACGTTGGTGAGCGATGGCACGATGCGCTTTCCCTGACGTTCGAGCGGATCGGTCGCGGAAGCGGTCCCCTGCACGTCTTCGACGCGGCGAACCAGCACGATGGTGCTCAGCTCCGGGCCATGCTGGCGCGCGCAATCCACTTCGAATTGGCTGGCGCTTACCTTGCCGGACTGCCAATCCACCACCGCGGTCTGAACGGTGTAATGTCCCGGCGCCAGCGTCACCGGGCGGCCGAAGGTCAGTCTGCCGGGCCGGGCGGAGGCAGGTCCCGCATCCGGTGCATCCATCGGCGAGTCCCCGTTGAGCTGCTGGACGATCTTGCCGCTCGAGTCCTTGACCAGGATCAGCAGCGAGGCATGCATCCGCTGCTTCTTTTCCGCCGGTTCCGGAGTGGCCGTCAGATTGGCCAGGGGGATCTCCAGGGCCAGCGTGAGCTGGGAGGGACCCTCCGGCGAGCGGAAGTGGAGCGCCTCGGCGCGATAGTCGAACTCGCGCGGCAAGGGCGTGGTGTTGAGGACGCGGAGGCCGGCCATCTCCTCCGGAGTGATAAGGCTGCCATCGGCCTTCCCCGGCACTGCGTAGTAGCCAGGGCGCGCTTCCACCGTCAGGCCCTCGCGGGCCGGCTTCACCTCGATCTTGTGAAAACGGCCGTCATAGATCTCCCAGGCGGGACTGTATGTAAGTTCATAACGGCTCTCCGCGTCGTTCATGATGCGGGTCAGCATTCGTTTGCTGCTGTCGGTGATGACAAAGCCGCCGGTTTGTTCCGTGAGATCGACCAGACCGGCGTGAGTGTTAGCCGTCGTGATCGCATTCTCCATGATGTTGTCCTGCTCGGAGTGGTCCGCCATCGAGCCGAGGCTCGACGCGTCGGTCGATTTCTGGGTGGAGCTGAGCTGGGCGACGCGCCTCAACCCGGCTTTGGAGGCAAGCGTCGGAGACACCTGCGACACGCCGTTGACCTCCAGCGCGTAGAAGTTGATGCCAGCGGAGTTGGCCTTGGCGATCATCGCCTTCCAGTTATCGTTCTGGTCGGAGGGGCGGGAGATTCCGGGGCTGAACAGGACCACGGTCTTGCGGAAAGGCATCTGCCGCAGTTGATCCACCAGCCAGCCGAAGGCCTTCATCTCGCGCATGGCCACCACTCGCGCCTCTTTGATGCCGTTTCTACCCAGCGGATTCATGGCCACCGTCGATGCGTCGTCGCCCACGGCGGAGGAGGCGTCCAGGGCGGCGCCGACATCGGCCAAGTCGGGGGAGTTAAGAACGATGGTGGTGTTCGCCGGCGATGGGCCGGCCTGCGCCGGAAGCGGAGGCGGCTGAATGGCGAGGTTCCGCTCCAGGCCCAGGGCGCTGAACAACTGCAGAGAGCTGCTCAGGGTGGGAGCCTTGCCAGCCGCCGCCTGCTGGACGGCCTGTAGCAAGGCGGCACGGTTGGTGGTGAACTTGGCGGTGGGATGGACCCCGCGATCGTCGAGGGAGAACACGCCAATGATGGTGTTGGGACGCAGTTCGCTGTCCAGAAAGTCTTGGGCCGCCTGGAACGCCTGGGCGCGGGTCTCCGGACCAATATCGTGAAAGACGAGGCAGATCAGGTTGATGGTCTGGACCGGGCTGAGTGCCGTTCGGGCGGCTGGGGGCGCGACTTTGGCCGCTGGCGGGCCCTCCTCCCGGCGAACCTCCATCCCGCTCACCAGGCGCCAGGAACGGATCTCCCGCGGGACGCCGTCCTCGTAGAGCGTCAGGTCCTTGGAGTTGAGCTTCTTGAGCAACTTGCCGTGCGAGTCGTGTACCACCACGTCCACCACGACCTCGCGGACGGAAGCTTCAAAACGGCCTTGTTCCGGCGCCTGAGCGAAGGCCCCGGCAGAGAGCGCCAACAGGATGGCGAAATAGGATTGCGGCCCAATGCGGCGGGTAGACATTGCCCTTCCAGTCTACCGCTCCGGCTCCTTGACCTTCAGCACCCGGTCCCCATCCACCTCCCGCAGCGATTCGAGCGTGCCGGAGGGCCAGATGATCTCCACCAACTCCGCCCGCTTGTCCGGCCCCAGTCCGAAATGCACGGGTCCCAAGCTGGAGGAAGCATAGCCCACGCTGGCGGTCATGTGGTTGTACTGGGCGCCGACGGTCTTGGTAACCACTTTGATGCGCGCTCCCATGCCGTCCCGGTTGCTTCGCGTGCCTTCCAGAACGATGTCCAGCCAGTGCGCGGCGCCCGGGCTGCGGTTCATCCAGATCTCGGCGGGATGGGCCATCGCGGAGGTTACGACGTCGATTCTGCCGTCCAGGTCCAGGTCCCCGAAGGCGCAGCCGCGGTGCCGCGCCATGGGCGTGACGTCCAATCCCGCCTCCTCGCCGAGGGCCTCCCACTTGCCGCTGGCGCCCAGGTTGCGGAACACGGTGTTGTGCTGCTCCACGCCCTGTCCGGGCTGGGGAAGTGCGCCCACGTGGCCGCGGGTGACGAACAGGTCCTTCCAGCCGTCGTTGTCGAAATCGAACAAACCGGGGCCGAAGCCGGCTTTGTTCATGGTGAGAGAGCGCATGCCGCTCTCGGAGGTCACTTCCCGGAAGGACGCCTTGCCGGTGTTCAGGAATAACGGGAAAGTCTGGTTGTTGAGTGCGATGAAGGCGATGTCCGGGTAGCCGTCGTTGTTCACGTCGCGAAAATCGACGCCCATGCCCGAGATGAAGTTGCCGTCCTCGGCGAGTGCCACGCCGGCGGCCATGGCGACTTCTTCGAACTTGTCGCCGAGGTTGTGGAAGAGGGAGTTATAGTAGGCGTCGTTGGTCACGAACAGGTCCGGGCGGCCGTCCAGGTCGTAATCCGCGACCCCCACTCCCATGCCCTTGCCGACGTGCTGCCGGATTCCCCATTGGGCGGAAACATCTCTAAACGCGCCGCCGCCCTGGTTGAGGAACAGGGTATTGGGCTGGCCCTTGTAGTAGCGTGGATGGCAGTAATCGGGGGTTCCCAGGAAGCTGCACATGGGCTGGTCGCTGTAGTGCCACTGGAGATAGTTCAGGACAAACAGGTCCAGCAGTCCGTCGTTGTTGACGTCCACCCAGGCGCCGGAAATGGCCCACAGCGGGCCGTAATCCGGATCCTTGCCCAGGTCCAGGCCGGCCTTGGCCGTGACGTCCGTGAACGTGCCGTCGCCATTGTTGTGGTAGAGCGTGTTGCGGTAGACGCCGGCGACGAAAAGGTCCGGATAACCGTCGTTGTCGTAATCGCCCACCACGGCTCCGATATCGTAGCCGGTCCCGGCCAGTCCGGCCTCCTCCGTGACATCGGTGAACACGCCGTTGCCGTCGTTGCGGAAGAGGCGGTTGCGGTACTTGGGGGAGTCCTTCTTGAGGGTCGCGATATTGCCGCCGTTCGTGAAGAAGATGTCGGGCCGTCCGTCCCGGTTGTAGTCGAAGATCGCCACTCCGCCGGCCATGGTCTCGGGCGCGTTGCGAGCTGGGGTCTCGTTGCTTTCAAGCTGGAACGGAATGGGCTGGTAGACGAACTGGATGGGGCTGGGAGAATTGGCCCGGGCCGGGAAGAATACGAATGCGACGGCCAGCAACGCCAGGGCCGCCAGGGCGCCAAGGAGCTTCATCATAAAAAAAAGAGGGGCGGCATTTGCCACCCCTCTTCAGTTTACCACGTACCTCTGAGACAGTCCTCAGAAGTAGAACTTAGCTGCAAATTCGATGATGCGCATGCCGGTCGTGAACTCCGGGGTTCCGGTCGTCGCCGGATTCTGGTTGGTCCCGGCATAAGCTCCGGTGGACGGGATCTTCAACATGAGGTTGAGGTCCTGCGCACCGTTGAGGCCGAACTGCGGATTCGGATGGTTCAGGAAGTTGTTGCCATGAACACGGATCTGAATGCTCTTGCCCTCCCTGATCTTGAAGTTCTTCATCAGAGACAGGTCGCTGTTGAAGTAACCGGGTCCCTTGATGTACGGCCAGATGATGTTGCCTTGCGTGCCGGCGGCCGGCACCGTGAAGCAGTTGGGATTGAAATACTGGCCCGACGCCAGCCCATTGCGCGGATCGCAGGTCACCAGCGGCACCAGAGTCGGGTTGTTGGAACCGAGGTACACGCTGTTGCTCACGTTGTTCGGCCATTGGACGTTCAAGGTCTCGCCCGTATTCGGCTGAATCGGTGCGCCACTCTGGAACGTCGTGTAACCGGAGAGCTCCCACCCATTGATCACCCCAGCCAGGAACGGGTTACCCTTAATGGGCTTGGGCAGGTGGAAGACGTAAGCGAGGTTCAGAATCTGGGTGTGATCGTACGCCAGAACGCCGTAATTGTTGGCCAGGTTGAAGGGGTCTGCCATGTTTCCGGACTGAGGCCCGTTGCCGCTGTAGCCGTCGCGGATTCCGATCACCTTGCCGAAGGTGTAATTGGTCATGAACACCGCCGGACCGGCGGTCTTGTTCCAGGAGACCTGGAGCGAGTTGTAGTTGGCGTAGCTTCCGTGGCCTTCTTCGTTGATGTTCTGGTAATTGATCAGCGGGAAGTAGTCGTTGGCGTTGAAGGCGCTGTTGCACTGGACGCCCTGGATGCAATTGATGGCGCCCGTGAGCGGATCGGGCTTGAAATACGTGCCCGGTACGACGGCGTTCGGGTTGTTCAAACCGAGCGCCTGCCCGTTATTGTAGAGCAGCATGTCGTAGCTATGGTTCCCGACGTAGGAAAACTCCACGACGGAGTGCCACGGAGCCTGCTGCGAAATGCTGAAGTTCCAGTCCGCCGTGGACGGCACCTTGTCGTCGCCCAGCAACATCACGGAGGGGCCCCCGCCGTTGATCGCGCCCTGGCCGGTGGGAAGGCCGGTCAGGTTCGAGACATTCGCCAGGCCGACGAAAGCACCGCTGCCATAGACGAACGCGCCGCCTGCGGCAGTGTCCGCGCTCGAGGGAGCGTTGACGCCGGATTGGTACTTGAATATGGCGAAGCCGCCGCGCAGCACGGTTTTGCCGTTGCCGAACAGGTCGTAGGCTGCGCCCAGCCTGGGAAGCGGATAGGCCCAGGGCGTCGTGAGGCCGGAAACCGGAACGGCCGGATTCGTGGAGTGATTCTGCAGCCCGGTGTCAAACAGGTTGGGAGTGGCCGCCTTGCTGACGTAAGGCTGGTTGATGTAGGTGGCCGCATTCCACACCCAGTAACCCGGTCCGGTGGGATCGTAGTACTGGCCCACGCGATCGAAACGGATACCGAAGTTGATGGTCAGCCGCCGGCTTGCCTTCCAGGAATCCTGCGCATAGAAGGAAGTCTGATGGTATTCGTTGAGGAGGAAAGGACCGGCGTTGCCTTGCGTGTAGGATTGAACCCGGCCGGTCAGCTCGTCTGCATACGGGTTGCCCGTGCTGGCGCCGCCGTAGCTTTCAAACTCGAACTGTCCGTTGGTGGGTTCGGGGCCCGCGGACTGCAGGTTCTGGTTCTGGTCCCAGTAGAAGCCGAACTTCAAGCTGTGCGTTCCCCACACCTTGGTCACGTTGTCGTAGACGGCCGGGTCCGACTTCACGGCCCCGAACACGTTCGGGCCGGAAGCGTAGAAGTCCGCCTGGGGCATGAACTCCGCGATGGGGCCGCTCCAGCTCAGAACGTTCGGGATCTGCTGCTCTTTGACTCCGAACAGCCCCTGGGTGGTCATCCCCAGCGCGGTCGGATTGACCGCCGCGGGGTTGGCGAGGGTCAGCTCGTTGGTGTAACGCGCGTAGGTCATCACGAACTCGTTGACCAGCGTGGGGCTGAACACATGCGTGAAGTTGCCCATGATGACATCGGAGGGAGTATTGGCCGGCATGTTCGAAGGATACGGAACCGCCTGGCTGGGCGCCCACCACGTGGCGATCGGGTGCAGGTCCGCTTCCTTCTGGTAGGCGTAGGATACGGTCAACTTGGTGTTGTCGTTGAAGGCATAGTCGACCTTCTCGCTCTGCTCCCACCGATTGGTCGCCGTAAGGAACCCGGTGCCTGGCTCGATGAAGTTGTAGTTGAAACCGCCGTTGGTCGCCGGATTCATGTTGGCCGGCGGTACAAGCTTCATCAAAATCAAGCCGTTCGGATCGATCTGGCTCTGCGGAATCATCCCACCCGGGGCCGGCAGAGGAGTAGATCCCGTGGGGGAGCAAGTGCTGGTCCAGTTCTCGCTCGAAGGGCAGAGCTGACTGGTGGCGGCGGACCAATTGGAGCCCGCATACTGCGCCAGCTCCGACGGAGAGAAATTGCCGCTCAGCATGGCCGAATCCGGAACGAAATACCGGTTGGTCTGACCGACCGGCACCTGGTTCATGTACTCATAGCCGAACCAGAAGAAGAGCTTGTTCCGATTCCGGTTGAAGTGCCAGAAGGGCATCAGAACCGGGCCGCCGATGTTGCCGCCCATGTAGTAATAGTGCTCGGGCGGCAGATCCGCACGGGTGGTTCCCACGGCCTTGTTGGCCGAATCGATAGCATCCAGCACGCCGTTGCGGAAGTAGCCGTAACCTTCACCGTGAAAGTCCTTGCCGCCGCTCTTTCCAAAGGCCTGAAACACCACCGGCCCCTTGGCGTACTCTGCGTCGTAGGACGACATCAGAACTTTAACTTCGGAAGTCATGTCCTGGTTGACGTTGGCGATCTGGGTACCCACGTTGCCGGGATCCAGGAGGTTCGCGCCATCCAGCATGTAGGCCATGGCGCCGTTAGGCTGCGTGCCGTTGGAGGAATAGGCGCCTACCGGGCCGGTGTTGCTGCTGACGGACTTGTCGTTGAAACTGGAGCCCTGCGTCAGGCCGTTGGCGAAGGCCATGCCCGGCATGATCTTGATCAACTCGCCGGCGTCGCGGCCCGTCAACGTGAGCTCGTGAACCATTTCCTGGTTAACGATCTGGCTGACTTCACCGGAGTCCTGCGGAGCGATCGCCTCGGAGCTCGAGACGACCTCGATCTTGTCAACCACCGACCCAACCTTCAGGGCGATGTTGGGCAAGGTGCGAGCGTCGCCCTGGGCGAGCGCGATATCCTTCTGCTCCCACCTGGTGAAACCCGTCGCGGTGATGATGACGCTGTAGTTTCCAGGAGGAAGAGCCGTCACCGTGAAAAACCCCGCCGAGCCGGTTACCGTGCGGCGGACGTCGCCGCTGGCTTGATTACTGATTTCGACCTTCGCGTTGGGGACGACAGCCCCCGCTTGATCGTATGCCGTGCCACTGATTGTTCCAGTGAGCTGCTGGCCGAAAGCGGCGGTGCTGATGAGCAGCCCCGCCACGACCAAAAACACGGCAAGAATGATGGAATTGCGCTGGACCAGCGGCTTGCCAGCCCGCGCAAACGCTTTGAAAGTGCTTTGCATTGTTCCTCTCCAAACCCAAAGGACTGCTACGGGAGTGCTCACTCGTTGCGAAGACCCCATCCGGGCACTTCGACGCCCGGAACGCTACTTCCCCGTAGTAGGTTTATATTATTACCAAGGGCGTCGGCAGTCAAGCTCTTTCTAGTGCTTTTTGGGTACTGGGAGCCCTATCCGGAGCCAATCCGCGAGGGGAGAGTTCTTCGGGGGTGGAGGCGGGCGCAGATGTGGGTATCCATTAGCCGCAAATGTGGTTATAGCCCCTCTCCGGCCAGGTCCAGGCAGCCCGGTTTTCTACCTTCCGGGGCCCGCACGCCGCTCCGCTTCGGAGAGCCGGTCCACAATCTGGCGTTCCCGCTCTCCGTCCTCCGCCCGCTTCAAGCGAAAGTACAGTGCCGCCAGGTCCACGTGGGCGTTGAGGAAGTTGGGATCCGCCTTCACGATGGTCTCGAGGTCGGCGGCGGCGGCTTCGATCTGTCCAGCGGCTTTCTCGACCAGGGCCATCTCATAGCGGGCCAGCACCGAGGAGGGATCGATGCGCAGGGCTCGATCCAGATGGGTCTTGGCCGCCCCGAGGTCGCGCTCATAGTACAGAATCGAACCCAACCCGAAGTTAGCCTCAAAGTCGTTCGGTTCCTGCTCCAGCCCCTTGCGGAAGGCGTCCATGGCCCCCTGATTGTCGACCATCTTCTCGCGGGCCAGGCCCAGGGCGGTGTATGCACCGGGCAGGTTGGGATTCAGGCGGACGGCGGTTTCCAGGCTATCCCTGGCGCGCTCGAACTCGTTGAGGCGGAATAGGGTGCGGCCGGCCAGCAGATAGGCGTCCGGGGCCTGGGTTTGCTTGGCGACCCGTTCCACCAGCGCCACGCCTTCCCGGAGGCGGCCGTTTGAGATCAGCACCGATCCGAAGACCCACAAGAAGTCCGGGTTATCCCCGGCCGCCTTGGCGAGCGGCGCCAGCAGCGTAAGCCCGCGGTCGTACTCTCCAAGCTGGAGGTAGCAATCGCCCAGAAGGATGGCCACCCGGAGGTCTTTGGGATCGGCCTTGGCCAGCTTCTCCAATTCGGCCGAGGCGCCGAACTCATCGCGGTTCTTGAGAAAGGCCAGAGCCAGGTAGTACCGAACGTCGCGGTTCTTGGGATCCAGTGCGAGCGCCCTCCGGTAGCTTTCAATGGCCTCCGGAAACTGCTTGAGCTGGACCAGCGCCACCCCCAGGTTGACCCAGGCGGAAAAAAAGTCGGGACGGAGCTCTACGATCCGCCGGTACTGCTGAACGGCCAGGGCGTTATCGCCCCGCTGCTGCGCGCTCACGGCCTGCCGGAAGAGCCGCTCTGGATCGTCCGGCTGCTGGCCATAGGCAAGCGCCACCAGCATCGCCAGACACAACACAACCCACAGCGCACGCATACCTTACGATTATGCCAGAGCTATCCCGTCGCGGCACTCCGGCGGCAGGCGCGGGTGCGGGGCGCCGGGCGCCGGGCGCACGCCCGGGATCCGGATCGTTGTACTCGTTCTTCCCCCAGGGGCGTACAATAGCCTGAGGAGAGAGGAGAGCACCGTGCAACTTCCTGTCGGCCGTTTTAGCTGGCGCACCGCCTCCGCGGTCGCGCCCTTCCTATTGGTCTTTTCGGCTTACTCCCAGACCTCTACGGCTCCCGCCACGGCCCCTGGCGGCGGTTCCGCGCCGGAGGTCTCCCTCGACCTGGTGGCGCACGACAAGAAGGGCGCGTCGATTCGCGACCTCAAGCCCACCGATTTCGAAATCACCTCCGGCGGGTCGCCCCTGCGCATCGACGATCTTCACCTGGTGACCGGTGGGCCGGGACCCGGCCATTCGCACCTGGTGACGCTGGTGTTCGCTCACGACGTGCCCGGATACGCGCACAAAGCGCGGGATGTGGCCGCGGAGCTGCTCAAGACGGCTCCCACGACGGGCATCCTGTTCGCCGTTCTCAGGGTAGACGGGCGTCTCCGCCTGTTGCAGGAGTTCACCGCGGATCGCGAGGCGCTAACCAAAGCCGTCGACCTCGCCACCGTGAATTACAAGCGGGACTTCGACCAGCCGGAGAAACAACTGGCGGCGGAATTGAAGGCGCCCGCCGGCAACCAAGACCAGGCTCTGGAGAAGGTGTTGCTGGCCATGCTGCTGGACTCGCAGGATATCGTCAAGGATCCGCACACCCCGCCCGCGATCGCCTCACTGATAGCCGCATGCCGGCAGCAGGCCGGATTGCCGGGCAGGAAGACACTGGTCTATTTCTCGGCGGGGCTGGATTGGACTACCCAAGACCCGGAGATGCCGGCCAAAGTAGCCGAAACGGCCATCCGGAGCCGCGTGAGCATCTATTCGATCGACGCGGAGGTCCTGGATCCGCATAGCTTCAACTCGGCTAATGCCGGACTGAGCGTCACCCGAGCCCAGGCCCTGGGCGGCATCAACACCGCCTCCGGGGGCACCGCGGCGGGGGGCGTGGCCACCGCCGTCACCGAACAAATCGGCCGCATACAGACGGGCGACGAAGACGCCACCGCAACCCGCCTGACCGTCGTCTGTCACGCCACCGGAGGGGAGCACGCCGGCGATTCCGGCAATACCCAGAAGAGCGTTCAGAGAATTGTGGACGACATACTGTCCAATTACACGGCCTACTTCATACCATCTATGACCCAGGGCGAAAAGTTCCGCCCCATCCGGATCAAGACGCTGCGAGCCGGAATCACTGTGCAGGCGCGCGGCGGGTACTTCCCGGTGCATAGCCGGGCTCCCCTGGCTTTTCCCGCTTCCGGAGATCGGATGCTGGGCGCTTTGGCGGGACCGGAACTGCCCTCCGAATTGCAGTTCCGCTCCTCGGTTTTGCGATTTGGGAGCGCCCCGACAGGTGGGGTGAACTCGGTGGCGTTCGAAGTGCCCCTGAGCCAGGTCGAGATGCGGCCCGACCCGGACGGGAAGGTCTGGGCGGCCAAGGTGTCCGTGCTGGCGCAGGTGCGAGACCAAACCGGCGCCATTGTCGAGAGGTTCACGGACGACGTCTCCAAACAGGGCCCGCTGGACGCCCAGGAACAGGCCCGGCTCGGCGCCGTGAGCTTCCGGCGCCACTTCATGACCGCGCCCGGCGAATACGTTCTGGAGACCGTGGCCATGGATGCCAACAGCGGCAAGATCGGAGCGCAGCGCACCAAGTTCGAGATTCCGGCCGCGGCCGCCGGCCCGGCGCTGGGCGACCTCGTTCTGGTGCGCCAAATCGAAGCCGCCGCCGGCGCCGAGGATGCGTCGGAACCGCTCCGATGCGCCGAGGGCAAGGTGGTTCCCAACCTCTCCGCCCGGCTGGCCCGGGCTACCAACCCGGCCATCCAGCTCTTCTTCGATGTGTTCCCGGACAACGGTTCCACCGATAAACCCGCTCTCAAGCTGGAGGTGCGCCGAGAGGGCGGCCTGTTAGGCAGCGTGCCGTTGACTCTGCGCCGGGAATCCGCCTCGGGGCCCATTCGCGAGCTGGCCAAGGTCGGCACCAAGTCCCTGTCGCCCGGCGCCTATGAGATGACCGTGGTGCTCACTCAGGGGGCGCAGACGGTCCAGCGGACCACCTCGGTCACGCTGGAATAGCGGCGCCACCGAAAGTGGGGCGGGCAATCTGGCCTGCAGCCCGCCTTCCGTTCGGCGGGACCGCAGGCATATTCGTCGCTCCGCGTGCCGCGGACCGCCAGCAGGCTGCCGAAAAAGTCCCTGGGCGAGTTGAAGCTTACCCTACGCGGAGCTGTAGGACATGCTTTCGCTTGTCCTCTTCGGGCCGCCGAAATGACTTGTTCAGCAGCCTGCTACTTGCCTGCAACCTTCGCCTGGTAGCGGGCGATTCTGGCGGTCAGAGTCGTGGCCAACTCCGTGTCGCCGCTGCGATTGGCCAGCGCCAGCGCCTGACGCGCCGAATCGATGGCCTCCTGCATCCGGCCCACCTCGGCATACATCGCGGCCAGCAGGCTCAGGATCGCCGGTTCCCGGGCATTGGACAGCTTAACCGCCCGCTCCATGTGGGGAATCGCCTCCTGGAATCCGCCGGTTTGCGCCAGGAACCGCGCCAGGTTGTACTGATACTGGAGCGATTCGGGCTCCGTGGATGCGGCCGTGCGAAAGTGGCCGATCGCCTCGTCCATCCGCCCCTGCTTGGCCAGCGCGAGTCCCAGGGTGTTCTCGGCATCCATCGAGGTGGCGTCGAGCTCCAGCGCCTTCTGGCAGTGCTGGACGGCTTCCTCGAGCTTGCCTTTCTGATACAGGGCGGTGCCCAGGTTGGTCTGGGAACGAGCATTGGCGGCATCGATTCCCAGGGAGGTCGAATAAGCCTGGATGGCCTCGTCCACCCGGCCCATCCGGACCAGATCGTATCCCAGGCTGTCGTAGGCCGGCGCGTGCTCCGGCGCGATTTCGGTGGCCTTTCGATACTGCTCGATGGCCTCTTCGGCCTGGCCGTCATGGTCCAGAGCGGCGCCCAGATTCACCCGCGCGCGCTCGTCTTCCGGGTCCAGTTCGATGGCCTTGCGCCACTCGGGAATGGACTCGGAGACGTGCCCTTTCTGCATCAGGTCGACGGCCGCATCGAAAACCCGGTAGAACTCCGAAGCCGGGATTTCCAGCTTCTGGAAACCGTCCGGCGGAATGTTCAAGAACTCCGGGATATTGGCCGCGCGATTCGAGGCGGTCGTGTTTTCGATCAGAATCGGCGGGCTGTCGTTGCCCTCGGTGTCCAGGTGGGTCAGGTACAACTGCGTGTACGGGGAGCGCGCCTTCGAGGCGAACACCATCCACCGGCCGTTGGGCGAGAAGCTGTGCCAGGAATTCATCAGCGGCGTGTTGCACTTCATCGCCCGGGAGGTCCCGCCTTCGAAGGGCACGATGAAGAGGTGGCTGTCGGGCCGCATCAACTGCCCGTTCTGGCAGCGCACGTAGACGATCCAGCGGCCGTCCGGCGTGACCTTCGGGAAGTTGTTGCTGAAGCCGTTGTCCGTAGCGCTGGGGATAGCCTCCGGCTTCCCGCCCCGGCCCTCGTTGAAAGGAATCCGGTAAAGGTCGTACTTGACTTGGGTCTCATTGGGGTCGTTGGCAAAAGTGGCGGGAGGCGCGCCCGGGGGAAATGCCGTGGTGGCCTTGGCTCTGGAAAAGACGATCCACTTTCCATCCGGCGACCAGACGCCGTCGGTCTGCACAAAGGCTGGATCGTCGGCTCCCGGCAGAGGCTCGGTGCGGCCGGTGGCCACCTCGCGCCACAGCAGAACGCCCCGTGTCGGGTAGAACACCTGGCCGAAACGGTAGTCCTTATAGACCGTGAAATAGAACTTCTCCTCCAGCCCATAGGCCCGCGTGAGGGCCAGGGGGTCCCGCTCGTCCATGGTCGTGACCACGTACCTGCCATCCGGGGAAACCTGCGACATGAACCCGGCGCGCAGCTTCCTTTTGCCCATATCGCTGCGGACGTTCCACTTGAAAACATCGCGAGTGCGAATCACCGTTTGCTGGCGGAGCGGAACCACGGCATACAGCGATTTGTCGTTCATGGGGCCGTCCACGTCCAGCCCGATGGTCTTGCCGTCGGCCGAGAAGGAGTGGCAATTGGCGCAGGTCGGCAGACCTTCCATCAGAACGCGGCTCTGCGTTTCGGCCAGGTAGCGGAGGCGCCACTTGATCAGTACAATGGCGTCCTTCGGCAGAATGCCGAGCTCGCCTTTGGTCTGGGCCGGGATCAGCGGCACATCGCGGTAGAAGATGGGCGCGCCGACCGGGTCCGCGGAAGTTTCAAAGGCGGACTGTCCCCAGGAAACCGGGCGGCCGGAACCCTGGTGCGCGAATCCGGTGATGGCGATGGTAGCGCCCGGTTTTCCGGAATGCGCCTTGATGGCCGCCCAGGTCTTGCTATCGGGCGTCCAGATGTGGCCCGCGGCTTCCTCGGGGGTCAGCACAGGCGGGCGGTTAAGGGGCGCCACGCAGCGAGGATCCAACTCCGCCACACGCATCCGTGCGCCGGGCGTCTTCACATCCAGGGCCGGCGATCCGTCGCCAAAAGTAATCGCGATGCGCCACACCGCCGCATCCGGCGAGCTGTCTCGCCAGCGGAACGCGATGGGAGGCAATTCCGGAGGAAGAATGGCCGCCTGGGGAGGATAGTCGATGGTAATGGGAGCCGTTGGACCGGCTTCGGAAGTACTGGCTGGAGAGCTCGCGCGTTGCGCCGCCGACCTTTCAGCCAGCGCTACCGAGAGCAGTCCCGCCGCCCCCGCCACGAGCGCGCAAACGCCGATAAACCTCACTTCTTATACCCCCCAACACCATAGTAGCCATCCTCGCCGGCTTCCGCGAGCCCGGGCGGGACGGCCCGGGCCGGGCCCCGTTCCATACGCCGGACAGCAGGCTAGAAACCGTGATAGCGGATACTGGTCTGGCTACCCAGCCGGTGATAATCCCGGAACTGCACCTCATTGCGGACCAGCACCCTCCGCGATTGCTGCAACTCGATGGCTCCGGAAGTGGGAAGCAGGAAATCGGCGTCGCCGGCGCGGACGTAGGCGTAGTCGACGCTGAATGTGGACGCCCGGATCGGGAATTCGGGCGGGATATCGATGGCCTCCAGCTTCACGCGGCGGATATTAAACGTGGCGGCGTCGATGTACACGCTGGCGACGTAGGCGACGTCAATGCCCCATTGGCCGTTGTTGGTGGCGATCGAGTAGCCGGAATGCTTCCGGTCCACCTGGCTGGTAAAGACCTCGCACCGCACTCCGTCCAGGAACGCGGTCTCTTTCCAGGTGAAGGTTGCGTTCGCTCTTTCGCCGAAGACCACCTTCAAAAGATGGCCAAATTCCCCGCTGGACAACGTCCCTTGCAAACTCGACCGATCTCCCGTGGTAGGCGTACCATTGACTTCGATCAGCTTGCGATCTTCCTGCCCATCCACATAGCGGACCAGCTCGGAAAGAGTGTCCTTGGGCTTCCAGTCTTGGGTGCCGGGTCTGGCCACCGAGCGCTGCGTGGTCTCGATGCAGGTGAAGTTGGGCAGGGATTGCGAATAGGCCAAGGCGCGCTGGCGCGCCCCGGAGAGCATGGCGGCCTGGTCCTTCTCGCTGGGCTTCGCGACGGCCGCCCCTGGCCGCAGCGCCGCGACGGGAACGGCGGCGGGCGCCTCCGGCTTGGCGGCGGCGTTCTCGGCTGGAACGATGGGCTTCGGCTCGCCGGGCACCAGGAAGTCGACCTCGCGCTGGATGGGCGCCGCGCCTTGCGTAAAGGTGGCTCGAACCTTGTAATTGCCGGGCGTGAGGCTCCTGACGGGGATGTCCACGACATAGGGAATGGCGCTGCGTCCTTCGGTCTTCCCCAAGGCCAGCTTGGTCTCCTTGAAGGAGCTGACCGAGCCCACCACCTGGACAGTCAGCTCCGGCTCCGCCTTGACCGAGGGGTCGGGATAGAGTATCAGGAACAGCGGCAGCGTTTCGTCGTGATCCTCCGTGATGACCGGGTGCAGGTCGGGAACCACCCGCTTGGCGCCGTACAGCATGGGATCGTCGAGATCCGCCGCCGATGGCGCGGCCTCCAGGCGGCGCGCCAGGATGGCTTCGCTCACCGCCGGGGCATTAGTTGCCTGGGCCTCGAAGGTTGTATGCACCAGAGCGATCTTGTCGGTGAGCCGATCCTGGATTCCGACTTCCACCTGGTACTTGCCCGGCGGCGCCGTAAACGGCCGCGCGAACGTGTAGACCTCCTGAAGCATGCGCTCCTTGGCCTCGATGGCCACTCGCTGGGGCACGTCCTCGCTGCAGCGCGCGACCTCCCGGCCGGATTCGTCCAGGATCAGAGCCAGCACCGAGAAATGCAGCCGCACGACCTTCTCGGTACTGATCTCCTGAATATGCAGGCGGGATAGCGGAACCTCCACGACCACTTCTCCAGTGACCGTTTTCGCGCTCGGGCGCAACTCGTAGGCGCGCACCCGGATCCAGGGATCCAACTGGCCGCCCTTCTCCAGGATCGCCTTGGCCAGCGGCGCCTCGAAAGCGCCAAACTGCGCTACCGAGGTCGATCCCGCAAAGTAACCGCTGCGGCTCTGGACTTTGAGGCCGGGACGGGTCGTCTGAACGCCGACGTTGCGGAATTGGCCGGGCTGCGGTTCCTCATGCGGGGTGTAGACGACCTCGTAGTAGTTGGCCGCATCCTCGGGGATCCGGCGCAGCTTCTTCTTGGTTTCCAGGTTGGCCTGCACGTAGATTCCACCCGTGGACACCGCCAGCTCTCGCAGGGCATCCTGGGTGCCCGTTGGCATCCCATCGGAGACATCCCCGTATTGGTGTTCCACAGGGTATGGGTACTGCTGTCCTTCCCCCCCCGTGGGCACGCGCGGGCTGGGTCCGGCGGCGGCTATCCCGGTGGCATGGATCATGGAGGTGGAAGTGGAGACCGCCAGCATGGCCTGCGCCGAAGCCTGAACGGCAGTCTCGCTGGCGTCCACGGTGTACAGGCTCACGCGGGCCAGGTTGGATTCGCTGACCAGGCTCTGAAACACGGTCGCTTCCGAAGTCGAAAGTTTTAGCCCATCGCTGAAGTAGACAATCGTCTTGCGGCCGGGCAGCTTGGCCAGGGTTTTGGCCAGCCCCAGCATGGATGCCATGGCCGGCTTGGCCTTCTGGTCGCGCAGCGCCAGTTCGGAGGCCGACACGGCCTCCAGCAGGAGTTGGGCTGGCGGCGCCCCGCCCGCGGCGCCAGTCTGTGCCGGCGAGCGCCGCAACCCTTCCTCGGCCTTTGTAATCTCCACATCGCGGCGCGTTGCGGCGATGGTGGCTGTCTCGATCGACTTCTTCAGCGCGTCCTTATCGGCGGTAAAGGACTGCAGTATTCCCAGCCTGCTTCCGACGCACACCACCGCCACCAGCGCATCCGCCTCGACCGCTCCCCGTGCCACCTCCATCGCGCCCTCGCGGGCGAAGGCGGCCGAGTCGTGCCCCAGGGCATCGAACATCAGCACGATGGCCTGATGCGGCCGGTTCTCCCGGGCCGCATGATCGGATGCCCCGGACAGGTGGACCGACCGGATTTTGGCGGGCTGGCCCCCATCGCTGAGTTGGATTTCCTCGGGCCGCAAATCGCGAATGAGACGGCCGTACTTATCGCGCACCACAAGGTCGAGCGCGACTTCGCCTTCCGTGGAGGACGGCGGAGCGACTTCCGTCTTCCCCCCACTGGAGGGTGGTGCTGGGGTTTGAGCGGCTGCGCCGGAGATGCACACGGCGACGATCGACACAACTATCAATGCAAGAGTGACCTGGCGTTTCATGGCTCCCCTGATTCTACACCCGAGCGCAATTCGCGGGGGACTTCCGTTGTAAACAGGCAGCAGAGGCGCACGCGGGACTGCCCCGGGTGGTCTGTAAGGGATTCCGGGAACGGGCCTGCGCCCGCCAGCGTAAGATAGTTATTGGAGGGACAGACCATGCAGCGAACAGTGGCGGGACCGGTGCGGATGCTTCTTATCTGGACCGCTTTCGGAGTCCTGCCGGTGTTGTTCCTGCCTTTTTCTCCAGCCCTCGCGCAGACGGGATCCGCTCCCGCGGTGGCCCCGGAACGGGCGGCCACGGTGGTCTCCAATGTCGACGAGGTAGCTCTGGATCTCGTCGCCCGCGACAAGAAGGGCAACTTTGTCGCCGATCTCAAACTTGAGGATCTGGAAATCGTGGATGGCGGTTCGCCCGTCGGCATCAAGGATCTTCGGCTCGCCGGCGTGTCCGCCCATCCCCGCGCGGTGACGCTGTTGTTCGACGACATGGAGCCGGGAAACGCACGGAGCGCGCGGGACGCGGCGCTGGAAGTCCTCAAGGGCGCTCCCGCCACCGGCCTCTCATTCGCCGTTCTCAGAGTGGACGGACGCCTGCACCTGGTGCAGGGTCCGACCGGCGACCGCGAGGCGCTGAAGAAGGCCGTCAACGCCGCCACCCTGGGGCCCGCCGCCGAGTACCTGGCTGAGGTCGCGGCGGCGGAGAAGCAAATGACCGAGGATACCCGGGGCGGGCCGAATCAGAAGAGTGCGAAACTGCTGCTGGCCCAGATGCTCGCCTCCCAGATGATGATCCAGGATACGCGCTACACGCCTTCGGTAGCCGGTCTGCTGGCCGTTTCCCAGGGGCAACAGGAAGTGCCCGGGAGAAAAACCGTGGTCTATTTTTCGCAGAGCCTTTCCTGGAACCGGAGCGATCCGGAGACCCTGCGCTCCATCGTCAAGGAGGCGAATCGATCCCGTGTATCCATCTATTCCATAGACGCTCACGCGGTCGATCCGCAGGCCGGGGCCGGACTGGCCGTGAGCGGGGCGCTGGCCAGGTCCGCCAACGTGAGTCAGACGGGTGTGGCTCCGGCGTCGTCTCCGACCGCGCCGGCTCCCACTACGGACACCCTGTTCAGCCAACAGATGGGCCGCTTCGAAGACAGCGAAATCATCGGCGGCAAGACGCCTCTGGACGCCATCTGCCAATCCACTGGAGGGTCCCATGAATACGGCGGCGACACCCGCAGAAGCGCCCGCAATATCGACGGCGCGCTGGGACCTTACTATGAGGCTTCCTTTACTCCGCCCAGCCAGGCGGGCGAGGGCCGTTTCCGGCAGGTGAAGGTCAGGGCGTTGCGGGCCGGAGTCGTCCTGGAGGCGCGCGAGGGTTATTTCGTGCCGCCACGCCGGGTCGTGCCCCTCCCGCCGGCCTTCGAAACTCGTCTGTTGGAAGCGCTTGCCGCACCCAAGCTGCCGGCGGAGATGCCGTTCCGCTCGGCGCTGCTCCACTTTGGCGAGGGTGGGGATGGCCTTGTGAACTCCGTCGTGCTCGAGACCCCGCTCCGCGACGTGGACCTCCGCAGCGACCCCGCGGCCAAGGCCTGGTCGGTTCACCTGGCCGTGGTTGCGCAGGTGAGGAATAAGGCGGGCGCCGTGGTCGAGCGATTCAGCCAGGATCTCCCCCGCCAGGGCGCGCTCGACGAGCGGGAAGCGGCGCGGCGCGAGGTGCTCACCGTCCGGCGCCACTTCACGGCCCCTCCCGGCGACTACGTCCTGGAGTCCGCGGTCCTGGACGTGAATAGCGGCAAGATCGCGGCTCAGCGCTCCAACTTCACGGTTGCCCCCGCGGGCAGCGGCCCGGCCTTGAGCGACGCCGTGGTGGTCCGTCGAATCGATCCGTTCGCCGGTGACCGGGATTCCGACCAGTCGGATCCGCTGCGCTGCGTGGATGGCAAGGTGGTTCCGGATCTCTCTGGGCACGTTTCCAAAGCGGCGAGTCCAACCCTGACCCTCTTCTTCGACGTCTATCCGGATCGCAAGTCTCCCGAAAAGCCCCTGCTCATGGCGGAGGTTCGCCGGGGTGACGAAATGATGGGGATTGTGCCCTTGATCATCCGGGATGACTCCGGAAGAACATCCATTCCGTACCTTGCGGAACTGGCTACCGCCGATCTGCCGGCGGGCTCGTACCGCATGACGGTGATTCTGAAGCAGGGATCCCAGACGGCGTCCCAGAGTGTCTCGTTCGCTCTGGATGCCCAGTAGGCGCCCGGCCGGGGAGCTTCCGCCGGTGTGCTAAGCTGGCGCTTTGAACCAACCGAGCATTGCCGCTCTGTGGCTCCTTCTGGTAGCCGGAGCGCCGGCCGCCCAGGTCGCCCGCGGCGATTTTGACGACCTCTCGCGCCGCGCCGCCGCGGCGCAGGACGCGCATCCCGAGGAAGCTGTCGCCTTGTACCGTCAGGCGCTCGCCATCCGCCCGGACTGGGCCGAAGGCTGGCTCTACATGGGCGCCGGCCTGTATCAGCTCAAGCGCTTCGCCGAATCGCGGGACGCCTTGCGTCACGGCGTGGCGCTGGTGCCCAAGAAGGGCACGCCGTGGGCCTTTCTGGGCTTGGCGGAATACGAACTGGGGAACTACCAGGACGCGCTCGCGTTCCTTGTGAGAGGGGAGGCCACGGGGCTGGCCGACAGGCCCTCCTTCGTGGCCTCGGTGCACTACCACGCCGCGCTTATCTATTTGCGGTCTTCCGATTTTCCACGGGCGCTGGAGCAGTTGCGGCCCCTGGCCAAAGCCGGCACGGAAACTCCCGAAGTGATCGAGGCGATGGGCCTGACCGCGCTGGCCATGAAGACCCTCCCCGCGGACTTGCCAGCCTCCCAGCGCCCGCTCGTTAAGCTTGCCGGACGCGCCGCCTGCGCCCTGGTGGCGGAACGCGCCGACCAGTCGCGCCCTCTGTTCGAACAACTGGTCGCGGAGTTCCCCAACCAGCCGGGCGTCCATTATATGTACGGCGTCTTCTTGATGGACCACCAGCCCGAAGCCGCCGAGGAGGAGTTCCGCAAAGAGCTGCGGATCGCGCCCGGGCACGTGCTGGCCCGCGTGCAATTGGCGCTGCTGCTGATCAAGAGGGGCGAGACCACCGAGAGCGTGGAACTGGCCGCGCAAGCGGCCCGCCTGGATCCTAAGGACGCCCTGTGCCAGGCCACTCTTGGCCGGGCTTTGCTGAACGCGGACCAGACCAACGAGGCGATCGCGGCCCTGGAAAAGGCGGTCAAGCTGGCGCCCGAAGCCGCCAAAGCGCACTTCTACCTGTCGCAGGCTTACAGCCAGGCCGGAAGAGCCGCCGACGCCCGCAAGGAACGGGCCGAGTTCGACCGCCTGCGAGCGCAGCAGGAGCCGGTCACCGTTCCCAACCCTTGATTTACGGCTCGGCGACCACCAACACGCGGTCCCCCGGCACATCGCGCAGCACCTGCCGGATGCCGCTGGGCCACAGGATCTCGATCTCGCTCGCCCGCGCCGCCCCGCCCAGTCCGAAGTGGACTCGGGGATCGCTGGAGGCCGCGTAACCGGTGCTGATGGTCGCGTGATTATAGCGAACAGCTCCGTCGCTAGCGGTCAGCCGTATCCGGGCGCCGATGCCCATGCGGTTGCTCCGCGAGCCCAGCAACTGCACCAACAGCCAGTGATTCCCGCTCTCGGTGGTGTTGTGAAAGACCTTCGCCTGGCCATTCCACACCGAGACGGCGATATCCATCCGCCCGTCGTTGTCCAGGTCTCCGAAGGCCAGTCCCCGATGCGCCCCCGGAACCTGGAACTCCGGGCCGGCGGTTGCGCTGACGTCCTGGAAACGCCCGTTCCCGAGGTTGCGAAAGACCGAGTTCGGCTCTTCGAAGGAGCGCTGCGAGAACAGCGCGATGTTGTCCGTCACATTGGACCGGGCCACGATCAGATCCTTCCATCCGTCGTTATCCAGGTCCACGATGGCGTTGGACCAGCCGGCCATCAGGGAAGTCTGCCAGGCCAGTCCCGCTCTGGCCGTCCAATCCTGGAAAGGACCGTTCCCCGCCCGGGCGAATAACGGGAAGGTCTGTTGTTCGAGGGCGCTCACCCAAATGGCCGGCCGGCCGGTATTGAACACGTCGCGAAAGTCCGCGCCCATGCCCGAAATGAGCTTGCCGTCCTGCGCGAACGAGACCAGTTGATCTTCGCCCACCTCCTCGAACCGTTTGCCCCCCAGATTGTGGAACAACTGGTTGGGAGCGTCGTCGTTGGCCACGAAGATGTCGGGGAAGCCGTCGCCGTCGTAGTCCGCCACCGCGACCCCCATGCCGCGCCCCGCATGCTGCGCAATGCCCGTCTCCACCGAGACGTCGGTAAACGTGCCGTCGCCGTTGTTGCGGTACAACGAGTTGGGAAGCTGCTTATAGTAGCGCGGGCTGCAGTAGATGCGGTGCCCGTTGACCACGCAGTCCGGATCGGCGCCGGGGTACCACACGCAGTAGTTCGAGACGAAAAGGTCGAGCAGGCCGTCGTTGTTGTAATCCAGCCAGGCCCCCGCCACCGACCACATCTTCCGTCCCGCGAACATCCCGCCGCCCAGGCCCGCTTTGGCCGTGACATCCGTGAAGGTGCCATCGCCGTTGTTGTGAAGCAACTGGTTGCCCGTCAGGCTGGCCAGGAAAATGTCCGGCCGGCCGTCGTTGTCGAAGTCCCCGATGGCTACGCCCATCCCGTACCCGGAGCCTGCCACGCCGGCTTTCTCGGTGACGTCGGTGAACGTCAGGTCCCCGTTGTTGTGATACAGCCGGTTGTAGTATTTCGGCCCGTCTCGCGTGAGCGAAGGCATCTCTCCGCCATTCACGAAGTACAGGTCGGGATAACCGTCCCCGTCGTAATCGAAGATCGCGACGCCGGCCACCATCGGCTCCGGCTGGTATTTCCGGGGCGTTGGCGAAGTGTTGGTGACGAACCGGACTCCGGCCCGCCCGGCGATTTCCTCGAAGGTGATCGGCGCCACCGCGACCGCGCCAGCCGCCAGCGCGGCCACCGCCGCCACCGGAACCAGCCACAGCGCGCTTCGTAACTTCACCTAGCGAGTCTATCACGCCGGCGTGGGGCAGCCCTTTCAGGCTACCGCCGGGCTTCTGCCCGGCGGTTTCACACCGGCCTATTCCGATGAGCACCAGGTCGCCCGCATCGTGACGCATCCACTGCGTCCCATCCCGAAACTCACCCCTTATGGAACGGGAGACGGTCGCCGGCAACGCCACTCTTTTTCACGCGCGCCGTTCTCAGCGAGACCGCCCACGCGAACCCAGCCAAGTAGCCGAAGTACAAGCTCACCGCGAGAACCGCTCTTTTTGCGTCTGACATGGACCTCGCCCGGAATGACGCTGTGCACGACCAGAAAGTCGAACCGATACCGAGGACTCGGGGCGCTTGAGCTAGTTCGGGAGGGCCGGTCCCTCCCCACCCGCATCTCCCCGTCACGCCTCTCCCCGGTTTCTTTCCCCCGTTTCCGCAGAGCCTTACCGCCTCCGTCGGCCTCAGCCCATCTGACACGGCGTTACTCTAAGGCATGGCTGTGACACCGGTCGCCGCCCCCTCCGAGAGGGCCACCGTGGCTTGCACATCAAGGTTTCCCGAACGAACCCATGAAGCACCGTATGTTAAACAAAATAAAACAGAAACTAACTCAGGAACGAACCCACCAACGAACCCACCGCGACATGCTTGGGCCTGCCGTGGGGTCAGCCCTTTCGGGCTGCGGCCGGGCTTCTGCCCGGCGTCCGTCGGAACCGGCCCACCGTCTGGCATCGTAACCGGGAGCTTCATGTTATGCTGTTAGTTTGTTTCGATAGAGGCGCGGAGGCCATCAGTAGCCGCGGTCGCAGTTCCGAGTAGCTTCGGAGGCCCGGTGAAAGGGGCGCAGTCAGTCTCCGCCGAAATCGCCGGGGGAGCACACCCGTCCGCGGTTGGGGGGTAAGGACAACACCTGCCCACTGTCATCCGAATTCTAGAGATATCCGGATGGAGCGCTATCGGAGGCTCGGGGGTTTCGCCCCCTCTTTTCTCCCCTCCAGCGCCCCAGCCATTGAGAATATGAACGTCGTCGAGCTAACCCGGGCGCTGGTGGATATCGAATCCATCACCAACAACGAGGGGGCGGCCTGCTCGTTCCTGCTGGACTACCTCTCCATCCTGGCGGCGCGCACCGGCGGCCGTACGGAAGCCATGCCGGTGGAGTGCGGGCGCTTCAACGTCTTCGCCTGCTGGGGCGCGCCAAGCGTGACTCTGTCGACGCACATCGACGTGGTGCCGCCGTTCTTTCCCTCGCGCGAGGACGACGAGTGGATCTATGGGCGCGGCTCCTGCGACGCTAAGGGAATCATCGCTTCCATGGTGGGCGCGGCCGAGCGGCTGCTCGCCGAAGGCCGGCGCGATTTCGGTCTGCTGTTCGTGGTCGGCGAGGAGCGCAACAGCGCCGGGGCGTTCGCCGCAGCGCGGGCTGCGCGCGGCTCGCGCTACCTGATCAACGGGGAACCGACGGATAACCGGCTGGCCCTGGGATCCAAGGGCACGCTGCGCTACGAGATCGTGGCGCACGGCCGGATGGCGCATTCGGCCTACCCCGAGTTGGGCGAATCGGCGATCGACAAACTGCTCGACGCGCTCCAGGCGATCCGGCGGATTCCGCTCCCCAGCGACCCGGTTCTGGGCCAGGGCACGCTGAACATTGGAACGATTTTGGGCGGACGCGCGCCCAACGTGGTGCCCGACCGGGCGCAGGCCGAGATCATGTTCCGTTTGGTCTTGGACGCCGATCCTATCCGGCAGGCGGTCGAGAGCGCGGTTGCGGGGCGGGCGGAAGCCAGGGAGGCGATGTGTGTGCCGGCGGTGCGCCTCCAGGGGCTGGACGATCTGCCCACTACGGTAGTGGCTTTCACGACTGACATCCCAGCGTTCGCCGGCGCCTGGGGTGAGGCGTTCCTGATCGGACCGGGGAGCATCCACGTGGCGCACACGCTCGACGAGAAGGTATCCAAGCGGCAGCTCAGCGAGGCTGTCGAAATCTACGCGAGGATGGTGAGAAGGCTGTCCGCGAAGAGCGAATAGCCGAGGATAGTATGCGGAAAATCGAAGTGGGAATCCTGGGCGCCACCGGAATGGTGGGCCAGCAATTCGTGAACCTGTTGCAGAATCATCCCTGGTTCGAACTGACCTGGGCCGGCGCCAGCGCGCGCTCCGAGAGCAAGAAGTACCGCGACGCCACGAGCTGGCGGCTGAACGGAACGATGCCGGAAGCGGCGGCGGAGCTGACGGTGGAGGAGTGCAAGCCGGGCAACGCGCCGAAGCTGCTGTTCTCCGCGACGGACGCTTCGGTGGCCACTGAAATCGAGCAGGCCTTCGCCCAGGCGGGGCACGTGGTGGTCTCCAACTCGCGCAATCACCGCATGGAGGAGGACGTGCCGCTGCTGGTGCCGGAGGTGAATGCGGAGCACCTGCAACTGATTCCGCTGCAACGCGAGCGGCGCGGCTGGAGCGGCCAGATCGTGACCAACCCGAATTGCTCGACCGTGGTGCTGGCCATGGCGCTGGGGCCGATGAAGCCGTTCGGCATCACGCGCGTGGTGGTCACCACCATGCAGGCCATCTCGGGCGCGGGCTACCCGGGCGTCGCCAGCATGGACATCGTCGCCAACGTGATTCCCTTCATCGGCGGCGAAGAAGAAAAGATGCAACAGGAGACGCAGAAGATCCTCGGCGATTTCCGGGGTGGCCGCGTCGAGCCGCTCTCCGCGCGGGTGAGCGCGCACTGCAACCGCGTGCCGGTGGTGGACGGGCACACGGTCACGGTTTCGGTCGAGTTTTCCTCGAAGCCTTCCGAGCCGGAGCTGCTCGCCGCCCTGGGCGCATTCAGCGGCTTGCCGCAGGAGCGCAAGCTGCCCAGCGCGCCGGCCCGTCCGGTGATCTACATGGCGGAGGCGAATCGTCCGCAGCCCCGGCGCGACGCCGAGCGGGAGCGCGGAATGGCGGTGTTCGTGGGCCGGCTGCGGCCCTGCCCGGTCTTCGATTACAAGTTCGTCGCGCTGGGGCACAACACAGTGCGCGGCGCCGCGGGCGCGGCCATTCTCAACGCCGAGCTGATGTACACGGAAGGACTCCTGGACTAATGATTGTGATGAAATTCGGCGGCACGTCGGTCGAATCGGCGGCCGCCATCGCGCGGGTGGCTGGCATTGTGCGGGCGCGCCTCGCCCGGCAGCCGGTGGTGGTCGTTTCGGCCATGGGCAAGACCACTAATAAGCTGTTGGCCATGGCGGCGGAGGCGGCCGGGGGACAGCGCGAGCGGGCCCTCGATCAACTGAACGCGCTGCGCGAGTATCACCTGGAGGAAGCGCGGCCCCTGGCGGCCAGCGCGGACGCCGCGGAACTCGAGAGCCTGGTGGCCGCGCACTTCCACGAGCTCGAAGAGCTGCTGGGCGGCCTGGCGCTGATGGGCGAATTGACTCCCCGCCATATCGACGCCGTTTCGAGTTACGGGGAGCGGCTGTCGAGCCGCATCGTGACGCTGGCCTTCCGCGCCGCGGGAATGGACGCTGTCCATGCGGATTCGCGCCGCCTGATCGTGACCGACCGGCGCCACACGCAGGCCGCGCCCATTTACGCGGAGACCTACGCGCGGCTGAGCCGGGAAGTCGCGCCGCTCGCGCGCGCGGGCCGGGTGGTGGTGATGGGCGGCTTCCTGGGTTCCACCGAAGACGGCGTCACGACCACGCTGGGGCGCGGCGGCTCCGACTTCACGGCGGCCATCGTGGGCGCGGGCATCGGGGCCGTCGAGATCCAGATCTGGACCGACGTGGACGGCATGATGACCGCCGACCCGAACAGCGTTCCCGAGGCGCACCGCCTCAAAGTGCTCTCCTTCTCGGAGGCTGCGGAGCTGGCCTATTTCGGCGCCAAGGTGCTGCATCCGGCCACCGTCTGGCCGGCGGTCGAAAAGAACATTCCGGTGCTGATCCTCAACTCGCGCAAGCCGTTGGCCCCGGGCACGCGGATCATTCGCGAGGCGGTGCCTTGCGCCAACCCGGTCAAGTCGATCGCTTGCAAGAAGAACATCACGGTGGTGGACATTCGCTCCACGCGCATGCTCATGGCCCACGGATTCCTGGCTCGCATCTTCGCGGTGTTCGACCGCTACGAGACGCCGGTGGACATGGTCTCGACCTCCGAGGTCAGCGTTTCCGCGACCATCGACAACACGCGGCGGCTGGCCGAGATTCGCGCGGAGCTGGAACATTTCGCCGAGGTCTCGGTGCTCGACCACTGTGCGATTGTGTGCGTGGTGGGAGATAATATCCGGTACACGCCGGGCATCGGCGCGCGGGTCTTCCCGGCGCTGGGCCCGGTGAACGCGCTCATGATTTCCCAGGGCGGCTCGCAGTGGAACCTGAGCGTGGTGGTGAAGGAGGCGGACGTGCTCCAAACCGTGCGCGCGCTGCACGCGGAGTTCTTCCGGGAACTCGACCCGGCGGTGTTTGAATGAACCTGGCGATTGTGGGCTACGGAAAGATGGGGCGCCTGGTGGAACAACTGGCCCCCGAATACGGCTTCCACGTCGCGCTGAAGCTGGACGAATTCAACAACGTCGATTTCGCCGGCATCACGCGGGAGAACTTCGCGGGCGTGGACGTGGCGGTGGAGTTCTCGATTCCCTCGGCGACGGTGGAGAACATCCAGCGCATCGCGGCGCTGGGCGTGAACCTGGTGGTCGGCACGACCGGCTGGCTGAATGAGCTCGAGCGCGTGAAGGCGGTGGTCGAGCGGAGCGGGATCGGCCTGGTCTGGAGCCCGAACTTTTCGGTGGGCGTGAACGTCTTCGCGCGGCTGGTGGCGGAGGCGGCGCGGCTGCTGGCTAACGAAGAGGAGTACGGCGCCTGGGCTTGGGAGATCCACCACTCCACCAAGAAGGATGCGCCGTCTGGTACACTGCTCAAGCTGGTGGACGAAATGAAGAAGGCGGGATACGGGCGGCTGATCGATGCGGCGTCCAACCGCGCCGGCCGCCATCCCGGCACGCACGAGATTGGGTTCGATTCCGCCGCCGATACCATCACGCTGCGGCACACGGCGCGGAGCCGCGAAGGGTTCGCGCGCGGCGCGCTCAAGGCCGCGCGGTGGGTGGCCGGGAAAAAGGGGTTCTTCGAGTTCGGCCAGGTGCTTTTCAAGGAGGTCTGACCATGTTTACGGGATGCGGAACGGCCCTGGTGACGCCGTTCCGCAGAGATTTCACACTGGACGAAGCGGCGTTGCGCCGGCTGGTGCAGCGGCAGATCGAAGCGGGGATAGACTTCCTGGTGCCCTGCGGCACCACGGGCGAGAACCCCACGCTCCAGCGCGCCGAGCACCTGCGGGTGGTCGAGATCGCCCTCGATGAGGCCCGGGGGAAGGTCCCTGTGGTGGCGGGCGCGGGCGGCTACAATACGGCCGAGGTGATCGAACTGGCCCGGGAAGTGGAGGCGGTGGGCGCGAGCGGCATCCTCTCGGTGACTCCGTACTACAACAAGCCGTCGCAAGAGGGCCTGTACCAGCACTATAAGGCGATTGCCGCCGCGGTGCGGCTGCCCATCATTGTCTATAGCGTACAAAGCCGGACCGGCGTCAACGTGGAGCCGGCCACCTTCAAGCGGCTCTCTGAGATCGACAACATCGTAGGCGTCAAAGAGGCCTCCGGCAACATTGCGCAGATTAGCGCCATCGTGGCCCAGACGCCGGCGCGGTTCCATGTGCTCTCGGGCGACGACATGCTGGCGCTGCCGGCCATCGCGGTGGGCGGGCGCGGCCTGATCTCGACCACCAGCAACGAGATTCCGGCCGAGATGGCCCGCCTGGTCCGGTGCTGCCTCGAGAACGATTTCGCCGCCGCGCGCGACTTGCAGAAGAAGTACCTGCCGCTGATGGAAGTCAACTTCGTCGAGTCCAACCCCATGCCGGTGAAGGCCGCCATGGCGCTCATGGGCCTGCTCGAACCGGTGTGGCGGCTGCCCATGGTCGCGCCCAAACCCGAGAACCTGGCCCGAATCCAGAAGGTGCTCGAAAGCCTCGGCCTACTTCACGCCCATGCTGCAAGCTGACATCGAGAAACTGTTCGACGAGAAACCGGATAGCTACACGGCGGAGGATTTCCGTCTGTTCGAGGCCTTCAAGGCTGCGCTGAACCGGGGCGAGGCGCGCGCGGCCGAGCCGGACCCATCCGCCAGGAGCGGCTGGCGCGTGAATGCGTGGGTGAAGAAGGGCGTGCTGCTCGGCTTCCGGATGGGAAAGCTGGTCGAGATGTCGGCCGGCCCGCTGCCGTTCTTCGATAAGTCCACTTACCCGCTGAAGCGCCTGGAAGTGACCGACGCGGTGCGCATCGTTCCCGGCGGCTCGAGCATTCGCGACGGCTGCTACGTGGGCCGCGGCGTCACCTGCATGCCTCCCATGTACATCAACGTGGGCGCGTACGTCGGCGAAGGCACCATGATCGATTCGCACGCGCTGGTGGGCAGTTGCGCGCAGGTGGGGAAACACTGCCACATCTCGGCGGCGGCGCAGATCGGCGGCGTGCTCGAGCCGGTGGGCGCGCTGCCGGTGATCGTCGAGGACGAAGTGCTGGTGGGCGGCAACTGCGGCGTCTACGAGGGCACGGTGGTCAAACGCCGCGCCGTGCTGGGCACGGGCACCATCCTGAACCGCTCCACGCCGGTCTACGACTTGGTGCGCGGTCAGGTCTACTCCGCGGGCGCGGACGAGCCGCTCGTGATTCCCGAGGAAGCCGTGGTGGTGGCCGGCGCGCGCGCCATTCCGCGCGGCCCGGGCAAGGACTGGGGCATCTCTCTCTACACGCCGGTCATCGTGAAGTACCGCGACGCCAAGACCGATGCCAAGCTGCAACTCGAGGAACTGCTGCGATAGACCGTCCTTAGTTGGAACGGCGCGCCTGCGCCCGGCCCTTCCATGCCCCGCCGCGGCCACGCCAGTAGTTGAGCGCCGACCAGACCGTCGCGCCGGTGTAGAACAGGGCGGTCAGGGGCAGCCCCAGCGCCCACAACGGGGATAGCCGGTAGAGACGCAGCACGGGCAGGTAGGCGGCCAGCATCGTCAGCCAGGCCAGCGCCGCCAGCTTCGATCCGAAGCCCAGCGCCAGCGCGGGCGGGAACGCGTACATCGCCAACATGCCCGCCACCGTCCCGGCCAGGCGCAGCGGGGAGTAATCGAGCTGTGTGAAGGCGCTACGCGCGATCATGCGCCCGATCTCGCCGAACGTCCCGTATTCCCGGATGCTGTGGGTGGCGGAGGAGAGGCCCATCCAGAGGCGGCCGCCGCTCCGCTTCACCGCGCGGGCCAGCGCGCAGTCGTCGATCAGCGCGCCGCGAATGGCCTCGATTCCGCCGCAGCGCTCGAGCGCCTCGCGGCGGATCAGGACGCAGCCGCCCGCCGCGCCCGCCGTGGCATGCCGGCCGCTTGCAATCCAGCGCGGTGGATAGAGCTTGAGGAAGAAGAAGACGAAGGCCGGAATCAGCGCCTTCTCCGCCACGGTCTCCGAGCGCAGTCGCACCATGAGCGACGCCAGGTAGTAGCCGTGGGCTTCGGTGAGCGCCACCAGGCGGGCCAGATTGCCGGGAGCGTGGACAATATCGGCATCCGTGAGCAGGAAGTAATCGGGCTTCGAACCGGCCGCCTCGCGGAGGCCTTCCGAGAGCGCCCACAGCTTTCCCGTCCAGCCCTCGGGAAGCGGCCCAGCGGCGAGCACGCGCGCCCCAGCCTGCTGTGCAACCGCGGCCGTAGCGTCCGTGCTGTGGTCGTCCACCAGGAAGATCTCAAACGGGCCGGGGTAACGCTGAGCGACGATGGAAGCGACTGCCCGGCCAACCACGCCCGCCTCGTTGCGCGCCGGAATCACGACGGCGACGCGGCGCGGCGGCGGAGGCGCGTCCGGTAGCTTCGCCTCCCGCATCCACCAGAAGAAACCGCGGCCCATGAGCAGATAGACCCAAGTCGCGACCGCGATCGCGGCCGCCCACTCGACGGGCGTCGCGCCGGCACAGCGCAGAAGCAGGTCGCACCTCGGATCGGCAGACAAGCCTAAGAGGATAGCGCACGGTGCAGTGGCGTCCCAAGTCCATGCTGCGGCGGAAAAAGGGACGAGCCTCCCCGCCGTGCTCTATAGTGACGGGATGGAGCAGATCGCTTCTGGCCGCGGACGGCGGGTGTGGATTGAGGAAATCCGAACTGCCGCTGAGTTCTCCACTCCGCGTGTGCGTGAAAGCTACGTCTGCGTGCTATGGGACAACGAGTCCGGCTTCGATTCGACCCAGCGCACCGAACTCGCTACGGCGTTGCTGAACTCTGGGTGCCAGTACGCCGTTTGCGCTGGAACCGCTTGCGAGGCCTGGCATGACGAAATCGATGCGGTCTACCTGTCCCAGCACTCGGACCAGCCGCAGGACGACGGGTCGTTCGTAATGACCACTTGGCACACAGACGAATCGGAGGAAGACGTGATGTTCTTCGCCTTCCACTGCACGAACCTCGCCGAGCACGACTTCACCAACTTCCTGGTCCTGTTGGTGGGCCAGAATCCGGTTCGAAGGGAATGCATCGAACGACTCGTCCACTCCGCCGCGTGATCCCAGATGTTCGCCGCGGCCGCTGAATTCGTCGTCGCTCAACCGGGCAGGTGCCTTCTGCACGTCCCTCCTCAAAGGTCGCCGTCCTGGGGTGGTCGTCGCTCGCCCGAGGTTTCAGCGCATCATCCGTCCAGCGCCCGCGCGGCGGCGGAGGTACGTTATGATGGGCGTGGAGAGACGTTGCCAAGCCATCAGCGGGGCCCGCGATGGGGTTGATCACGCTAGCCGGACAACCGGGTTGCCGGCACGAGGAAGTGGCGCGCCTCACCGCGCAGTTGCTGAGCTTCGAGCTGGTGACCGAGTCCCGCCTGAGCGGCATGATCGAGCAGGAGTTCGGCGGCCAGGCTCCGCTTCCCGACAAGGCATTTCCGGACGCCGTCCTGTCGATCGTCGCGCGCCTGGCGAGCGAGCATCACCTGGTGGTCTCGGCCGAGGGCGCGGAGCTGCTGTTCAAGAGTTTTCCGGGCGTGCTGCGCGTCCAGGTGGTGGCGCCGGAGGCCTGCCGTCTGGGCACGCTGATGCTGGATCATCGCCTGGACCGTCCGGCCGCCCGCGCCCTGCTCCGCGACCTCGACCGGCAGCGGAAGACCTACCGCAAAGAGAAACTCGGGAAGGCCTCTACGCCGCCGGACTCCTTCGACCTGGTGTGCAACGCGGAGTCTCTGGAGACCGAAGGCGTGGCGCGCCTCATTCGTGGCGCGGTGGAGGTGCGCGGGGTGCTCGAGCAGGGCCTGTTGTCGGCCGCCGCCGAGGCCCACCTGCAATTCAAGGCGCGGCTCAGACTCGCGAAGTACGGCATCGTCGCCCCCGCCAAGGCCAGCCTCAAGAAGTGCGCATTCATGCACCCCAGCGAGGAAGTCTTCGCCAACCTGCTGGACTTCTATTGCGTGGCCTGGGAGTACGAGCCGCGCAGCTTTCCCATCCAGTGGGACAAGGACGGCAAGGTGCTGGAAGCCTTCACGCCGGATTTCTACCTTCCCGAGTTCGACCTGTACGTCGAGCTGACCACCATGAAGCAGTCGCTGGTCACCAGGAAGAACCACAAGGTCAAACTGTTGCGCATGGTGTATCCCCAAGTGAACATCCAGGTGTTTTACCAGAAGGATTTCGAGAACCTGATCTTCAAGTACGGCCTGGCCGAACGGCTAGGGAAGCAATCGCAGGGGCTGGCCGCGCGATGAAGCCGCCGGCGCCGGAAATCGAGCGAATCCTGTTCACCGAGGAGCAGGTGTCGCAGCGGATCGCCGAAGTGGGGGCCGAGATCTCCGAGAAGTATCGCGGCCGCGAACTGAAGCTGATCGGGGTGCTGAAGGGATCGGTGTTCTTTCTCACGGCACTGGCCAGGCAGATCGACGTTCCGGTGAAGATCGACTTTTTGGCGATCTCGAGCTTTTCGAGCCAGCCTTCGGCCCCCGGCCTGGTGCGCATCGCGAAAGACCTGGACGACACCATCGAGGGCCAGGACGTGCTGCTGGTGGAAGACATCGTGGACACCGGATTCACGGCCCGCTACCTGATGCGCACGCTGGCCGCGCGCGGCCCCAACACGCTGGCGCTGTGTACGCTGCTGGACCGCACCTCCCGCCGGATCGTCCAGATTCCGGTCGAGTTTCGCTGCTTCGAAATCCCCGACCGCTTCGTGATCGGCTGCGGCCTGGACTACCTGCAGCTCTACCGGAACCTGGGCTTTATCGCGGTGATGAAGCACGAAAGGAGCCAGTAGCGGCGATGGCGAGGGCGGAAGATCGTTGTCCCGGGCGGCGAATCGGTGTATACCTTGTACAGGGCTCGCCCGTCAACGTTTTATGAAGGAGAACTCCATGAGCATTCTGAGAACGCGCCGATCCGCTTCGCGCGGATGGATTGGGACGGCCATGGTGGCGCTGCTGTTCCTGTTTGCAGCCAGCCTGATTGCCGACGACAAAAAGGACGAGAAGAAGCCGGCGAAGGTTGTTCCGGCGCAACACGGCGCTGCGCCTGCCGTTCAGCACCCGAACCCGACGCCGCCCCCGCCCCCGCCACCGCCACCGCAGAACAGCACTCCCGCCGTCCAGCATCATGTCCCGACGCCGGGCGTGATGCCCCAGAACACCGCCCCCGTCTACCAGCACCAGAACCAGACGCCGGCGGTGACGCCTCAGCACAACGTTCCCGTCTACCAGCACCAGAACCAGACGCCGGCCGTCGTCCACCCGAGCAATCCTTCGGTGGTTCACACGCCTGGCGTCTACCAGGGCAACCAGGCCGGGCACGGCGCCTACACCGGGGGGGGCGGCGGGGCGCAGGTCTATCACGGCCCGAATAACACCGTGGCCCACTTCCATTCCAACGGCCAGGTAAGCGTCATCCAGACGCCGGGGAGAACGATCTATCACAGTTCAATGGGCAGCCGCACGGTAATCGTAAACCGGCCGGGCGGCCAGGTGATCGTGGCCCACGGAGGCGGGTTTGGCTATTCGCAGAGGCCCTTCGCCTTCCGGAACCAGTCGTATGTCCAGCGGACTTACTATGTGAACAACGTCGCCTATGTGCACGTTTACCGGCCGTACATGTACCGCGGATTCGCTCTCAATGTATATGCTCCCATGCGCTATTACTCCCCAGGGTTCTACGGATGGGCTTACTCTCCTTGGAGCATGCCAGTGGCTTATAGCTGGGGCTGGGGGGGCAGTCCGTGGTTTGGGTTCTATGGCGGTTTCTTCACTCCTTACCCGGTCTACAGGAGTCCCGCGTTCTGGCTGACGGACTACATGTTCGCGGCGACGTTCCAGGAGGCGTACCAGGAGCGGATGGCCGCGGCGGCCGCCCAGGCTAGTTACGCCTACGATAGCCAGGCCGTGCTCACGCCCGCCGTGAAGGACGCCATTTCGCAGGAAGTCCAGCGGCAGCTCCAGGCGGAAAGATCCGAAGCGCAATACTCCGGAACGGCCGCGTCCTCCAACGGTCTGCCTCCCGGGTTGAACGACGGCAACTCGCACGTGTTCGTGGTGGCCCGCGCGATGGACGTCTCCAGTGCGGCCGTGGGAGGGGAGTGCGCCCTCAGCGAAGGCGATGTGGTCCAGCTAGGCGTTGATGCGCCGCGAGACGCGGATAGCGCCGGCGTGGTGGTGCTGGCCAGCAAGGGCCAGGATTGCCGAAGGGGCACTATCGTTTCGGTGCAGTGGCCGGATCTGATCGAGATGCAGAACCACATGCGGGAGACCCTGGATCGGGGGCTCGAAGAACTCCGCGCGAAGCAGGGACAGGGTGGCCTGCCGGCCCTGCCCGCCTCGGCCGCCAGCGCCCCGGTGCAGGCGCCGTTCGCGGCCCAGGCGCCGCCGCCGGACGCCAACGTCGCCGCCGAGCTGAGGCAGGAGGCGGATCAGGCGAACCGGACCGAGCAGCAAGTGGTCGGCCTGGCCGCCGCGCCGCAAGCGGATGTCCCCGCGGCGCCGGCGAGAATCGCGCTGGGCCAGAGCATCGACTCCGTGGCCTTGACGCTGGGTGAGCCCCAGAAGGTGGTCGATCTGGGCGCCAAGCAGATCTACGTCTACCCGGATCTGAAAGTGACTTTCACCGACGGGAAAGTGACCGACGTACAGTAACTCGGCTCCGCGGAGGGGCCTCCGCGGAGGCGGCGGCCCCGATCCATGTAAAATGGAGACGATACCCCGCGGGCGCGTAGCTCAGGTGGATAGAGCATCAGCCTTCTAAGCTGAGGGTCGCTGGTTCGAGTCCAGCCGCGCCTACCATGAAAACAAATGACTTATTGAACCAAGCCCCCTCCGAGTACCCCCGACTTTGGGGACTTTTTGGGGTACCCCTGGGCAACTTCGCCGCTTTGGGTACCCGCGGCGGGCTCGGGGCGCACAATCGACGCCAGAGCTTCGCGCATTTCCTCGACGCTGAAATGGCCGTACCGCGCGGCCATGAGACCCAACGTACCGGGCGCCCACCCGAGAATCCGCGCGATCATGGGCAGCGGAATCCGGCCGGCGAACATGCGGCTTGCAGCGCTGTGGCGGAGGTCGTGCAGGCGGAAGCTCGGGAGGCCCGCCAGCTTGCGGGCTGTTTCCCATGAGCTTTTGATCGAACCCGTGGGCTTTGTGGGGTCCGTCCCGCTGACGTTCGGGGCTGTGAAGCCGAAGACCTCACCCGCGCCGCTGCCTCCATAGTGTTCAGTCGGAAAGGCGTAGTGCTCGGGCTTGCGGTCGGGGAACGACTCAGCCCAAAACGCGAGGGTTTCCGCGGCGCGCGGGGTGAGGGGAATCGTGCGATTGCTTCCGGCGCGGGTCTTGTCGCGCCCGAAAGTCAGTGAGCGGGCTTCAAGATCGACGTTGGCCCATTGCAGGCGGCGGAGTGTGCCGAACCGCGCCCCGGTTTCGAGCGCGAGCACCACGAAGGGCAGCAACACCCTGGAGCGGGACTTGCCGCACTCGGCAAGCAAGGCGGTTTCCTCTTCCCCGGTTAACGCATGGCCTACGTCCTGGCGTTCGGGCAGCATTTCGACGTGTGGCTGAATCCGCGCCCATGCGCCGGCCCACTTCAAGACCGAGCGCAAATGGCCGACTTCGATATTGACCGTGCGGCCGGCGGCGCCTTCGGCCTGGCGCGCCCGCTGGTAGCGCCCTATGTCCCGCGCTTCGATATCGACCACCAGCTTTTTGCCGAAGAAGGGCGCGAGGTGCCGCAGGCTGTTTTGCGCGATAACGAACGTGCCGGGGGACCATTTCGGCTTCTTTGCCTCCGCCCAATCCGCGGCTGCCACGGCGAATAGCCGCGGAGCTTCGGGCCGGCGGATGCCGCTGGCGCCGTCGCGGAGGCCCTGCTTGCGCTTGAGCTCGGTTTCTTTGGCGCGCGTCTTACCGGGCTGGCCCGTGCTTTCGCGGATGCGCTGGCCCTTGAAGTGAAAATCCATCCAAAAGATTTTCGATCCCGTGGGGCGGTAGACACTCATAGTTAGCTCCTTTTCGTTCCCTTTTTGACTTCTCGCTTGACGACCACCGGATTCTTGCGGTTTTCGCGCATGTACTCCGCGCGCTCTGCCTTAGTGTGGGCTTTTTTGAACTTTCGATAGCGACAAAGCCCGCCGCACACCCGTCGCTTGGCCGAGGATGCAAAAAACCACGTTTTTTGGCATTCTGAGCACTGCCGCACACGTTCAAGCGTTCCCGCTGCCAGCATTTCCAGGATGATGATGAGGCCCGCATTGACGGATACGGATTGCCGGCGATCCTGGGGGTCGCGCTTAGGCGCGGGCGGGTCCCATGGGTGGGGCGCATAGACCGGAATCCATCCGACCGTCCATTCTCTCCGTGCTGACCAGTACAGATTGGGACGGAACGAGAACCCGCTGAGGATGGCACGGTTCAGGCGCCCCAGTAGGCGAGATTGGACGTTCGGGGACGGTTTCGAGTCCAATTCGCGGCTGATCTTGAAGCATTCCCAGAGGCGCGGATCGGGCTTTTCTGCGTTTAGGAATTCGAGTAGGGAATGAGCCCGCAGCGCGGCTTCCGCCATCGGGGTAGGGCACAAACGATTCGTGTTCATTTTGGCTCCTGGAAAGCTCTAACGGAAGTCTATCAGAAAAACGTTGATAGAAGCAAGTACTATTTGATAGTCTGAGATTGCCATGAGAACCAACACACAGCGGCTGAACATCCAGGATGCAGCCGACTACTTGGGGGTACGCCCCTCGACTATTCGCCAGTGGGTATGGCGTAGCAAAATCGACGTGGTACGTATCGGGCGCTGCATTCGCATCCCCCGGCAGGCTCTGGACCGCATCATCGAAGAGGGAACAACCCCGGCCCAGAACTCCGTGAGGCCGGCGGCGTAGGATGCCCGATCCACTCCAACCCGGTCGCGCCGCGGCCCTCGCCCGCGTGCTGCATGGTCGCAAAGGCCGCACGGGCTGGACATGCCTTTGCCCCGCGCATGGGGATAAGTTGCCGAGTCTTTCCATTCGAGATTCGGATGGTAAAGTCCTTGTTCATTGTTTCAGTGGATGCACCCAGCAGGCCGTTGTCGATGCGCTGCGCAGCCGCGGCTTGTGGCCGGAAGTGGCGCGGACACCAGGCCAGCGGCGCGACTATGCCCGCCAACGGCGGCGCGACGAAACCGACCTGCCCGCGGCCAGGAACTTCGGCACCGTTGCCGCGATCCTCGCGGAAGAGGCGCTGGAAACCCTGCCGTGGAACCACCCCGGCCGGAGGCCGCTAACCGGACTGCTGGCCGCGCTGCGAACCGAGGCCGGGGTGCTGGCGGAATATCGGCAATGGCGAGAGACCCAGCCGGAATTCGCGCAAGTTCTCACGGCCGCCGGAGCCAAGCACCAGGCGCGACTCGAAACGATGCTGGCCGGCTACCTCGTGATGCCGGAGGCCCGGAATGCAGCTTGAGGCGTCCGAGAATCCGCTTGCAATAATGCGTGCTGCGCTGCCGAAAGCAGGCTTCGAGGCCAGCGGGGAGGATTCCTACGGGCTGGACATCCCTGGCAAGGGAATCTCACTTCGGGCTGATCGGGTGCGGCGCGAGCATCACGAACTCATAGCGGAGTTGGCCGTCTACTGTGCGTTGCCCGGCGCCCGCGTGGTGAATGGCCTTGCGCTTTCCATTGCAGACCTGAACCTGAGTTCCGCCCGAGCGCGTCAAGAGCGAGCGAAGCTACTGGCACAGCGGGCGAACACCCGCGATTTGGACTGGTACGGAGTCATTGAGGAGTTTTGCCAGAAGATTATCGAGACCGAGCGGGCGGGTTTGCCTGCAATCGACCTCCGCGAGATTCCCAGGCCCGGCCCGGATGACTCGCTCAAGGTTCAAGGTTTTCGGCTTCCCCGCCGGCATCCCGCTATCCTCTTCGGCGATGGCGCGGCCGGAAAGTCATACACGGGCCTTTGGCTCGCGGGCTGTCTGAGTGAGCAGGGGCTATCTGTGGGGCTCTTCGACTGGGAGTTGGCCGGCGAAGATCATCGGGACCGACTGGAACGCCTTTTCCCCGACGGTATGCCTCGCGTGTTGTACGCCCGTTGCGACCGGCCGCTTGTTCATGAGGTCGATCGGCTTCGGCGTCTCGCCCGCGATGCCAGCCTAGAGTACGCGGTCTATGACAGCGTGGCCTTCGCATGCGATGGGCCGCCGGAAGCGGCCGAAGTCGCCTCAGCATACTTCCGATGCGTCCGGCAGATAGGCGGAGGCTCGCTCCACGTCGCCCACGTAACGAAGGCGGAAGGCGAAGACCGTAAGCCCTTCGGCTCCGTGTTCTGGCACAATTCGGCGCGATGCACCTGGTTTGTCAAGGCGGCCGAGGGTTCAGACGATGGCAACACGTTATCCCTGGGGTTTTTCAACCGCAAGAGCAATTTGGGACCGCTTCAGCCACCCCTGGGTTTCCGGGTGGACTTCGGGGACACCACCACTTTCGCCCGGACAGAGGCGGCGGATTGTGGCAGTGACATAGCGTCACAGCTCTCTGTGCGACAGCGGATGGTGGCCGCCCTGCGCCGCGGGCCGTTGACTTTTGAGCAAATCGCCGAAGAGACCGACGCGGAAGTCAAGACCGTGAAACGCGAAAGTTATAGATATAAAAACTGCTTCGTGGTCATTCCGGGCGGCAAAGTCGGTCTGGTGGAGCGGAGGCCGTTATGAGTAGTGACAACTTGTCACAAACAGTAGTGACAAACTGTCCCAGTGACAGTGACAACCCTATAGAGAACATAGGTTGTCACTATGTCACTGATCGGGGAGTAAAACCGCGTCCCAACAGCCTGGCTCTCGCGCAAGAATTGCTCAGGGAAGCCCGTGAGCGATTGTTCCACGGCGAACCCGCGCGGCCGGCCTTCGAGAGCGCCTTGCGCTCCTGGGAAGCGGCAAAGGCCATCGCAGAGCAACAGGCCACCAAGCAGCGGGCGGAAAGGACTTATGGACACGATGAAGAGTGACGGCCCTAAAAGTCTCAAGCTGTCCCTCGCACGCGTGCGTGAGCAGAAGCTCATCGCAGCGATGCTGAGTTGCCGCACGCTTGACGAAGCGGCGAAGGTCTCCGGCATCAACCGGCGGACGCTGTACCGCGCCCGTCAAGACGCGGGCTTCATGGCGAAATACAAAGCGGCGGCCGATGAACTTCTGGAGTCCACCATCAACCAACTACGGAGTAACGCCGCGGAGGCAGCGAGCATGTTGCGCCAGATCGCCACTGACACACAGCAGCCCGGTAACAGTCGCGTGCGGGCGGCCGAAGTCACGTTAACCACGCTTCTCAAAGCAGTCGAGACCGAAGACATTCTACGGCGCATCGCCGCACTTGAGAAAGCGACCGAGGGAGGCCGAAAATGAGCGCGAGTACCCACGAAATCCCCCATAGTGTCTCTCGGCTTGCGAGGGCAACGTGTTGCAACGTGTTGCAACGTGTTGCAATCACAGGGCGACACTGCCAGCGGCCCTGCCTGCGGTCCTCTGCTTGGAGAACAGAGGCGGGCTTGCGGAGGCGCGATTCTCGCTTGGTTAGAAGCGAACGCAGTCCGCGTCATTGTCCAGTCGGTTCCGGCCTACGCGCGGCGAAAGAACCGAATCGTTTTGGAGTACCGCGAATCGGCCGGCGAAGTCGGGGTTGTGGGTGGCTCAAACATCCGCGACGCGGTGTTTCGGGCGCAAGTCAGGCAGGCGACGGCCGCGCAAGCGGCGAAAGAAGTAAAACCGTGCTGAACAGGTTGGCAACCCTGTGCAAGCTATTCGCCGAGGACGACGGCGCGACGGTTGACAAGTTGATTCGAGCGTTCGCGATTTACGACAACGAGGCGGCGCTGGAAATTTGCGCCGGGAATCCAAAAGTGCGCGACTTGGCGTTGTTCTACCTCGGGGAATTGGCGCTGTTGCGCGACGAACGGAGGGCGAAGGATGAAAGCGACAAAATCATTACAGGCCAGGCTTGAAGCGCTCGAAGGCCGCATTCTGGGAACCCCTGAACGCGCGGCAGTGCATCTGATGGTTGCGGCCATGCAGGGCGACGAAGCGGCGCGCGAGGAGTTGAAAGCCATCGGGGCGGCCGATCCGGGCCTTTTGAACGGCTTGGTTTCCATCTTCTTGGAGGGGCCGATGGACGGGGGGGCCACTTATGATCCAGTGCTCGACGCTTCGCTGTAACTGAAAACGTTGTGAAAAAGGAGTAACACACAGTGAACTTACATATTGGCAGCGACTTGCTGCGAAAGTACGATGAGCACCGCACGATGCGGGTTTTCCATCCCGAGGTAGTAGAGCACTGGCCCGAGCTTGAGGCCCATCGGGCGCGGGTCTGCGACTCGGCGCCGCCCGAATCGCTCTCGCCTGAAGACCGCGAGCTAATCGCCGAGCTTCTGCGAATGCTGCAAGGTCACGGCGACGAACCCGAGCAGGAGCACGCCTTCGACGTGCCGCGGCACGCCGAGGAAACTCAAGTAACCGCAGTAACCGCAGATTCGATTTTTCAGCGCGCGAAGGACAGCCAGGCGGTGAGCGACCTGGAATGGATGCAGCATTCTGCCGCTGCATCGTGCGGACTCACGCGGGCAGTTCCACACCGCGCGAGGGACGCGGCCGGCGCCGCGCGCATAGGCAGAAACGCGAAACTTCAGGGCGCTTACAACGCGATCTATCGCAACGGGGTCGCCCGAAAGTAAACCGACCGAACTCGAAAGGAGAACCAATGAGCAACCAATTGTCACCTTACATTGATCGACCTATCAACGGCGGCGGCGCGCCGTCAATCGGAATCTCGGGGAGCGAAACCGTTGTAGTAAGCCGCGCGTCTCAGCATTTCGCGCTTCCGAGCGGCGACGGGCAGCAAGATACTTGCGTCTTCGTTCACCTCGGGGGTTTCCCTATCCTGTTAGCTTTGGGATCGGACCCGAGCGTAAGCGCGCCCCCGGAAACGGCAACGCACATACTCAACGCGGGCGCGTATGTCGCCATCGCACTGACCGATGCGAATTTCTTCGCGGCTCAGGCGATGGGCGGCGGCATCGGCGTGCTGTGCGTGGCCGTTGGAACGTTGCAACCTCAAAACACGATGGAACAGGGGGAAGTCACTTACCAGACCGATAACCCTCCTGGGTCGCGCTGGTATAAGTCCAGCCCGCCCTTCGACGAACCGGCGAGCTAACGGAGAAAATTATGGGCCTGCCTCCACTGCCACTTTCCGAACAACTCATGCGGCGCGCTCTCCAGCCGCGCGTTCCGCCCGACTTCATTGAACGAACCTGGAACGCTCCGGGGGCGCTCCCCCCGCCTCCGCCATCCGCCCGGACGCTGAGCGATGCGGTCAACCAGGCGGTGGCCGAGCTTCGAGAAGACCCTGAGAACGCCAGCCTTGCTCAGGAACTCAGCGACCTTCGTGCGCGAATCGAGGAGCGGCTGAACGCTCAACGGGCGGCGCGGCGGGAAGCTGTTGAAAAGCGGCACGCCGAAGCCTACGCGAAATGCCGCGCGGCGGTCGATAAAGTCCGGGACGCAACCCGCGAAGTTAATCAATTGCGGTCGCAAGCCAACTACCTGGGGGAGCGCGCATCCGAACACTGGATGAAGGTGCTGGAGGCCGAGGGGTTGAAACCCAATCCGCGCGACTACCCCACCCAGGGCGAGATTGAAGCCTGGCGCGAATCGGTTGCACGCGCCGAGGCCGCGTTGCAGCCCTGGAATGCGGAACTCGAAAAGGTGCGGGGCAGGCTTGCCCGCGCGAACAAAGAACTTCAGGAAGCGAAAGCGGACCTTGCGGCACTCCAGGAGCAGGAGAAGGCTTTGCGCGACGAACTCGACGGTAAGCGCGCCAAAGGCCCATACGGGCTGTTGGGGCCGCCCCGTCCGAGATAGGACAGTTGACATTGCGCCAGCCGGCGGCGAAGCGGGGTGCTTTCCTCGGGTTCCCTTTCCGCCCCGCTCCCAGCCGCCGGAAGACCGGCGCGGGGGTCGTGTCAAGCTCCACGGCCCCCACTTACTTCGAGCTGACTGCCGGCGGCCGTCAGATGCCCCCGCCGTCGCGCGGAAACCGGCTTCCCTGAGGCTCCGGGCGTGCGGGTGAGGGTTTTGGATACCCCCAAAATCGGAACGGCCCCAGGATCGCCTCACGGTAACGGGTCTGGCCCTATGGCTGCCGCAAGGCTGCCGCAATGGCGTGGCGAGGCCGGCGCGGGTCCGGGAAGGGGTGGTCCATGCTGAGTCTTTACCGGCGCCACCTGAGCAGTTCTTCGCGTTCTGTGTGGAACGGAAACCGGCCGGCGCATTCGATTCCCTCGCGTGGTGTAGGCATTCGAGAATCATACAGCGTGGTTACTATGGGGACTTTTATGGGTACCCTGTGTAGAAACTGGTAGAAAACGGAAGCAATGGCGCGGCGCGCAGAACGCCCGTAAACAGCGGCATCGGAGCAACTTACAGTAATTCGTAGTAAGTGGTAGTAACCACTTGTTTACGACTTCTAAGCTGAGGGTCGCTGGTTCGAGTCCAGCCGCGCCTACCAGGCATCGTCTCCCTGCCCCTATCTTGCCGGGGAGTTGTGCTTCTGCTTGTAAATCCGCGCGCTTTCCCGGTTCTGCTGACGGTTGACCTGGGCCTTTTGATTGTTGGTCAGATTGCCGCCGTTGGCGGCGCGGTCCGCGTGCACTTCCTTGTTGATGGCGGCCTCGTGGCCCTCTGTCCGCGCCGCTTCTCCCGCGGTCATCTGGCCGGAACGGATTCCTTGCGCGATGCGATCCTGCTGGAGCTCGCGGCGGGCGTCCACCTCGTTGTTGCCGTAGTGCTGCTCGGCGGTGTTGTGCTTGTCAGTGTAGATGTCCCCGCTCAGCCGATTCTGCTGGCGGTTGATCTGCGCCTTCTCCGGGGCGGTCAGTTGCCCGTTGTTGGCCTGGCGGTCGGTGCGCGTCTCGCGATTCAGGGCGGCCTCCTTGCTCTCCAGGCGGGACGTTTCTCCGGCGGTCAATTGGCCGCTGGCAACGCCGTTCGCGATCCGGTCCTGCTGGTTCTCCTTGCGTTCGTGAATGGTGGCGTCCTGGCCGGCCGTTTGCGCGTGCGCGCGCGGGATCAGCATCGTCCCCGAAATCGCCGCGATTATGATGAAGCGTTTCATCTCTCCTCCTGTGTTTCGAATTGTCGATTGCTCTCACAGATACAAACTCCGCAACCGCCGTCAAGTTCCGAAAATGCGGAAAACTTTTTTGAGCGATGGACGCCGCCGTATGATAGGGTGAGCTTGTATGCAGGGGAGAACGTCTATGAAAATGGCGGGCGTGATGGCGATACTGACGATGGCGGGCGGCGCGTGGGGGCAATCCGGCGTGGCGATTCAGAACGTCGCGGGGCGGAAGACGGTGAGTCTGAACGGCTCGTGGCAGGCGATTGTGGATCCTTTCCTGACCGGATACTACGACTATCGATGGCAGCCGGATGCCGAGCACGGCTTCGGGGCGAACCGGAAGCCGCAAAGCAAGAGCGAACTGGTGGAGTACGATTTCGACCGCTCGGCGCGCTTGCAAGTTCCAGGGGATTGGAACACGCAGCGGCCCGATCTGATGCTCTACGAAGGGGCCATCTGGTACAAGCGCGACTTCGACTACAAGCTGGAGCCGGGGCGGCGGCTGTTCGTGCACTTCGGGGCGGCCAATTACCACGCCACCGTTCTTCTGAACGGGAAGCTGCTCGGCGAACACGTGGGAGGGTACACGCCCTTCGCGTTCGAGATCACCGGGCTGGTGCGCGAGAAGGGCAACTTCCTGATCGCGATGGTGGAGAACCAGCGGCGAATGGAGGGCGTGCCCACGGTCAACACGGACTGGTGGAATTACGGCGGGCTGACGCGCGACGTGCAACTGCTGGAGGAGCCGGAGACGTTCGTTCAGGACTATTCCATCCAGCTCGAGAAGGGATCGCGCCAGCGGGTGGCCGGATGGGTGAGGCTGAACGGGACGCGGCCGCGGCAGAAGGTGACGGTGGAGATTCCCGAGGCGGGCGCGGCCTTCGCGGCCACTACCGACGAGCAAGGCTACGCGAAGGTGGCCGGCGAGGCGCAACTCACGCTGTGGAGTCCCGAGGAGCCCAAGCTGTACGAGGTAGTGGTGGAGGCCGAAACCGACCGGGTTCGGGACAGCATCGGCTTCCGGACGATCGAAACCTCGGGCGCGAACATCCTGCTGAACGGGAAGCCGATCTTTCTGCGCGGCATTACGATGCACGCCGAGGCGCCGTACCGGACGGGCCGGGCCTGGTCGGAAGACGACGCGCGGACGCTGCTGGGCTGGGCCAAGGAGCTGCACGCGAACTTCGTGCGGCTGGCGCATTATCCGCACGACGAGCGCATGGTGCGGCTGGCGGACCGCATGGGGCTGCTGGTGTGGGCCGAGATTCCGGTTTACTGGACCATCCAATTCGGGAATCCCGAGACCTACGCAAACGCCGAGAACCAGTTGCGGGAGATGATTGCGCGCGACAAGAACCGGGCCTCGGTGATCCTGTGGTCGGTGGGCAATGAAACGCCTCAGGGCGAGGCGCGGTTAAGTTTTCTGAAGGGGCTGGTCGAGCGGGCGCGGCGCGAAGATCCGGCGCGGCTGATCACCGCGGCGCTCCAAGCGCACTACGCGGACCCGACGACGGAAATGCTGGACGACCCGCTGGGCCAATTTCTGGATGTGCTGGGATGCAACGAATACGTGGGCTGGTACGACGGGCCGCCCGAGAAGGCCGACCGCACCCAATGGAAGACGCCGTACGACAAGCCGGTGGTCATGAGCGAGTTCGGAGGGGGCGCGCTGCAAGGCTACCACGGCGACGAGCTGACCATCTTCACCGAAGAGTTCCAGCGCCGCGTTTACCAGCACCAGATCGGCATGCTGAAGCGGATTGGGTTCCTGCGCGGCACGTCGCCGTGGGTTCTGATGGATTTCCGCTCGCCGAAGCGGATGCTGCCGGGGATCCAGGACTACTTCAACCGGAAGGGGCTGGTTTCCGAGCGCGGCCAGAAGAAGGCGGCGTTTTTCACGATGCAGCAGTTCTACGAGTGGGTGGAGAAAGAGGGCCTCCCGCGTTGATCCGGCGGCCACGCAGGACGCAACGGCCACTGGTTCTGTAAACTAGGGGAATGCACTTTTTTCGGCCGCTGGCGCTGCTGGCGGTGGCAGCGGCCGGCGGCTACGCGGCACAACCTGCGGCGAATGGCTCGGATTCGATTCAGCGCGCCTTGGGCCGGCTTTATAATTTCGATTTCCCTGGGACACACGCGATTCTGGACCGCCAGATCGCCGAGAACCCAAACGACTCCCTGGCCTATGGGATGCGCGCCTGCGCGTACCTGTTTACGGAGCTGGACCGGCTGTCGATCCTGGAGTCGGAGTTCCTAAGCGACGACGACCGCATCATCGACAAGAAGAAGGGGAAGCCCGACCCGAACCTGAGGAAGCAGTTGATGGACGCGCTGGAGGCGGCGCGCAGGCTGGCGCTCGCTAAGCTGGACCGAGAACCCCGGAACACGGACGCGCTGTTCACGCTGTGCCTGGTCTCGGGCGTGCAGACCGACTACGCCGCGCTGGTGGAGAAGCGGCAGTTCTTCAGCCTGGTCTACGCCAAGCAGAGCCAGAAGTACGCGGTGCGCCTGTTGAAGGAGAACCCGAAGTTCTACGACGCGTATCTGACGGCCGGCGTGAGCGAGTACCTGCTGGGGTCGATGCCGTTCTTCCTGCGCTGGTTTATCCACTTCGACCAGGTGCAGGGCAACAAGGCGAAGGCGATCGAGAACCTGGAGCTGGTGGGCCGGTCGGGAGTGTACCTGCGGCCGTTCGCCAAGATCCTGCTGGCCATCATCTTCATGCGGGAGAAACAGCCGCAGAAGAGCGAAGCGCTGCTCAAGGAGTATGCCCTGGAGTTTCCCGAGAACCGGCTGGTTCGCCACGAGCTCGCGCGCATCGCGCAGTTGAAGCGGTGAGGGGCGCTGCCGCGGCCCGCCGCTATTGTCGATGTTGAAGCTTGATGGTCCTCGGGTCTGACTCGGTATCGTCCACTATCTGGACCCGCCTGCCGGAATACGGGGGCACGAGGCGGTAACCCGGTCCACTGATGCCAAGCCGCCGCATTTTGGCCGTCATCCGAAGTGACTCCAGTAGCTGGGCAACATCCACTTTCGGATTCTTCGCGGCGAGCTTCTTGATGACATCTCTTTTGCGCATGGTGCTTTAGCCCTCCCACTTATCACATGAACGGAACATACCGTCCAGCAAAATGAAGGGCGGCTTTGGCTTGCCTCTTAGCCATATAGTCGCACATGAGTTCATGGTATCCCCTAATTGCCTTACTCTGGGCGGGGTTCTTTCCGAAGTCATCAATACGCAGGTTCAGGTCCCTCTCAAGTACGTCCATGGAGATTCCGTGACCATGGACGTGCCATCTCTCCGTGTTGTTCAGTTCCCTTGCGATCTGCGCGGCCTGCCGCACCTTCATTCTGGAGGTTACCGTACGCTTTCGGGTCCTGGTGATCTTCCAATCCTTGAATTTGTACTTTACCAGCCACTCTTTCAGCAAGGTGATAGAAAGCTCTCTGGCGTGCTCGTATTGATAAAGCTCCCCCTGGTCGAAGGCGCTAATCAGCAACTGAATCTCGGCAGTGCTTGCGCGCCCACTATTCGCCTTCTTAAGAAGCTTGTTCTATCTTTCGAGATACCCCAGTGCGGGGACTTGGTTTCCGTCTCCGCGGACAATCTGGGGATCAATGGGACCCAACCTGGAATACGAATCCATGTGAATGGCGTCTCCGGACATCACCAGAACGGTCCCGGCTGAAAACGCATAGCTTGGGACAACAAAATCGACAACATCGTAGTGACGCCTGAGCGTGTCTCCGATCCTTGGCACTACCTCGATGACTCCGCCGCCGGTGGTAAGTAGCATAACGAGTTTCGTGCGCACCGGATCTTCATGGAACTTCTTCTCGACAGCCTTTCGGACGAGATCGTCCACTCCGAATAAAATAGGGCCGTTCAGGCTGATCGCATCAGCCCCCATGTCACTTTCGATCTCCCGTATGCGTTCATCAAGTTGCTGCTCTATAAACTCGTTTGCATCGTTTACGCTCGGCAGCGGCTGGGACGGCCTCTTATGGCTCACTGCTTCCACCTTGCTTCCGCCGCCTTCTTGGCAATCATCTTGCGCTTGCGCGGCGACAGCGCCGCGGCCCTGGCTTGGCCGCCCTTGGAGGCCCCCAGCTTGGAGAGTGCGACGGCAGCGGGATTCTTCTCCGGCACTGGCTTCAACGGTGGCAAGGGAGCGCCATCCCAGCGTTCTGCGATCAGGTCCTCAACCACCGACCGCGCCAGGAGATTCGGGTCTCTGGGTCTTTTTGTGCTTGCTCGTGAAGGCATCGCAAGCTCAGTATACACTGCTTCCGGCTTTGTTGCACGCTAGTGTGCAACAAAATTTACCCGCCCGTCAAGGATCTGCCGCCCCTCGCTGTGGCTGCTTGCCCGCGCAGGCTTGTGCTTGCTCGGGAAGGCATGGTATGATTCTAACATGGAGTGCCGACCGTGGCGTGGGATAATTACGTTTGCACCTATCACCTGACTCCGCGTGGCTGGAAGATGGGCGATGATGCCCCAGCCGATGCGGTCTGGACAGTCGGCGAGAGGACGTATCAACGCTCCGGCTTTTCGAAGGAAGAGATCACTTGGAGTGCGGGACCACCGATCGGAACCCGCGAGCGGGTCGCAGCGCTATTGAGGAAGCACCCACATCCGCCGCGCTACGCTGCTCACGTCGCGAAGACTCTCAAGGATCTGCTGGCCGGATCTTCGAAGTGAACCGCTCCTATTTCTTGAGCAGCTTGTATTCGAAGGGTTTCAGGACGATGGCGGGCGGCGCCGGGGCGTTTTCGAGCAGATCGAAGTAGCCGGGGCCGGGCCGGATCGCGACGCTCTCGTCGTCGTGGTTCAACACGAAGTAGTACTGGCTTTGCCCCTTGGTGCGCCGGGTTACTTCGATGTCGCGTGGGATGCCGGAGAGCAGCGGCTTGAGTCCGTACTCGGCGGCGTAGCGCCGCATCAGGTGGCGGGCCGCGTCGAGGTTGAAGAACGACGCATAGTAGACCGCCGTGCCCTTGCCATACTTGTTCTCGGTGACCGCGGGGCCGCCCTTCATATAGTCGCGGTCCCAGGTGGCGATGGGCGTGGCCCCGGTGGCCTTCAGAACGTCGGCGAAGACGTTGACCGGGACTTCGGTCGAATCCTCGAAGCGGATGGAGTTCTGCTTGTGCGACGGCGGCTGGTAGCACTGGAAATCGGTCACCTCGACGCCGAACAGGTCAGTCACCAGAATCGGCTTCAGCAGGTCGGTCATGGCGTTGGCGCGGTTCTTGACGGCGCTGTGCGCGGAGAGGATGAACGTTCCGCCCTGTTCGACGAACTTGCGGATTTTCTGGGCGAGCTCGTAATCCATCAGGATCAGGTGGGGGCCGAAGACGATTTTGTAGCGGCTGAAATCGGCGTGGGGTCCGATGAAGTCGATGTTGTGCTTGGCTTCGGAGGCGGCCTGGAACAGGTCGTCGTACTCGGCGCTCAGGTCGACTTCCTTGGTGAGGTACTGGTAGTCGAAGACCCACTCGTCGTCGAAGTCCTTGACGACCGCGATGTCGGAAACCAGGCGGGAGCCGAGAAGCTCCTTGCCGATCCGGTGGATCTGGTTGCCCTCCTGCTTGAACTCCTGGTAGCGGGCGCGGGGGACGTTGTCCTGATCGAGCACGCCGGCCCAGTATTCCTCGGCTCCCTTGCGGGCGGTGCGCCAGCGGAAGTGCAGCAGGCCGTCGGCGCCGTGGGCGATGGATTGAAAGGCCCACAGGCTCATCTCGCCGGGCCGCGGCGTGCGCTGCAGATAGGTCTGGCCGCCGGGGCCGGTCTGCTGCTCCATGATCATGAGGCGGTCGCGGAAGCCGCGGGCCAGGGTGAGCCGCGCTCCGGTGGGGTACTGGGGCTTGTCCAGGAAGCAGGGGTAATTATCGAAGGCGAACAAGTCGAGGTCGCGGGCCATCCCGTAATAGTCGATGTTCTTGAAGAAGCCGTTGTGGGTGAGGAAGTCGTTGGGGCGGAGGCGGCGCAGGATCTCGGCCTGGTCGTGCTGGTAGGAGGCCACCGAATCGGAGATGAAGCGCTTGTAGTCCAGCACGAGGGCGGGGTTGTGATAGGCGGGGGCGGGGAAGGGCGGTTCGATCTGGCCCCAGTTGTCGTACCACTGGCTCCAGACGGCGGTGCCCCAGCGGTCGTTGAGCGTGTGGATCTCGCCGTACTTGGCCTTCAACCAGTCGCGGAAGGCGAGGCGGCAACTGTCGCTGTAGCACTCGCTGATGTGGCAGTTGAACTCGTTGTCGATCTGCCACCCTACGACGTTGGAATTGTACTTGAAGTGCTCGGCCATCTCCTCGACGATGCGCTTGGAAAGGCGGCGGTAGACCGGCGAGTTGTAGCAGTATTGGCGGCGGGTCTGGTCGTCGACGGCGCGGCCATCCGGGTAGACCGCCAGCACCTCGGGATACCTTCCGGTCAGCCATTTGGGCGGAGCGGCGGTGGGGGTGCCCAGAATGGTCTTGATGCCGTGGCGCGCCAGGACGGCGATGGCGCGGTCGAACAGGCTGAAGTCGAAGGCGCCCTCCTGAGGCTCCATCAGGTACCAGGCGAACTCGCCCATGCGCACGACGTTGACGCCGGCATCGGCCATCAGGCGCGCGTCGCGGTCCCAGTAGCTTTCGGGCCACTGCTCGGGGTAGTAGGCGACGCCGAACAGGAAGTTGTTGTAGCGTTCGGCGGCGCAGGCGCCCACAACGAATAACAGAGCGAGCAGCAATCGCCACATAAGAGGATTGTAGTCCTTATGCGGGCGGGGCTGCTCTGGTGCGCGATCGCCAACGCTCTTTGAAAGTCGCCGCTTTCGGTCCAGCCCGCGCCGTGACGGGGTTTGAGAGAATAGGGAGATGCTTGGCCGCTGGTTGCCGATTGGCGCGTTGCTGGTTGCGTTGCCTGCTTTCTGCCAGATGGGCGGCCAGCCGCGAGTACGAAGGACCGGCGCCAATTCCGCGCAGGACAATCCCGCCGCGCAGAACAAGGACCTGCTGCCGAGCTTCACCGGGACCATCCGCGGAATCGATTCCAAGGGCCTCACGCTGGAGGCGCCGGGCGAGAACCTGCTGGAGTTCCGCTGCTCGAAGAAGACCAAGTATGCGGATGGCGACAAGACACTGAAATCCTCGGACTTCAAGCCCGGCGACACCGTCGCGATCGATGCCCGGCGAGCGCTGGATGGTTCGCTGGACGCGGTGAAGGTTCGTGTGGATCATCTCCAGCCGCCGCCCGAGTAGGCCGGCTGGCGCAACCGGCGCATTACATAGGCGAATGAGCAAAGACGTTGTCATCGGCATAGACAGCAGCACCACGGCCAGCAAGGCGATTGCCTGGGAGCGGGATGGCGCGATGGCCGGGGTAGGGCGCAGCCCCATTCCGCTGGCCAGCCCCGCTAATCAATGGTATGAGCAGAACCCGGAGGACTGGTGGACTTCGGCCTGCAAGGCGCTGCGGGATCTGCTGCGGCAGGTGGCGCCGGAGCGGGTGGCCGCGGTGGCGATCTCGAACCAGCGGGAGACCTTCGCGGCGCTGGGGCCGCGGGGCGATGCGGTGCGGCCGGCGATTGTGTGGCTCGACCAGCGGTGCGATCGGGAGGTGGCCTGGCTGGCCGGCAAGGTGGGCCGCGAGGAGATTCATCGAATCACGGGAAAGCCGCCCGATATGGCGCCGGTGGCCTACCGGATTGCCTGGATGCTGCGCCGGGAACCGGAGCTGTTTCGCGCCACCAGCAAGTTCGTGGACGTGCAGAGTTACCTGGTTTGGCGGCTCACCGGGGCGTTTCGAACGAGCTGGGCCAGCGCCGACCCGCTGGGCCTCTTCGACATGCGGAGGAAAGCCTGGTCGGCGGAGGTGATGGAGGCCCTGGAACTGCGCCCGGATCAACTGCCGGAAGTGGCTGCGCCCGGGAGCGCGATCGGCGAGGTTGGGGAATCCGCCGCCGCCGCGACCGGCCTGGCTCGGGGCACGCCGGTGGTGGCCGGGGGAGGGGACGGACAAGCGGCGGGGCTGGGCGTGAATGCACTTACAGGGTCGCGCGCCTATTTGAATCTGGGCACAGCGGTGGTATCGGGCACTTACTCGACCGAATACCGAACAGGCACGGCATGGCGCACCATGGGGAGCTGTTCGGGCGAGGGCTACCACTACGAAACAAGCCTGCGAGCGGGGACGTTCCTGCTGGATTGGTTTGTGCGCCAGATCTGCCAGACGGCGGAGGGGGACCACGGCGTCTACGAAAAGTTGGAAGCCGAAGCGGCGAGCGCGCCCATCGGCAGCTACGGGCTGCTGGCCTTGCCCTATTGGGGCGCGGTGATGACGCCGTATTGGGACCCGCAAGCCCGGGGATGCCTGGCGGGTCTTACCGGAGCGCACGGGCCCGGCCACATCTATCGATCCTTGCTGGAGGGCATTGCGCTGGAACAGGCGCTGGTCACCGGCATGGTGGAAGAGCAGACCGGCGTCCGGATCGACGAGTTTGTAGCGATTGGGGGCGGCGCCGCCAGCGGCTTGTGGCTCCAAATTATCGCGGACGCTTCGGGCAAGACCGTGCGGAGATCCCAGACCGTGGAAGCGTCCAGTCTGGGCGCGGCGATTTGCGCGGCGGTGGGCGCGGGGTGGTTCCCCGACGCGGCGACGGCGGCCGAGGCGATGTGCGGTAAGACTACCCTGGAGAAGCAACCGAGTCCAGAGCGCTCGGCGGCTTACGCCGAACTGCTGGGGATCTACCGGGAACTCTATCCGCGGTTACGCGAGACGTTCGCGAAGCTGACGCAGTTCGCGGCACGGGCCTGAGCGGCTTCCGGTTTCCAGGTTGTATACTGGAACAACACCGCTCCTATCGCGGTGGGGCGGACTTGCGGTCCGCGCGGGATCTCCGTCCCGCCAAGCCGGGCGATACCGCGGTTCAAGGCGCGGCGCCGGCTTATACAACAGGCCAAAGGACGTTTTATGACCTTCGACGCAACTGCGCTCGCGGATTGGCAGATCGCGGAAGCAGCCGAAAAAGGATTGCCCACTCCGCCGGAGTGGCGGGACCGGCTGGGGCTAGAGGCGAGCGAAGTAATCCCCATGGGCCGAGTGGCAAAGCTCAACTTCCTGGAGATTATCGAGCGGCTGAAGGACCGCCCGGACGGGAAATACATTGAAGTGACGGCGATCACGCCCACGCCGCTGGGCGAGGGCAAGAGCACCACGGCGCTGGGATTGATCGAAGGCCTGGGAAAACGGGGGTTGCACGTGGGGGGGTGCCTGCGCCAGCCATCCGGCGGCCCCACGATGAACATCAAAGGGACGGCGGCGGGGGGCGGCAACGCGCTGCTGATCCCCATGACCGAGTTCTCGATGGGCCTCACGGGCGACATCAACGACGTCATGAACGCGCACAACCTGGCGATGGTGGCGCTGACGGGCCGCATGCAGCACGAGCGGAATTACAGCGACGAACAACTGCGCCGGCTGACGGGAATGCGGCGGCTGGACATCGACCCGTGCCAGGTGGAGATGGGATGGGTGATCGATTTCTGCGCGCAGGCGCTGCGGAGCGTGATCATCGGAATGGGCGCGCGGTCGGACGGCTACATGATGCAATCGAAATTCGGGATCGCGGTCAGCTCGGAGCTGATGGCGATCCTGGCGATCGTGCGCGACCTGGCGGACCTGCGCAAGCGGCTGGGCGAAATCACGGTGGCCCTCGACAAGCGGGGCAATCCGATCACCACCGCGGATCTGGAGGTGGCGGGCGCGATGTGCGCCTGGATGCGCAACGCGATCAATCCGACGCTGTGCAGCACGGCCGAGTATCAGCCGGTGATGGTCCACGCGGGGCCGTTCGCGAACATCGCGGTGGGGCAGAGCTCGATCATCGGGGACCGGGTGGGGCTGAAGCTGTTCGACTACCACGTGACGGAGAGCGGATTCGCGGCCGACATCGGATTCGAGAAATTTTGGAACGTGAAGTGCAGGCTGAGCGGACTGCAACCGCACGTATCCGTGCTGACGACGACCATACGGTCGCTGAAGATGCACGGCGGCGGATCGAAGGTGGTGGCCGGGCTGACTCTGCCCGAGGAGTACCGGCGCGAAAACCTGAAGCTGGTGGAGGCGGGGCTGGCGAACCTGCTGCATCACATCGGCGTAATTCGCAAGTCCGGGATCAACCCGGTGGTCTGCATCAACCGTTTCACGACCGACACGGCGGACGAGATCCGGGTGGTTCGCAGGGCGGCCGAGAAGGCGGGAGCGCGGTGCGCGCTTTCCGACCACTGGGGCAAGGGAGGCGAAGGCGCCCTGGAGCTGGCCGACGCGGTCACCGACGCCACGCGCGACCAGGTCGATTTCCGATATCTCTATCCGATGGATATGAAACTGCGCGACCGGGTGGAGCTGATCGCCAAAGAGGTTTACGGCGCGGGCGGCGTGGCGTGGGCTCCGGAAGCCGAGGTGAAGCTGAAAAGTCTGGAGTCCGACGCGCGGTATGATGAGTACTCGACGATGATGGTGAAGACGCACTTGAGCCTGAGCCACGATCCGGCGCTCAAAGGCGCGCCGAAGAATTGGATTCTCCCGATCCGGGACGTGCTGGTGTACTCCGGCGCGAAATTCTTGTGCCCGTGCGCCGGCTCGATCAGCCTGATGCCGGGCACGGCCTCCAACCCCGGTTTCCGCCGCGTGGACGTGGATGTCCAGACGGGGAAGGTGACCGGCCTGTTCTGAAAGGAGCCGCCCCATGTTGCTTCGAACAGCGTATGTGTTCCAGGATTTCAGCGACGCTTCCCTGGAGGCGATCGCGGGCATTTCGGCGGAAGAGCGCCATGCCACCGGGACGTTTCTGTTTCGGGCCAACGACCCGGCCACCGATTTCTACATCCTGGCGGAAGGCAGAGTGCGCCTGAGCGTGAGCCGAGGGGGAGCGCTGGCGCACACGGTCAGCGAGCCTGGCGATTCGATAGGGTGGTCCAGCGTGGCCGGCTCGGAGGCTTACACGGCGTCGGCGGAGTGCACCGCGCCCACCATAGCGATCCGGATAGAGAGCGACAAGCTGATGCGGGTCCTGGAAGCCGACCCGGCCAGCGGATTCCATTTCTTCCGGCGGCTGGCGGGCCAGATCGGCAGCCGGCTGGTGGAGAGTTACGGCGCGACGCTATCCATGCAAGGCCAGAAGGGGACCGGCTCCTACGGCTAGCTGGAGCGGCATGGCGGAGAACTACCTCAGACGGGCTCTGGCGCAAGGGGAGTTCGTGTGTTCGGCGGAACTTGTGCTGGGCCGGGATCACAGCGCCAGCGAGGCCGAAACGTTCGTGCGGGAGGCATCCGGGCAACCCGGCGGCATCCGTGCGATCAGCCTGACCGACTTGCCCGGCGGGAACCCGGCGCTGCCGCCGGAAGCCTTCGCGGCCTACGTTCTGGAGCACCATCTCACGCCTATCGCGCACGTCACGGGCAAAGATGGGAACAGGTCGCTGATCGAGGGGCGGCTGCATTCGCTGGCGCGTTTGGGAGCGGAGAGCGTGCTGGCCTTGACCGGGGATGCGCAGAGGGACGGCTTCCGGGGCCCTTCCAAGCCCGTGCACGACCTGGACTCGGTGCTCATCCTGATGCTCATCCAGGCGCTGCGCGGCGGCCTGGAGTACCAGATCGGGGCCCGCGAGGCGCGCACCACGCCGTTCGATTTCTTCCCGGGCGCGGTGGTGAATCCATTCAAGGTTCGCGAGCCGGACCTGATGATGCAGCTCTACAAGCTGCGTTTGAAGATCGCGGCCGGGGCGCAGTTCATCGTTACGCAGGTTGGATTCAATCTGCGGAAGCTGTACGAGCTGAAGCAGTACATGGACCGGGATGGACTCGGGCACGTGCCAGTGCTGGCCAACGTCTACGTGCCGACGCCCGCCATCGCGCGCATGATGCAGAGCGGCGAACTGGCCGGGTGCGTGGTAAGCGACGGCTTCCTGCGCCGGATGGAGGGCGAGAAGAAACCACAGCGGCTGGAGCGGGCCGCGCTGATGGTGGCGGCCGTCAAGGACCTCGGCTTCGCGGGCGCGCACATCGGCGGGTTCGGCCTGACGCACCGGGACTTCATGACGATTATCGAGCGCGCGGCGGGGATCGGCGCCGGATGGCGGAACAAGATGGACGAACTCGTGTTCCCGTACCCGGGCGAGTTCTACCTGCTGCCGGCGGGATCGGATGGGCTCAGCGACGCCGCGGGACCGTATCGGGCAGGGCGGCGGCCGGCGCGGTGGTGGCTCGGCGAACGGCTGTCGCGCGCGTTCCATCGCCGGCTCATCGCTCCGGACACCTTCGCAGCGCGCTTCTTGGAGGCCCGGCTCAAACCCAGCGGCGGCAGGGCGAAGAATCTGTGGGCCCGACTGCTGGGTGTTTCGTCGCTATACAGGAAGGCGGCACTGGGGTGCCAGAGCTGCGGCGATTGCATCCAGGACCATCTGTCCTACGCGGGCTGTTCGATGCGCTGGTGCTACAAGGAGCTGCGCAATGGCCCGTGCGGCGGAGCGCGGGTGGATGGAAGCTGCGAGGCCCGTCCGGAGCTGCCGTGCTTGTGGAACCTGGTGTACGAGGCCTCCCTGGCGCTGGGCGAGGACCCGCGCAGATTCGCGCACCTGCTGATTCCGCCGCGCGACTGGTCGCTGGACCGCACGAACGCGCTGGTGAACCGGTTCGCGGGAACCGACAATCTGTCCAAGAGGACGGAGGTTGGAGAAGGGACGCATGATCATCATCGGTGAATTGATCAACGCCACACGCAAGAAGGTGGGCGCGGCGGTCGAGAAGAGGGACGCCGATTTCATTCGGGACCTGGCGCGACGGCAGGCGGAGGCGGGCGCGGACCTGCTGGACGTCAACGGCGGCGTCCCAGGGCGCGAGGCGGAGTCGCTGGAGTGGCTGATCCAGGTGGTGCAGGAAGTGACGGAGCTGCCGCTGGCGATCGATAGTTCCGATCCCGCCGTGGTGCGCCGGGCCATTCCGCTCTGCAAGCAGCGGCCGCTGTTGAATTCGATCCAGGATACGCCGGAAAGTTACGACGCGTTGCTGCCGGTGGTGAAGGAGCACGGGCCGAAGGCGATCGCCCTGTGCATGAGCTCGGCGGGAACGCCCTCCGGGGTGGAGGACCGCCTGGAGACCGCCTCGCGGCTGGTGGCGCGGCTGACGGGCGCGGGAGTCGCACTGGAGGATATCTTCCTGGACCCGTGCGTGCTGCCCATCAGCACGGGTCCGGAGCACGGCCCGGCCGTAGTGGAGGCCATCGGCGGCATCACGAAGCGGTTTCCCGGGGTGCACACGAGCGTCGGGCTGAGCAACGTCTCCTTCGGCGTGCCAGTGCGCAAACTGGTGAACCAGACTTTCCTGGTGCTGCTGCTGGCGCGGGGGCTGGACGCCGCCATTCTGGATCCGTGCGACCGGCAACTGATGGCCAACGTGGCCGCCGCCGAGGCGCTGCTGGGTCGCGACGAGTACTGCGGGCAGTACCTGCGCGCCTTCCGGGCGGGCAAGCTCGAAGCGCCGGGAGCCTGAAAACCGGGCTGGGCGAGGTCAGGCGGCGGATGGGACCGACTTGGCGGGCCGGGTCCAGCGCTCGACGAAAGGCTCGAGCAGCAGCACCCAGATGAACGCGTAGACGCTCAAATCCGTGCGGATAACGGCCACCGGGAGCGCCAGCGCGCAGGCGCTGGGCAGGATGCGCAAGCGGGATGCGACGCGGTGCGTCAAAGCCACGTCCAAATCGGGATCCACCATATTGTGCTTCACGGCGTAATACCAGTGCCAGTTCAGCATGAGACCGAGCGCCAGCAGATCGCTGAAGTAGATTAGGTGCCCGATGGTTTCAACCGGGAAGTGGATCAGCATGCCGAGGGACAAGGGCAGTACGGCGACGAACAGCAGGAACACGAGATTCAGCCAGATGAGAATGTGGTTGGTGTGACGGATAAAGTGGAAGGTCAGGTGCTGAAGGTACCACAAGGCGCCGGCGAGCAGGAAGGTGCCGAAAAAGCCGACGAACGCGGGCCACATCTCGCCGGCTTTGGCTAGCAGCTCCGCGCGGGAGGCATTGGGGGCGACTACCGGGATCTTCACCTGGAGGATCAGCAGGGCGAGGGCGAAGGCGAAGACGGCGTCACTGAGGGACTGAATCCGCGCCTTGCCAAGAGGTACGTCACCGAGCCGCGAACGGCGCACTTCTGCGGATTTCATAGCGAACCGCGCAGGGACTAGAGTATCAGGTTAGAAGACAGGATGCCATAGGCGCGTCAAGTCCCGGGCGGGAGGCGGTCATCGCGGCGGGCCGGCGGTGCGATCCTCGATCCTGCCGAGCAGCATGAAGATCGGCAGCAGGAAGGCGGGCCATGCCTGGGCGCAGAGCCTTCCCAAGGACGTGCCGAGCTGCCAGGACAGGCTGGGGCTGGCCAGGTAGGCCGCAGTATACGCCCCGCCGACGAAAAGCAGCACGAGGCCGGCGAAGAGCACCTCGGGCCGTTGGCCGGGAGGGATGCGGAAACGCAAGGCGAACGCCAGAATGGCGAGGAGCAGCAGCGGATGGGCTTCAGGTATCCCGAGATTGAGCACTTCGGTGGAGAGCGCCTTGGCGATCTGGGCGTAGCGGGAGGGATCGGCGAACTTGGGGAGCACCTGCGAGAACTTCTGCGCAAACAGAGGATCGGCGGCTGGGGCCAGGACCAGCTTGAACCACGCGGAGAGCATCAATCCTGGAAGCGCGCCGAGCAGCAGATACAGCCACGCGGCGAAGGTGGGCTTGAGGCCGCGGGAGCGCCAACCGGCCAGAGGGTAACAGACCAACACGCAGGCCAGGAAGGCGATACCTTCGTTCTTGGTGCAGGCGGCGCAGGAGACGAACAGCCCGGCGGCAACCAGCAGCGCGGGCCGGCCAGCCGCTCGGGCCAGAAACACCAGGACCAGCGCGGCGAGGTAGTAGAAGCTTAGGGGCACGTCGGCATACTGGGTGGCGGACTGGAGCATGTAGGACGTATTCGCGAGCGCGACCAACCCGGCGAGCCAGGCCGCGCTGGTGGAGCGCAGCAGCGCCAAGGCCGAGACGAGCAGACCCAGCGTGGAGGCCAGAAACAGAAGCGCGGTGGCGATGGGAGCAGACGGCGTATACGCGCCGGAGCCTTTCCACAGCAGCGCGATGAATGAGGATAGCAGCAACGGGTACTCGGGATGCGTTCCCGAGAGCAGTGGCGAGATAGCGTACTTCCAGGTCTGGCCGGGGCCGGCCAGGTATTTCGCCCGGACGTTCCAGATGGCCCAGGCATCCCATTGGCCGTGCGGGTTGGCCTCGATGGAGGCGAAGAAAGCCAGGAGAACCAGCAGCAGTCCTATCGCGAACGCCAGGCCCAACGCCCAGTTCCAGGCGAACGCGGGAGACTCGGGCAATCCTGCCAGGAGGGAAGCCACGGGACGGGCCGTTCGGCGGGCGCGGAAGCTCCAGAAGACCGCTGCGGCCGCGAGCAACACGGCGTAGGGGAGAGCCCCGGCGGCGCCCGGCACTCCGAGGAGCAGGAGCAGGAAGAACAGCGAGGAGTCGATCGCGATGCCCAGCCCGGCGCCCAGCGACAGCGCGAGCAGCCAGGCGGCCCAGCCAGGCTTCCACTCGGCGATGGGCGTCATAGACAATAGGATCAGGCAGCCGGCCGCTACGGTCGAGAGGATTGCCAGAAGCGCCATCTAGCGGCCCTCCCCGCGGAACAGAACCACGCCCGCGCCGTAGAGCTTGGCCACACGCAAGCGATGGGCGGCCGCGAAGGCCGCGGGATCGACCTCCCTGACGAAGTTGCCCAACACCCAATCGGATCCGCCAGGCTGCTCAGCGCGGACCAGAAGCCGCGGCGCGAGCACATAGCGCGCGCCGAAGAAGAGCGCCTGGTCCTGCCCACTTTCCAGCGGCAGGTCGGAGAGGTAGCCGAGTACCATCTCGCGGGGCAGTTCGGCGTCAAGCTGGCGCAAGCGGTCGTGCTGCGCCCCAACGGCATAAGTGTCGCGGGCGACGGCGGCGGAGGATTGGTAGAGACTCAAGCCAGCCAGCAGGGAAAGTAACAGCACGGCGCCGGCCAGCGCGAAAGCCGAATAGCGCACCGGCGACGGCGGGGCGGCTTTCCGCGGCTTGGAGCGCTTCTTCGACAATCCACCATCTTACTCGAACGCTGAATCGTGGGGAACGCTGCCGGCCCTGCGGGCGGCGTCCTCCGGCGGAAGGAGAATCTCGCGGGGCGGGCAGCCAGCAAGCTTGCGCGGGGTCTTGTAGTATGAAGGGAGATTCCGATGCGGCCTCCATCCCAGGTATGGAGCGAACCCCTGCGCCCCGGCCCCGTAGCCGTGCGGCGATCCCACTACAGAGAACTATCAGGAGACTTCCAGCCATGACCAAGCGTGTAGCCGTCTTGCTCGTCTTTCTGTCACTCGCATGCGCGCCCAGCGTGCTAGCTCAGGACGATTCCCAGGGAACGTCCTTCTCTCCCGAGCAACTGGACAATTTACTGGCGCCCATTGCTTTGTATCCCGACCCGTTGCTGGCGCAAGTGCTGACCGCCTCCACGTTCCCCGACCAGATCGACGAGGCGGCCCGCTTTGTGCGCGCGGATTCGGACCCGAACGACATCGATAGCCAGCCCTGGGACGTGAGCGTCAAAGCCGTGGCTCACTACCCGGACGTTTTGAACAAAATGGACGGCGATCTGGATTGGACCACCGCGCTGGGACAGGCCTACGTCAACCAGTCCGACGACGTCATGGCGTCGGTGCAGCGCCTGCGGGAGGAGGCCCGCGCCGCGGGGAATCTGGTCACGACGCCGCAATGGGACGTTGAAGATTCCGGGGGGGACATTGAGATTTGGCCGGCGCAGGCTCAGTATATCTACGTGCCGGTCTACGATCCTTCGATCGTGTACTTCGGACGTGGAGGCGTGTATGGAAACGTCATCTCGTTCGGGGCGGGTTTCGCGATCGGCGCCTGGCTGAACTGCGACTTCGACTGGCACGGGCGCCGCGTTTACTACACCGGGTGGGAGCATGGCGGAGGATGGATGGCGCGATCCCGCCCGTTCGTTCAAGTCAACAACGTTTACGTCAACAACAACTACCGGAATGTGGTGGTCAACCGGAACGTGGTGAACGTGAACGTCAACTACGGCGGTCTGAATCGCTACCAGAGCGTCCATAGGCAGGTGAATTACGGCAATGTGGGCGGCGGCCGCACGGTGGTCAACACCCAAACCTATGCGAACAACGTGACTGTGAACAGGATCACGGTGAACAATTCGAACATCAATCGCAACATCAACGTCCAGGACACGAGGATCGACGATTATCGCGGGCGCGGGCCTGCGCCGGCGCCGAACCCGCCGGCAGCGGCCCGTCCCCAGATAATCCAGCCCACCTACCAGGCTCCAGCTCCGCAGGTGCAGCGGCAAGAACATTCCGCATTCAGCGGCAACACGGGAGGCTTTGACGAACATGCCGCCAGCCAGCGGGGCCAAGCCAGCCGGACGCAGCAATACCAGCCGGCGGCCAGACCTTCGAGTCCGCCGCCATCCTCGGGCGGACGCGGTGGGGCGGCGCCGGCAGATCGGGGGAAGCGGTGATGAATTCGGAACAGCGAAGGCCCATGGAGGTTCGAACTCAAATGACATCACACGACACGCAACGCCTCGTTCGTTTCGCACTGGCCGTTTGTTTGCTTCTGGCCCTGGGACTGGTCCCCGCCAGTTGGGCGGCTGCCGGCCAGGCGCCCGCTCAAAAACGGACCCCCGCGCAACAGCTTTTCCCGACTCCGGAAGCGGCCGTCCAGGCTCTGGTGGCTGCCACGAAGGCCAAGGACCAGCCAGCGCTCAGCGCGATCTTCGGCCCCCAGCGCGACAAGCTGCTCTCGGGGGATCCGGTGGAGGATAACAACGCGCTGGAGCGCTTCGCCGCCAGGCTCCAGACGTCGGCCACGCTGGAGAAAGTGAATGACGCCAAGTCCACGCTTCTGGTCGGCGCCGACCATTGGCCGTTCCCCATTCCGCTGGTTCAGGCAGGGGGCCAGTGGCGCTTCGACACCGCGGCGGGGATCGAGGAGATCCTCAACCGGAGAATCGGGCACAACGAATTGTCGGCGATCATGACTTGCCGGGCGTACGTCCTGGCGCAGTGGGAGTATTTCACGCAGGCCAACAACACGTCGGAGGACGGCTTGGCCGTCTACGCGCAGAAGTTCGTGAGCACGCCGGGAAAGCGGGATGGATTGTACTGGGAGACGGCCGGGGGCGAGGATCCCAGCCCGTTCGGAGCGCTGGTGGCGGAGGCGCGCGCGGAAGGTTACGGGCCGGGGAAACAAGCCGCGGCGCAGGGCGAGAAGCCGAAGCGCGCACCCTATCACGGATACTATTTCAAGATCCTGACGCGCCAGGGCCCGCACGCGCCTGGAGGGAAATTCGACTACATCATCAACGGGCACATGATCGCCGGCTACGCCCTGATCGCTTATCCCGGTGAATGGGGCAACTCCGGAATCATGACCCTCATCGTCAGCCAGCAAGGCCGCGTGTACCAGAAGAATCTCGGTCCGGACACCGCCAAGCTGGTCGAGAAGATTACCGAGTACGACCCCGACCCAAGCTGGACGCTGGTGAAGCAACAGTAGGGGCTCCTCGGCAGATGGCCCTTCCAATGCAGTTTCCGCCGCCGATGAACGCGGATTGAAAACGAATAAGCTCATCGGCGGCGAGTATTGGAGGGAGAAGGCTAATAAGCGTCTGTTTCCAAGCTTTCTTAATCGGCTGCTACGACGGTATCGGCTCGGCATTGCCTAATGCCTGGCCGAGAGTCACGGCCTGCGCGAATTCCCGCGTCTCTCACGCCTTGGCCCGGCCGCTTAACCTACGCCGCCAATACGAGAGATTATCGAGTTCAGGATCAGCGGCCGAGGCAAATCCGATTCGCGTCATGAACAAGACGGTGTATTCTGCGATGAGCGCAGCACCGAAGGAGAACGCTGTACCAAGGAGAACGAAATTGAAGAGAGATCCGGCGAACGAGTCGCCGGGTGCACCAGCGGAGAACAAGATCGACCAAATCACGAATGCGGCGGACGAAAGAACGATTCCCGCGATCGGCCCCCTCTTCCCAAGCACTACGGCGCCCGCGCAATAAAGGATCGACTGAACTCCAAAGATCACGAAAACGCCATAATAGTGCGGAGAGCGGGCAAACCCTTCCAAATCCATTCTGCCCGGATCTGAGATGTAGAGGTAGCAAATGAAAGCGAGCATGATCACAGCCAGTGTCAGCGGTGCCAGAGCACCAAGTAGAATTACGCGCACTGCGTTCTTGATCGAAATCTTCCCCATTGGTTTCCTCAATCCCGCTCGCGCGACGCGCTATAGCGCCGCGTTGCCTAGTCCAGCACACCGGTGCGCGGTTGCATGGTGCCCTAAGCCGGGACGCCCTACACCGGCACTTTCACCTTGCCTCTCGGCCGCGAACCAGTATAGCACCAGGTGCGTCCGCTCGCGATCCTCTTGACACACAGTTTCCTTATTGGCCTCGCGGCCGAGATCAGCGTACCACAACGGGTGCGCCTTCGAGCCGCCGAGGCTCAACTTTTTCTCCTGAATGCCTGTCCACAGTCCCGAGAGGGTCGTCCAGCTCCTCCTTAAAGCCCCGTGATCAGCAACTGCGGCCCTGGCGCCTGGTTCCACCGAGATCTTTCCGTGGCCTGCCTCCTCGTTGCCGATTTCCCTGCTACCACAGTTTTTGCCCATCCCACCGGCACTGGCAGCGCCGCGATCCGCCGCACCATGCTTGCAAACGGGCGCCACGCCAGATGACTCTCGGCCAGCGTCAACCAGCAGTGACAGGCATGCTTCACCAACCGCCCGCCTTCACGAGCCTCTGCTGCAAGCTGGTCAAGGACCAACTGCCGATCCCATGCCGGTGGCAGCGCGGCGGACTAATGTCAGGCCAACCCGCACCTCTAAGACCGACAACTTACCGCGCTAACGACACTCGGCTGGCGGCGTCGTCAGAAGGGTGTGTGCGTTGTCTTAGAGGCAGGAGGCAGGATGAGACAAATGAACGCAACGATCAATCGGGCGGGAGGTTTTCGCGGAGCTGTGCTGCTGGTGGGACTGGCGGGCAGCCTGGCGGCAGCGCCGATGCTGCGGCTCAGCTCGAGCAGCGTGGGGCCGTATTCGATCGCGGCCGGCTCGAACGGCGCCCCGCAGACGGTGGAAGCCTGGAATGCGGGCGACGGATCGCTATCGCTCCAGGTTACGTCCTCGACCGCGTGGGCCGTGCCCACGGTTGGCGCCGCGCGGGCGTGCTCGACTCGCTTAGGCACGTGCCTGCCGATCCAGGTCGCGTTTCAGACTGCCTCTCTGGCCAAGGGCGCGTACACCGGAACGATCACGGTCGGCGATCCGGATGCCATCGACGCCCCACAGACCATCGCGGTGACCGCCCAGATCGGCGGCAACGTGCCCGGCCAACTGGTGTTGTACGCCGCGCCGGGCGGGTCGGCCACGGCCACGATCACCACGAATCAGTACGTCTCCATGTCGGTCGCGACCCAAAATGGGCAGCCCTGGCTGGCCGTGGCCGCGAGCGGCGTGGGCAGCTTCAATTTCGGTGTGACCTACACCATCAGCGCGGCGCCGCAATCCGGGACGGCGCCAGGCGATACGCATGGTTCGTTGGGGATCGCCGGCTCGAGCTTCGCGCCGGACAACAAGAACGTGGACGTGCTGCTGCACGTGACCACGTCGCCGATCGCCGCAGCCTCCTCGCCGAGTCTGGCCTTCCACATCGCCCAGCAAACCTCCCAACAGACGCAGACCCTGGCCATCGCGAACGCCGGCTCGGGCACGCTGGTGGTCTCCGGCGCGACGGCCACCACTGCATCGGGCGGAAACTGGCTCTCGGCGGAGAGCAACGGGGCGGCCATATCCGTGGCCGCCGATCCTACGGGGTTGAGCGTGGGAGTTTATCAGGGCTCGATCGCGGTGGCCACGAACGCGGCGAACGGCACGCTGACGATCCCGGTGCAGTTGGAGGTGCAGCCGCAATCGCCCCCGGTGGCCAGCTACCAAGGCACGGTCAACGCCGCCACGTTTCTTCCCAGCGATCCGATTGCGCAGGGCGACATTATGGCGCTGTTCGGCGACCAACTGGCCTACGATGGGCCGCAATCGGCGGCGGCCATTCCGCTCGCTACCCAGCTTGGCAATACACAGGTTCTGGTGAACGGGCAGGCCGCGCCGCTGTTCTATAGCTCCTACGGGCAGATCAATTTCCAGATGCCGTTCGAGACGCCGGTGGGCCAGGCGCTGGTGCAGGTGGAGCGCAACGGCCAGACCGGCAACACGGTTTCCGTGCAGGTGGCCAGCCTGGGAGCGCGCATCCTGCCATTCGGACAATACGGCGTCATCCAGGACTACAGCCAGGGGAACATGTTGCCTATGCCGGTCACGCCGGGCGTGCCCTCCAGGCCCGCCCAACTAGGCGACGTTCTGGTGATCTATGCCATTGGTCTGGGGGCAACGTCGCCTGCGGTCGCGACCGGCGCGGGGGCGCCCAGCGTCCAACCGCTGGCGCAGATCACCACACCGGTGACCGTGCATTTCGGCCCGCGCACCATGTTCGACGACGGGATTCCCGCGACCCCAAGCTACACCGGCCTGACGCCGAGTCTCGTCGGCGTCTACCAAGTCAACGTGACCATCCCAAGCAACGCGCCGACCGGCGACGCGGTTCCCCTGTGGCTGGAGCTGGGGACTTCCGAAATCGGCAACACGGTGCTGATCGCGATTCAGTAGCGACGGAGCGCGAGCGGGCGGCCTGCTCCGGCGCTACCTGCAGCGGCGGCATCTACATCTTGTAGCGGCCCAGATCTTCGTCGTTGAGCCCTTCCAGCCAGCGCCGCAATTCCTCGTGGTTGACTTTCTCGGAGACCGAGGAGGACTGTTTGGAACTCTTCAGCACCGACTCCTCGACATAGATGGGGCAATCCAGGCGGAGCGCCAGGGCCAGGGCATCGCTGGGCCGCGAATCCACGCTGATGAGATCGCCGTCGCGCTCGATCCAGATGACGGCGTAGAAGGTGTCGTCCTTGAGCTCGCTCACGACCACTTTCCGCATGCCCGCGTTCAGGCCCAGCAGCAGCGTCTTGATCAGGTCGTGGGTCATCGGCCGGGGCGTCGAGACGCGTTCGATCTCGAGGGCGATGGCGTTGGCTTCGTAGACGCCGACCCAGATCGGCAGAATGGCGTTGCCGTTCACGTCCTTCAGGATGACGATAGGCATGTTGGTGACCGGATCCATCATTAAGCCGCGGATCTTCATCTCGACTTCCATAACGTCCCCCTCAGTTCCACTATACGCTTTCCGATGGATGCGGCGTGCCGGCGGATTCGGCGCTCTCCCCGGCCAGGGAGTTGGCTCCGGCGCGCGTGACGCGGACCGAAAGGTACTCTCCGAGCGGCGAAGCTGGGTGGGACCCGGCCCGCGTGAAGTTGAGGACGCGGTTTTGCGAGGTGCGGCCGATCCACTGACCGGTAGCCTGGTTGTAACCCTCGACGAGGACCTCCTGAAAGCTGCCCACTAAGTTCGCGTTACGGGCCAACTGGATGGCCCGCTGCTTCTCCTGCACGATGGCGAGGCGCCGGCCCTTTTCTTCCTCGGGCGCCTGGCCGTCCAAGCCAAGCGCCGGCGTATTTGGCCGGGGCGAGTACTTGAAGCTGAAGATGGAATCGTAGCCGACTTGGTCGAGCAACGAAAGCGTTTCCTGGAAATCGGCCTCGGTCTCGCCCGGAAACCCAACGATGATGTCGGTGGAGATGGCGATCTTCCGCCGCGCGGCCTGGATCCATTCGATCCGGCGGAGGTAGTCTTCCCGCGTGTAGAGGCGCTGCATGCGCTCCAGCACGCGGCTGGAGCCGGATTGCACGGGCAGGTGAATGTGGTTGGCCAGGACCGGGTTCGAGTCGATCGCATCCACGATGCCGCGGACGAAATCGCGCGGGTGCGAAGTGGTGAAGCGCACGCGGCGCAGACCGGGAACCTCGGCCACGCGGGCCAGCAGGGTGGCGAAATCCCATCCGGCCGGGGAAGGATCGCGGTAACTGTTCACGTTCTGGCCAAGCAACTGGACTTCCGTGCAGCCCGCGCCAGCCAGCCGCCGGACCTCCTCCATGACGCTCCGGCTGGTTCGGCTGCGCTCGGGCCCGCGGGTGAACGGCACCACGCAATAGGCGCACGATTTGTCGCAGCCTTCAATGACGGTCACATAGGCGCGGTACGGATTGTCGCGGCGTGTGAAGGGGGTCTCGAAGGTTTCCCCGGCATCCAGTTCCAGGCCGGTCACCCGCCGGGCGCCGGCTTCGAGCTGCTCGAGCATTCCGGGCAGTCGCGTGTAGCTCGCCGACCCGCACACTAGACTCACGTGCGGCGCTTTCTCGAAGATCCGCAAGCCCTCCTGCTGCGCGACGCACCCCAGCACGGCGAACCGCTTGTCCCGGCCGGCCTCGCGTTTGAATTGGCGCAGGCGCTGGAATACCTTTTGCTCGGCTTTATCGCGGACGCTGCAGGTGTTGTAGAGAACCAGATCGGCCTCCCCGGGCTCGAGCACCCGAGAGTACCCCTGGGCCAGCAGAATGCCCACGACTTTCTCGGTGTCGTGCACATTCATCTGGCAGCCAAAGGTCTCGATGTAGAAAGTCTTCATGGCACACCGGCGGGCGGCTGTTCGCTTCCATTATAGACTGGCGTGCTTGGAGACCCCGCGATCCGGGCTATTTGGGCCGGAAGGTGAAGTCCCAGGTCCGGATGTCGCCCTTACCCGGCGTGTATTCGATCACGGCGTATTCGCCGGGTTCGAGCGGGGAGGAAGGCCAGATCTTGAACAGCCAATCGCCGACCTCGTGGCGGAAAGTCTCGAGGTCGTCCTGCTGCTCGGTCATTTCCTTGACTACCGGGAGGAGGGTCCAGGTCTGCACCAGGCGGCCGCCTTTCCGGGTGGGCTTCAAGCGGACGAACCCGAAGAGCTTCTCCGGCGCCGCACGAAAGTAGAACTCTGGCCGGTTGGTCGAGACCGCCGTGGCGGCATGCTCGCCGTCGATCTCGACGGTAGCCTTGCCGCTCACCATGGGAAGTGGGGAGAGCACTTTCAAAACCGAGCGGCCCTTGCTGGTGACGCACTTGGTTTCGGCCAGCGGGACGGTCTTCAGCTCCTGGCCGTCCAAGAGGTAGACGCCGGGCGTCTGGGGAACCCGCTCGGCTTCCTGGCGCTGCTCCCGCTCGAACTTCTCTTCCGCTGCGAGTTCGGCGGCATCCTTGCGAAGCGTCTCCTCGTGGGCCTCGCGCTCGGCCAGGGTGCGTTTGAGGTCCGCGAGGCGAAGCGGGACCTCCTCCCACTCGCTGCGCTCTACGCTGTAAAAGCGCACGCGATCGCCTTCCACCTGGTATTCCCGCACCAGGTGGAAGGAGCCGTCCGTCAGGTACAACCTGAAGTTGGCGGCCCAGAGCGCGACAGCCGAGAGCAGAAGGGCGATGAATACGCGAGGCATTCGACAGTCCTAAGGAGCGTGCTCCGGGGCACGGGCGATCGCCAGGGCCTCCTCGGCGGAGATGCCCTGGTGCACCAAACCGTGGATCGCCTGGAGCATGGGCGGCGCCGCCAGTGTCCTATCCCGCAGCACCACGCCCTGGGCCTTGCCCTGCATCAAGTCGTAGATCATCTCCAGGAGACCGGGAGCGGCGCTCGATCCCTCGCCCAGGCTGGCCAGGAACGGCCGGCCAGTGGCGCGGACGAAGTGGCGATCGGCGGCGCCTTCGGGAATGCAGCGGGCCTGGATGACGTCGGCTCCAAATTCCGCGGCCAGCCGGGCGGTCTCCAGCCACCCCTCCCCGAAAACCTCGGCGATGACCGGCATGCCCAGGCGCCGGGCGTCCTCGGCGACGCGGCCGAAGCGCTCCAGAGAGGGACTGGGTCCGGGGCCGGGCGCCTCGACGCCCACCAGCAGCGCCTCGGCGCCCATCTCGAGCGCAGCTTGCACGCTGAGGAGTTGCTGCGCCCGGCCAGGCCCTGGGTCGATCCGCAGGATCACCGAAAGCCCGGCCAGTTCCTCGGCCACTACGTCCAGGCGCCCTGGAGTGAGCACTACGGCATCCGCGCCGGCACGCGCCAGCAGGCGCACCGTCCCCAGGCAGTCGCCGGCCAGAGGGCCGCAATCCACAATCAGTGCCCGGCCATTGGCAAAAATCCTCCGGAGCCGCAGAGACTTGCCTAGCGTCATCCCAACTATGATACGGCGCGGCGGGGCCGGGGGGTACAGCCCCATACGCGCTAGCTTAAGCCGTGGCGTACGCACTCGTGCGTGCCGCTTCAGTTAGCGCGTATGGTAACATGGCCCAGGATCTCTCGGCGACGACATCCAACCCAGCGTTCCGCGGTTCCGTTTTGCCAGGGCGATTGGATGCTCGTCCGCTTTGGTTTAAGCCCCGTCGCTTTCAGAAACGCAATCGCGGTGGCGTCGAATTTCGAACCGCGGTCCAGGATCGCGTAACGGTATGGGCCAGCTTCCGGAAGGGCCTCGCGCAGTGGTTGGACGACCCAGTTCGCTCCCAGCGATCCTGGAGAAAGGCCAACCACCGCTTACTCGGGTCGCCTCGGCGTCGAATTCCACGCAGATAGCGGGCGACAGTCCGCTCCGAGACAACGAATCCGAGCCTCAACAACTCGCCATCGAGCTTGGGGGCTCCCCAGTCCGGATTCTCCTCCGCCAGTCGTCGGATCAGCCCCCGGATCTCATCGGTGACCTTCGGTGGGCCGCCTCGCCGGCGGGATCGCCAACGCCAGTACAGCCGGAAGCCGGCACGGCGCCAGTGGATGGCGGTCTCGGGCTTCACGATAACCAGAACGTCACTCCAGCGTGACCAGAGGCGGCGGAACTTCGTCCGGAACAGCCGGTCGAGGGACTTCGATACCGGGCACGGTCGCTTGCGCTGAGGCACGGCAACCTGCTGTCTGAGGGCAAGGACTTCAATGGCCGTGTCGCTTCGGCTCTGGCAGAAGACGCGGACCAGAGCGAACCTGGACAGGCTGAACTCGGGCGCGGATTCTCTCTTGTAACACGGCGTGACGGGGACCCGCCAAGGCAATCGCGATGGGTCTCAAGTTATTGATTCTACAGCATCACGGCGTTCCGTCTACGGACAGCTACCATCCCCCCGGTGCACGGTAGATTTCGCGGCGCGAGAGCGGCTGCGGGATCCTCCGCGCGCCTACCCGGCCGGCGTCGGCGCCGAGCCACGCTCCTCGGCCAGCGGCAATTCCACTCGGACCAGGGCGCCCTTGCCCGGCTCGGATCGCACTTCGAACTCGCCTCCCAGCCGGCGCACGCGCTCCTCCATGCCCACCAGGCCCAGCCCCCGGCTTAGACTCACATCGAATCCGCGGCCGTCGTCCTGGACCACCATGACGATCCTGGCCGGCTCCTGGCGCACCACCACTTTCACCAGCTTGGCCGCGGCATGCCGGGCGCAGTTGTGGAGCGCCTCCTGAACGATGCGGTAGATGCAGGTTTTGTGCTCGTCGGGCAGAGCCTCGCTCACCTCCTCGGCGGCGATTTCAACGCGCAATCCCGTCCGCCGGGAGATCTCCCGCGCCTGCCAGTGAAGGGCGGGCACCAGCCCGAAATCGTCCAGCATGGAGGGCCGGAGCAGCAGCGCCAGGTTGCGCACGGTGCTCACGGTTTGCTCGGCCATCTGCTGGGCGGAAGCGAGCGTGCTCCGCAGCTCGGTCCGCTCCGGCGGGATTGCGGCGAGGGCGTTGCCGAGGTCGACCAGCAGTGCGGTCAAGGATTGCCCGATCTCGTCGTGCAGTTCCCGGGAGAGATTCCGCCGCTCCTGTTCCTGGGCGTCCTGGAGGCGGGCGGAGAGCCTCTCGAGTTGGTCGTGGGCACGAAGCGTCTCGTTGTGCCGGTCGCGGGCCTCGCGTTCTAGCCGCAGGGTGTAGGAAATGGCGACCCAGGAGAGCAAGGCTCCCGAGGCCAGGGCGAGCGCCAGCACGAGGAGCATACGAAGGCGATACGCCCGGTAGACGGCGGCCGAGCGCGAGTCGCTTTCGCGCACCTGCTTTTCGTTCAGCTCCGCGATCTGGTCGGCGGCCGCGAGCACTTGGGCGCGCTGCGGAATGACCACGCCGGTCAGGAAGGAATACCCCTGGCGGCTCCTCCTTTCGGCGCTCCAGGAGAAGACGGGAACCACGGAGTTCCGCAGCGTCTCCAACTGCTGCCGCAGGCTGGATAGCGCGGCCTGCTCCGGTGGCGCGAGCAGGCGGGAATAGCCGGCCAGGTCGTCGTCGATGCCCTTCTGCAAGCGCTGGAACTGGGTCAGGTGACTGGCCGCGGCGCGGGCGTCCGGGTCGAGCAGGTAGTCGCGGAGGTAGGTGCTGGAAAGGTAAAGGGCGCCGCGTATCCGCTCGAGCAGGCGATTGCGGTTCAGAAATCGATGGGTGATCTGGGTGTTACTCGCCTCGATCCGCCCCAGCATGCGGACCGAGTCGAAGCCGGCCGCGGCCATCAGGGCCAGCAATCCGCCGAATCCGACCACCAGCGCCAGCTTGGCGCCCGACGGAAAGCGCCACCGGCGAGGCAGGTTGATCCCCATCCGACTACGAGGATACCCCAATCGTGGGCCGATGATGGCGGTTCCGGAAAAGAGACGCCAAGCGGCGAACCCAGGATCTGGGACGGCTGGCGCTCGAATCGCCGGGCGGAATGGCGCGCTGGCGAAGCGCCCCGATCACGGTCCGGGAAAGACGCTCGAAGTCACGGGGCGCCGCCAGCACGTCGTAGGCCCCGCACAGGAGCGCCTGCACCCAAGTCGCGCCGTCGAACTCGCGCAGCAGGACAATCACCGGAGCCCCAGGCGCGGATTCCTTGGCCATCGCCAGGGCATCTTTCCAGTCGCCGTCCAGAAATGCGGACTCGGCGATCAGAGCGGCGCCCGGCTCGAGGGCAAGGATGGAGCGGGCGTGGTCCAGAGTGGCGACGGTACGGGTTCGAATATCGGCGCGCCCGAGGAGGCGGACCACCGCATCCGCGAATCGCAAGGAGGACGTCAGGTAGATACAGTCCCACATTTTCGTGCTCACTCTTATAGACTAGGCGCTCACGGCGCAGCAACCTATCCGGTCGAGATGGTATTTCTTCCCGCCACAAGCCACCATATTGCGGGAGGCCCGGCTCAGCCGATGATTCCCTTTCGGACGGCGTAGAGGATCAGGTCGGGAACCGTGTGTAACCCGAGTTTCTGGAGAATGTGCGCCCGATGCGTCTCCACCGTGTACACACTTACGTTGAGCAGATTCGCCACGTCTTTATTGGATTTGCCTTCGGCCAAAAGCTGTAGCAGCTCCCGCTCGCGGGTGGTGAGCAGCTCGTAGCTGTCTTCTTCGCCGCGCTGCTGTAACTGGTGCACATAGTCTTCCAGCAGCATGCGGCTGACCGCCGGGCTGAAAAACGATTTGCCTTCCCGGACCGTGCGCACGGCCCGGATGAGGTCCGCCTCGGCGGAGTCCTTGAGCAGGTAAGCCTTGGCGCCCGCCTTGAGCGCGCGCATGACGTAGCTTTCGTCGGAATGCATGCTCAGAATGACGACCGGGAGTTCGGGCCGTTTGGCGGCGATCTGGCGCGTGGTCTCGATGCCGTTGAGAATGGGCATGGCGATGTCGATGACCGCCACGTCCGGCGTCTTGGTTTCCAGCAGTTCCAGGGCCTGGCGACCGTCGGCCGCCTCGGCGACGACCACCATATCCGGCTGGCGCTCGAGGAGCAGGCGCAAACCGGCGCGCATCACCGTGTGGTCGTCCGCGAGCAGGATGCGGATCTTGCCCATGTCCATATCATAGATGCTCGACGGGCCGGCAGCCATGGCTACCTCAAGAGGCCGACCGCGTACTGCAGCGCGGCATACTGAATCCGATAGTCGTACTTGGCGCTGAGGTTTTCGACTTCCGCCTCGGTGACGTTTAACTGGGCCTGGGTTAGCTCGATGATGGAAGACAGGCCGAGATTGTAGCGGCCCTGGGCCAGATTGAGAGCCAGCGCGGCCTGGCGCAGGAACTGCGCGGTCACGTCGATGCGCTGGTAAGCGGTGGTGGCGCTGGCCCAGGCGGAGCGGACGTCGCGAACCACGCGCTCCTGTTCGTCGCGAAGCATCTGGTCGGACTCCAAGGCGCGCTGATGGGCCGCCTCGCGGCGCGCCGAGAACAGGTGGCCGTTGAAGATCGGGAAATCGACGTTGACGGCCGCGCCTTCGTACTCCTTGGGGATGGGCTGGGTGAGCGAGGTCTGGTTGATGAAGGGAACGAACCCGGCCACGGCCAGGAGGCTGACGGTGGGACGGGAGAGATCCTTCTCGGCGGCGGCGAACTTATAAGCGGCTTCGCGGGAGTAGCGCAGTCCCGCCAGCTCGGGCCGGTTCGCCAGCGCCTGCGCGATCAGCTCGCCGGGGTCCTGAGACGGGCTGGGCGGCAGCGGTTCGTCGACGAGCCGATAAGCGGCGGGCTGGTCGGAGCCGAGCGCCCGCATCAACTCCGCGGCCGCGGTCCCGACGCTCGCCTGGGCGCGAATCAACAGCAGCCTGGCCTGCGATACGTTGACGGACGCGAAGCTGACATCGAGCTGCGATTTGAGGTTGTTCCTGGCCAGCGCGCTCACCTGGTCCAGCAGAAGCTGGCGGGCGGCGACGGTCTCGTCCGCCACTTTGACCAGCGCCTGGGCGTGCAAATAATCGAAGTAGCTCCGGTTAACCGCCAGCAGCACATCGTAGCGGCTGCGCTGATAGTCTTGCGCGCTGGCCTGGGCGCGCAGGCGGGAGCTGGCCACCAGGTTGGGAGTACGGCCGGCGTCGGTAACGAGTTGCGAGAGGACGATCCCCTGGCCGAAGCGGTTGAACAGGCGGGAAGCGCTAAGCTCGCCGGCGCCGATCCGCGAGAGGTCGTTGCCTTGGGAACCGGTGATGTCGGCGGAGAGGTCCGGATAGTAGGCCGCACGAGCCTGGGTCACCTGCTGGCTGGCGAAGGCGGCTTCGCTTGCGGCCGCGAGCACGCGCGGGTGGTTCTTCAACGCCAGCGCCTCGGCGTCCTGGAGGGTCAGCTTGACCGGCGGCGTCTGGGCCAGGGCGATCTGGCCGATGACGAGCAGAGCTGCGGCGACGGATTTCATACTCTTGGGATCTCCGGCCGGTTGCGGTAGGCCAGCACGTAGGCGGCGGGCACCATGAAGACGGTGAGGACGACCGAAACTGTAAGCCCGCCGATAATCGCCAGCGCCAGCGGCGCGTATTGCTCGCTACCTGCGCCGAGCTTCAGCGCAATGGGCAGCAAGCCGAAGATGGTGGCCAGCGAAGTCATCAGAATGGGGCGCAGCCGCACGCGGCAGGAGGTGATGACGGCGTCCTCGACGGACCTGGTCTGCTCCTCCAGGCGGTGCGCGAACTCGACGATCAGGATGCTGTTGGATGCGGCAATGCCCACCAGCATCAACACGCCCATCAGCGACATCACGTTCAGCGTGGTGTGGGTCAGCGGCAGAATCACCAGCACGCCAATGAAGCCCATGGGAATGGCCAGCATGATCAGAAGCGGGTCCTTGAAAGAGCGGAACTGCGCCACCAGAATCAGGTACAGGAGCACGGCCGAGAGAGAAAGCCCGATGGCGAAGCTGCGGAACGACTCGTGCATGCCGTTGACCATGCCGCGCAGGTCCACGCGGACATTGGCGGGCAGCTTCATCGCCGCGATTAGCTTGCCGATTCGCGAAGAGACCTGGCCGAGGTCCTCGCCCGACGGGGTCACGTAGACATCGGCGACGCGCTGGATCTGGTAGTGGTCCACCTCGGTGGGAGTCTGGACGTTCACCAGCTTGACCACCGAATCGAGCGTGGTCGGCTGGGTCAGGTTGGGCGCCCGCAGGGGAATGTTCTTCAGGTCGATCTGGTTGTGAATGGCCGGCTGGCCGTGCTCGTAATACTGGACCGTGAGGAAGTAGTCGTTGCCGGTCTTGTGGTCCACCCAATAGTTGGGGGCGATCATGGTGTTCGAATTCAGGGCGGTGATTACGTTGTCGACAATTTCCTTGGGGCTCAATCCCAGCTCGGCCGCGTGAACGCGATCCACGTCCAGGCGCACGGCGGGGTAATTCATGTCCTGCGGAACGTAGACCTGACCGACGCCCTCCAGCTTGCGGATGCCGGCGGCCAGATCCTGGGCGGCGTCGTAGGCTCGATGCAGGCTGCTGCTGGACACCTGGACGTCGATGGGGGCGGGCATGCCGGAGTTGAGAATGGCGTCCACCATCGAACCGCTGCTGAAGAACGTGCGCATCTCGGGGTACTGGCTGGCGATTTCGCGATGGATGCGCCGCATGTATTCGAAGCTCCCGATCTGGTGGGAATCCTTGAGCGAAACCTGGATGGTGGCGGTGTACGGCCCGGCGTTGGTGGTGTAGAGGGACGAAAAGTCGGGGACCACGCCGATGTTGGAGACCACCATGTTCAGGTCGCCGGGGCGGACCTCGTGGCGGATGAGATCCTCGACCCGCGCCACGTACTGGTCGGTAAGCTCGATGCGCGTCCCGGTGGGAACTTTGAGGTTGATGGTGAATTGGCCGGCGTCGGTGCGCGGGAAGAAGGATACGCCGACGAACGGATAGATGGCGAGGCTGGCCACGAACAGCCCCGATAGCGCGGCCACGGTCAGCCCGGGCCGCTGGAGGGCCCACCGTACGGAGCGCTCGTAGAGATCGAGCAGGCGCCCGAACGCGCGGTTGAACCAGGCGTTGAAACGGCCGCCGGCGGAGGTCGCCGAATGGTGAACGCCATGCAGGAACCGCGCGCAGAACAGGGGGATGACGGTCATGGCCACGAAATAGGAAGCGAACAGCGAAATCACTACCGCGAGCGCCAGGGCCGTGAAGAGGAACTTGCCGACGCCGTAAAGGAACGTGACGGGGAAGAAGACGACGATGGTGGTGAGCGTCGCGGCCAGCACCGCCAACGTGACTTCCGATCCGCCTTCCTCGGCGGCGACCCCGGGCGACGCGCCCATTTCCAGGTGGCGGTAAATGTTTTCGAGGGAAATCACGGAGTTGTCGATGATGCGCGAGAAGGCCAGCGCCAGCCCGCCCAGGATCATGGTGTTGATGGTGCTCCCGGTCAAATACAGGAGCACAAATGTAGCGAGCGCCGAGAGCGGGATGGAGAGGAATACGCCCACAGTCGCACGCAGGCTGCCCAGAAAGAGGAGGATCATGAGGCTGGTCAGCACAAGGCCGATCAGCCCTTCGTGCAGGAGCGTCTTGATAGCTTCCTTAACGAACGCCGACTGGTCGAAGACCACGCTGGCCCGGAGCTCCTTCGGGATATCGAAGAGCTTGGGGAGCATGTTGCGGATGCCGTTGACGACGGCGATGGTGTTGGTGTCGCCACCCTGTTTCATGATGGGCAAATAGGCCGAATGCTGGCCGTTCACGCGCACGATGTTGTACTGGATCTGCGCGGCGTCCTTGGCTTCGCCGATGTCGCCGACCGAAACCCAGCTCTGGCCCACGGTCTTGATGGGGACGCTGTTCAGTTCGGAGACCTGGTTCACCAGGCTGTTCGAGTAGACGTAGTAGTCGTAAGGCCCCATCTTCACGTCGCCCGCCGGGAGGATGAGGTTGTTCCGATTGATGGCGTTCACCACGTCCATCACGCTGAGCTGGCGCGAGAGCAGCTTATACGGATCGACGTAGACCATCACCTGCCGGTACTTGCCGCCGAACGGGGGCGGAATCTCGGCGCCTGGGACCACCGCGATCTGGTTGCGAATGGTGAACTGCCCGATGTCGTGAAGCTGGGTCTCGGTCAGCCCCTGGCCGTGGAGCGTGACCAGGCAGACCGGCAGGCTGGAGGCGTCGAACTTGAGGACCACTGGGGGGAGCGTGCCCGGCGGCAGACGTTTCAAGTCCGCCAGCGCGAGGTTCGAGAGCTCGGTGACATCGGCGTCGGCGTTGGTGCCCGGCTGGAAGTACACCTTGATGATGCTGACGCCCGCGAGCGAGCGCGACTCCATGTGGTCGATGCCCGAGGCTAGCGTGAAGAAGCGTTCCAGGGGATCGGTGATATCGGTTTCGATGTCTCCGGGCGGCATGCCCGAGTAGAAGGTGGCAACCACCACCTCCGGCATGTTGATGGGAGGGAAGAGGTCGACCGGCATGCGCGCCACGCTGGTGGCGCCGATGACGAGCAGCACCAGGCAGATCACAATGATGAAGTACGGGTTGCGGATGGAGAAGCGAGACATGGCGCCCTACTCCTCTTTCTGCGACTGGTACTCGATCGCGGCGACCGTCTTGGGGCGCACCACCTGGCCCGGCTTCAAGCCCGCGCGGTCGCCGACCACGACCTGGTCCCCCGCATTCAAGCCGGAGAGCACTTCGGCGTCGGTGGCAGTCTCGAGACCCAGCGTGACTTTGCGATCCTCGAGCCTGCCGTCCTCACCGACCCGGTAGACGGTAGGTTGCTCGCCCTCGTGGCTCACGGCCTCGATCGGCACGGCCAGCGCGCGGTCCTTTTTTTCGAGGGTCAGGGTGGCCTCGGCGTATAGCCCGGGCATGAGCGTTCCGCCCGGATTGGGCACGTCCACTTCGGTGTGCATGGTGCGAGTCGCTTCCTTGACGTCCACGGAGAAGCGGGCCACTTTACCGGTGACTTCCCGATTCAGGGAAGGCACCGCTACCTTCACCGGATCGCCAACGCGTATGTAGCGGACGTACGACTCGGGCACGGGAATCACCAGGCGGAACATGTTGTCCTGCGAGAGCCGCACCAGGGGCATGGCCTGTGTGCTGGAGCTGGTGCCGGCCTGCATCAAAGCGCCCAGATTCGCGAAGCGCTCGGTGACTACGCCGGCGAAGGGCGCGGTGATCTTGGAATAGTCGAAAAGGACCCCGTCGCGTTGGCGCCTGGCTTGGGCCTCCTCCAACTGGCTGCGCGCGGACTCGAGCGTCGACTTGGCTTCCTCGACCTGGGCCTCGGCGGCCAGATCTTTGCCCTGGGCGTCGTCCACTTCCTGCTGCGCCACCAAGCCGGGCTGCGACTTGGCCACCCCGTTCAATCTGTCGTACTGGAGACGCAAAACCGTGGCCTGCGCCTCCACGCGGTTCAGCGCATGCTGGGCGTGCCGCACCTGGTCCGCGGCGCTCTTGGCGGCGGCGTCGTCCTGCGCTAACTGAATCTGCAGCTCGGGGATCTCGAGCACCGCCATGACCTGCCCCGCCTTCACATGCGATCCGTAGTCGACATCGAGCTTCCGGACATAGCCCGATTCCTTGGCGTAGACGTCGATCTCCTGGAAGGGAACCAGTTCCGAGGATACGGTGAGCTGGCGCTCCAGCGGCTTCGAAGCCGCCCGGGTGACCCCCACCGTGACGGCATCGGCGTAGGGGTCCGGTTTAGTGTCGGCGCGGGCCTGCCATAAGCCCATGCGCCAGACCAGGCTACCCGCGGCGGCGACCAGCACGGCCAGGGACGCTCCAACAACCATCCGGACGCGGGTTCTTGAACTCATGCCGGCCCCCGCGGCGTCGCGAAGCTGTCCGCCAGCCAATGCGACAGCTCCTCCAAAGTGAAACGAGGGGAACGGCAGAACTGGATCAGCTCGCCTTCCCGGCGCTGGATTTCGGCGGCCATCTTGGGCACGCCGGCGGCAATGGAAAGCGGAATGACGTGAACGCCGTGGCAGTCGCCGTGGATCAGGTCTCCCGGCGAGATCTTCAGGCCGGCGATCTCAACCGGCTCCCCGAATTCTACGATGTGGGCATAGGAATGCGACACCCCGACGCACCCGGCGAAGAGGTGAAACCCGATGGCCTCGACGGCCGGGAGGTCGCACACCGCCCCATTCGTGACGTGCCCCACGCAGCCGATCGCCTTCGCGATAGAGGCGTGGATCTCTCCGACCAGGGCGCCGGTTCCAGGCGAATCGTCGGCGTCCTGGATGACCATGACTTGCGGCGCCGGAACGGAGGCCAGATAGGCCCACCAGTCCATCCGGTCGTGATAGCAGTGGCCGCTTATCGGGGGCGTCGAAGACCGGAAGCGGGCCGTCGCCGCGTAGCCGAGCAGGGGCTTGAAGTGCGGAAACAGGCAATGGATCGAACCGGGAACAAACCCCTCGTTTCTGAGGCGCACGCCAAACAGCTCGACGGCGTTGGAGGCGGTGCAGGTGTCGAGCAGGCGAATCTGCTCGAAGTCGGCGGCTGATAAGGCTGGCTGTGGAGTCATAGTAAGGAGCCAGCGAACCCTCACGGCTGGAAGCGGCCTCGGGATTCGCCGATTGCATGGTCCATTTAGAGTGTAGGATAGGGGCTTTGCCACACCCATACCGGGCGGTTGGTATTTTCGCCCCGAACTGGGAGTAGGCGGTTTCTGTCGCGGCTACACGCCGCTCGTCGAGCGGTCGTTCCCCGTTCAGTTCTATCCGGCCGGAGCCTGCGGGCCGGCGGCTTCAGAACGCCTTTACTGGCCGCCTCGGAATCTGGCTCCGCACGAGCCATCCGTTGAAAGGAGCACAGCATAAGCGCCACCGCCGCTTTGCCAGGTTCCCTGGTGAAACTCAAGGACCGCCAACAGGCAGCCGATCATACGCTGGCATTCCGGTTCGAAAAGCCGCTTGGCTGGACGTTTAGGCCTGAATTGCGAAGTTCAGACCGGTTGAGGCGCCATCTCTAGCCAAAGCACCGGGCTAGCCAGAGGAATTCCAACTTCGGCGAAGTTGGATTTCCACAGCGCCACCTATTGATGGCGGGAGCGATAGACGTTGCGCTCGGGTGACCGGGGAGGTCAGGGTCTTTTCCCGATCCGCTCGGCGTTCAGATAGGGGCGCAGGGCTTCCGGGACCAGGACGCTGCCATCGGCCTGCTGATAGTTTTCGACCACCGCGACCCAGGTCCGCCCGATGGCCAGGCCGCTGCCGTTCAGCGTGTGGACGAATTCGGATTTCCCCTTGGCGGCCTTGGAGCGGATGGAGGCGCGGCGCGCCTGGAAGGCCTCGAAATTCGAGCAGGAGGAGATCTCTTTGTACTCGTTCAAGCCGGGGAGCCAGACCTCGATGTCGTAGGTCTTGGCGGAGGAGAAACCCATATCTCCGGTGGAGAGCACCACGGTGCGGTAGGGCAGGCCCAGCCGGCGCAGGATGTCCTCGGCGTCGGCGGTCAGCTTTTCGAGTTCCTGGTAGCTCTCCTCGGGCCGGGTGAACTTCACCAGCTCGACTTTCTGGAACTGGTGCTGGCGGATGATGCCGCGCACGTCGCGGCCGTACGAGCCCGCCTCGCTGCGGAAACAGGGCGTATAGGCGCAGAGCTGGATGGGCAGCCGGGCGGCGTCCAGGGTCTCGTTGCGGAACAGGTTAGTGACCGGCACCTCGGCGGTGGGCGCCAGCCAGAAGTCGGTGTTCTCGATCTTGAACAGATCCTCGGCGAATTTCGGCAACTGGCCGGTGCCGAAGAGACTGGCCGAGTTGACCAGGAAGGGCGGCAGCACCTCCGTGTAGCCGTGGTCCCGCGTGTGCACGTCCAGCATGAAGTTGACGAGCGCCCGCTCGAGCTTCGCGCCCAGGTCCCAGTAGACCGCGAAGCGCGCCCCGGTGACTTTGGCCGCCCGTTCGAGGTCCAGAATGCCCAGCTCCGGCCCCAGGTCCCAGTGGGCTTTGGGTTTGAAATCGAATTGCCGCGGCTGGCCCCAGCGGCGCACCTCCACGTTGTCTTCGGCGCTACGCCCGCTGGGCACGGATTCGTGCGGAAGGTTCGGAACGCTGGCCAGCGCCTGCCGGAACTGGTCGTCGAGCGTGGCCACCTGTTGGTCGAGCGCCGCGATGCGCTCGTCCGTTGCCCGCACCGCCTGTTGCCTTTCCGTCGTATCGACGCGCTGCTGCCGCAGTTTGGCGATTTCCGCGGTCTCGAGGTTCTTCCGCGCCTTGAGCTGTTCGGCCTCGGTCACCACCGCCCGGCGGCGTGCGTCGAGCGCGCGGAACTCCTCGACGTCCAGCGTGAATCCGCGCTCGGCCAGGCGCGCCGAAATCGCATCCAGGTTGGATCGAAAAAACGAGAGATCGTACATGCGTCAGTACGATGATCGCACACCGGCCCACGCGGCTGAGCGGGCCGCCCTACTTCCGCGGCGGAGTTTTGGGGGCGCATTCCTTCTCCTGACGGAAGAACCCCTCGTCCGAGAGTTCGCGCAGGGCGATTTTGACCGCATCCACCAGCAGGCGGAAATTGCGCTGCCGCTCGTCGACGGACTGCTCGCGGAAAGGGCTCTCGGTGTAGAGGACGCCGTCGTCTGGAATCACTGGTGGTCTGCGGCATGCGGAAATGGCAAGAGTGAATGGCCGCAGATGAACACAGATGAACACAGATGAACACAGATAGGCAAAGAGTGCGGCTATCGGCGTGCATCTGTGTTCATCGGCGGCTCAAGATGGTCTTCGAGCGCCTCTCCAGCGATCTGCGGCGACAAGGATACAGGCAGGAACCTGACGTGGCGCCAAGCCCATGAAAGTTCCGCCGCCCTCGGCTACACTTGGACTGGGAGGCGCTTTCGCATGGCAGAGCACACCACTGTCCAGGCCACATCCGAAGCCGCCGGCCGCCTGAGTGGGCTGGGTCCGGAGGCACTGATCCAGGTCTTCCGCACCATGTACATGTCCCGGCGGCTGGACGACCGGGAGATCCTGCTGAAGCGCCAGAACCGGGTTTTCTTTCAGATCAGCGGCGCCGGGCACGAAGCCATACAGGCCGCCGCGGGCCTGGCGCTGCGCTCGGGCCACGACTGGATCTATCCGTACTACCGCGATCGCACGCTGTGCCTCATGCTGGGGGTCACCGCGGAGCAGATGCTGCTGGCGGCGGTGGGCTCCGCCGGCGACATCGGGAGCGGCGGCCGGCAGATGCCGTCGCACTGGAGCGCGCCGCAGTTCCACATCGTCAGCTCCAGTTCGCCCACCGGCACGCAATACCTGCAAGCGGTGGGATGCGCCGACGCGGGCCGCCGGCTGCACCCGGAAAGCGACGAGATCACGCTGGTGACCTCGGGGGAAGGCGCCACCAGCGAAGGTGAGTTTTGGGAAGCCCTGAACGCGGCCTGCCTGGAACGGCTGCCGGTGGTGTTCCTGATCGAGGACAATGGCTACGCCATCTCGGTTCCGGTAGAGAAGCAGACGGCCGGAGGCAACATCGCCGCGCTGGTCGGCGCGTTCCCGAGCCTGCTGGTGGAAGAAGTGGATGGCACGGATTTCACCGCGTCCCTGGAGGCCATGCGGCGGGGGGTGGACTGGTGCCGTGCTCGCAATGGCCCAGCCCTGGTTCGCGCCGAAGTGATCCGCCCCTATTCCCATTCGCTCTCCGACGACGAACGGCTGTACAAGACGCAAGCCGAGCGCGCCGCCGAGGCCGCCCGCGATCCCATCCTCAAGTTTCCCGAGCAACTGGTCGCCGAGGGAGTGCTGGACCGTCATGCCCTGGAGATCATCGTTCACGAGATCGAGGTCGAAATCCAGCAGGCCACCGAGAACGCGTTGCGCGCCCAGCCTCCGGCGCGCGCTTCCGCGCTGCTGCGCCTGTATTCGGATCGCGTGGATCCGGCCTCGAGCGCCTTCTCGACGCAGCCGCGACTGGAGGGCGAGCCGCGCACCATGGTCGACGAGATCAACCTGACCTTGGCGGAGGAGATGAGGCGCGACCCGCGCATCGTCGTCTTCGGCGAGGACGTGGCCGATTGCAGCCGGGAGGGGGGCCTGGCGGAAGTGAAGGGCAAGGGCGGCGTGTTCAAAGCTACCGCGGGGCTGCAACGCGAGTTCGGCTCGGATCGCTGTTTCAACGCGCCGCTGGCCGAGGCCGCCATCGTGGGGCGGGCCATTGGAATGGCCACCCGCGGCCTGAAGCCGGTGGCGGAGATCCAGTTCTTCGACTACATCTGGCCGGCCATGATGCAGATCCGCAACGAACTGGCCACGCTGCGCTGGCGGTCGAACGGCGGCTATAGCTGCCCGGCGGTGGTGCGCGTGCCGATCGGGGGGTACCTGACCGGCGGGGCCATCTATCACAGCCAGTGCGGAGAGGTGGAGTTCACGCACATTCCCGGGCTGCGGGTGGTCATGCCCTCGAACGCGCTGGACGCGTGCGGCCTGCTGCGCACCGCGCTGCGCTCGGACGACCCGGTGCTGTTTCTGGAGCACAAGCGCCTGTACCGCGAGCCGTACAACCGCTCGCCGCATCCGGGGCCCGAATTCACCATCCCGTTCGGCCAGGCCCGCCTGGTGAAAGCCGGAGCCAACCTGACGGTTATAGCCTATGGCGCGCTGGTGCACAAAGCGCTGCAGGCCGCCTCGCAGATCGAGTGGAAGAGCCCGGGCGTAACCGTCGAGGTTATCGACCTGCGCAGCCTGGCGCCGTACGACTGGGAGGCCATCCAGGCCAGCGTCCGCAAGACCAGCCGCGTGCTCATCGCGCACGAGGACTGCCTGGCCTGGGGCTACGGCGCCGAGCTGGCCGCGCGCATCGCCGGCGAGTTGTTCGACTGCCTGGACGCTCCCGTCGCCCGCGTCGCCGCGCTGGACACCTGGGTGGGCTACAATCCGCAATTGGAGAGCGAGATTCTGCCGCAGGTCGAGGACATCGTCCGCGAGGCCGGGCGGGTGCTGGGATACTGAGGGGACGGTGCGCTCTTGCGGATGCTCGGAAGCGCTTCGGCTTCCGGGGCTTCAGAGTATAATGCAGAGTCGTGGACCTGCTCGATCTGCTTAAGCGGCCGGAGGGTAAGACGCTCGAATACAAGCGGGACCTGTCCTCCCACGAAGGCGTCCTGAAGACTCTCATCGCGTTTGCGAACACGGCTGGCGGCGCTGTAGCGATTGGCATCGAGAACGGGACCCGCCGGGTTGTTGGCGTACCAGATGTTCTGGCCGTTGAGGAGAGGCTGGCCAACCTCGTGGTGGACACAATCCGCCCGCGGCTTGTTCCGGACATCGAAATCCTGCCCTGGCGCAGGATGCATGTCCTTGTGGCGCAGGTCTACCCGAGTGCGGCCCGCCCCCACTACTTGGAACGGCTCGGCCCCGACGATGGCGTTTTCATCCGTGTGGGCTCGACCAACCGGCGCGCAGACGTGACGCAGATCCAGGAGATGCGCCGCTATGCCAACCACGGATCTTTTGACGAGCAGCCCATCCCGGAACTGAACTCGGAAGCGCTCGACTTCCGAGCTGCTTCCGAGTTATTCGCGCCCGTACGCAAGCTCACGCCTTCCTCTTTCCGCAATCTCCGCGTTACGACGAAATACCAGGACCGTGAGGTGCCGACCGTGGGCGGATATCTTCTCTTCGGCAAGGACCGGTTCGACCGCTTCCCGGACGCCTGGGTCCAGGCGGGCCGCTTTGCCGGCAAGGACCGCTCGAGACTCCTAGACAGCGCCGAGATCCGCACTCACCCGCCCGGAGCCGCTGAGGAGGCGATGCGTTTCGTTCAGAAGCACATGTCGCGGGAGACGGTGATAGGACCAGTACGCCACGTGGATCGCTGGACCGTGCCCCTGGTGGCTCTCCGCGAGGCGATTATGAACGCCATCGTCCATGCCGACTATGCCCAGCGCGGCGCGCCGATCCGAGTGGCTGTTTTCGACGATCGCGTCGAAATCGACAATCCCGGCCTCCTGCCGCTCGGATTGACGATCGAGGATATCCGGAAGGGTGTCTCCAAACTCAGGAACCGGGTGATCGGGAGGGTATTTCACGAACTCGGCCTCATCGAGCAGTGGGGCAGCGGCATTCAGCGCATGACCTCCGCGTGCCGCGAGGCGGGCCTGCCCGCTCCGGTTTTTGAGGAGATCGGAACGCACTTCCGGGTGGTCCTCTCCTCGGTTCCGGCCGGCCCCGTTCAGCTCGACGAGCGGGATCGGGCGATTCTCCAGCTTCTTGAGGACGGATGCGGCCGCTCGACCGCTCAAATCGCCAAAGTTATTTCCCTGTCGGTCCGTGCGACAAGGACGCGCCTGGCGGACCTGGTGCGGCGAGGCCTTGTCATTGAAGTCGGTAGTGGGCTTCGCGACCCTGGGCGCCAGTATTTCCTCCGCGCGTCATGATCGTGTACTCCAGTTCATCAGTTAGCGCTTTTGGGGCGGGTTCGAGGCTTCCCTATCGGACGGTGCGGATCATGCCGAGGACGCAGGCCAACACGAAGCACCCCGCGAAAACCAGCAGCGCGAGGGAACTCCGATCCATGCTGTGCATCGAGTTGAAAAACTCGGGGCCCATACGATCTCCTTGCTGTCTCCAGAGTAAGCGCGATAACCGGCGCATCCCTGGGGTCGGCGGCGGAAGTTCATGATCCACCGCCAGAAAAGAAATCGGCTGAGCTGTGACCGAACTTTAGGGTCGATCGTAACCGGCCAGGCGGCGGACCCAGACGTTGCGGAAGCGGACCGGGTTGTGGTGCGCCTGGAGGGACAGCGGCTCTTCGGGGCTGTGGGGGGTATAGGTGGCCACCTTGCGGTAGACCATGGCCCCGATAATCTCCTGGTGGTTCTGCACCAGGACGCCGTTGTAGAAGACCGTGACGTAGCCGGGCTTGGCCAGCCTGCCGCCCTCGAAGCGCGGGGTCTCGAAGGCGATGTCGTAGGTCTGCCACTCGCCGGGCTTGCGCGCTGGATTGACTAGGGGGGGCCACTGGCCGTAAATGGCGCCGGCCTGGCCATCGGCATAGGTGGGGTTGTCGTAGCAATCCAGGACCTGGATTTCATAGCGGCTCATGATGATCACGCCGCTGTTGCCGCGCCCCTGGCTGGAATTCTCGAGCACCGACGGAGAGGCCCATTCGACGTGATACTGGGCGTCGCCGAAGGCCTCCTTGCTGACCAGGTCTCCGGCGCTGTCGACGACTTCCATGTAGCCGTTTTCGAGCTTCCAGGCGGGCGGGACGGAGCGACCGTTGTGGATGTGACGCCAATGGGAGAGATCCTTGCCGTCGAACAGGACGATGGCGTCGGAGGGGGGTTGGCCGGGCAGGACGCCGGGCGCGACGATGTGCGGATGGGGGCGCGCGGGGTCGTGAACGTGCCAGGGCTGGCCGGGGAGCATGGGAGTGTCCGTGAAACCCTGGTCCACAAGCTGGTAGAAGCCACTGGCGGCCGCGATGGCGAGGGCGCCGCCCAGGGCGAGGGAAATGCTGCGCAGATTGTTCTTCATGGCACTGACAGCTTAGCAAAAGAGCGGCGATACTGGAAGCATGAAACGGATACTGCTGGCAATTGGATTGGCCGCGCTGGCGGCGGCGCAGATGAGCGACGTTTCGGGCCAGCGCATACGGGCGGATACGCGCTTCCTCGCGAGCGACCTGTTGGAAGGGCGCGGGGTGGGAACGCGCGGGGGACAACTGGCCACCGAATACATCGCCGCGCAGTTCGAGGCCATGGGGGCCAAGCCGGCCGGCGACAACGGCACGTTCTACCAGAAGGCGCCGCTGGTGGGAGTGGAGCCCCAGCCGGATACGCAGCTCGCGGCCACGGCGCAGGGCCAGTCGGTGGCCCTCAGGTGGCTGGAAGACTTCGTGGGAACCAACGAGCGGCAGCAACCCGAGGCGGCCATCGACGCGGAGGCGGTGTTCGTGGGGCACGGGATCGTGGCCCCGGAGTTTGGCTGGGACGACTTCAAGGACGCCGACGTTCGGGGCAAGATTCTGGTGCTGTTCACGAACGAGCCGGAATCGAACGACCCGAAGTTCTTCGCGGGAAAGGCGCTGACCTACTACGGGCGCTGGTCGTACAAGTACGAAGAGGCGCTGAGGAAGGGGGCGCTGGGAGCGATCATCATCCACACCACGCCGACGGCGGGCTACGGCTGGGACGTGGTGCGGAGCTCCTGGGGCAGGGAAGAGTCGTACGTTCGAGTGGCCCCGGGCGAGCCGGCGCTGGCGCTGGCCGCATGGGTGACGAGCGAAGCGGGGAACCGCATCCTGGCGCTGGCGGGCCACACGGTGCCCGAACTGTTGAAGGCCTCCGAATCGCGGGGGTTTCACCCCATTCCGCTGGGCATACGGTTTCACGGGAAGATGGTCTCCAAGGTGCGCGAGCAGGAGACGCGCAACGTGGTGGCACAGATTCCGGGGAGCGATCCGGCGCGGCGCTCGGAGGCGGTGATGTTCAGCGCGCACTGGGACCACTTGGGGATCGGCACTCCGGTGAATGGCGACGCGATCTATAACGGCGCGGTGGATAACGCGACGGGCTGCGCCATCCTGCTGGAGATTGCGCGGGCCTGGGCGGGATTGGAACAGAAGCCGCGGCGCACGGCGATATTCCTATCGGTGACCGCGGAGGAATCCGGGCTGCGCGGGTCGGAGTACTACGCGGCGCATCCGGTGGTAGCGGCGGACAAGACGACGCTGGCGCTGAACTTCGACGCGTTTCAGCCGGAGGGGCGGACGCGGGACGTGGAGGTGTCGGGCGCGGAGCGAACCACGCTCTGGCCGCTGGTGGAGGAGGCGGCGCGGCGGATGGGCTTCGAGATCAAGCCCGAGGCGCATCCCGAGCAGGGGCATTACTACCGCTCGGACCACTTCTCATTCGCGCGCGCTGGGATTCCCGCGTTCTCGATCAGCCAGGGTACGGAGTTTCTGGGCAAGCCGGCGGACTTCGGAGAAAAGCTCTTCGAGGAGTTCAACGCGAAGCACTACCATCAGCCCTCGGACGAGTTTCACGAGGAATGGGATTTCTCGGGGCTGGAGCAGATCGCGCGCTTCGCCACGCTGATCGGGATCGACGCGGCGAACGCGGAGGAATTGGGGCGGTTCAAGAAGGGGGACGAGTTCGAGAGGAAGTGAGGGCGGCGGCTCAGCGAAGAGTGGCGATCGCCTTCACGATGGCGTGCTCGATGCACGCGGCGGCGTGAGCCGGGAAATCGTCGCTGCCGCTTTCCGCGAAGGTGTTGACCGCAGACCCCAGGCCCAGATTCCCTTCTTGAATCAGCCTCAGCAACGGCACGCCCTCATCTCGAGGCCGCTCCGCGATGGACACAACCAAGGCGAGGTTCGCTTGGATGAGGCGTACGCCTGCGGAGTCCGCCAGAGAATCGCGTTCCCGCACATGCCGGAGAAGATCGATCTCCTCTCCCTTGGTCAGAGGAGGCCCCTGGACCTCGCGAAGGTAGACCTTGAAGGGGTCGTTGTCGGCAGAACCCATCGCGCCCATGCAGTCAGTGTACACCGGCTCGTGGGCGGAGGCGCCGAGGCACAGCAGGTGGCCTATTGGGGCATCCGCGTCCGCTACGGTGGCGGCGCCTGCAACAGCCGCATCAACTCCGGCGGCGGCAGTTCCTTGCCGAGGCTCAGGTACAGCCCGAGCATGGGGTTCGTAGCGATGGCCGCTACGATTGCCATGACCAGCGCGGCCCGGCTGGAACCGCCCCATTTCTTGCGGACAAAGAACCAGACCAAACATCCAATGGCCGCGCCGGAGCAGACAAAGTTGGCGAGAACTACCAAAAGGACGAAGCCATCAAGGCTGAAGCTCAGGAGGGATGCCAGGAGGCGCGCAAGGGCATAGGAGATCACCGCCCCGAGGCGATCCGCCGCCTGCCCCAGAACGGTAATCAGCCCGACATCGAGCAAGAGTCTCTTGCGGCCAACCGCGCAAAGGCGCAGGCACGGAAGCCCGATGACCAGCAGATTCCAAACGTAGTTGATGGCGGCCAGAGCCAAAACCAGCCCGCAAACCTCCTCGACCGAGTGGCCCCGAGCGTTGACGCGCGTAAGGTATCCGACTTCGTCAATGACATCCGCGAATGCGGATCGGCTGGCGCCCGCCAGCAGGATCACCAGGAGACCGAGTCGCAAACCCTTCATGCCCGCTTCCTCAATCGTCTCTCGTGTTGCACCATTAGCGGCTCCTCTCTACCCAAGCGCTACAAAGCCGGAACTAGCGCCCTAATGAGGGGCAGCGGGAGGAGCGCTAAAGCGGGGTTCGCCAGAATGGCCGTCACGAACGCCATCACCAGCGCGGCTCTGTTCGTACCGCCCCATTTCCTGCGGACCAAAAACCACACCAGCCATCCGACAGCCGCTCCCGAGGTACCGAAGATGAGAAAGAGCGCCTCCCCCAACCGAAAGGAGCTTGGAGGTATGCGGTCCAGGGCTATCACGTTTGCCAGCACCACAGCAAGCCCCACTAGCGTGACCAGACCGATGTGGCGCAGGAGTCTCCATCTCCCAACGGTGCAGAGGTGCATGGCCGGAACCCCGATGAGGATCAGATTCCATAGGTACGTGGCGGCCAGAGTCAGAACGCACCAGCAGCCCTCTGCTGTGGAGGGATCCCAGTTCTGGACGGCCATGTCGACAAGTGCGGCATAGCCGACCAGGATTACGACCAGGCTGGCGCCAGCCAGCGGGACCATCCAAACAACGAGTCGGCAACCTCTCTCGCTCGCCTTCACGGCCGCCTCTACTGCTGCACCAGCTCGACGCGGCGGTTCTTGGCGCGGCCTTCCTCGGACGAGTTTGAAGCGATGGGGGCCAGCGGGCCGGCGCCTTGGGCGCTGAGGCGCGCGGCGGCGATGGCATACTTGGCCGTCAGCACTTGCACGACGGCGGCGGCGCGGCGCTTGGAGAGATCCATGTTGGCCGCCAGGGCGCCGACGTTGTCCGTATGTCCCACCACCAGAAGTTTGAGCGCGGCGTCCTGCTGGAGCAGCTTGGCGATCTCGCCGAGCGCGGCGTCGGATTCCGGCTTGACCTCCGCCTTGCCGGTGTCGAAGTAGATCCCATAGACCGCCGAGTGGCCCGTCTGCGCGATATCGCCGGCGAGCGCGGCCGCGTCCACCGTGACCAGCCCGCCCTCCATGGGCTTGACTTCCACGATGTAAAGATAAACCGCGGAGCCCTGATCCAGGTTGCTCCACTGTCCGATGTGCAGGCTCACGTAGACGTCGCCCTCGGCCCTGGCCAACTTGGCCGAGAGGACGCGCTGGCCGGCGCCCCAATTCCAGTCTTCCTCGCCTCGGGCGCCATACAGCTTGGGTCCTCCGTGCCCGCACCCATCGGAGTTCACGCAGGCATACAGAATCCGGAAGCCGCCCTTCTGCAAGGCGCTCTCGTAGTTACGGTAGACCTCCAGAATCGAGCGGTGCGGTGGAGCGTCGTAGACGATGTGCGTGATCTTGCCTTCCAGGTGCTGGCTTTTTTCGAATGTCCCGTCCGGCTTGAATTTGCCCAGCGGCAGCGTGAACTCGTCGAACTCGACGGTCTGATACTCGCTGATGAAGGCGCCAGGATAGCGCGAGACCAGGGGATGGTCCTGGCTTCCTTCGATATCTTGGGTTCTTCCAGCGAAGCCGGCGGTCGCGCCGAGGGCGGCCAGAACGCAGACTCCTACGCAATTCCACTTCATGCTTTTCTCCTTAGTCGCGCGCGAGGGTCACCACGGCCTGGGCTTCGGCGGCGCGCGATTCGCCCACCGGCCCGAGCTTTTCGGCGGTCTTGAACTTGACGGAAACGCGGTCCAGATCCAGCGAAAGGGTCGCGGCCAGCTTCTCGCGGATGGCGGCGCGGTAGTCCTTGAGTTTGGGGCGCTCGAGCAGGACGGTGCAATCGACGTTTACCAGGCGATAGCCCTTTTCGCTCGCGAGCTCGATGGCGTGGCGGAGGAAAACCGAGCTCTCGGCGTCGGCCCAGCGCGGGTCGGTGTCGGGGAAGTGCAGGCCGATGTCGCCCAAGGCGGCCGCGCCGAGCAGGGCATCGGTAATGGCGTGCGAGAGCACGTCGGCGTCGGAGTGGCCATCCAGGCCGAGCTCGGATGGGATGGCCACGCCGCCCAGAACCAGCGGCCGGCCGGGAGCGAGCGGGTGAACGTCCCAACCGATGCCGGTGCGGTATTCGCCCAACTCAGACTGCCTTCGCTGGCGCGGCCTGCTCGGACAGGAAGAGGCGGGCCAGGTCCATGTCGCTGGGCTTGGTGATCTTGATGTTGCGGTCGCTGCCCAGGACCACCGAGACTTCGACCTCCTCCAGGCGCTCGACCAGGCTGGATTCGTCGGTGGCGATGAAGCCGTCCTCCCGAGCCTTCTCGAAAGCCTGGCGGAGCAGGGCGTAGCGAAAAACCTGGGGCGTCTGAGCGAGGGTGAGGCGCTCGCGCGGAAGGGTGGTGTGCACCTTGTTTTTGCGAACCTGCTTCACCGTATCCACGGGCACGATGCCGACGATGGCGGCGCCGGACTGGGCCGCTTCCTGGATGACCAGCGCGATGGTCGAGCGGTCGATGAACGGCCGCACCGCATCGTGGACCACCACCAGGTCGGTATCGGCGTCCAGAACAGCCAGCGCGTTCTGGACCGACTGCTGGCGCGAATCGCCGCCCTCGACCAGCCGGACCGGGGTGGGGAGGGCTTCCTGCCGGAGCAGGCCGTCGAACCACTCCATATCCTCGTGGCGCAGCGCCACCACGATCTCCGCGATGGGGGGACAGGCGACGAACTTGCGGATGGTGTGAAGCAGAATGGGAGAACCGTCCAGCAACATGAACTGCTTGCGGCTGGTGCCGGCCTTTTCGGCCGAATTGAGGCCCATGCGGGTCCCGAGACCCGCGGCGGGGAGGATGACCGCTACTTTCATGGTCGAGATCCGATTGTATCTCTAAATCGCCCAGGCCGAGGCCTGGGGCGGATTCAAATGCCTGGCTGCGCCGAGGAGGCGGGCGCCGCCTGCTCGCGGGGGCGTTCGGCGTGCTTGTCGGTGTGCTGGTTCTTGTCGTAGATGGTATGCACGCGCTCGTCGAAGCGGCCGAAAATCATCTTGCCCGCGGTGGTCTGGAGAACGCTGGTGACGGTGATGTCGACGGTCTTCGAGATCAGCCGCTTGGCATTGTCGACGACCACCATGGTGCCATCGTCGAGATAGGCCACGCCCTGGTTGTACTCCTTGCCCTCTTTGAGGATGAAGACGCGCATGGTTTCGCCGGGCAGCACGATGGGCTTGAGAGCGTTGGCCAGCTCGTTGATGTTGAGCACCTGGATGCCGTGAAGCTGAGCCATCTTGTTCAGGTTGAAATCGTTGGTGACGATCTTGCAGGCGTAGACCTTGGCCAGCTCGATGAGCTTCATGTCCACGTCGCGGACCTGCGGGAAATCGTCCTCGATGATCTGGACGTGCAGGTTCGCCATCTTCTGGACGCGCTGCAGGATGTCCAGGCCGCGGCGGCCCCGGTTGCGCTTCATGGAGTCGGCGGAGTCGGCGACCAGTTGCAATTCCCGGAGCACGAACTGGGGAATCACGATGATGCCGTCCAGAAAGCCGGTTTCGGCGATGTCGGCGATGCGGCCGTCGATGATGACGCTGGTATCCAGGATCTTGAAGGTCTGCTTGCCGGTCTGTTCGGCGCCAAAGACGCCGCCCAGCGCGGCCAGGTTCAGCATGTCGCCCTTGTTGGCCCCGATCACCAGGCCGATGTAGGTCATCCAGAGCAGGATCAGGACCTCAAGAAAAGGGAGCACCGGATTCCCCGGGCTGAGCGCCCACTGGAAAACGATCGCCATGAGAACCGCTCCCACGATGCCCAGGATGGAACCGACGGCGGCGCCGATCAGCCGCTTCAGGCTGACCTCTTTAACGCGCATTTCGAAGAAGACGACACCGATGCCGACGGCCAGCCCAGCCAATCCGCCCGCAATTCGCTGCGGGAGGGAAAAGCCGGCTGCCGCGTCTTTGAAGGGGGTCAGAAAGTAGCCGGTCAAACCCAGCAGAAGTACGAAAAAACTACGCATGATCAGGATGTTCGTCATGACCTTGCCTCACCCGTAAGATCGGCCCCCCGGTTGCCGGTAGCACGGTCCGGAGAGCGGCATGAATGGTTCCCATCCCCTGGCCGCCCGTGGCGGGCGAAGGATGGAATGAATACCCGTCCGGACGCCCCGAAGACGGGTTACTCCGCCCGTCGTTAAACGACGTTGTGGCGGGAAATAACTCCAACCGCATGACAATGTAACTCGCGCGAACGCCGCGTAGTTGCCGACTCCGAAACTCCTACGCGCCGCGTGGCGCCACACAGGCGGGACTCAGATTCCCCCTCCCCGGCCCGGCTAGCGAAGAGCCAAGGGACTCCGTGACGCACGGCGGGGGACAGATTAATATAGCGAAAGTTTAATCCCGCAAGTCGAGTATAACACCATTTCATGCAGCCGTTCACGGATTCGTGTCAAGCCTCGATAGAAATGTCCCCCTCTCCACCTCGATAGAAGTGTCCCCTTCTTCTCACTCCAGAATCGGAGCGGCGTGGTGTGGAAAACCTGGTTTTGGTTTTCCACCACCCGCCGCGGCC
>JBKQQG010000030.1:0-208016 GCA_052144455.1 Bryobacteraceae bacterium
GGTCTTGCCGCGACCTAACGCGGCTGGGTTCAACCGCCGGATGCGGAAAACCGCACGTCCGGTGGTGTGGGAGGGTGCCGGGGCGCAATCCCCGGCACTCCACCCGATCAAGATTGCCTGCCCCACGTAGATTGGCGAGATTCACCAGGATTTGGGCTGCGAGGAGCACCAGGAGAGCCAGGCCTCTTGCGTGATTTCGCGGAGCGCCTGCAAGGCCCACTTCCGGGTGGTCTGGTCCAGACTGCGATCCTGGAGGAAGCGGATCAGCTCGGGCACGCACGCGCTTCCATCGCGCTTAGCTCTGCGCGCCCGGCTGCCCCGGGGCCGGTGTCAAATCTCTTTCGCCCCCCAGTACGGTCGGATCGTCTCCCAGGCCACTAACTGAGGCTTGGCGAACGCTCTCCGCGCTTTCTCCATCGGCTCGCCCCGCACCTCGATCTCATCCAGCGCCGCGGGCCGTAGTCCAGCCTTGTTGGCCCAGGCAAACGTCGGCACTTCGCGCGGCTCGAATCCCATCAGGCTGGCCGCCACCATATCGGTCGCCACCGGGTTCGTCCCCGCCACGATCGCGTCCATTTTCACCAGCTTCCCTTCGGACGGGCCGTTGCCTTCCATCGCCATCCAGCCATCCACCACCACCAGTCCCAGCTTGTTGGCGCGCACCATGTCCACCACCACCGCCGACGCCGCCGTGGGCTCGACCTTGGCCGCCAGATCGTGCACCTGCCCGCGAATGGACTGGTACACCGTGCCCGGAAACGCGCCCACCAGGTTCTTCATGCCCAGAGTCACCGTCGCCAGCGCGTGCGTCTTCATCATGGGCACGGAACACAGCAGGTCCGTCTCGGCCAGAGATCTGTGGATGGTCAGCTTGTCGTAGACGAACCCGCCCGGCACTGCGACCTCCGCCATCTCCCCGCAATGCAGATTGACCAGCGGGACGCGCAGCGTTTTCCCTAGCTCCGCATACCCAAGCTGCTCGAACACGTACTGCTGCATCGGTTCCAGAATCTCGCGCTTCCGCGTCCGAAAGACCTCCCCGCCGATCACGTTGAACTTCGCCGCCGCCGCCGAGCCTTCCCCGATCGACACTTCCTTCCCCGCCCGCTGCATGAGCTGCGCCAGCGCCCGGATCACCTCCGGTTTCGTCGTCGCCTCGCGCTGCGTCGAAACCAGGTTCGGCTTCAGCATGATCGTCTCTTTGCCCTTGGCGATCTGCTCCATCCCTCCCAGCAGATCGATGGCCTCCTCGACCGCCGAGCCGACCCTGTCGTTCTTGATGCGGACCACGCTGACCACGGGCTTCGCCGCGTCCATCGCAGCCGCCAGCCGCCCCAGCGCCAGCCCGGCCGCGCCCGTCAGCAGGAATTCCCTGCGGTTCAGTGCCATATACTCTTTCCTACGCTGTCCCGCCCCCGCAAGTTCCAGCCCTCGATATCAGTACCGCGCGCCGCTCTCCAGGAAATGGTATTCGCCATCCAGAACGCCCGACGTCTTTCCGGCCTCCGCCGCCGCCGGGTCGCCGATGAACGCCCGCGCTTTCTCGCTATCGGTCACCTCGAACAAAAAGAATACCTGGCTCGGGTCTTCCACCCCGCGCCAGACGTTCCGCAGATGCAGCCCTGCATCCCTGTGCGCCGCCGCATGCGAATCGAAGACCCTTTTCCACCGCGAGAAATCCACCACGCGGTTCCGGCATAACATCACGATCATCGCGTCCCCCGTTAGAAATAGCCCTTCATCAGTTCGTCCACCCAGGCCGGCGTCCGGGCATTCTCGACCCTGTCGTATTGCGGATAGTAAGGCTTGACGTCCACGACCGGCGTTCCATTCACCGCATCCAACCCCTGCACCTCCAGATAATCGCCGCCCACTCCCACGATCTTCACCGCGGTGATGCCAATCGGGTTAGGCCGGTCCTTGGCGCGTTGCGAGAAGATCCCCACCAGCGGCATGGATTCGAGCCCCCGCGGCCGCCGCTTGAGATGCCTCTCCCGATCATACTTAGCCTTGTGCAGATAGGTCACCACAATGGCATGGGAGAATCCGTCCAGGCCATCCAGCCCGCCCGCATATTCCGGCCGTAGGACGATCTTCGAAATCACGCTTCCCCACTTCTCGTCCACCGTTTCTTCCACGCTGGACTCGACCCGCCTAATGGGCTTCAAGTCAACCCTGTCGTTCATCTTCGTCGTCCCGTCCCTGGCCGCCGGCGATGCCAGAGTCGCCTCTGCCAAGCCGACCGGTGACGCCCCGCCCCGATTTCTTTCCCCCGCCCCCGCAGAGCCTTACCGCCTCCGCCGGCCTCAATCCATCCGACACGGCGTTACCCTAGGGCAGGGCGGCGACCCCGGTCTCCGCCCCCTTCGAGAGGGCCACCGTGACTTGCAGATCGAGATTCCCCGAACGAACCCATGAAGCTCCATATGTTAAACAAAATACAACAGAAACTAACTCAAGAACGAACCCACCAACGAACCCACCGTGCCCCTTCCGGTACCCGCCCGTCTGGCCGAGCCGGCCTGCCGTGCGGCAGAACCGCCGGGACCAAACGAACCCAATTTCCCCGGCCCGGCACACCCCCGGGCTAGCCTGTGCGCCGCAGGATCAGGCACGTGAGGTCGTCGTGCCGCGGCGCGTCGCCCACGAACTCTCTCACCTCCGCCATCAGCTCCGCCAGAGTTTCCGCGGCCGGCCGCGCGCCGCTGCGCTGGCACAGCGCCAGCAACCGCGACTCATCGTACTCCTGGCCCTGCGCGTTCTCGGCGTCGACCACTCCGTCGGTGAACACCACCAGCAGATCGCCCGGCTCCAGCGTGGTCGCGCCGCATTCGTACGCGGCATCCGCGCGGATTCCCAACGGCAGTCCGCCCGCCTCCAGCCGCTCCAGCCCTCCCGACGCCCGCCGCAGGATGGGAACGTTGTGCCCGGCATTGATGTAGCGAAGCTCTCCGCTCTCCGGAGCGATGTCCGCCAGAAACGCGGTCGTGAACCGGCGTCCTTCCAGGCTGTGCGCGCTAGCGTAGCGATTCAGCCCGGCCACCAGTTCGCTCAGCCCGGGCAGCGTATAGGCCAGCGTGTGCAGGCTGGCCTCGAAGGTGGCCATCAACAGGGCGGCCGGAACGCTCTTGCCGGCCACGTCGGCCACCACCACGTGGAGGCGCGGGCTCGTCTCCCCCTCCACCTGGCGCGGGAACGCGTCGTAGTAGTCGCCGGAGACCGTGTTGGCGGGCACCGTCGCGAACGCCATCTCGTAGCCCGGAATCTGCGGCGGCGTGGCCGGCACCAGCCAGCGCTGTATGTCGCGCGCGATCTCCAGGTCGCGCTTCATGACCACCCGGTCGGCCAGCTCCAGCGCCAGCAGGACCAGCAGACAGCCGGTCGACAGCAGCATGTAGACTTCCGCGCCCGCAATGGCCCCCGCGAGGGCCACCAGGGAGATCAGCAACAGGATGCGGCGGGGCGGCGAGAGCTTCATGAGCATCGCCCAGAACCGCGAGCGCGCAATCCGGAGGAAGCGCTGGCCGCGCCGCTCCCCAGGCATGGGACTCCAGTCCACCTCGCGGGAGTACAGTCTGTAGCTGGCGAGGGCGTCGGCGCGGAACCGGCGCCACAGCTCGCCGACCTCCAAGCCGTCGCTTACCCGTCGCCAGAACTCTTTCGGATGCATGGCCCTATTCCAAATCAGTATCGCGCATCCGCCGCCCCCGCCGGTGTAGACTGGAACCCTATCCGCACTTGGGAGGTTTCGAATGAACCGCAGATCCTTCGTGGGAACCCTGGGCGGTTTTGGAATGCTCGCCGCCGCTCCGGCCGAGTCGAAGAAGACCGCCTGCTACCTGCTCCAGGCCCATTATCTGAAGGCCGGCCCGCAGCTCGCCGCCTTCCAGGAGTTCCTGAGCAAATCCTTTCTGCCCGCGCTCGCCGAATTCCATTTCGGCCCCCAGATCTATCTGGAAGCGCTGGTCGCTCCGCACATCCCGCAGTTGCTCGCCATCTACGGCTTCGAGTCGCTCGACGAGGCCCGGAGCGTCTCGCGCTCCCTGGCGCAGCATCCCGGATTGCGCAAGAAGCTGGCCGAGCTCGAAAGCGGCCCCGAGCCGCCCTACGAGCGCCTGGACTCGACGCTTCTGGAAGCCGCCGACTATTCCCCCGAGATCGCCGTCCCCGCCCCTCAGCACGCCGCCGGCCGCATCTTCGAGTTGCGCGTTTACCACTCGCCGAGCTGGCGCCAGCTCCAGGCGCTGCACGAGCGCTTCGCGGGGCCGGAAATCAAGATCTTCCACCGCTCCGGCGTGCACCCGCTGTTCTATTCCTCCACCGTCGTCGGCGCCAACATGCCCAACCTCACCTACCTGATCCCCTTCGACAGCCTGGCCGCGCGCGAGCAAGCCTGGGCCGCCTTTGGAGCCGACCCGGAATGGGCCAAGGTCCGCCAGGAGTCGGTCGAGAAGTACGGACAGATCTCGAACATCATCCAGATTTCGCTGTACCGGGCCACCGCCTGGTCGCCGGTCCGCTAACCGAGGCCCACCGGCTACCGGGGCCCCCGCCCGGTCGCCCACCCCTAACCCGGCTAGCCCGGCAGGATCATCTTCGAGATGTCGTTGTAGAGAACGAAGGCCATCACGGCCATCAGGAACACGAACCCCAGTTTGAAAACCGCTTCCTTCACCCGCAGGCTGAGGTCGCGCCGCATCAGCATCTCGACCACCAGCAGCAGGATCACACCACCGTCCAGAATCGGGATCGGAAGCAGGTTGAAGATCGCCAGGTTCAGGCTGACCACGGCCATCAGCGCCAGGTACGCCACCGCGCCCTCGCGGGCCGCATCGCCGGAAAGCCTCGCGATCCCGATGGGGCCTTCGATCGACTTCGCCGACATCCGCTGCTCCACGATTCCCCTCAGGAATTGGTAGATCAGCGTGGCGTTCTTCAGGTTCTGCTGCACGCTCTCGCGCAGAGCCTCCGGGAACGGGAGCTGCGTCATGATCATCCGCGGCTGCGCCAGCACGCCGATCATCCACCGGGCGGGGGATTTCGGCGGGTCCTGCGCGAACACCGGCTGGATCGCGACCTTCAGTTCCTTCCCCCCGCGCTCGTACTCGATGCTCACCGGCTTGCCTCCGCTCGCGGCGATCGCCTCGTGCAGGCGGTGTATCGAGCGCAATGGCTGGCCGTCGGCGCTCCGCAGAATGTCGCCTTTCTGCAAGCCCGCCTTATCCGCCGGCATTCCGGGCGAGATGGCCGCCAGTTGCAGTTCGGCCTCCTCTTGCCAGCCCGCCGAGCCGATGCCGGTGTGCGCGTCCAGCACCGGCGTCACCGTGGCTGGAAACTCCTGACCGCCGCGCCGGATTCGCACCCCCAGCGGCCGGTCGGCGCCCGACAGCTCTTTTGTGGCGATGTCTTCCCAGGTCGGATTCTGCAGGTCTTCGATGGCTACAATCCGGTCGCCTTCCCGGATGCCCGCCTTAGCCGCGGGCGAATCCGGAGTGACGTAGCCGACCATCCCCTGGACCTCCGAGCTCGGCGCCTTCGGGAACTTCACCATGAACAGCCCGGTGAGCAGCCCCACCGCCAGAAGGATGTTCATCGCCGGGCCGGCGAAGGCGATCGCCAGGCGCTGCCAGCGCGGTTTGGACAGGAACGCCCGGGGATCGTCGGCATTCTCTTCGCCGGGTTGCTCGCCCGTCATCTTCACGTAGCCGCCGAACGGAATGGCCGAGATGCGGAAATCGGTCTCCCCTCTCTTAAACCCTCCCAGCCGCGGGCCGAATCCAAAGCTAAAGACGTCGATGCGCACGTTGAACCGGCGAGCCATCCAGTAGTGGCCGAATTCATGCACCAGGATCATGACCCCGATCAGTACCAGCAGCCCCAAAGTGTTCTCAAGCAAGTGCATAATCAGACTCTCGCCACCCAGCGGGGCCTCACGGAGGCGCCCAAACCGCCCACCAGACCGCGCGCCACCGCACGGGACTCCTCGTCGATCTCCAGCACTTCCGCCACCGAATCCGGCTGGCGCACCGGCGCCTTCTCCAGCGTCCGCTCGACCACTTCGGAGATGCCCGGGAACGAGATCCGCCCTTCCAGAAACGCCTCTACGGCAACCTCATCGGCCGCATTCAGCGTGCAAGTAGCCGAACCGCCCGTTTCCTGCGCTTGATAGGCCAGCGCCAGCAGCCGGAACTTATCCAGGTCGGGCGGCCCGAACTCCCAGTGCCGCACGGTTTGCCAATCCAGCCGGGGTACTGGAGCAGAGGCCCGGGCCGGGTAGGTCAGCGCGTACTGTATGGGCATGCGCATGTCCGTCGCCGAGATCTGCGCCATCACGCTGCCGTCCCTGAACTCCACCATCGCGTGTACGGAGGACTGCGGATGAATCACCACTTCGACCTCCGAGGGGCCGACTCCGAACAGCCAGCATGCCTCGATGACCTCGAATCCCTTGTTCATCATGGTCGCCGAGTCGATGGTGATCCGTTTCCCCATTTTCCAGGTGGGATGGTTCAGCGCCTGCTCCGGCGTGACCGCCTCCAGTTCGGCTTTGGGCGTCTTGCGGAACGGCCCGCCCGAGGCGGTCAGGATGATGCGAGTCACGTCGCCCCGCTCGCCGGCCCGCAGGCATTGGTGTACGCCGTTGTGCTCGCTGTCCACCGGGATCAGTTCGGCGCCCGCCTCCCGCGCCGCCTCCGTCACCAGCTTTCCGCTCGCCACCAGCACTTCCTTGTTGGCCAGCCCGATCCTCTTCCCCAGCTTGGCCGCCGCGTAGGTCGCTTCCAGGCCGGCCACCCCCACAATGGCCGACATCACGAAATCCACTTCCGGGGCCGAGGCCGCTTCGATCCGCGCCTGGGCGTCGCAGCGCAGTTCCGGCCACGCGGAGGCAGGCATTCCCGTTTCACCCAGCCTGCCGATTAGACTCTCCCGCGCCGATTCGGTTGCAACCACCGCGAGGCGCGGTTTGAATTCCGCGATCTGGGCGGCCAGCAGGCCGGCATTCCGACCGGCCACCAGAGCGAACACCTCGAACTCATCGCGCCGCCCGCGCAGGACGTCCAGCGTGCTGCACCCAATCGAGCCCGTGGAACCGAGTATGGACAGTCTTCTCATGAGCTGTTCAGTGGCAGCCCTTCCAGTATAAAGCCAACCCGCCCGCCGCCGCGCGCCAAATCGGCTATCCGGCCGCCGCTGCGCCGCGCCGCTCCTTCAGCTTCACCAGCAGCAGGAGCGCCAGGAACAGGGCCGCCGAGAACCCGAGCAGTTGCAGGCTGTGATGCTTGAGGTAGTAGAGCGGCTTGTCGCCCAGTTGCGTGCCCAGAAAGGCCAGCCCGAAGTAGCGCGGGGCGCGCGCCGCCAGGATCACCAGCGCGAAGCGCCAGGGGTTCATCCCCAGCGCCCCCGCCGAGAGCACGAAGACCTTCACCGGCAGGGGAACGGGGACCAGCGTGGGGATGAAGACCGTCAGCGCGCCGTAGCGCTGGAACCAGGCGCGGAACTTCCTGGCGCGGCCGGTGCGCAGTTTCCCGTCGAGATAGGCCTCGCCGCCCTTACGCGCCAGATAGAACAGGAACAGGTTGCCGGCCAGGGATCCGGCCACCGCCAGCGCCGCCCCCAGATACGCCATCCGCGGGTTCTTGGCGCCCATCAGCACCAGCAGCGCGTCCACGCCCCCCACCAGGGGAATCCCCGCCGAATCCAGGATCGCCAGCAACAGGATTCCCCAGGGACCCCACAACGCCAGCGCGCCGCCGATCGAACGCACCCACTTCACGGCTTTACGACCCGGTTTTCCAGGGCGCCCAGACCCTCAATCTCGACGCGGACCACCGATCCCGCTTGCATCGGCCCAATGCCGGCGGGCGTGCCGGTGGCAATCAGGTCGCCCGGCTCCAGCGTCATGACTTCGGTCACGAACTCGATGATCCGGCTCACGGGGAAGATCATGTCGCGAACCGAGGCGTCCTGCCGCTTCTGGCCATCGAGAAACGTGCGCACGCGCAGCTCGTCGAAGCGCACTTCTTCCCGCGGAACCATCCAGGGCCCCACCGGACAGAAGGTGTCGAACCCTTTGGCGCGCGTCCACTGCCCGTCCTTCTGTTGCAGGTCGCGGGCCGTGACGTCGTTGACGCAGGTGTAGCCATGGATGTACTCTTCGGCGTCTTCGCGCTTCACGTGCCGCGCCCGCCGGCCGACGACCACGCCCAGCTCGCCCTCGTAATCCACGCGCGCGGAGATCGAAGGATACAGGATGGCGTCGCCGTGGGCCGCCAGCGCGGAGACCGGTTTGAGAAAGATCAGCGGCTCGGTGGGCGGCGCGTTGCCCAGTTCGGCGGCATGCTCGCGATAGTTCCGGCCCACGCACACGATCTTCGCCGGCCAGCAAGGCGGGAGCAGCCGAACCTCCGCCAGCCGGTGCGTCGCGCCGTCTTCCAGGACGGCATCCCCTTCGAGAATGCCGTAGCGAACGCCGGGAGCCCCGTCTGGAGTGGTGGGTAGCGCATCCCGGTTCAAGCTGAAGCGGATTCGCCGGGTCACTGCGCGATCACCTCGAGCGGGGCCGAGCGCGCGCTTTCGTTGCCGCTCTGATCGATCGCGGAAACCGCGTAGCGATAGCGCTGGCCGGCTTGGATGGCGCGGTCGGTATAGCTGGGGCTGTCCAGCAATTCGCCCAAGCGCGCCAACGGCTGGTCCCCGGCGGAACGGAACAGATAGTAACCCTTCAAGTCGGTATCGGCGTCCGGGTTCCAAACCAACTGTATGCTGCCGACGCCCGCCACCGCCGTCAGCCCCGCAGGCACGGCCGGCGGGAAGATGTCGATGTAGGTGACCGCCACGGGCTTCGACAACACGCTCTCGGCTTCCGCGTCGCCGGCCTTCATCGCCGATTGCACCGAATACTGGTAGGTCTTGCCGAACTGCGCGGTGGAATCGACGTACTCGGGCTTGGAGGATGACCCGAGCAGCTCGGGCTTCTCCTGGCCCGGCGCGCCGCGGAGCACGCGCCAGCTAAGCCCGGGGCGGCCCGGAGGCGCGGCCCAGGCAACCCGCACGCCGGTCGCGACGCCTTCCACCTTCACGTCCGCGGGCGGCTCGAGCGGCGCCAGCACGTTCAACTTCACCGGGTTCGACCATTCGCTGAAGCGTCCCTTGCGGCTGGCCGCGCGCGCCCTGAGCAGGACCGCCTGGCCAACCCAGTCGCGCGCCGGGATCTCCAGATGGACCGGACCGGGCGCCAACGTGCCGGCCTCGATCCGGCGCGCCCCGGCGGCCCAGTCGCCAGTCTCCGGCCCGATGCGCAACTCGGCGTCGCCCAGCCGTTTCATGCCTTCGCCGTCGGTGGTCAGCGCGGGAAGCGAGAAGTCGAGGATCAGCTTGTCCTCGCGCTGGAACGCGCGCAGATCCTCAATTCGCGAAGGGATGTGCAGGCTGGGAATCCGCGGCTCGCCAACGTAGCCGCAGCCGGCCAGAGCCACGCAGGCGATGGCCAGAGGGAAACAGCGGGTGCGGGTGGGCATGCTCACAGAATATAGCGCGTCAGGTCCTGATCCTTGATGATCGCGCTCAGTTGTTGCCGCACGTAGCCGGCGTCGATCTTGACGTTCTTCTTCTTCAAATCCGGCCCCTCGAAAGAGATTTCGTCCAGCACTTTCTCCATGATGGTGTGCAGGCGCCGCGCCCCGATGTTCTCAGTGGTCTGATTGACGTGCTCGGCCATGCTGGCCACCTCTTCGATGGCGTCCTCGGTGAAGCTGAGCTTGATGCCCTCGGTTTCGAGCAGCGCCGTGTACTGTTTGACCAGCGCGTTCTTAGGCTCCTTCAGAATGCGGATGAAATCCTCCCGGCTCAACGATTTCAGCTCGACTCGGATGGGGAACCGGCCCTGCAATTCCGGAATCATGTCCGAGGGCTTGGAGACGTGGAACGCGCCCGCGGCGATGAACAGGATGTGATCCGTGCGCACGAAGCCGTAGCGGGTATTCACGGTAGTGCCCTCGACAATGGGCAGGATATCCCGCTGCACGCCCTCGCGGCTGACATCCGGCCCGTGCCCCGACTCGCGCCCCGCGATCTTGTCGATCTCGTCGAGGAAAATGATCCCGCTGCGCTCGACCCGCTCCAGCGCCACCCGCGTCACCTGGTCCATATCGATGAGCTTCTGCTCCTCTTCCTGGACCACGTAGTCGATGGCCTCGGCGACCCGCATCTTCCGCTTGCGCGTGCGCTGGCCGAAGATTCCGGGCAGGACGTCCTTGAGGTTGACGTCCATTTCCTCGATGCCGCCCGGCGTAGAGATCTCGAAGGTCGCCCCGCGCTCCTTGACGTCGATCTCGACCACGCGGTCGTCCAGCTTGCCGGCCCGCAGTTTCTCGCGCAGCTTCTCGCGGGTCCGCTCGACGGTCTCGGTGGCTTCGGCCTGCGGCGGCATGAGCAGGTCCAGGATGCGTTCCTCGGCGTTCTTCTCGGCCCGCTCACCCACCTCCTCCAGCCGCTCTTCGCGGACCATCTCGATGGCGATCTCGACCAGATCGCGGATCATCGACTCGACGTCCCGGCCCACGTAGCCCACCTCGGTGAACTTGCTGGCCTCGACCTTCAGAAACGGGGAGTTGGCCAGCTTGGCCAGCCGCCGCGCGATCTCGGTCTTGCCCACGCCCGTGGGGCCGATCATGAGGATGTTCTTGGGCACCACCTCCTCGGACATCTCGGGCTCCAGTTTCTGGCGCCGTATGCGGTTGCGCAGCGCCACGGCCACCGCGCGCTTGGCCTCCGTCTGGCCGATGACGTACTTGTCCAGCTCGCGGACGATTTCCCGCGGGGTCAGCTCGTCCAGAGCCGGCTCCTCCTCGATGGATTGCGACGGCAGATAGATCACCATGCGGCTAGCCGAGCTCCTCGTAAGTGATGTTGTCGTTGGTGTAGATGCAGATCTCGCCCGCGATGGCCATGGATTGCTCGACGATCTTGCGGGCTTCCATCTTGGTGTTGCGCAACAGCGCGCTGGCGGCCGCCTTGGCGAACGGGCCGCCGGAGCCGATGGCGGCCACGTCTTCGTCGGGTTCGATCACGTCGCCGCTGCCGCTGAGGATGTAGGTGCTGCTCACGTCGGCCACCAGCAGCAGCGCTTCGAGGTGCCGGAGCACCTTGTCGGTGCGCCAGTCCTTGGCCAGCTCGACCACCGAGCGCGCCAGGTTGCCGTTGTGCTGCTCGAGCTTGGATTCGAAGCGCGCGAACAGGGCGAAGGCGTCCGCCGTCGAGCCGGCGAACCCGGCCAGGATCTTGTCGTTATAGAGCCGCCGCAGCTTGTGGGCCGAGCCCTTGAGCACTTCCTGTCCCAGGGTCACCTGCCCGTCGCCGGCCATGACCACTTTGCCGTTCCGGCGCACACACAGCACGGTCGTGGACCGCATTCGTTGTCTCATGGAGTTGCGTACCTATTCTAGCAGCCTGCATGAAGACGCTAAACAGGCCTACACTGGAACCAACGATGCCAATGAACGAGGGGTCGCCGCTGCCCGCCGTATTCATTTCACATGGCTCGCCGATGGTGGCCTTGGAGGACGACGATTACACCGCGGCCTTGCGCGCGCTCGGGCGGCGGGTCCCCAACCCCCGGGCCATCGTGGTCGTCTCGGCGCACTGGCAGCAACGCTGGCCGATCCGCGTCACGGCGTGGAGACAGGCGGCCATCCTGCACGACTTTGGAGGTTTCCCGGCGGAGCTTTACGCGCTCGACTATCCGGCTCCAGGCGACCCGGAACTGGCGCGGGAAGTGGCCGGGCTCCTGGCGGGCGAAGGGCTGGAGGCCGTCCTGGAACCGCGGCGCGGCCTGGACCACGGCGCCTGGGTGCCTCTGCGGCTGGCCTGGCCGGCGGCCGGCATCCCGGTTCTTCAGGTCTCGCTCCCCGTTCCCGCTTCTCCCGAGCGGCTATTCCAACTGGGCTGCGCGCTGCGGCCACTGCGAACCAGGGAGATCCTGATTGTGGGAAGCGGCGGCGTGGTGCACAATCTCCGGCTGCTCAGGTTCCAGGACGAGAGCGCCCCTGTCGACGACTGGGCAGCCGCTTTCGATCAATGGGTCGAGCAACGGCTGGCCGTCGGCGACACGAAATCGCTGCTCGCCTATCGAAGCCGCGCGCCGCGCCCGGATTTGGCCGTGCCTACGACCGAGCACTTCGACCCGCTGTTCTGCACGGCCGGCGCAGCCTTCGACGAAGAGCGTGTGACCGGGATCTACGAAGGCTTCCGCTACGGCAGTCTCTCGATGCGGAGCTTTCTTTTCTCGGCCAGGTGAGGGTGCGGCGGCCGGGGTGGGAGCGCTATGATGGCCAAAGATGGGCGAGGCTGGCAGCACGGCAGCGGCGATTGAGGAGATGGTGCGCCGGATCGCGGAGCGTTTCGCGCCGGAGAGGATCATTCTGTTCGGTTCCCACGCCCGCGGCGAAGCCGCCGAGGATAGCGACGTGGACCTGCTGGTTTTGTTCCGCGAGGTGGAAGAGCCCCACCAGCGCGCTGCGGAGATGTACTCCGCCCTGATCGGTTGCCGCCTGCCCAAGGACATCGTGGTGTCTACCACTGCGCGGTTCGAGCGATACCGGAACGTTGTCAACACGGTGTACTGGCCAGCCGCGCGCGAGGGCAAAATCGTCTATGAACGCGCCGCGTGAGGTGGTGGAGGTAGTGCAGCAATGGGTGCGCAAGGCGGAGCACGACCTGGAGGCGGCGCGGCGAATCCTGGCCGTGGAAGAGGGCTGCCCTTACGACACCGCGTGCTTTCACTGCCAGCAGGCCGTCGAGAAGTATCTCAAAGCGCTGCTCACCTCCCTGGCAATCCAGGCGCCCCGGACGCACGACCTGGAAGAACTCGCGGCGCTGCTGCCTCCCGAGCGGGCGCTCTCCGTGCCGCTCAGCGAACTGGTAGGGATGACCCCGTACGCAGTCGACGTGCGCTATGCGGACGATTGGCGAGAGCCTGGGGTTCAACAGGCGCTTCGGTCTCGGGCCCTCGCCGAGCGAATCCGGCAGGAGGTGCGCCTTTTGCTGCCGGCTGAAGCTCTGGAGTAGTCAATCGTTCCGGCGGCCGGTTTGAATCGTGCGCATCGCGCAGTCGGCGGAAATCTGGTAGGCTGGCAGGGAGCAAGGAGACACAAACATGCCCTTTCCAGCCAAGAAGGCGGCCGCGCGGCCCGCCAAGCGCACCAAAGCCGAGGTCGAGAAGGAGTTCACACAGGTCCGGGCGGAGGTCGAGGAGGCGCGGCAGGATGCGAGCGCGAAGCTGGATGAACTGGCCAGGCTGGGCGAGGCCGAGGTCCGCCAGTCGGTGGAAGGGGTGACGGTGGAGAGCGTGGTGCAACGAATCTCCGGGCTGAACCGGGAGATCTCGAAGGCGCTGGACGGCCTCTCCGAACAACTGACCGGGGAGGTGAGCCGGCTGCTCGAGGTGCGGGAGGCGGTCGAGTTGGAGAAGCGCGACCTGGCGCGGCTGCACCAGATGGACGTGGCGGCCACGGCGCTCGATCAACTGGTCCAGGATTACGCGCGGCGGAAACAGGAACTGGAGGAGGAGATTTCGGCTCAGCGGAGCGCCTGGGAAGAGGGGACGCGGACCACCGACCGCGAGCGCAAGGAACTGGAAGAGGGCCTGAAGAAGCAGCGCCAGCGCGAGATCGAGGACTACGAGTACAAGAAGGCGCTGGAGCGCAAGAAGGCGCAGGACAAGTACGAGGAGGAGCTGCGGCTCCTGGAAAAGAAGAACCAGGAGAAGCAAGAGGCGCTCGAGAAGAGCTGGCAGCAGCGGGAAGCGGCGCTTCGCGAGCGCGAAGAGGAACTGGCGAGACTGCGCCAGGAAGTGGAGCAGTTCCCCAAGCGGCTGGAGAAGGAAGTGCAACGGGTGGCGGCGGAGGCCACCAAGCAGACCGAAGCGCGCTTCGAACAGCAGACGCTGCTGCTGCGCAAAGACGCCGAGTCGGAGAAGCGGCTGGCGGAGTTGCGCATCAAGACGCTGGAGGAGACGCTGGCTCAGCAGGCGGCGCAGACGGCCGCGTTGCAGAAGCAACTCGACGAAGCCAAGCAGCAGGTGCAGGACATCGCCATCAAGGCCATCGAAGGCGCTTCAGGCTCGAAGACCCTGGCCCACATCAACCAGATCGCGATGGAGCAGGCCAAGCATCGCTCGCCGCAGGGCTGAGCCGCGGGCCGCGAATCGCTTGCAGTCGGAGTTATCCGGCGGCGGCTTCCAGAACTGCGCCGAAACGGCGCTGGCGGGAGTGGAAGGCGTCGATGGCGGCCTGCAAGTCGGCGGCTTCGAAATCCGGCCACATGCGCGGAGAGAAGTAGAGCTCGGCGTAGGCGCTTTCCCAGAGCAGGAAGTCGCTGAGCCGCTGTTCGCCTCCGGTGCGGATCAGCAGATCGACATCCGGGCAGGCGGGCGAATGGATGGCGCTGGCCAAGCGGCGGGAGAACTCCTCACGGGTGGCCTCGCGAGCCGGCTTGAGGCGGGCCGCGGCGCGCAGGATGGCGTCCCGCGCCGAGTAATCGACCGCGATGCGCACGACCAGCGCCCGGCCATGGGCGGTGGCGCGCTCGGCCGCTTCGATCTCGCGGCGCAGAGCGGGGGCCAGGCGGTCGCGGCGGCCGATCACCGCGATGCGGATGCCACGCTCGACGCACTCGGCGGTCTCCTTGCGCAGATAGTCGTGAAACAGGCGCATCAGGGCTGAGACTTCCGGCGCGGGACGCTGCCAGTTGTCGCTCGAAAAAGCGTAGAGAGTCAGCGTGCCCACGCCCAGCTTGAGGGCGGCCTCGACGGCGCGGCGGACGGCTGCGGCGCCGCGGCGGTGGCCGGCTACCCGCGCCAGACCGCGCGCGGTGGCCCAGCGGCCATTGCCGTCCATAATGATGGCCACGTGGAGAGGAACTGCGGCGGGCTCCCTCCGGGCCAGGCTAAGATTGCGTAAATCACTTTTTTGCATAAAGTTCCAACGCCAAAAAAATGCGCCCTCAGCGCTCCCGCATAGCGCGGATCAACGCTTCCATGTGGTCCAGATAGCGTTCCAGCGCGTAGCGCCCTTGCGCGCTCAGACGGTATTCGGTTTTGGGCAGCCGGCCGTCAAAGTACTTAGTGCAGGCGATGTAGCCCGCCTCTTCCAATTTTCGGGCGTGAACGCTCAGATTGCCATCGGTCGTTCCAAGCAGCTTCTTCAGGTCGTTGAAGGTGAGCGTCTGGTTCACCGCCAGGGCGCTGACGATGCCCAGCCGCATACGCTCGTGGATCAGCCGGTCGAGCGCCGGCGCTCCGGCGTCCGCTCCGTGGCCGCCAACCTCGCGGAGCGGACCGGCCGAGGCGGAGGCGTGGGCGGAGGCGGAGCGTGAAAGTGCGCTTTGTTTAGCCACCGTATTTCCTCGCAATCACAATGCCGAAAAGGACGTGCAGGCCGCCGAAGCCCGCCACCATCAGCCCGGCCCCCCAGGAGACGGGCAGAAACAGGGCCGCGGCGCCTTGCGCCATGAAACACAGCCCCATGACCGGGACAATCCGGACGGAGAAGGCCCCGCCGGTCACGATTCCCGTACCGTAAAGCAGCATCCAGACGCCGGGGAGCGCGCTGGCCAGCCCGGCGCGGTACAGCACGGCCGTCAGCAGCGCGCCGACCACCATCGGAGGTGAAAAGCTGAGCGCGAAGCGCTTGCCGGGCATCGAGAAGAGCGGCATTTTGGAGGCGCGGGCCTTGCGCAGGGTGCCGCCGCCGGCGATCGCTAACGCAAGCAAAGCTTCGGCCAGCCAGATGGTTAGCCATCCGCCGGGACTGGAAACCCGGCGCGCCAGGAAGGCCGCCCCAATGGCCGTGGCCCCCACCATGACCAGCCCCCAACCGGAGACCGCCGTGAAAGCCGTCGCCCGTTCCATGGTTTCGCGGATGAAGCGCAGGTTGTCCATGGCATGGGTATGCAGGGCGGCAGGCTCAGGGGGGACAGGGCGGATGGGCTGTACGGAAGACACGGAGCCAGTATAGAGCGGGGGCGCGTTTCTGTCAAGTACTTTACGCTGCAAAGTCAAATCGGCGAGCGCACACAAGGAACGGGAATGGAGGTTCAAGGCGGCGCTGGGCGGCGGGAGAGCCTAGATCGTGAATCCGCGCAGTACGGCCGCCCCGCGGCGGGATTCGGCGGCCTCCGGGCAGTGCGTGAGACAAACCTTGACCAGCAAGCGGGATTCCGCACAGGTGAACGGGACGATGGTCCAGGGTTCGCTTCCGCCGCCGCGGGTGGTGAAGTTGCGGCCGAACACCACGGTGGGAATGCTCATGCCCATAGGTCCCAGGTGTTCTTCCAGGGTGTTCTTGACGTTGCCGACGATCATGTTGGCGATCTCCGCCACGGCATCCAGAACCTCTCCGTCCACGCCTTCGCCCCCCGGCGCCTCTTCAACGCCCAGCAGATGCGCGAAAAGCACACGCGCCAGACCGGTATCGCATTGAAGGATGCCCGTACCCACCCACTGCCCGGCCAGCCCGACCAGCGCGACGACACCTTCGGTGGGATCGGAGCTAGGGGGGGTGCGGTAGGCCGGCCCGGGCGCGATCGGCAGATTCAGCATCACCTCGAAGACCTCGGCGGTGGCGGCCAGAATGGAGTTGACAAGGGTCGCTTGGTCTATGGGTTGCACAAAGTTCCCCTTCCGGCATTCATAGGAAGGCCGCCAGCGTGTGCCGGATCTGGTCGGCGGTGAACGGCTTGCGGATGTACCCCGCGGCCCCGAGTTCGGCGGCCGCCATCACTTTGGCCTGGCCACCCTCGGTGGTGACCATAATGACGGGCAGACTCTTCCACCGGACGTCCTCCTTGAGTTTTCGCAGGAACTGCAGCCCGTCCATGTTGGGCATGTTGATGTCCGCCAGGATCAGGCCGACTTTCTGCGTTTCGACCACCTGGAGGGCTTCCAGGCCGTCGGCGGCCTCATAGACTTCTCCCAGCGGGACGTCGGCCTGCCTGAGCACCCGTTGCAGGATCTTCCGGATAGCGGCAGAGTCATCGACGATAAGAAGGTCGATCATCGTCAAGGAACATATCGGGTGAGGAGGCAAAAGAGTTTAGGGCGCAGGGCCAGCGGAAGAGGGGGCTACACCACGTAGCGCTCCCCGGCGGTTCCCTTGAGGCTCACCACGCCCTCGCTTTCGAGCTGGCGGACCAGGGCGATGATCTGCTGCTGGGCGGCCTCGACGTCCTTGATCTTGGTGGGGCCCAGCGCCTCCATGTCTTCGCGCAGGATCTCGGCGCCACGCTGCGACATGCATTCCGTGAAGTGCTTCTTGAGGTCTTCGCTGGTACCCTTGAGGGCCACGGTCAGCAGCTTGCGATCGACGCGGCTGAGCACTTCCTTAATGCCGCTCTGATCGATCAGCACCATGTCCTCGAAGACGAACATGAGCTGGCGCACGGTTTCCACCAGCGACGAATCCCGCTGCTCGATGGAGACCAGGATCTCCTTGCTGAGCGCGGAGTCCATGCGGTTGAACATCTCCGAGACCGCCCGCACGCCGCCGTAGGATTCCCGGCTGACCTCGCCCAGGGCATTCAGCTTCTGCCCGATGATGGCGGCGACTTTGGAGATGATCTCGGGCGAGATGCGGTCCAGGCGGGCCATGCGGAAGGCGACGTCGGCGCGCATCTCGAGGGGCAGCGAGATCAGCAGCGCGGCGGCCTGGGAAGGATTGAGGTGCGAGAGGATGAGCGCGACCATCTGCGGGTGCTCGCTGTGGATGAAGCGGGCGAGCTGCTGGGGGTCGGCCTTCTGCAAGGCGTCGAAACTGGCGAATTCGCTGCCCAGCGCCTTGACCAGGTGGTCGAGCATGCGGGTGGCCGTTTCCGGTCCAAAGGCGCCCACCAAGAGCTTGCGGGCGTAATCCATTCCGCCCTTGAGCACATACTCGTGGGCCACCGTCATGTCGTAGAACTCTTGCAGCACGACATCGGCCTGTTCGGCGCTGATGGAGCTCACGCGGGCCACTTCGCGGCTGACTTTCTGCACCTCCTCTTCCTCAAGCTGCTTGAGGATCTCGGCGGCGACCTGGTCTCCCAGAGAGACCAGAAGAATGGCCGCTTTCTGACCACCGCTAAGAGGTTCGGGACCGGTTTGGGCGTTGACGATCATGGCTCGGGCAGGAGGGCGCGTCGCCGGGGTGGGCCGGCGGACGCGCACCGCTCCCTGAGGAGTAAGATCGGGTTGCGGCGGGGGGGCGAGAATCGGGGGAACCACCGAGTGCGGCCCGCGGGTCGCTTTAAGCGGGCTTAAGGATCTTGTGGCGCAGATCGCCCGCCAGCCTGGCGCGCGATTTGCGAAACGCTCGCGAACGTGACATACTACCGCAATCTGCCCGGCCCGCCCGCCGCGCCTTTGCGGCGCCAGACCCGGCAAGTTCCAAAGGAGGTTCCGAGAACCTATGGCTTCACCGGCAACTCAATTATCAATCTCGCGTACTAAGTACGCGGTGGCGCCCATCCTCATGCAAGTGTTGCTGGGCATGCTCTATTCCTGGTCGGTGTTTCGCGTTCCGCTGGCGAAGGCCTACGGCTGGAGCAACGTCCAGACCAACGCGCCATTCAGCTACTCGATCCTGGCGCTAGTGGCGGGGACGCTGCTAGGCGGACTGTGGCAGGACCGTTCCGGGCCGCGCCTGGTGGCCAGCGTGGGAGGCTTGATCCTGGGCATCGGCTGGGTGCTTTCGGCGCTGATCGGCCATACGCCCGGCATGCTGATCCTGACCTACGGGTGCATGGTCGGGTTGGGCACGGGATTTGGGTATGTGGCGCCTATCGCCACGCTGGTGAAGTGGTTCCCGGATAAGCGCGGCATGATGGTGGGACTGGCGGTCATGGGAATCGGCGTAAGTCCGCTCCTGTTTGCGCCGTTTGTCGAGTATCTGATCGGAAAGGACCCGGCCCGCTACGCATCCACCATTCCCCAGGCCTTCATCGTAATCGCCATCATTATGATGGCCGGCGTGGTAGTGGCCGCGCAGTTCTGCAAGGCGCCTCCCGCAGGCTGGCGGCCGCCCGGATGGCAGCCCAGCGGCGCGGCAGCGGCGGCTTCGACGCGAGAACAACGGTCCCCCGGCGGCATGTTGGCCACCTGGCAATTCTATGCGCTGTGGGCGATCTACTTCCTGGGCGCTTCCGTCGGCCTGGTGGCCATTAGTCAGGCCGGGCCACTGAGGGGGAGCATGCCCCAGAGCGTGGCCTGGATCTCGGTTGGACAAGCGGTGGGAATCGTGGCCATCTTCAACGGGGTGGGCCGTCTGTTCTGGGGCAGCATCTCGGACCGGCTGGGCCGCGCGCGCACCATGCTCACGATGGGTTTGGTAGCGGCGTTCGCCTGCGCCTTCCTGGTGCGCGGAGCAACCGGGCTGTGGCAACTGCTGGCAGGACTCTGCCTGGGCGTCTTCGCCTTCGGCGGATACCTGGCGCTAATGCCCTCCGTGACCGCGGATTACTACGGACCCAAGAATATGGGTGCCAACTACGGGTTGCTTTTCACGGCGTTCGGGATCTCCGGGTTCTTCGTGCCCCGCTACTTCGCAGGGATCGTGGACCGGGCCAAGGCCGCGGGCAACATCGCCGCGGGTTACAACGAGGTGTATCTGATCCTGGCCGTGATGGCGCTCGTGTGCGCGCTAGGGACGCTGGCGCTGCGCCCGCCACGGACGCGGACGGAAATCTAACTGGCTGCCGTTTCCTCGCGGCCGAGCAGATCCACGCCGGCCACGACGTTGATCCCGGCCGCCTGCAGGCGCTGGATGGCCAAGTCCGGCTGGTCGAAGCGGAAGATGAGGACCGCGGTGGCCCCGCGTCCGAACGGGAAGGCGTACATATACTCGATGTTGACGCCGCTGTTCTCGAGGGCCTCCATGACGCCGGAGAGCCCGCCGGGCCGGTCGGGCACTTCGATGGCCACCACCTCGGTCACCTTGACCACGTAGCCGGCGTCCTTCAGAATGCGATTGGCGCGCTCCCAATCGGGGACGATCAAGCGCAGAATGCCGAATTGCCTGGTGTCCGCCACCGAAAGCGTTCGGATGTTGATGCCCTCGGCGGCGAGCAGCCGGCAGGGCTTCTGGATTTGACCAGGCTCGTTTTCAACGAATAGCGAGAGCTGTTGGATCTTCATGTTAGAGGTTCCTCTTGTCGATGACGCGCTTGGCTTTCCCTTCGCTGCGCTGGATGCTGTGCGGCTCGACCAGGCGGAGTTCCACCCGCAAGCCCAGAGCCTGTTGCAAAGCGTGCTTGAGGTTCTCCTCCACGGTGACCAGCGCGCGGATTCGGTCGCTGAACACCTCGGGGGTCATTTCGACCTGGACTTCCACCTGGTCCAGGCCCTTCTCGCGAGTGAGAACGATCTGATAGTGGGGCAGGGTGCCTTCGACCGCCAGCAGCGCCGACTCCACTTGCGACGGGTAGAAGTTCACGCCGCGAACGATCAGCATGTCGTCGCTTCTGCGTCCGATGCGGCGCATCCGCCGAATGGTCCGGCCGCAGGCGCAGGGCTCGGTGATGAAGGCCGTGATGTCGCGGGTCCGATAGCGGATCATGGGCATGGCCTGCTTGCTCAGGGTGGTGACCACCAGTTCGCCTTCCACACCGTCGGGCACGTTCTCGCCGGTCTCCGGATCGACGACCTCGGGGTAGAAATGGTCCTCGAAGATGTGCAGTCCGGCCTGGAAGCGGCACTCGGCGGCCACGCCGGGACCGGTAATCTCGGAGAGGCCGTAGCAGTCGTAGGCCTTGATGCCGCTGGCCGCCTCCATGCGCTGGCGCATGGACTCGCTCCAGGGCTCGGCGCCGAACCCGCCCACACGCAGGGGCAGCGCGCGCACGTCGATTCCCATCTCGGCGGCCCGCTCCATCATGTGGACGAAGTAACTCGGAGTGGCGCAACAGGCCGTCACCTTGAAATCTTTCATGATCATGATCTGGCGGTCGGTGGCGCCGCCGGAAGCGGGAACCACGGTGGCCCCGATGGCCTCGACCCCGTAGTGGAACCCCAGGCCGCCGGTGAACAGGCCGTAGCCGTGCGCGTTCTGGAAGATGTCGCCGCGGTGCAGTCCGTAGGAGAGCAGCGCCCGGACCATGACGCTGGTCCAGACCCCCAGATCGTCCCGCGTGTAGGCCACGACGATGGGCTTGCCCGTGGTGCCGCTCGAGACGTGCAGGCGCACCACCTCGCTCAGGGGAACGGCGAACAAGCCGTAAGGGTAGGTGTCCCGCAGATCGGCCTTGAAGGTGAAGGGCAGGCGCGGCAGATCGTCCAGGCTTTGGATGTCGTCCGGCTGCAGGCCGCGCGCGCGCATCCTTTCCCGGAACAGCTCAACGTTGTCGTAAGCCCGGCGCACCGTGGCTTGCAGCCGGTCAAGCTGCAGGTCCCTCATCTGCGGCCCGGGCAGGTAATCCGGAGCGCTGCCGGGATGGAATCGCACGGCCACTTTCTGTTCGGTAGCAAGCATGAGTGTCTCTCCAGCGGCGCCAAGCGCCGCGAATGCATGGATCAGTCTAGCGTGTGCGGGGGGCCATCGCAAGCCGAGGGCGGGGCCGAGGGCAGTGCCTTGGTTTCCGGTCTGCGGATGAGCTGGAACGGGGCGGACAGGCGGAGGGGCGTCCGTTCCAACCGTCGCCATAGGGCAGGGCGGATGGCATCTCGGCGGTGTGGGCGTTACACTGACTATTTGATTGTGAGCCGACCAAGCTACGCCGAATCTGTCCGACGCGCCCAGATTTCATCGTCCAAGAGAGGGCCCGTTTTGAGGGAACTCTACGGCCGACTGTGGCACACGATTCATCCCGAGCGTTTTAGGGCTATCCTGACCAGCGGGGCGCTTTTGCCGGACCCCGAGGTGCCGGACGGAGATCGTTGGGGGACGTCGCGTGGTCGGGACCACTATCCTTACGTCCGCGCCCTCGGTGGCATCAGCTTGTTCGACTTCGGTCAGTTCGACGCCGGGGCATATTCAGAAAGGATACGGTGATGGTTATCAAGTTCTCATTTCGTAGTCCAAGTGCACCCACACGCGAAATGGAACCAGGAGCCGGCCCTGCTGGAAGCGGCCAATACTACGTCTACGTTCATCGTGATGCCGCTGGTCATATCTTCTACGTGGGTAAGGGGCGCGGTGACCGAGCGAAGGCACAGGATCGGCACCCTTCTTGGCAGTGGTACGTCGATACTCGATTGCATGGTAAGTACACCGTTCAGATTGTTTCTTATCACGACACTGAAGAAGAAGCATTAAATGTAGAAGCAGATTACATTGAGAGATGTGGCCCACAACTCATTAACTGGCAAAACTCTGGACGCGATTTCGACTATGAGGCATTAGACCGTTATTGGTCTGCCAAGAAAGACAATCAAGCGTTTGTGGCAGGGACACGCCCACTGGAAACTTCCGATCCTCCTCAAGCAGTTGCCCAGTATCAGGAAGCAATGTCCAAGATGTATGAGCATGAGAGTCTAGTCTTAGAGCGTGGTTTGTTAGCTGAATATCAACAGGAAATGGGGTATGGTAAGTCACGGGGAGATTGTAATATTTTGAATCGTCTAACTCTCTGCCTCTGGAAACTGGGGCGCTACCAGGATTTAATAGAGGCTGTAGATGAATTCGCTACGTTTTCTCCAGGTAGTTTGGGGCTTACTATAATGCAGGGATCACTCAAACGAAGGGCGAAAGCTGCGAGTAGACTGGCTCGTTAATCTTGCAATACGGAAGTCAAATTGATGGCGCTTTCCATTAGCCCTTTTTGAGCAGCCGGTTTCTCCTCTTTTGCCGCTCTAGCCACAGCAGCTTGTTGACGGCGCTTTTCACGTTGCTCCTCAACAACGTAACCTACCAGCCCCACAGTTTTGGATCGTTATAAATCAGTGTGAATGTGGGCAACAATAACTCAATATCGCGAAAACCGCCTGACCGAGTGTTCCCAACGTGATAATCGCTGTCAACGCCATCAACCACTTTGTGTAGCATGCCATCGCTTTTGCGGCGGCTGCGTTTATATCAGCGGTCTTGAGTTCTGCCAGCGTCACAAGTTTACCATAATACGGATCGGCGGGTACAAATTGGGGATCTGACAAATCATCCCAAATCTCTTTGATCGGTCTGTCGAATGCCCATCTTTGTTTATATGGTGTGTCCATAACTTTCCTTTCGTTAGGCACCTTCGTTTATCCTTTGGTCTCTGCGACCTTATTCATGGTAGCACGAGTCCTGAGCCTGTCAAGCCTGCCTTGCAGGGTCCTAGGTACATCAACTTAGACGCATCATTGTGATTTGAAAAAGGAAAGGGGTTCTCAGAAACATAGAGGAAAACACCTGAGAGACCCTTAAACTGGTGCCGTTTAAGGAGAGAACCAGAACTTCGCACCAGCACTAATAATGCTATCGTCTCACGGAAGCGTGAACTGTCAAGACCTCTGCGTTTTCCGACGCTTGGCAGCTTTCTTTGCTGGTCTTGGCTCACGGTGAAGCTTGGGCGTGTCCGGTGCGGGGATCAGCACCTTCGGCGTCATCAGCCGTTGCGCCAGCGACTTGAGCCGCACGAATTCGTCTGGTTCCTTCGGTTTGGGCTTGTCGTCCTCGCTCATGGCAGGATCGTACACCGATCATTTGCGTGTGTCGACTATATCAACCTCCTATGATGAGGCGGCGCACTTAGGACTGCTCCCGGGGACCGCGTTCAGGCGAGCGTTCCTCGCCCGCGAGGAAGGTGACCAATTCAGTTCAGTTGACGTGTAGTCGCGATCTTGCCGAAGTGGCGGACCTCAGGGTTGCTCCACCCAGGTCCGGCATCACCTCCGCGATGCGGCTTCCGCCGCCGCTCAGACCTGTCACGCCGAAAGAGGGAACTTATCCTTTGCCACGCCGGACAGAAGCCCGGCGGCAGGCCGGAAGGGCTGACCCCACGCTTAGTGCGCGGCGGCCTGGAGCTGGGGTTGGGATTGGACCGGGCCCAGGAGGCGGTCTTCGTAACCGTAGTCGATTTCCTTCTTGGGATGGTGGCGCAGGTACCAGCGGTAGGTCTCCTTCAGGCCCGCCACGAAATCGGTAGGTTTGAAGCCCAGGACGCGCTGCGCCTTGGTGACGATGAGGGTGATGGGGGCCACGTCGAAGTAGAAGCCGAAATACAGTTGCGGCCCCATGGGATGACCGCCCAGATGGTAGATCCGCTCGCGCGGCGCACGGATCACCACGGGCTTCTTGCCCGCCGCCTCGGCGAACGCGGCGATCACCTCGGCCTGGGTGATGGCCCGCGGATTGGCGATGTTGAACGCGTGGCCGTTGGCGCCCGGCTCCTCCATGGCGCGCAGGCAGGCCGCCACCAGGTCCTTGATGTAGATGAACTGCATCAGGCGCCGGCCGTCGCCGGGCAGCACGATGGGCCGGTTGTCGCGCATGCGGTCCCAGAAGAAGGCCTCGCGGTAGAACGGATTGCTGGGTCCATAGATGAACGGCGGGCGGATGGTCACGATGGGCAACCCGATCCGCTGGTGCAGCCGGAACAGCGCGCGCTCGCTCATGGCCTTGTTGCGCACGTAAGGGTCGGGATGATCGTCCTGGGCCAGGGCGTCGCCCTCGTGGTGGTTCAGGCCGTCGCCGTAGGCCGCCACGCTGGACATGAAGATGTAGCGGTGCAGATGATTGCCGGCGCAGGCGCGCGCGCTGGCCTCGACCTGCGCGGCGGTGGTGCCCCGCTCCCAATCGTAGACGTTGTCGAAGACCACCTCGAAGTTCGACAGATCCAGGGCGCGCCGCATCGCCTCGGGATCGTTGCGATCGGCCACGATGCTGCCCACCCGCTTGCCCAGGTCGTGCTCCGGTTTCCGGTGCAGGACCCAAACTTCATGGCCCGCTTTCAACAGCTCGGAAACCAGAGTCCGCCCGATAAACAGCGTTCCGCCGACGACCAAAACCTTGCGGCGGCTGGCTGAGGCGTGCTCTCCGTTATTCATAATGGCGAATCAGTCGTAATACTCCAGACCCAGGTGCGTGATCAGGTCTTCGCCGCGCATCCAGCGCAGCGTGTTCTTCAGCTTCATCAATTGGATGAAAATGTCGTGCTCCGGATAAAGCCCGGGCGCCGTCATAGGCGCCTTGAAGTAGAACGAAAGCCACTCCTGGACGCCCTTCATGCCGGCCCGCTGCGCCAGGTCCATGAACAGCGCCAGGTCCAACACGATGGGCGCGGCCAAAATGGAGTCCCGGCACAGGAAATTGATCTTGATCTGCATGGGGTAACCCAGCCACCCGAAGATGTCGATGTTGTCCCAGCCCTCCTTGGCGTCGCCGCGCGGCGGATAGTAATTGATGCGCACCGCGTGGTACAGGTCCTTGTACAGCGCGGGGTAGAGTTCCGGCTGCAGGATCTGATGGAGCACCGAGAGCTTGGTCTCTTCCTTGGACTTGAAGGAGCCGGGGTCTTCCAGAACCTCGCCGTCGCGATTGCCCAGGATGTTGGTCGAGAACCACCCGCTCACGCCCAGCATGCGGGCCTTCAAACCCGGCGAGATGAGGGTCTTCATGAAGGTCTGGCCGGTTTTGAAGTCCTTGCCGGCGAGGGGCAGTTGGCGGTCCCGCGCCAGCTCCAGCAGCGCCGGCGTGTCGGTGGTCAGGTGGGGCGCTCCGTTGGCGTACGGCACCCCCGATTTCAGCGCGGCGTACGCATAGATCTGGCTGGAAGAGATCTCCGGGTCGTTGGTGGCGAGGCCGTGCTCGAAATCGCGCAGCGACTGGTGCACCGCGGCAGGCCGGTGGAAGACCTCGGTGGAGCCGCACCAGACCATGACCAGACGGGAGACGCCCGTGGAGCGGCGGAATCCCTCGATATCCTCCATGAGGGCCTGGGCCTTATCCATCTTCGTGCCGCCCTGCTTCACGTTCGGGCCGTTGATCCGCCGCACGTACTCGGGATCGAAGACGGCGGTCATAGGCCGGATGGCGGAGAGCGGCTCTTTGAGCTGGGCCAGGAGAGACTTCTCGAGCACGCCCGCTTTCAGCGCGGCTTCGTAGACGTTGTCCTCGAAGATGTCCCAGCCGCCGAAGACCAGATCGCCCAGCTCGGCCAGCGGCACGAATTCCTTGATCTTGGGGGCGCGCCCGTCGGTGCGTTTGCCCAGGCGGACGGTGGAGAGTTGGGTCAGCGAGCCGATGGGAAGGCCCAACCCGCGGCGAATGGCTTCCACGCCCGCGATGAAGGTGGTCGTCACCGCTCCCATCCCAGGCGTCAGAACGCCCAGTTTCCCTTCCGCCGGCGCAATGCGGACGTTTTCCTTCTGAGGCAATTTCCGCTCTCCTTTACGGGCGGGCCGCCACCTCGGGGTGCGGTCCAGATCAGTTAAAAACCCTGAAATGTTATACTAACACTCTCATGCCGGAACGTGCGACTTCCGTCATTACCGCGCTGATCGCGGAAGACGAGCAGATCGCCTGCGATGAGCTGGCATATCTGCTTCGGGAATTCCCCGACGTGGAGGTGGTGGCCACCGCCCGCAACGGCCTGCAAGCCCTGCAACTCATAGAGGACCTGGAGCCCGACCTGGTCTTCATGGACGTCCAAATGCCCGGCCTGGACGGCTTGGGGGTGATCCGCAAACTGCAGGAGAACAACGTCACGCTTCCCTATTTCGTGCTGGCCACGGCCTACGAGCAGTACGCCATCGAAGCGTTTCGCCTGGAGGCCCTGGACTACCTGCTCAAGCCGGTGGAAAAGGAGCGCCTGGCCATGTCGATCGAACGGGCTCGGCGCAGCGTGGCGGAGAAGGCGAAATCGGCGCCACCCGAGCTGTCGCCCCTCCCCGATGCCGCCCCCCATCGCACTAAGTTGCTGATTCGCAACGCCAACCGCAACCTGATCGTGGATGCCAGCGAGGTGGTGTACGCGACCATAGAGGACGGCCTGATCACCGTGGTCGCCGGCGGCCTGGAAGGCCAGTCCAACTACCGGACCATCGAGGAGCTGCAATCCAATCTCGACCCGGAGACCTTCTGGCGCGTGCACCGCTCGTATCTGGTGAACATCAATCGGATCAAGGAAGTGATTCCCTGGTTCAAATCCAGCTACATGCTGCGCATGGACGACAAGAAGCAGACCGAAATCCCGGTCAGCCGGGTGCAAACCAAGCGCCTGCGCATGCTGTTGAAGCTGTAGAGAACGGTTTTGCGCGCGCGGACAGCTCCATCCCAGAAGCGGACACACGAATGTGGGACCGGCCGGGCTGGGAATGCGTAACTCACTGATTCTTTGGATCGCGAGCGGCCCTCCCGAATCGGCCTCTCGATTGCCCCTAAAGCGGGCGGTGACCCAGTGAACAACCTTCTGCATGATTTCCGATACGGCCTGCGGGTGCTGCTCAAAAGCCCCGGCGCGACTGCGGTGGCGGTGGTTGCGCTGGCGCTGGGGATCGGCGCCAACACCGGCAGTTTCATCTGGGTGAACGCCATCGTACTCCACCCATTGGCCTATCCCGACCAGGGGCGCATCATGACGGTTTGGGAATCCACTCCCCGGGTAAGCTCGGAGCGGCACGGGGTGGCGCCGGCGAACTTCTTCGATTGGGTGGAGCGAAGCCGCTCCTTCCAATACCTGGCCGCCTACCGCCCGTGGGACGCCAAGCTCACTGGCGTGGGCGATCCGGAGCGCATACAGTCCTGCCTGGTCACTCCCAGCTTCTTCCCGCTGCTGGGAATGGGTCCGGCGCTGGGCCGGATCTTTTCCAGCGAGGAGGCCGACCCGGCCCACGACGGCGTGGTGGTGGTCAGCCGGGACTTCTGGCGGAATCGGATGTCTTCCGCGCCCGACGCCGTGGGCAAGACCATCTCCCTGGATGATCGCACCTACACCGTGGCCGGCGTGATGCCGGAGGATTTCGATTACCCGCTGGCGACCCAGATCTGGGCGCCGCTGGCGCTCTCGCCAGAGGAAAAGAACCAGCGCGCCATGCACAACTTGGCGGTGCTCGGACGCCTGAAGCCGGGTGTTTCGGTGGGCCAGAGCCGCGCGGAGATGACCACCCTCGCGCGGGGGATCGAGCGGCAGTATCCGCAGACCAACGAAGGGCGCGGCGTGGCGGTGGCGCCCTTGCGCGAGCTTATCAACAACGTCACCGACCGGTTTGTGCTCACGCTGCTGGGCGCGGCCGGATTCGTGTTGCTGCTGGCTTGCGCCAACGTGGCCAACTTGCAGCTCGCGCGCGCCACGGCCCGCCAGAAGGAAATGGCCATCCGCGGGGCGCTGGGCGCGGGCCGGCTGTCCATCGCACAGCAACTGCTTGCCGAGAGCATCCTGATCGGCGTGCTGAGCGGAGGGCTGGGCCTGTTCCTGGCAAGCTGGAACCAAGAATTGAGCAGGGCCGGCATTCCACCCGTGGTGCTCCGGTTCGTGGCCGGGATGAAGAGTATACGAATCGACGCCGAGGCCGTCTTGTTCACGCTGCTGGCGTCGATCGCGGCGGGCCTTCTGGTGGCGCTTCCCGCGGTTTTCCACTTGCTGCGCCCCAAGACGGTCGCGGACCTGAATCAATCTCTCAAGGAAGGCGGCCGCGGATCCAGCAGCGCGGCCTCCGGCAGCCGGATGCGGAGCGCGCTGGTGGCGGTGGAGGTCTCGCTGGCGCTGGTGCTGCTTTCGGGCGCGGGCCTGATGGTGGGGACGTTCCACCACATGCTGGCGTTCAATCCCGGCTTCAATCCGAAGAATCTGCTCACGATGGAGATCGCGCTGCCCGAGGCGAAATACCGCGAGGATTCTCAACTCACGGCGTTCTACGACCGCCTGCTGCGAGGTATGGAGACGATTCCCGGCGTGCGGGCGGCCGGAGCGTCGGGGATGCAAGGAAGCGGCCCGGTCTACGTGGAGGGGCGGCCGGAGCCGCGGCCCGAAGATCCCGAACCTAACATACTGTGCGTGAGCGAGCACTATTTCGAGGCCATGCAGCTCCCCATCACGCGCGGCAGGCCCATAACGCGCCAGGATGGGGCGGAATCCCCGCGCGTGGTGGTGCTGGGCGAAACGGTGGCCCGCCACTATTGGCCCGATTCGAATCCCATCGGGCAGCGCATCCGGCTTCGAAATGCGCGCGCCCCCTGGCTCACCGTAGTCGGCGTGGCCGGCGATATCAGGAACTGGTTCAACGGCGAACCGGAGCCCAACGCCTTCGTCCCGTACTCTCAGACGCCGCAGGCATCCATGCGCCTGGCGCTGCGCACGGCGGGAGATCCGCTGGCGGTGGCCAGCGCCGCGCGCGCCGCAGTCCGGTCCGTGGACCAGAGCCAGCCCGCTTACGACGTGAAGAGCATGGAGCAAAGCATCGCCGAGCAGACCTCGGGGGTGCGCGCCGCAGCCACGACGATGACCCGCTACGCCATCATCGCGCTGCTGCTGGCGGCTACCGGCATCTACGCAGTGATTTCCTACTCGGTGGCGCGGCGCACCCACGAAATCGGCGTGCGCATCGCGCTGGGGGCCGGAGAAGGCCGGGTCGTGAAGATGGTGGTCTGGCAAGCCTCGCGGATGGCCGGCCTGGGCCTGGCGGTCGGAATCCCGATGGCCATCGCTCTTACCTGGACCATGTCCCGAGTGCTGCTGAACGTGGTCGCGCTCGACCCGCTCACCTTCGCGGTCTTCGCGGCGCTACTGGGCGTCTCCGCCTTGCTGGCCGGCTATATCCCGGCGCGGCGGGCGGCCCGGGTGGATGCGACGGTGGCGTTGCGGCACGAATAAGCCAGCCCTAGGCGTCCAGTCCCAGCGTCCAGAGCAGGTAGCCAACGGATTGCCGCAGGTACAGCCACCACTGCCGCAGATCGTTGACTGGCGCCGCCGGGCGTGGGGAGCCGTAGACTTGCAGCCCTTCCGCCTCCAGCATCTTCTTGGCCCGGAAGATGTGGTAGCCGTCGCTGACCAGAATGCACGACCGCAACCCCCTGCGGCGCATGATTTTGGCCGCCGCCACCGTGCTGTGCATGGTGTTTTCGCCCTCGGCTTCGACCAGGATATCCTCGGCGGGGACGCCTTGCTGCGCCAGGTAGTTCCGGCCCACCTGGGCCTCGGTGAACCGCACGTCGCCGCCCGCCCCGCCGGTGGTCAGAATCCAGGGGGCCTTCTTCTCGCGGTACAGCTCGAGCCCGTGGTCCAACCGCGCTTTTAGGACCGGAGAGGGCTTGCCACGATACTCCGCCGCCCCCAGCACTACGATGACGTCGGCGGAGCGCGTCTCGTCGCGGGTGGATTGGCGCTGGATCTGGAAGGCGATCCAGAGGATGTAGACCGCTACCGCCAGCAGCGGCGCGATCCAGGCGAAGCGCAGGATTCGCTTCATGCGATCTCCAGGATTCAGTTTACGATGCTAGTAGGCTCTATGACCAGACCACAGATCCTCACCAGCCCAGCCAATCCGCTGCTCAAGGAGGTCCGCCGGGCCAACGCCCGCGGCTCGACGACCCAGGACGGCTACTGCCTGGCCGAAGGTTTCCACCTGCTCGAAGAGGCCCTGCGCAGCAAGTGCGAGATTCAGGCGGTGCTGGCGACCCCGGCGGCGCTCCCGGCGGTCGAGAGCCGCCTGGGTGGCCAGACCGGCCCGCGCGTCTTCGTGCTCGACGACCGCTTGTTCCAAAGCGTTTCCGGAACCGAGGCCACCCAGGGCGTCCTGGCTTTGGTGCGGCCTCCCGTTTGGAAGCTGGATGAACTGTTTCGCGGCCAGTCGCTGGTGGTTGTGCTAGACGGAATCCAGGACCCCGGCAACGCGGGCGCCATTATCCGTGCCGCCGAGGCCTTTGGCGCGACCGGCCTGCTCTTCCTGAAAGGCACGGTCGGCCCCTACGGTCCGAAGACGGTGCGAGCCTCGGCCGGTAGCGTGTTCCGCGTGCCGCTGGTGGCGGGCCTGGACGATGCCGCGGCGCGCGCCGCCCTGGAACAACACGGGCTGGATGTCTATGCCGCCGTCCCCTCGGGCCAGCGCGAGCTCGCCAGCGTGGACCTCACCCGCCCCTGCGCTCTGATCATCGGTAGCGAGGGCCACGGCGTCACGGATCGCCTGCGGGCCGGAGCCGCCGATCTGCGCGTCCCCACCCTGGGCGTCGAGAGCCTCAACGCCGCCCTGGCGGCCGGCATTCTGCTCTACGAGGCGCGCCGGCAGCGCCGTGGCTGAAAGCGGAGCGGCCTACACCGTTCCGCGCCCGATCGAGACGCCGCCGTTGGTCGTCTTCAGCCGGATCAGCGCGCCCCCCGAACCGAGCGTGGCGGAGATCGCGTGCCGGACCTCGCCCGAGACCTTGATCGGGAAATCCACGTGGACGCCGCCGTTCACCGTGCCCGTCTCCAGCCGCGCCGAGTAGTTGTCGGGGGCCGTCACGCGCACGCCGCCGTTGGTGGTTTCGACGTCCAGGCCCTCGCCGTCCCAGCGCGATCCGGCAAGCTCGACCTGCACGCCGCCGTTGGTGGTGCGGCCGTGCACTGCGCCCGCCAGCCGTTTCAGCGTCACGCCGCCGTTCTTCGTCTCGAAGTCGATCTTCCCGCTGACGTCCGCGATCGCGATGCCGCCATTGTGCGCTCGCAGCGTCAAATCCGTCCCGTGCGGCGCGAAGATCTCGTAGCTCACCGACCACTCCCGGCGGCCGTCCAGGCTCGGTCCGTCCGCCCCCACCTGCCCGCCCGCGGCGGTAACCCGCACCTGCTGAGCGACGCTGCGCGCCGCGGCGTCCGTATCGGCCCAACCGCGCACCTGCGCCCGCACCAGGACCTCACTGCGGTTCCAGCCTTTCACGGCCACCCCGCCGTTCATCCGCCCGTCCACGTGCAACTGGCCGCCGGCGGGCATGGTGAGCTCCCGCATTTCGCAGAAGCCGTCGCGATCCGGCCGCCACCGGCCCCCGTTGCAGTCCAGCTTGCGCTCCCGATTGTCTACGAACTGCGCCTGGCCTGCCCAACTCAGGCACACCAGCGCGAACAAGATAGCGAATATCTGCCGTCGTTCCATGTCGCTCCTCGTTGGATTTGACGCTCCACCCGCGGTTTGGTGAGGCGGCGCAGCCCAGGGCCGGCATGTATTCCATCGCCATGGCCGCTGGTTGGGTCCTCAGAAGATGATACGCATGGAGTGGAGTGGGGTCCGCATGGTTTTCGACGGACGGTCATGTGGTTCGATCGGCGGTCTTGCCGCAAGTGCTATCGCACTGCCGTCCGCATGACGTCGCACAACATCCACATCCGGAACGCGAGGGGCCGGCAGCGGAGCCTCCCAGCCCGCGCATAGGCAACAACGCGCTCATGTGGATCGCCTGGTACTGGGCGTTTCCCCAGGATCTTTCGTTTCTACAGCAGCTTGCCAAGTTGGTCGGCGGTCAGTTGGCAGTCTCGGAGGATTCTATGAAGCAGACCGGGGCCGATGGTCTCGCCAGAGTGCACCGGCACAACCGTGCTCCGGCCATCCTCGTGACGCAAAAAGCGATGACTGCCTTTCATGCGAAGAACGCGAAAGCCTGCCCTTTCCAGCACGGCAATGAGGTCGGCGCCGGTGACGCGGGGATTCCGGCTCATGCCGCGATGGTCACGCGCTGGATGCCAACGAACTCCAACTCCTGCCCCGGCACGCCCTCGACTTCGAGACATAGCTCTATGGCTTCGCGAACGCGCAGCGTGACCTCGTCAAGAGACCGCGCTTGCGTGTGGCACGCCGGAATTTGCGGAACCGAGGCCACGTAGTAGCCTTCTGAATCGCGCTCAATAACGACATCGAACTGGCGTAGCACTGTATGTATCCTCGACTCCTATTGTAGTCGGATCGTGAAGCCATTTGAGGCCGCCGTGCACTGCGGGGTATTGCCACGTCCCCATTGCGGGGACCTGGAGGCCCCAATTGATGAAGCGTGGCAAACGGGACAAAGGCCGCTTGCCGAGTCCTCAGAAGACGATACGCATGAAGTGGAGTTCCGCCCGCATGGTTTTCGACGGACGGTGATGTGGTTCGATCGGCGGTCTTGCCGCAAGCGCTGTCGCACAGCCGGAGGTGGCATCAAAAGCGGTCCGCACCGTGCCGCTCAACATCGGCATTCGGAACGCGAGGGGTTATCGCGGACGGCCGTGTTCAAGCTGACGGAAAGCGCCCGGCGCTTCCTCACGCGGAGGGGCCGGCGGCGCGGCCTCCCAATTCGCGCATAGGCGACAAGCCGTCAACGTGGGCTGGTTCGTGTGCGGGTTGCGATCAGGAACTGATCCCATCCTTTACAAGCTCTCCGCAAGAAACCGCCGTCTGCTCTTACGGCTTGCGTACACAGACGTATCCCAGATGGAGGTCCTTCTCGCCAGCCGCAGCTGCTCTCTCGGGATGAAACGCAGCCATGTCACTCGATGTCCCCGGCTCAGCGAAGTGCGACGGATTCGCCTGCGGCGTCCCAAACACCTTATCGACAACAAAGCCCTTGGCACAGAATCCGTAGAGGACGAAGCCACCTGTCAAGAGATAGTCCGCGTAAGCCTGCCACGGCCGCAATTCCTTGCCACCACTGGACACGCCGAAGAGGATTGGATGATCTCCAGCCTCATAGTCGACGTGCATATCGACCCGATACTCGCGGATTGTCTTATCGGGCTTCGCTTTGGAATAGTCGGGAAATGGCAACTGCTGCACACACGCGCCTACGGACTCGACTTTTTGCACGTCCTGGAACATGTCGAGCGAGAAGTAACCGGTAGGTGAAAAATCGATGGTGCCCCGCGATCTGATTCGACAGCCTCTGAGGACCTGCAACGGGGGTCCATTTGCCCTCTCCCCGCACCAGTTCGATGGAGGCTTGCCCGCATTGCGGTTCGTCCAGCTTCAGTTCGAACCACTTTCGGACACTGTCATGAAAGATGAGCGTACCTTCCAGCGTCCGTACCTCCGACGGCTTACCAGCCGCGCCGGCTTGCGGGCACTGTTGTCCTAACGCGGGCAAGGCCGCCCAAGCGGCAAGAGCGAGCGCTAATACGTACTGCCCATGCGCCGTGTGTAGCACAGGAACTATTTTACTGCTGCGATGTTTCGGGAGGTAGTCAGCGAACAGCCACCCACAAGCAATTCTCGGCACAAACTATTGGAAGGGTTTGCAAGGTTGAGCAACACCCGTCACGGTTTACCGTGTCCAGGCTCTCCTGGTGGTTGGGTATCCGCCTCTCGTACCGGGTTATGCGCTACTCCAGCAGAAGCCGAGGGGAGTCAACTTGACGCGTAATACCCTATCCGCGGCGGCGAACCCCACGCCGACTCGAAGGGTTGATCCGGCAATCCAGCAAGCGCGTCGCCCTCGATCCGGCCGGGCAGTGGGTGCGAAGGCAAAGTGACCCACCACCCCGCCGCGCTGTACCCTGTATTCATGGGCCTGTTCGACGCGACGCCGTTGCCGCCCGCCCCGGCCGATAAGACCCGGCCGCTCGCCGAGCGCATGCGCCCGGAGCGCTGGGAGGACTTCGTCGGCCAGGAGCACATCGTGGGCCCCGGCAAGCCGCTGCGGGCGCAGATCGAGCGCGGGGAGATGGGCTCCATCATCCTGTGGGGGCCTCCCGGCGCCGGCAAAACCACGCTGGCGCGCCTGATCGCCAGCCTGACGCGCGCCGATTTCGTGCCCTTCAGCGCCGTGCTCGCCGGCATCAAGGAAGTGAAGGCGGTGATGGCCGAGGCGGAGCGCAACCGGCGGCTGGGCCGGCGCACGCTGGTGTTCATCGACGAGATACACCGCTTCAACAAGGCCCAGCAGGACGCCTTCCTGCCCTACGTCGAGCGCGGCGACATCACGCTGATCGGGGCCACCACCGAGAACCCGTCCTTCGAGATCATCTCCGCGCTGCTCTCGCGCTCGAAGGTCTACAACCTGCGCGCGCTCACGGTGGCCGAACTTACCACGCTGGTCCGCCGTGCGCTCGAGGACCACGAACACGGCCTGGGCGACCTGGGAATTCAGGCCTCCGACGAGTTGCTCGAGCAGATCGCCCTATTCTCGAACGGCGACGCCCGCTCGGCCTACAACACGCTGGAGGCCGCCATCGCCGCTTCGGGCGGCCAGGTGCTGGCGAAAGAGACGGTCGAGGACGCCATACAGCGCAAGGTGCTGCTCTACGATAAGAGCGGCGAGGAGCACTACAATGTCATCTCGGCGCTGCACAAATCGGTGCGTTCGAGCGACGTGGACGCTTCTTTGTATTGGCTGGGCCGCATGCTGGAAGCCGGCGAGGACCGCCTGTACATCGCCCGGCGCCTGATCCGGATGGCCGTCGAGGACGTCGGCCTGGCCGACCCACGCGCCCTGGAACAGGCCGTCGCCGCCATGCAGGCGGTACACTTCCTGGGCATTCCGGAGGGCGACCAAGCCCTGGCGCAGGCCGCCATCTACCTGGCGATCGCCCCCAAATCCGACGCCGGCTACCAGGCCCTGAACCGCGTCAAAGAGGCCGTCGAGGAGACGGTCGCCGAGCCGGTACCAATGCAGCTTCGCAATGCGGTTACTTCGAGCATGCGCGAATGGGGCTACGGCCAGGGGTACCAGCACGCTCACCAGTTTCAGGACGCCCTCCCCGAAATGCAGTGCCTGCCACCCTCATTGGCGGGCCGCCGCTTCTACGAGCCCACCGATCACGGCCTCGAGAAACGGATCGCGGAGCGCCTGGCGGAGATTCGGAAGGTGCGAGGGACCTAGCCGCAGGTTGAGTGGGGGGATCTCAAACAGTTTTTTGGCGGTTCTGCTATAGTCTTGAGGAAGGAATGCCGCAAGCAGGTAGTACCATATCCGTACCATGGTGCCAGCGTCTAAATTGAACCCTTTCGACTATGGTTTTGTCAGCGAGAAGGGTGTTTGATGGAGCAGGGACAGATTATGGCGATAGACGCAGCGAGAATGGCATTGCAGCCGGACGTGGCGGAACGCCGATCTTCCGTCCGGTTTCCGATCGAGCAGGAGGTCCGGTATAAGGTGTACAACCGGAACACCATCGAGGTCGGAAGCGGCAGAACCGTCAACATGAGCTCGAACGGAGTGCTGTTCACCACCGAGCGCACGCTCACCACCGGGGAGCGGGTCGAACTGGCGGTGAACTGGCCGGCCCACCTCGACAACCGCTGCGCGCTGAAGCTGGTCACCAGCGGGCGGGTGGTGCGCACGGACAGCACCAAGGCGGCCATCGCGATCGAGCGCTACGAATTCCGCACGCAAGGCTCCCACGGCCTGACTTAGCGGATGCCGACGAGCCGGGCGGGCGCTAGCTGGGACGGTCCTGCGCCTCGATTGGGCAGCAAGTCTTGGAGGGTGGCTTTGGAGAGCACCTGATCGACCACCTGCTGCACCGATCGCCAGAGGAACCGAATCGAGCAGTCGGTGGAGCGGTTGCAGATTTCCGGTTTTCCGTGGTGCTGCTCGCAGAACTCGGCCTCGTAGAGCCTTCCACCAAGCACAGCCAGCGCCTCAGCGACTGTAATTCCGCTGAGCGGCCGCGCCAGCGTATAGCCGCCGGCCTGCCCGCGCACGCTCTTCACGAGCCCCCCGCGGCGCAACACCCGCATCAACTTGGCGACGTAAGGGGTGGAGAGACCTTCGGCCCGGGCGATCTCCGGAATGGTGAGGCTGGCCTCGGGACCCCGCGCTCCAATCTGCACGAGGCACCGAACGCCGTATTCTTCCTGAGCGGTAATCTTCAAAACAGCCCCAATTTAACCAGCGCGGCCTGGGAGAGCCGGCTGCGGTCCCAAGGCGGATCCCAAACCAGCTCGACCTGGACATCGGTCACTCCGGGCAGCGCCTGAATCTTGCGTTTGACCTCGGCCGGCAGGCTGCCCGCCACCGGGCAATTGGGCGCGGTCAGGGTCATTTGGACGCTCACGGCGCCCGTCGGGTCCACTTTCAGCGCGTAGATCAACCCCAGTTCGTAGATATTCGCCGGAATCTCGGGATCGTAGCAGGTGCGCAACGCTTCGACGACCCGGCGCTCGAGATCGCTCATTCCGTGGACACCTTTCCGCCATCGCCGGTCAAAGCGGCATGCAGCGTGTGCCAGGGCAGGGTGGCGCACTTGACCCGGGTTGGATAGTCGCAGACTCCGGAGAACACCGCCAGCTTGCCGAGTTTCGGCCCCTCGCCGGCGGGATCCAATCCGGTAAGCAATTTATGGAAATCCTCGAACACCGCTTCGGCGTCGGCCAGCGATTTGCCTTTCAGGCTCTCGGTGAGCAGCGAAGCGGAGGCCGTGGAGATGGCGCAGCCGGAGCCTTCGAAGCTGATGTCGGCGACCACGCCGTTCTCAATCTTGAGGTACATGGTGATCTTGTCGCCGCATAGCGGGTTGAAGCCCTCGACCTTGCGATTGGCGCCCTCGAGTGGGCGGAAATTGCGCGGCCGCTTGCTGTGGTCGACGATCACCTGCTGATACAGATCGCGGATGTCAGAGCTCACTCGAAGATCTCCCGCACCTTGCCGAGGCCCTCGACCAAGGCATCGATCTCCCGACGAGTATTGTAAAACGCAAGGGAAGCCCGCGAGGTGGCGGTCAGGCCAAAGCGCTCCATGACCGGCTGCGCGCAGTGATGCCCGGCCCGAATGGCGATGCCCTGGCCGTCCAGAATGGTAGCGATGTCGTGCGGGTGCACGCCCTCCAAGACGAACGAGAGAACCGCGGCTTTCCGGCGCGCCGTCCCGATCAGGCGCAAGCCCGGGACGCGCTCCAGCGCCTCGGTTCCGTAAACCAGCAACTCGTGCTCCCAGGCGGCGACGCGGTCCAGGCCGATGGCGGTCACATAATCGAGCGCCGCCGCGAGGCCGATGGCGCCCGCGATGTGCGGCGTGCCCGCCTCGAACTTGTAAGGCGGATCGTTGAAGGTGGTCTTCTCGAAGGTGACCGAGCGGATCATGTCGCCGCCGCCCTGCCAGGGAGGCATAGCGTCCAGCAGGCTGGCCTTGCCATACAGCACGCCGATGCCTGTGGGACCGAACACCTTGTGGCCGGAGAACGCGTAGAAGTCGCAATCCAGGTCGCGCACGTTCACGGGCATGTGCGGCGCCGCCTGCGCGCCGTCGATGAGCGCCACCGCGCCCGCCGCATGGGCTTGCGCGATCATTTTGCGAACCGGGTTGATGGTGCCCAGCGCATTCGAGACCTGCGCCAGCGCGACGATCCGGGTGCGCGGCCCGAGCAGCTTCCGGTACTCCTCGAGAACGGTTTCGCCGCGATCGTCGATCGGCGCCACGCGCAGAATGGCGCCCTTTTCCGCCGCCAACAACTGCCAGGGCACGATGTTCGAATGGTGCTCGAGTCCCGAGACGACGATTTCGTCCCCCTCCCGGAGATTGGCGCGGCCGTAAGTCTGGGCCACCAGGTTAATGGACTCGGTAGCGCCGCGGGTGAACACAATCTCGGCCGGCGCGGCCGCATTCAGGAACTGGCGGACGGTTTCGCGGGCGCCCTCATAGGCGGCGGTGGAGCGCTCGCTCAACTGGTGCACGCCGCGGTGGACGTTGGCGCAGTCCCGTTCGTAAAACCGCATGATCGCGTCCAACACGGCGCGCGGCTTCTGCGAAGTGGCGGCGTTATCGAGATAGACGAGCGGATGGCCATGCACGGTTTGCCGGAGCGCGGGAAAATCCTCCCGGACGCGCCAGACGTCCAGGCCGACCGCAGTCTCGGCGCCGGCGCTCATTCCGAGGCCCCTTTCAGCCACTTCGACAGTGCGCCAGAGAGGCGCGAACGCAACGATTCCACGCGGATCTTCTCCAGGATGTCGCTCGCGAAAGCGTAGGTGAGCAGGCTGCGCGCCTCGGCCAGAGGGATGCCGCGGCTGCGGAGATAGAAGATGGCGTCCTGATCCACCTGGCCGACCGTGGCGCCGTGCGTGCAGCGCACGTCGTCCGCGTAAATCTCAAGTTGCGGCTTGGTGTTGATGAGGGCGTCGCGCGAGAGCAGCAGGTTTTTGTTGCGCTGTATGGCGTCGGTCTTCTGGGCCGCCGGGCGCACCAGAATGCGGCCGTGAAAAACGCCGTGAGCCGCACCGTCCAGAATGCCCTTATACAGCTCGTGGCTGGTGGTGTGCTCGCGGGCGTGGTCGAGCGTGGTGTAATTGTCGACGTGCTGGCGGCCGGCGGCCAGATACAGGCCATTCAGCTCGCAGTGTGCGCCTTCGCCCTCCAGCACGGCCGCAATCTCGTTGCGCGCCAGGCCCGCGCCCAGCGCGATGTTGTGCGAATTGACGGTGCTCGTCGCGCCCTGCTGGACGCGCAGCAAGCCCCAATGCAACGCGCTCCGGCTCTCCGCTTGCAGCTTGTAGTGATCGGCCACTGCGCCGTCGCCAGCCACCAGCTCGGTGACCGCGCCCGTGAAACCGGGCCGCTCGCCGAGGCCCAGATAGGTTTCGACGATGGTCGCCTGGCTGTCGCGGCCCGCCAGAATCAGGTTGCGCGGATAGGCGGCGCCGCCGGTGGAGACGAAAAGCAGGTGAATGGGAACATCCAGGACGCAGCCGTCCCCGATCTCGAGAAACGCGCCGTCTTCGAAGCGGGCCGTGTTCAGCGCGGCCATCGCGTTCTGGCCGAAATCGGCGTAGCGCCCCACGCCGCCCGCGCGCCCCGCCTGGAGCGCCTCCCGCAGACTCCCGGCCTGCACTCCAGCCGGCGGTGTCGATAGATCCGGCGCATAGCGCCCATTGACGAAGACCAGCCGCGGACAACCCAGATCCGCGAAGGGGGCCGCTGCCAGGTCCTCGGGCGCGAACGGTCCCGGTTCGGCGTCCAGCGTTTTCAAGAACGGAGCCAGATTGGTGAACTTCCAATCTTCGTTCTTCGTGGTGGGCAATCCCAGCGCGTCGAAGCGGTCGCTGGCGACCTGGCGGAGGTCGCTGAGCCCGGGAAATGGACTGAGGGTCGCCGTCATCGCTTCAGGCCCTCACCGCTTCCGCCTCGAGCCAGGCGTAGCCCTGCTGCTCGAGTTCGAGCGCCAGTTCCTTGCCGCCCGAGCGCACGATCCGCCCGTTGTACATCACATGGACGTAGTCCGGCGCCACGTAGTTGAGCAGGCGCTGGTAGTGGGTCACCAGCACGATGCCGCGCTCCGGACTGCGCATGGCCTCGATGCCGTTCGCGACCGCCTTGAGCGCGTCGATATCCAGGCCCGAGTCGGTCTCGTCCAGAATCGCCAGCCGAGGCTCCAGCACCGCCATCTGAAAGATCTCGTTGCGCTTCTTCTCGCCTCCCGAAAAGCCTTCGTTCACGGGACGGGCCAGCAGAGCCTCGTCCAGGCCCAGCAAACCGGCTTTCTGCTTCACCAGTTGCAGGAAGTCGATGGCGTCCAACTCCTCGATCCCGCGGTATTTGCGGCGCGCGTTCAGGGCGGCGCGCAAGAAGTACATGTTGCTCACGCCGGGGATCTCGACGGGGTATTGAAACGCCAGGAAGACGCCCTCGCAGGCGCGATCTTCCGGCTTCATGGCGAGCAGGTCCTTGCCGTCCAGCAGGACTTCCCCGCCCGTCACCTCGTAGGTTTCCCGCCCGGCCAGCACTTGGGCCAGCGTACTTTTTCCCGAGCCGTTGGGTCCCATGATGGCGTGGACCTCGCCGGCGTTCACCTTCAAGTCAATGCCCTTCAGGATTTCCTTTTCCTGAACTCGTGCCTGCAAGTTTCGGATTTCGAGCATTCGATTGGTTCCTCGTTTAGCCTACACTGCCTTCCAGACTCACACTCAACAAACGCTGCGCCTCGACCGCGAATTCCATCGGCAATTCGTGGAACACCTCTTTGCAAAAGCCATTGACGATCATGGAGACCGCGTCCTCGCTCGTGATGCCACGCTGGCGGCAGTAGAAGATCTGGTCCTCTCCGATGCGCGAGACCGAAGCTTCGTGCTCCACCTGCGCCGTGGGGTTCTTCACCTCGAGATACGGGAAAGTGTGCGCGCCGCACTGGCTGCCCAGCAGCATCGAGTCGCACTGCGAATAGTTGCGCGCGCCTTCGGCCCCCGGCAGGATCTTTACCATCCCCCGGTAGCTGTTCTGGCCGTGGCCGGCGGAAATGCCTTTGGAGACGATGGTCGAGCGCGTGTTCTTGCCGATGTGGATCATCTTGGTGCCGGTGTCGGCCTGCTGGTAGTTGTTGGCCACCGCCACCGAGTAGAACTCCCCTACCGAGTTGTCGCCGATCAACAGGCAGCCCGGGTACTTCCAGGTGATGGCCGAGCCGGTCTCGAGCTGCGTCCAGGAGATCTTCGAGTTCACCCCCAGGCACTTGCCGCGCTTGGTGACAAAATTGTAGATGCCGCCCTTGCCTTGCTTGTCGCCGGGGTACCAGTTCTGCACGGTCGAGTACTTGATCTGGGCGTTGTCCAGGGCTACCAGTTCCACCACGGCCGCGTGCAGCTGGTTGGTGTCGCGGATGGGCGCCGTGCAGCCTTCCAGATAGCTCACGTAGGCGCCCTCCTCGGCCACGATCAGGGTGCGCTCGAACTGGCCGGTGTTCTGGGCATTGATGCGGAAGTAGGTGGATAGCTCCATGGGGCAGCGGACGCCTTTCGGCACGTAGCAGAACGAGCCGTCGCTAAAGACCGCGGCGTTCAGCGCGGCGAAAAAGTTGTCCGAGTAGGGGACCACCGAGCCAAGGTACTTCTCGACCAGCTCGGGGTAGTGCTGGACCGCTTCCGAGAACGAGCAGAACAGGATGCCCAGCTTGGCCAGCTTCTCGCGGAAAGTGGTGGCCACCGAAACGCTGTCGAAGACCGCGTCCACCGCGACTCCGGCGAACAGGGCTTGCTCCTGGAGCGGGATGCCGAGCCGCTCGTAGGTGCGGAGCAGTTCCGGGTCCACGTCGGCGAGGCTCTTGGGCTTCCCGCTGGCGGCCTTGGGCGCGGAGTAGTAGACGATGCTTTGGTAGTCGATGGCCGGATAGCGCACATTGGCCCACTTCGGCTCCTCCATCTTGAGCCACTGGCGGTAGGCCTTCAAACGCCACTCCAGCATGAACTTAGGCTCGTTCTTCTTGGCCGAGATCAGCCGGATGACATCCTCGTTGAGGCCGGCGGGGACCGAATCGGTCTCGATCTCGGTGACGAACCCGTACTTATAGTCTTGTTCCGTAAAGGCTTGGATCTGTTCGGTGGCAGAACTCATCACATCTCCAGAGGTCGGTCAGTCTCAGTGTAGCGCAATCTATACTAAATAGTCAAGATTGATTTCTAGATTGACATCTGGCTGCGGACGCGACAGGTCGCAGGACCGGATCTTACGCAGGCAGCCACGAGGATCTGCTTTTCAATTCAAAGCTTTACGGGCGACCTCGATGCGACGTCCGAGTCCGCTCTCCCGTGAGCAGTTGCCCTATGCGCGATTGGCTGCTCGTATCCAAGCAGCCGTTCTGTGCTCCAGCCAGGCGCCAGCACTCAACCTAGGCCGGGGGAACGGCACGGAGGAACGAAACCGCCCAAGACGGAGCGTAAACTGTAGTACGATTCAGGTAACGAGTGAAACCCGGAGGAGACGATGCATCGACAGGACCAGTTCATCCCCGAATTGATCGTTCGCGGCGCGCTCGCCGCGCTCGACTTCTACAAGAGCGTCTTTGGCGCAGAAGAAATGCACCGGATGACGAAGCCGGGCACCCAGAAACTGATGCACGGCGAATTGACTTTGGACGGACACAGGTTCTTTGTCTGCGACGAGTTCCCTGCGAGCGAAGGGGGACCCTGCAAGTCGCCGGAGACGCTCGGGGGAACGGGCGTACGCATCACCCTCCTGGTCGAGGATGCGGACGGAGTTGTGGAGCGAGCGGTGGCTGCCGGCGCGTGCGTGAGCATGCCCGTGCAGGATATGTTCTGGGGAGGGCGCTACGGGAAGATCGTCGATCCTTCCGGCCACGAGTGGGGGATCAACCAACAGGTCAAAGAGCTTAGCCCCGAGGAGACACAGAGCGCGGCCGACGAGTTCTTCGCTAAACAACAATAGTACGAGCGTCGCGGCCGCCGATCTTTGATACACTAGCTAGAGTCGCTTGCGATCAGTGTCCGCAGAATGCTCATTGCCAGGGAATTCGTCGCCTATCTCGCTCGGCAACTCGTGAAGAAGCTGAGCGTTTCGATGATTGAAACCGTCGAACCGCAGGTGGTTTCGGAGTTGATCGCCTCGGTCATCACCGAAGAGCTGGCCATCGAGGATCGGCTGAACGACGAGGTTCGGGACATCCTCAGCGAATATAGCGAGTACATGCGCCGGGAGGGCGTCAGCTACCAGGAGATGTTCCGGCGCATCAAGAACACGCTGATCTCCCAGCGCAAGGTCATCCGCGCCGCCGGCCGCGATACGGGCGACCACATGAAGTTGTCGCGCGACAAGGTGATCGACATTTCCCACAAGGTGGTCTCCGCGTTGCGCAAGGCGCACCAGGTCCGGCTGAAGAAGCCGCCCAACGAAGTGCGCCTGGAACTGGTCCGCGAGATGACCGAGGTCTTGCAGGCGGAAGAGAAGGTCGACCGCGCGGCGCGCGACAAGATCCGCTCGCAGAAACGCGAGATCCCGGAGGGCAGCGAGGAGTGGGACCTGCTGCTGCGGCGCTACTACTCCGAGGAGCTGAAGAAGCTGGGCATCGATCTGGCGCGTTAAGGGCGGAAGACCAGAAACTCCGAGTCTTCGAAGACCGTGGCGCGGCCGGGCAGGCGGTTCGCCCGTTTCAGCACGAAGTAATCGATGCCCCAGCTGGGATAGGCGGCCACCCGCCGGGGGTCGAAGCGGCCCGCGCCCACGCGCTGCCACCGGGCCCACCATTCGCGCGCGAAACTCCCCAGAAAGTTCACTTGGCCGCCGCCCTTCCAGTCGACGTAGACGGCACGCAGCGACTGGGCGCGGAAGACGCCGGGGTAGAGGTCTCTGGCGGCGTCGGGGAACAGGAAGACCGCGTCCTGGGGCGTCGCGGAACGCGCCCAGGCGGCCAGCCCGGTGACATCGCCGGGCGACGCGGCGGCCTTGTGTACGGCGGGAATCAGGAAGAACGGAGCCAGCGCCGCGGCCGCCCAGGCGGGAAACGCCCATTTGCGCCCGCTGGGTTCCGCTCCTACCGCCAGCGCCGCCAGCAGCGCGCAGGCAGGCGCCGCCCAGCCCAGCTCGCGGAGAATATCGAGCGGCCCGCCCGAGAGAGTGTTGATTGGGATGGCGAAAGCTAACAGAAACCACAGCGCGCTCTCCCACCAGCGTCCTTGCCGGCCCGCATTCACCGCGGCAGCAGAGGCGAGCAGGCCGGCCAGGACCGTAATGAGCAGCACCGAGCGCGCGATCTGGATCTGCGGCATCAGGATCCACTTGCATTTTTCCAGCAGCAGGCAGGAGGCCGGCATCGCCAGGACCCCGACCAGCGGCAGTCCGGCCAGGAAGAAGCAGACCTCGCGCGACGCGGGCTTCCGCACCCGCCACAGCGCGACCAGCGAGGCGCACCACAGGAAAAGGTAGTGGCACACCCATCCCGGCCCCCACAGGGATACCCAAACGTAAGGGGCGCGCAGGCGCTGGATGCGCTCAAGTTCCGGATCGATGCGGCCGAAAAACGGCTGCGCCTCGCTCGCGCCCGCCTGGAAGAAATGGAGCAGGAACAAAAGGACAACGCCGGCCAGCATGGGCGCCAATCCCCAGATTCGCCGCCGCCTCACCGCCGCCTCCGACGGAGACAGCGTCAGCGCGAAGTAGACGATGAAGAAAGGGAGGACCGAGGGCGCGTGATAGAGGAATCCCGCCGCCGCGGCGATGCCGGCCCCGAGATAGCGCCCGTTCGCCGCGAGACCAGCAGCGAACAGTAGCAGCAGAATGGCGAATCCTCGCGGCACGGGCTCGAACTCGATGGCCAGCACCGCCGGTCCGCCGATGAACGCGCCGAGCGAGAATGCGGCCGCCGCCAGCAGAGCCATGCGCGTGGAGAGCCGCAGCGCGGTGGCCAGCAGAAAGATGCCCAGGATTCCGAGCGCCCGGCACAGAAACTGCTGGGCCTCCAGCACGCGCTCGAAGTCGATCCCGGTGAGACGGCGCAAGGCCAGCGCGGCCTCGTCGTAGACGGTGAAGGAGACATGCGGATGCTGGGCCAGAAGATCGCGCGCGAAAGCGGAGGGATCCCAGAGGCGCTCCAGGATGGGCAGGTAGATCTGCGTGTCCGAGCGGAGCCAGGTGTGGCCGGGGAACTGGAAGAAGCTGAGCAGTGCGAGCGCGACGATGGCGCCGCCAATCCACACGTATGACGCCGGTCGGCCAGTCCGGCGTCCGGCGGCCGTCACTGCGCCGGCGTCTTGTCCAACTGTTGCTTGGCCCAAATTCGATTCGGATTCAGCTCGAGCGATTTGACGATCTCCTGGCGGGCTTCCGCGTTCCGGTGCGCCTTGCGCAAAGCGATCCCGAGCCACAGATGGGCGTCGGCCAGATGGGGATCCAGCTCCAGCGCCTTCTTGAAATCGCGAATGGCCAGATCGACGCCCCCGCCAAACGCGCTCGGCAGGTAGTAATTGCCCACGCCGCGGCTGAGGTAGGCGAGCGCCGAGCGGGGATCCAGCGCGATGGCCCGCTCGATGGAAGCCCGCGCGCAATGGCCGTAGCGGAAGGCCAGCAGCACCTGCGCGGGAACCACCTGCCCGCAGAGCGTGCCCAGGATGCGGTGGTGCTCGGCCACTTTCGGCTGGAGCTCCACGGCGCGATTGGCGGCCTTGATGCCGGCTTCGGCGGCCGTCTTGGCCGCTGGCTTGTCGTGGAGTTCCAATTCCACTTCGGCCAGGTAGGATTGCGCCTCCGCCAGCCGGAATTGCGCACCGGCATCCTTGGGCAGCTTCGCCGCGGCGCCGGCCGCCTCCTGAACGGCTTTCTCGAGGGCGGCGCGATCCTGACGGTCGCGCGCGCTTCGCAGATCGTCCGCGGGCGCGGCGAGCGCCAACGAAGCCAGCGCCATAGTGACGGCAAACAAACGCATTGAGTTCATTCTACGATGCGACGCCGGCCGGCATCGAAAGGTTCCAACTTCTCAATACACGGCAAAGCAGAACGACCGATTCGAGCCGTTGGGCGAGAGCGAGTATTCGCCGTTCTCCAGGCCCATCCCGCGGTTGACTTCGATGCGGTAGAGCCGGTCGGCCAGCCGGGTGACGGTCAGACGGAACGGGCGCGAGTTCCTCTTCCTGGCGACCATCACCTGACGATTGCCACCCTTGACTTCCAGGCGATAGAGTTCCAGCGTATCGGGCGCGATCTCGCCGGACTGGAACAGGAAGATGGGCTCGGCCAAAGGAGTCCGGGCAGGGCTGGCGGCGCCCGGGATGGTATACAAGGACTCGCTCTTGCGCTTGTCTTCGCGCGCCTCGACGACTTCCGTCTCGATCAGGTTGTCGGCGTGCATCAGGTAGGGCACATCCGGCTTGGGAGGCCGCGGCCCGGTGTAGTCCCCCCGCTGCGCCGGGGCCAGGGCGGCGGCGGCAAGCGCCGCGACAAACAACACCACGCTGCGTTTCATTCTGCTTCTATCTTACTGTGCGCGGCGGTCGCCGGCGGAGGGCCTTCACAAGCTGATCGCCTTCTTGTCGGGCCGGACGATGGTCAGCCCTCGCGTCGCGGCGGCCTCGGAGCCGGAAATGCGCGATTCGACGACGGTGAGCAACTGATCGAGATCGGGCTCCGAGAACGGCTTGGTAAGGACGAACGTCTCGGCGCTCAGCAAGCCGCGCGACAGCTCGAAGTCGTACCCCTCGCTGAGCAGCACGAAGGCGTTGGTCTGCGACCGGATCAGGTCCGAGAACTCGACCCAGTTCAGGCCGGGCAATTGGGTCGCGCAGAACACCACGTCGAAACGCAGGCGCTGGGCCAGTTCGTTGCCTTCTTCGGCGCCGTTGGAAGGAATGACGCGGCACCCGCGATTGGTGAGCAGCCAGACCAGCTCCTCGCAGAAGGCGGCATCGGGTTCCACCACCAAGCAGGTGAAGGGCCGCGCCGCGGCGGCTTCCCCAGCCAGCAGGGCCGGCGCGACCGGCAGTTCCAACTCCAGCTTGCACTCGCCCTCGCCCACTCGCACCAACCGCATCTCTCCGCCGTGGCTGCGCACGATACCACGGGAGACTCCCTCGCCGGCCACCCCGGCCACGGACTCGCGCATCGGCTCGGATTCGCGCATGCCCTTGAGCGGATTCACGCCGTAACGGATCTCGACCAGCGCGCGCCGCGCCAGCACGCTGGAGCCGATGGTGAGCCGCTTCTCGGAAGCTTCGGAGAGCGACTGCTCGGCCTGGATCAGCAGGTCCAGGAACACGCGCTCCAGTTGGCCCTGGCTTCCCAGCACGCAGACGGGCGTTGGGCAGAGTTCGTCCTGCACCTCGAAACCGCGCGCCTCCCATTCCAGCGCGCGGAACTGGATCAGGCTGCGCAGCAACGAGTTCAGCTCGACGCGCTTGGCTTCGGTGCGCTCGGGCTGGACCAGGGAAACCAGCCGCGACACGATCTCGGAAGCCTTGTGCGCTTCCTCCGCGATCGTTCCCAGGTCGTTCCAGGCCGTGCTGGCATCTCCGGTCATCACCGATTCGGTGAGGTGGGAGATGCTCTCGAGCGGGGACCTCAATTCAGCCGCCACGCCCGAGATGAGCTGCCCGATGGCGGCCAGTTTCTCGCTGCGCGATAGCTGCTCGCGCACGGACTTCTCCTCGATCAGCCGCAACGCCAAAGCGATCTGGTTGGCCAGGTGCTGCGTCTGGATTCTCTCATCCGAGGTGAACTCGTGCAGCGGTTTGGAATCGAAGATCTCCAGCACGCCCACCAACTCCGTCTCGGCGAACATCGGCACAAACATCAGCGAGCCGGGCTGCTCGCCGTGGCGGTAGTCCGGGAAGAACGGACTGCGCTGCGTATCCGGAATGATGAGCAGCGCCTGGTTGCGGAAGCAGGCGGCCGCGCCCAAGGGCAGCGATCCCTCGGGAGGATAAGCCGGCTGGGAGAACGGCTGGCCGTCGGGGCCGTGGGGCACGCGATCCAGCGACTTGGCGGCGCGGTTATAGAGATACAGGTGAACGCCGGAGACTCGCAGGACGTTAGGCAGCACGCAGGTCAGCCTGCGCAGCACGTCCGGCGGCGAGCTGGCGCCCGTCATCTCCTCGCCCAGCGCGTAGAATGCCCGCACCATGCCGCGCTGCGCGGTCAACCGCCGCCCGCGTCTCCACCACAAACCCAGCGTGAACACCAGGCCGGCCACCACCGCCGCGAATAGTCCGGGAGAAACCAGCCAGGGTTTGCCGAGCAGCAGCAGGCCGTCGTCCTCCGTGACGATGACTTCGAAGGACCGGTTGAACGGAGCGAACGGGCAATTCTGCGCGGCCAATCCGGTGACGCGCACCTTATCGCCGATGCCGAATCGGGCTAGACTAGAAACGCCGCTCCGGGGCTTCGGGGAGGGCAGGAAGACCTTGAGCGGCAAGTTCGGATCGCCGATCAGCAAGTACTCGCCGTCGCCGTTCTCGCCCTTGTCGGCGACGCGGCCATCGACCGTGACCAGCACCCCCAGGCGCTCGAAACTCCGCAGGGCCGCTAGCGAGACCGGCAGCGGCACCGGCGCAGCGCCCCTCGATACCAGCCGGATGTTGGCCGGGAGCAGCACCGGGAGGCCGGCCCGCCTGGAAACCGTTCCCGAGACCTCAACCCGGTCGCCAGGCTGGAGGCGCGCAAATTGCGCCGGCTGGCCTTCCAGGAACAAGCCGTGCCCGGTCTCATCCTGAATGGCGAGGTGGCTGAAGGAGGCAAAGGGAACAGGCCTCGAGGAGACGGTGCCCAGGGCGCGGATCGCCGAGCCGTCCAGCGCCGCAGCGTAATCGGATCCGCGGCGCGCCGTCACGCTCTCCAGTGGGAGGACACCTTGGGCTTCCGCCATGCCGCACAGCAGCAGCACGGCAGTTCCCAACTCCGCGGCCAGGCGGCCTAAGCCACCGGCCTTTGGCTGGAAAGCCACAAATCCAATGCCGGATCCAGAAAATCCTGGATCCTCAAGTCTACCTCGGGAAGCTGGGCGTGCGTCGTTGTCAGCCCTACCACGCGAGCACCGGCGGCTCGCGCCGCTTCCACTCCCGTCCGAGAGTCCTCGAACACGATACAATTCGCCGGCGGAAGGCCCAGCAACTCGGCCGTCCGCAAGTAGATCTGCGGGTTGGGCTTGGGCCGCGACACCTGCGCGCCGTCGACCACCACGCGGAAAAACCGCCGCAGCCTGCCGGAATCCAGAACGAAATCCGCGTTGGCCGGCTCCGCGTTGGTGCCCACCGCCAGCGGCACTTCGTGGTGCCGCTCCAAAAAACCCACAAGACCGGGAACCAAGTGCTCCTGGAACACCGGCCCCATCACTTCGCGATACAGCACTTCCTTCGCCGCACCGTGCCGGAAGACTTCCGCCGCATCCAGATGCGCGCCGAAAACCTCCCGCACGATCTCATCGTTGCGCCGGCCGAACATCCTTCGGTCGAAGTCCTCGGCCACCGGAATGCCGCAGCGGCCCAGGTACCTTCGCCAGACCAGCGAATGGATCGGGTTCGAATCCACGATCACACCGTCGAGATCGAAGACCAGTCCCAATCCCGACACCAATCCCATTTCGCTCAGAAGGGCCATGATATCACAGATTTGGAGTTTTGTACCTCAAGACTAAGGTGTCCCCTCGCGGGAGGGGGCCTGCGCCCCGCTGTTGGTGGCGGTCTTTCACCCCACCGCGCGCGAGGCGAAGGCGCCCGCTCCACACTGGTATAATTCCAGCGGATGGACATCTATGAGGAGCTGGTCCGGCTCCGCAGGCTGGGGCAAAAGTGCGCCCTGGCGACCATCGTCGAGGTCAACGGCTCGATTCCCAGCTACGAGAGCGCTAAACTACTGGTCCGGGAAGACGGATCCATGCTGGGCACCGTCGGCGGCGGCTGCGTGGAAGCCCAGGTCTGGACCGCAGCCCGCGAGGCCATGGGGACCGGACAGCCGAAGCTGCTGAGCTTCAACCTCGGCCAGGACGCCGCTCAAGAGAACGGCCTGATTTGCGGAGGCCAATTGGACATCTTTGTGGAGCCGATCGTTCCCCAGCCCCGGGCCGTGATCTTCGGCGCCGGGCACATCTCAAAGAGCCTGGCTCGAGTGGCGGGCCTGGCCGGATTCGCCACATGCGTCGTCGACGACCGGGAAAGCTTCGCCAACCGGGAACGCTTCCCCGAGGCGGACGAAGTCCTGGCCGGCGAGTACGAGGAGGTCTTCCCACGTCTGACGGTGAACGGGGACAGCTACCTGGTCATCGTCACCCGCGGGCATCGGGACGACATGCGGGTGCTGCGCTGGGCGGTCGGCACGCCGGCGCGGTACGTGGCCATGATCGGCAGCCAGCGGAAGGTCATCGCGGTAGTGAAGGAACTGGAGAAGGAAGGCATCCCGAGAGAGGCCTTCGAGCGCCTCCACGCGCCCATGGGCCTGGAGATCGGCGCGGTGACTCCGGAAGAGATTGCGATTTCGGTGGTGGCGGAGATGATCGCCGTGCGCCGCAACGCGGACTCCAAATGGCGGGACCTTTCCAAGTCGATCTTCGCGAGCGACCGCCTGAAAGCGTTGCTCAAGTGAGCCTGGCGGGGCTGATCCTGGCGGGGGGCGCCTCCACGCGCATGGGAAGCCCGAAAGCGCTGCTGGCCTGCCAAGGCGAGACCTTTCTGGACCGGCTGATCGGCATCCTGGCCAGCTACTGCGAGCCGGTGATCGTGGTTCTGGGGCATCGGGCGGAAACCATCCGCGCCGGCCTGAGCCGCGCCGGGCAGGCGACCTTCGTGGTGAACAAGAACTACCGGGATGGACAACTCAGCTCGCTGCAGTGCGGCTTGGCGGCGGTTCCAGCGGCGAGCGATGGGGTGCTGTTCACGCCGGTCGATCATCCGGCCGTCGCGCCGGCCACCGTCGCCGCGCTCGCCGCGGCCTTTGAGCGCCGCGCCGGAAAGCTGGTCATACCGCGGTTTCGGGGCCGGCACGGCCACCCCGTCTGCTGCGCGCGCGAGCTGATCCCCGAATTCTGTGCTCTCGAGAAGGGTTCCCAAGCCAGGGTGGTGATCCATCGCAACGCGAGCCAGACCTGCTACGTGGATGTCGGCGATCCCGGCATCCTGGCGGACGTGGACGACCCGGAAGCCTACCGTAGCTTGATTCAATTCCCCGAGCGCCCATGAAACTGCGCAAGAAGACCCTGTGGCGGCTGCTCGGCCTGGCGGTGGCGCTGATCCTGGCGGCCGGGCTGATCGCGCCCCAGGTGGATGCCGGCCACTTCTTCGCCCACCGCGTGCGCTCGAGCCTGGAGGCGGCGCTGGGCCGGGGCGTCGAACTCGGCCAGGTGCATCTGGATCTGTTCAATGGGCCGGGGTTCTCCGTGGAGGGCGTCAAGATTCTCGAGAATCCCCGCGTGGGGATCGAGCCGTTCGCCTACGTCGAATCGCTGGAGGCGCGGGTCAGCTTCGCGAGCCTCTGGACGGGCCGCCTGGAGTTCTCGAAGCTGCGGCTGGTCAATCCCCAGGTGAATCTGGTGCGGCCCGGATCGGGCGCCTGGAACTTCCAGGAGCTGCTGACCCGAACCGCCGGCGCTGCCCCGGCCGGCGTGCGGCTTCCAGTGATCCAGGTTCGCGGCGGCCGGATCAACTTCAAGATCGGAGACACTAAGTCGATTTTCTACGTGACCGAAGCGCTGCTGGACGCCACGCCTCCGTCTTCCACGGGAGGCGATTGGCGCCTGCGATTCGAAGGCCAGCCGGCTCGCACCGACCGGGCGGGGTACGACTTTGGCGCATTCTCGGCACGCGGCCGCTGGCGTCCCGATGCGCGTAACGGCGGCGAGGTGGAGCTCTCGCTGGACCTCGAGAAGAGCTCGCTGGCCGAACTCATCCGGCTGGTGCGGGGCCACGCCGTCGGCGTCGACGGCCAGGTCAGTTCGCAGGCGCAGCTCAGCGGGCCCGTTTCCAACATCCGGATCACCGGCCGGATGCAAATCGGGGGCATCCATCGTTGGGATCTGTTGCCCCCTTATGGCGACAACTGGCCATTCGACTACCAGGGCCGGATCGACCTGGTTTCGCAGACGCTCGAGGTCGAGACGGCGCCTTCACCGGGAGCGGGCGCGCCGCCGCTCTCCTTGCGCTTGCGGGCCGCGGACTATCTGGGCGTGCCGGTTTGGGGCGTGCTGATCGCGCTGGATGGCCAGCCGCTGGCGCCCCTGCCGCAAGTGGGCCGCCAGATGGGCCTGGCGCTGCCCCGGGATCTGGCCCTGGACGGCAACCTGAGCGGCGTGCTGGGGTATTCTCCGGCCGCGGGTCTTCAGGGAAGGCTGGTAGCCGTGGGAACCGAGGTCAAAATGCCGGGCTCGCCCGCCATTCGGCTGGAGCGTGCGGACCTGCTCTTCGAGGGCGGGCGCGTGATGCTCGCGCCGGCCACATTCCGGCTGCCGGTGGTGCAGGCGCCCGGCGCGTCCGCCGGCCGGCCGCGCTCGGATCAGGCGCTGCTCGAGGCCGCGTACTCCTGGCAGGACCAGGAGCTGGACACCGCGATTGTGACGAGATCGCTCTCCGTGCCCGAGACCGGGTCGGCCTGGGCGCGGCTGCTGGGGGCCGTCCCGCTGATCCAGAACTTCCGTCAGGGCGTTTGGAAGGGGAATCTCAACTACCATCAGCGGGGAGAGTTGCCCGGCGCCTGGGGCGGGACTATGCTGGTGGAGAACACGCTGATTCCCTTGCCCGGGTTGGCCGAGCCGCTGGAACTGGCCCGGGCCAGGATCGTGGTTCGGGACGGCGATGCGACGCTCGACCGGATCAGCGGCCGGTTGGGAACCATCGAGTGGAAAGGCGAGTATCGTTATCGCCCGAAGGCCGCCCGCCCGCACCAGTTCCACGTCATGGTGGCGGAGCTGGACGCGGTTGAGCTGGAGCGTCTGCTGCTGCCCACGCTGCAGCGCGACGAGAGTTTCCTGGCGCGCGCCCTGCGCCTGGGCCGCTCCAGCATTCCCGATTGGCTGGAGGCGCAGCACGCCGACGGGGTCCTCGAAATCAGATCGTTCGCGCTTGGCGATTTGCGCCTGGCGACTCTGCGCGCACACCTGTTGTGGGACGCCGCCAACATTGAGACCTCCGAGATCAGCGCACGCTGGGGGGAGGGGCTGTTCAGCGGCCGCCTGGTGGCCAACCTGCGGCGTGCTGAGCCCGCCTACCGCCTTACCGGGCGCGTTCGAGCGATGAAATGGATGGGCGGACAGTGGGATGGAAGAGGGCTGCTGGAAACCTCGGGAACCGGAGCGGATCTGGCGCGGAACCTGCGGCTGGAAGGCGCCTTCAAGGGACGCGGGGCCTCGCTCGCGCCGGAGACCGAGTTCGAATCGGTATCGGGCAATTGCATTTTCAGCGTCGTGGGCGGACTGCCGCAACTCCGCTGTACCGATCTGCGGGCGGTGCTGGACGAAGACGTCTACCAGGGCCACGGCTCGGCCGCCGCCGACGGCCGCCTGTCCTTCGATCTCTCCAGCGGCGCCAAGCAGCTCCGACTCATTGGCACGCTGTCGCCGTTTCAACTGACCGAAGAGGCCCGGCCGAATAAGACGAACTGAGGTTTACCTCGGTTTCTTTGTGGCAACGCGCTTTCGGCCCGCACGACTTGCCTCTTCCGCGGTGTTGTAGGGGCCGTAAATCCGCCCCGCTTTCGTGTCCGCAAAGCCTTCCGCGATACTGCGGCCGATGAGGCGCTTCGGAAGCGCCTTCGGACGTGCTCCCCCTCCCATTCCGCTGCGCGTGATCGCCAGACCCATGAAACTGGCCTGGACCTGGCGCGGAACCTGCGGCTGGAAGGCACTTTCAGGGGCCCTCCGGTCTCGTTGGGGCCGGATACCGAGTTCGAGTCCGACTCGGGGAGCCGGAACAAACCGAAAAGGAGCTTACTGGAAAAGCCGGAGCGGATCCCTCCGGCAGCGGTTTCCGACCAGGACTAGAGCGGAGCGAGAATGGGACAACCGAACGAACTAGGGAACTTGTTGCTGGCCTCGTTGAAGCGATTGAGCGACGAATTCGAGCAGCACGAGCAGCGAGTGACCGAGCTGTCCAGCGAGTGCGTGGCGTCCTTCGAGGAGCAGTCGAGCGCACTAAGGGCGCAGTACGACGAGGTATCGAAGCGCTTGGACGGCTTGACGCGGCAAGTTGTGAAATTGACGGCGCAACTGGCCATCTTGCATCCCTCGTTGCCGAAAAGGTAGCGCGGGACGACCCGTGGGAACGGGACCGGGGGAGCGACTGGGGGCGCTGGGCTGGCCGCTCGGGTTGGAACGGATGCCAGAAGGAAGCGAGCGACAGCCCGGCCAAGTGGATTCGCACAACCGGAAGAGTCCAGGCGTGAGGCACAAAACAACGCTCGGGTTTGGGGCAGAATAACGAGACGATGTCGAGAATAACCCCAGCACTGCGACGACCAGCCTTTGGCCTCGATTTCGGGACTGGCTTTCGGGACGCTGAAGGTCTTGATTTTAGGGCGTTCCGCGGCTGTCCCGAAACTCACCGTTTTCGAAATAATAAACTTCATATGAGCCGAAAGTTCACCTCGATCTCGGCCCTCACTATGACGGGTTGGCCATCCCTGGTGCTCGGCTTGAACCGCCACTGACGGACCGCCGCGATCGCCATTGCGTCCAACCCAAGACCGAGCATACGGAGGGTTCGGATGTGGTGCGCGTAGCCGTCTGGGTAGATTTCCACGTAAAGCAGGGTGCTGCCCTGGAGCTTCGCCCGGCGCGCCGCCTCGGAGTAAAACGGCTCGGCTTTGTAAATAGGACTCGGTACAGAAACACCGTTTCCAACTCTAAGGGCGCGAGAGGAAGTGTCGTTAACGGCCGGATCGTCAGCGTCCGCATTAACGCTGCACGCCAACTCAACGTGACCCCGCGTGGCGATCAGCTTTCTGCCGATCCGTCCAGGCTGGTAGCGCCAGTTTTCCACTGCCTGCACGGCCGCTTCAGCCAGAGGCCCGTGCTCGCCGCGAGTAGGCTGGACCTTGGCCGTGTTCCCACGCTTGTCGATGACGAATCCCACCTCCACGACGCCGGAGCGGCCTTCGCACGCAGTGGGATCAGGGCGCGTGTACTGGGCCAGCACGGGACTGCCGGACGCGGGAAGTCCGTACTGTGCCCGCGAAACGTGCCACGGACCCTGGTTCGGAAGACGGAATTTCACTTCAACGGCCAGCCCGACTCGCATGGGCTGCCCATTCGACGACGTGGCCGGCCGAAAACGCCATCGGCGGACGGCCTCAACAGCCTTCTTGTCGAGATCGAGACCGAGGCCCTGTATCACATAGACGGTGTCGGGGTTCCCGCTCGGATCGACCTCGACATAGAGTGCAGCAGTTCCTTGGTACCCGGCCGCGAGTGCTTCTTGGGAGTATTCGGGCTCGATCCTTTGGAGCAGGATCGGTGGAGACGGCTGCGGCGTGGAAGTGCCAGTTCCGCCATTTTGGGCCTTCGAAGCTGTCGTATCCCGCTCACAGCCACCATTACGGGCGGGTTTCCACCCTGGATCGCAAGACGCGGTTTGGGCGGATGATATACCAAGTGTCGATCCAATCATCAGGGACACCACACGAATCACTAACAAACAAAAAACGGGTAGCAGCAATCGCCTTACGCCACACCTCATAAGGGGCCTTGACCTCCCTCTCTCCGAGACATGATACACCTTCACGCTCCCCTGCGCCCGACCGGGAGGAGACCGGCGGACTCTTATGAAAGTGCTTAACAGACGAGGCGACTGCCGTCCAGAAACTTACCCTTTGTGAAACATCGTCTTTGTCCGCGGCCGGGGGATGCCCTCCACGTAGGAGGGGCACGGTCCCCGCTCAAATCAGAGCGCCAGAGTTCTAAAATCGTCCATGATGGGGCGCCAGAGCGAGCGTGCCGGCTGGCGCGCCGAGTGTTGTGCGTTTGTGCTATGATGCTGTTGTGCGAACCACGCTCGACATTCCGGACGAGGCCTACTACATCGCCAAAGCCATCGCCAGGGATCGGAACCGCAGCCTCGGACGAGTGGTTGCCGACCTCATTCTGCAATCTTCGAAAGGGACGAAAGGCGCATCCATAGAGATGAGCGATTACGGTTTTCCCACTTTCCGGTGCTCCCGTCCCGTGAGCAGCGAGGACCTCAAGGCGCTGGATGACGAAGAGTAAGGTCTGCCTGCTCGACTCCAATGTCCTCATTGCACTGGCGACGCCCGAACACAGCCTGAACGCGCGCGCGGCGGCGTGGTTCCGCAAGGGGTATCGGTTTGCAACATGCCCCATTACGCAAGGCGCGCTCTTCCGTTTCCATCTGCGCGCCGGTGTGGAGGCGACGGCGGAATCCGCAAAGCTCCTGCTCGAGTCCATATCCTCCCTCCCGCGGCACGAATTCTGGCCGGACGACGTTTCTTATCTCGACCTGCCAGCCACGGGAATCGCCGGGCACAGGCAGGTCACGGACGCCTACCTGGTGCTGTTGGCGCGGAAACACGGCGGCTCAATGGCCACTATGGACCGGGCGCTGGCCGCGGTTCACCCGGGAACCACACTCCTCGCGTAGCCCGCCATTCGAGAACTTCGGCGGCGGCTAATCCGCCACGCTCTCGCCGTTTCAACTCGGGCCGGGGTAGAATAGGGGTTCCATTCGATGTCTTCGCCTCCCGCGCCCGAACCCAGCCGCGTCGCTTCCACTCTTTCCGACGAACGCGAGGCGGTGCGCGAACAGGTCGCCGCAGCCTGGCAGCTCCACGTCTCCCGCATCGAGGAACAGTTGAACGCCGGCTGGCGGGAGCAGATCGAGCGCGTGTTCGAGGAGCGCTTCGCGGAGCTGACCGCGCGGTTGGAACGGGAGGTGGCCGGCGAGTTGGACCAGGCGCGGCGCGCTTCCACTCAAGAGTTCCATAGCGCCCTCGGCCGGCTAGGAGCCGCGCACACTGAGGAGGAATGGGCCGTGGCGCTGCTGGATTCCACTCCGGCCTTCGCGACGCGCGCCGCGGTGTTCGCGATCGAAAGCGGGAATCTCCGGGCGGTTGGCGCGCGTGGAATGGATGCCGCGGGCCTCGAGATCCATATGGCGCCAGCTTTTGCCCGCGCCATCTCGACCCGCCAGCCGGAGGCGGCTGGGCAAGGCTGCCTGTTCCCGGTCGTCGCGCGGGAGCAAGTGGCGGCGGTACTGTACGCGGAGGGGGATTCGATCGACATCCAGGGCCTGGAGACGGTGGCGGCGTTGGCCGGCGCTTATTGGCGGCCCGCAGCGTTGCCAAAACCGGCCGTCCCGGAGTGGTCGCAACTCGGCCGCGAGGAGCAGGATCTGCATCTGCGCGCCCATCGCTTCGCGCGCGTGCGGGTAGCCGAAATGCGGCTCTACAAATCGCAGGCCGTCCGTTCCGGCCGCGCCCAAAAGAACCTCTACGCCGCTTTGAAAGACGAAATCGATTCCGCTCGCGAGGCTTTCGGCCGCGATTTCACCTCCGCCTCGCCAGCCATGCCGGACTATTTCCATTTGGAGCTGATTCGAACCCTGGCAAACGACGATGTTGGCCTACTGGGCGAAGACTACCCCGGCCCACTTTTTTAGCCGGGTTGCCTGCGGCGCTTTGGCGCTCTTACTGGCAGCGGGCGCCGGCCGTGGCCAGACGCTCGAATCGCTGGCGCTGGCCTTCCATCTCCACCGCACGCCGGCCAACCAGGCCGCTCTGGAGCGCTTCGCCGCGTCTCATCCGAAGGACCAGGAGGGCGCCCTGGCCCTGCTCGCGTTGGCCGTCGCCGAACGGGAACAGGGGCGCTCCGCGGATGCTCTGAGGCGCCTGAGCCTGGCGCCCACCCGCCTGGCCAAGCTGGCCGACTACATCGGCTACTACCGGGCCGCGGCCCAGTTCGATGTGGGCAATTTCGCCGCGTCGGTGCGGGATCTCGAAGCGGTGTGGAAGGCGGAGCCCCGGTCGCCGCTGGTGGGCGACGCCGCGCTGCTGGCCGCGCGGGCGCAACGGGAGAGTGGCAAGCCGGCCGACGCGGTGGCCGTACTGCGCGCCAACTACGCGCCGCTGCCCCAGCCCGCGGGCGATCTGCTGTTGGCATCCTGCTACCGCGCCGCGAACGACCTGGCGTCGGCGGTCGTTTATTACCAGCGCGTCTTCTACGAGTATCCGGCCACGGGAGACGCCGAACAGGCCGGCTCGGCGCTCGGCGAACTCAAACTCGAGTTGGGCGAGCTCTTTCCGCCACCCACCACCCAGGCCATGTTCCAGCGCGCGGAGCGTTGGCTTCACGCCGGCGACCGCCAGCGCGCGCGTGCCGAGTACACAGCCATCGCCGCGCAGGCCGCCGGGCTGGACCGCGAACTGGCGCGCGTGCGCCTGGCCGAGATCGACTACTTCCGCTATGAGAACCTGGCGGCCTATGCCAACCTGAAGGCGCTCCATCTGTCCTCGGAGGAGGCCGATGCCGAGCGGCTGTACTACATGCTGGAGTGCGCCCGCCGGCTGGAGCGCGAGGACCAGATCCGGGATGCCATCGACCATCTCGCGCAGGCTCACCCCCGGTCGCCGTGGCGGCTGAAAGCGCTGGTCTCGGCGGGGAACCGGTACCTGGTCGAGAATCGGCCGGAGCTTTACGAGCCGCTCTATCGCGCCTGCTACGAGTCGTTTCCGGCGGATCCGCAGGCCGCGTATTGCCACTGGAAAGTGGTCTGGAGGCAGTATATCGAGCGGCGGCCGGACGCGGCGGGCTATCTCCGCGATCACCTGCTGAAGTTCGCCGGTGCGGAGTCCTCCAGCGCGGCTCTCTATTATCTCGGACGGCTCGCGGAGGCGGAGGGGCGGCCCGGCGATGCCAGGACATACTACACCGAGGCCGTGGCGCGATATCCCAATCACTACTACTCCGGCCTGGCTACCCATCGCCTGCTGGACCCGGAGCTTGTCAAGAGCACGGAATCGGCGAGCGTGCGCGCGTTTCTCTCGAGCCTGCCCTGGCCCCCGCGGAGGCCTCCGGAGAGCTTCGAGCCTGCGCCCGCGGTTCGGGCGCGCATCGAACGCGCCCGCCTGCTCTCCACCGCCGGCCTCGCGGACTTGTGCGAGCGCGAACTCCGTTTCGGCGCCAGCGCGGACGGCCAGCCCCAGATCCTGGCGATTCGCCTGGCGCAAGAGGCCGATTCGCCCTTCCGCGCGCTGCACATCATGAAGGGTCTCGTGCCGGACTATATGTCGATGACGCTGGAGAGCGCACCCCCGGAGTTCTGGCGGCCTCTGTTCCCTCTGCCGTACCGTGGCGCGCTCGAGATGTACTCCAAACAGCGAGGCCTGGACCCCTACCTGGTGGCCGGCCTGATTCGCCAGGAATCGGAGTTCAATCCCCAGGCAGTTTCGCCGGCCCAGGCCTACGGGCTGACGCAGATTCTGCCCTCCACCGGGAGGGCGCTGCTCAAAATGAGCCGGCGCCGCTTCCGGCCGGCCATGCTTTTCGCCCCGGAGCTGAACCTGCGGCTGGGAACGATGTATCTGCGCACCGTCTACGACCAGAACGCGGGTCAGTGGGAGCAGACGCTGGCGGCTTACAACGCCGGAGCCTCGCGGGTCCGAAACTGGATGACCTGGGCCAACACGCGCGAGCCGGCCGAGTTCATCGAGAACATACCTTTTTCCGAAACCCGGAACTATGTCTTCGCGGTGCTGCGGAACGCGCTGATCTATCGCAAGCTGTACACCTCGGGTCCGCTGGCGGTGCCCAAGCCGAAGAAGCAGGCCCCGCATTGAGACCACCGCCGAAACTGCTTCGGGCGCGGGCCTCCCAGCAGCGGGACGCCGCGATCCGGAAGGCCATCCGCCAGATCCCCCGCGGCAAAGTCGCCACCTACAGCCAGGTGGCCGCCGCCGCCGGCTACCCGCTCTACCACCGGCAGGTGGTTCAAGTCCTGCGCCAGGCTGGCGACTCTCTCCCCTGGCAGCGCGTGCTCGGCGCCGGGGGCCGCATCCGCCTCCAGCGCGAAGCGGGCCACGAGCAGCGCCTCCGGCTGGAAATGGAGGGCGTGAAGTTCCGTGGCAGCCGCATCGTCATGGAAGACCACCAGCACCGCTTCCGCACCTGGGATTAGCGAAGGCAGCGGTCGAAGAACGATACCAGCAGCTCGTCGCAGTGGCTCCGGCCCTGCGCGAGGCCGTGGCTTTTGTTCGTGTACAGCATCAGCTCGAACTGCTGGCCGGCGCGCTCCATCGCCGCCGCCATCTGCACGGTGTTCTGGAACAGCACGTTATCGTCCTCGAGGTTGTGGACCAGCAAGAGCCGCCCCTTCAGTTTGTCCGCCGCCAGCACGGCCGAACTCTTGGCGTACCCCTCCTCGTTGTCCGCGGGCAGGCCCATGTAGCGTTCCGTGTAGATGGAGTCGTAGTTGCGAAAGTCGGTGACCGGGGCGCCGGCCACCCCGCAAGCGAACGTCTCCGGCGCCAACTCGAGGGCGCGAATGGTCATAAAGCCACCATAGCTCCAGCCATAGATGCCCACCCGCGCCGGGTCCACGAACCCCAGAGAAATCAAGCGCCGCACCCCCTCCCGCTGGTCCTCCACCTCCTGGCTGCCCAGATTGTGGTACACCGCCGCCTCGAACTTGTGCCCGCGGCCGGATGTTCCCCGGTTATCCAGCATCCAGACCACGTAGCCGCGTTGCGCCAGAGCCTGCTCCAGCGTGATCGCCCCGTACCAGCGGTTCTGAACATCCGGTGGAACGCCCGGCCCCCCGTATACGTTCACGATCGCCGGATACCGCTGGCCCGCCTGGAATCCCGCCGGCTTGATCAAGCGCGCGTAGAGTGGCGTCCCGTCCGCCGCTTTCAGCTCGACAATCTCAGCGGGCAGGACCTCGTACTCCTCGAGCGCTTTGCGGTCGGCCTCGGCATACACCATCCACTCCTCGCCATCCTGCTTGTGAATCGTGCGCCGCGTGGGGGTCGAGGGGTTCGAGTAACTGTCCAGGTAGTACTCGCAGTTCGGCCCCATCGAAATGCTGTGGACGCCCGCCTCGTTTGTCATTCGCGTGCGTTCGCCCCCTTCCAGGCTTACCCGGTACAACTGCCGCTCGAGCGGGCCGGCCTCCGAGGACGTGTAGTACACCTGGCCGCCGCTCTCGTCCACGCAGGCAGTCTGGGTCACCTCCCAGTCTCCACGGGTCAACTGGGCGAGCAGTTGGCCCTCCTTCGAATATCGGTACAGGTGGTTGAAGCCGTCGCGCTCGCTCTCCCACAGGAATTCCCGGCCGCCCTTTAGGAATCTGAGGCCGCCGCGCAGATTGATCCAATACGGGTCCTGCTCGCGCAACACCACGCGGGCTTCGCCCGTCTTCGCGTCGGCCATAAGCAACTCGAGCGCGTCCTGCACGCGGTTCAGCCGCTCCACCGCGAGGCCCCGCGAATCCGGCAGCCACCAGAACCGGGCGAACAGCCGGTCCCGGGTCTCCCCGAGGTCCATCCAGCGCGTGGCGCCCCCGCCGGCCTCGACTACTCCCAGCCGCACCTCCGCGTTCGGATCGCCCGCGCGCGGATAGCGCTGCGGTTCGAGTTGCGCCCGCATCCCGGTCAGATCCACTTGCGAGTACTCAGGCTCCCGGCTGACGTCGAATTGCAGATAAGCGATGGACTTGGAATCCGGAGACCACCAATGAGCCGTCCCGAGTTCCAGCTCTTCCGGATAGACCCAGTCCAGCTCGGCGTTCCATAGCGTGGCCGATCCGTCTTTGGTCAGGCGCCGCTCCTTCCGCGTGGCCAGATCCAGCACGTACAAGTCGCGCCCGCGCCGGAAAGACACCCTCCGGCCGTCGGGCGAGAGTTTAGGGTCGCGCTCGCGTTCCGGCGTGGCCGTTAGTTGGCTCCAACCGCCCACTTCGAGCCGGAACAGGAACAGGTCGCCGCCGGCGCTGATCAGGAGCTCGCGGCCCGATGGCAGCCATTGCACGGGTTCCTCCCGTACCTGCCGGTTCTCGAACTCAAAGCGCTCGGGAGGCGCTCCCTTCGTCGCCGCCGCATCGAGAACGCTCAGCGCAACCAGTTCCTTCTTGCTGCGCGACGGGAGGTCGCAGAGCCAGAGTTTTCCGTCCTCGATCAAGACAAACCGCTTCCCGTCCGGCGCCCAAACAGGCGAGCCTGAGAGTGAGCGTGGCGGCTGACCGGAGAGCGCTTCCAGCGTAACGGGCTTCTTCCCGGCAGCCAGCCCCAGCCCGGCCATTGACAATACGAGCACCGCGAAACGTCGCACCATACGTCTGTGATTGTAGCGTTACCGGATGGGGTGCCGAGCGGCGCCGCCGGAATGGCACGCCGGCCGCAGCGGTGGGCTAGGCGCTCTGATAGCCCGCCTGAGCCTTCCTCAAGCCGAACCAGGCGCCCAGTCCCTTGGGCTTCTCCGGCCGGGCTCCGGTCATCTTCTTCGCCATTTCGGAGATCTGGATGCCTAGTGGCGAACTTGGTACGAGCAGCTTGCCCCCGCGGTAGGCCAGCTCCACTTCCGGCCGGGCCGAGAGTTCCGCAAACACCGGAACTCCCAGGGAATCCTCGACCTCCTCAGCCCGGAAATCGAGATCCTTCGGAACACCGTTGAGCACCAGGCGGAGTTGGGGGCGCGGGAATCCCGCGGCCAACGCGTCCTCGATGAACCGCTTGGCCTGAAACAGCGCCGTGATGCTCGGCGAGGTAACCAGGTACAGCTCATCCAGATCGTCCAGCAGCGCGACCGCGTTCGAGTTGAGCGTTCGGCCCAGATCTACGATCACCATGCCATACAGCGGCCGGACCAGCTTGAACACTCCCTGGAGCTGCGCGGGAGTGATAGCCTCCAAAGCCGTCCGGCTGCTGGGCGCTGGAATCACGTCCAGGTGGGACATGGTATCGGAGACCAGCCCCTTCCAGTAACTCGGGTCCAGCTTATCCAGGTTCTTGGCCGCGTCCAGAACCGAGAAAGGCGTGGAGGTTTTCATGAGGAAGCCCACCAAACCGGATTCCAGGTCGAGGTCCGCCAACAAAGTACGGTGCTGCCGGGTGCGCTGGAACTCGGCTGCCAGGTGGCAGGCCACGGTTGTCGCGCCGCATCCGCCCTGCGCGGAAACGAATCCCACTACCTTCCCGGTTTGCTGGTTGGCCGAATCCCGGCCTGCCGACTGCGCCGCCAGACGCACCAGCGCCTGTTGGAGCTTGTCACCTATCGGAAAGGGGATGAACTCCTCCGCGCCGGCGCGCAGTGCCCCCAAGATCATCGGAGCATCCAGGGTGCGGTCGATCACCGCTACCTGCATCCGTGGTGAAATCGCCTTGACCCTCCGAATCCGGTCTTCCAGGGACTCGCCGCCCGGGCTCGCATCCATCAGCAGGAAGTCAAGATTCAGCCGCCTCAATTGCAACGTTTCGACCGGCTGCGCCTGTTCCAGGGCGATCCGCACACCCGAGAAATGCACACAGGCATGCGCCTCCGACCTCATCTCTTCGTCAGCGATTGCCAGCCCGATGTTTAGTGGTTGCATCTATACGCTATCCGTGCGCCTTGCGGTTTACGGAAGCCCCCTCCCAAGTGAAGTCCGTATACACTACCCAGTTGCCTGCTCTACTTATACCCTCACTAGTGGGATAATGCAAGTCCCATTTGTGGGTACATTCCTGGATTTCCTGGCCGTAGTACTCCTAGTACTTACTGTCTCACTCTGGGCTTACTCCGCATTCCGTAAGCGCCTGGTGGTTGCTATATAGGATGCAGGAATCGCTACCGCGGATGCGAAGACTACGATGTCGCTACTCGTGCGGCCCGGCCAACCCCGAGACGCAGTACGTGCCAAGTTATGCCATCGCGAAGGATTGCACTCACACAGGCAGGGCGCCTGCGCGAAGGCGTTACACGCCCTCGTAGGTCGGCTGAGCTTTCTTCGAGCCGAACAAGCCCCAGCCGCTCTTGGGCTTCTCTTGCGCCTCCACGCCGGTTACCTTGAGCGCCAGTTCGGCAAACTGCTTTCCCAACTCCGATTCGGGCGCCAGCAGCTTGCCCGCCGTGTAGGCCTCTTCAAGCTCCGGCCGGTCGGCGAGTTCCGCGAACACTGCAATGCCCAGGGACCGTTGCACGTCCTCGAACTTGACGTCGTGGCGTTTCGGAACGCGGTTGAGGATCAGGCGCAGCTTGTGCCTCGAATAACCCACCTCGATCATGCGCCGGATGAACTGCTTGGCCTGGTAGAGCGCCGTGATACTCGGCGTCGAAACCAGGTACAACTCGTCCAGATCGTCCAGCACCGCCAGCGTGACGGGGCTCAGGGTGCGGCCCAGATCCACGATCACCCAGCCGTACATCGACCGCATGAGCCGGAACACGTCCCGGAAATGCCCCACATCCGCGTCACCGGACGGCGACAGGCCGGCCGGGGAGGGAATCACGTCCAAACGCGGCTGGCCGCTCCATACAAATCCCTTCCAGAGGCTGTGGTCCAGCCGGTACACGTTGGAGAGCGCATCCAAAATCGAGTACCTGGTGGCAGCCTGCATCAGGAAGGCGATGATGCCCGCATCCAAATCGAAGTCCGCCAGCAGAATCTCGTGCTGCGTCGCGCGCTGGAGCTGCGACGCGACGTGGCAAGCGACGGTGGTAGCGCCGCATCCGCCCTTGGCGGAAACGAAGCCCACCACCTTGCCCATCGGCCGGCTGGAGGTTTCCCTTTTCGCTACGATCGCGGAAATGTGCTCGATCGCCGCACGCAACCTCGCTTCCACGGGAGAGATGATGAACTCGTCCGTGCCCGCGCGCATGGCTTGCAGCATCACGTCCGGATCCGGAGAGCGATGCACGATGGCCACCATCGTCCCCGCCGAGACCGTCCGGATTCTGTGGACCAACTCCTCCAGCGATTCATCCCGAGGAACCGCATCGATCAGCAGCAGATCCGGGCTCAAGCGCTTCAGTTGCAGCGACTCGATCGCGGTATCCTGCTCCAGTAAGATGCGGATTCCCTGGTCTCGCAAGGCTCCGCGCACTTCGTCGCGGAGATCCTCGTTGGCGATAGTGATGCCTATCGTGAGTGGGTGCCGTTGACCCATCGACCCTCTACCTTTCTGTTATACCGCGTTCGAGAACTTTCCAGAGTACCATTTTCAGGGGAAAGATGTGGGCAAGGTACTGGTACTTTCATGGGGGGTCTAGGTGCACCTTCCCCCTTCCTGCGCCAACGCCCCTTCCCCGGTACAGCCCCTTCCGCCGGATGTATTCAAGCACCGCCCGCGGAACCTCAGCCGGAGATTCTCCGGCCGCCAGCCTGGCCCGGATCTGGGAGGAGGAGACCGGCAGCGCCAGAGTCTCCATGCGGTGGACCCGCGCTCCCGGGGGGACCTCGTACTGGTGGCCGGGCCGCGCCACCACGATGAAATCCACCAGGCTGAGCACGCTCTGCCAGCGGTACCAGGATCGAATCTCGGCAAACGCATCCGCTCCGATCAGGAAGCACAGCTTGTCGCCAGGCTCCAGTCCCGCCTTCACCTTCTCGATCGTGTGGATGGAGTAACTTCGCCCGCTGCCCGCCTCGAGGCGCGACGGCTCGAACAGAGGCTCCCCCTGGCAGGCCAGCTCCACCATGCGGTAACGGTCCTGATAGCCGGCCCGAGTGGCGCCGCTCTTGTGCGGCGGCAGGGCGGCGGGGACGAACAGCACTCGGGCCAGCCCGAATTCGCGGGCCGCCTCGCGAGCCACCCTCAGGTGCGCGTCGTGGATCGGATCGAAGGTGCCGCCGAAGATCGCAAGTCTCAAAATGTGACGCTCGCCAGCACTTCCACCTGGTTCCCGTTCAATTGCTCCAGGCCGGTCACCAGACTGCCCAGCGTGGCCGAGCCCCAGCGGGTGTAGCGCAGTTCCCCAGTCAGGCGGATCAGCGTCGCTTTGCCTTCCAGGCCAACCGCCGCCGCCACCCCTGCGGTCGAGCCTCCCGAACCGTCCTGCGCTCCCGTGAAGGCCCGCAGGGCCGGGCCGGCCGATACGAATGGCGTAACCACGCGGTCCGTGAAACGGTACTTCAGAAGCAGTGGAATCCGCCACTCGCTGGCGGTGATCTTCGAGATCGGGGATGTGCCGGCCAGATTGGCGCTGGCCGGCCGGTAGAGAACGTCCGCCTCCACGCTCAGGCGGTGCGGAACATGCAATTCCAGCTTCGGACCAATGGTATAGCCTGCGCTCGACGGGCTGATCACCGACCCCAAAGTAATCCCGCTGTCGATCACATCCTCGAACGGACGTCCGCCGATCAGGCCGAACGACAGCTTCTGCGGGAATGCGGTCGCGGCCGCCAGCAGGAACAAAAAGACGAATCTCATGGTAGCTCCTTTCCTCATTGCCCGCCTCGGCCGAACAGATCGTCCGCCGCGTCCAGCGGGGAGGCGCCCAGGTCGTAGCACGGCGCCTGCGCATCGGGCTGGTATCCCCGGCTGAAACTCTGATTCCGGGCCGCGGCGGAGGCCAGTTCGTCGGCCCGATTATTATCGGCGTGGGAGGCGTGCCCCTTGGTCCAGGTCCATTGGGCATTGTGCCGGCCGGCGAGATCCTCCAGCCTCTGCCACATCTCCCGGTTCATCACCGGCTTCTTGTCCGAGGTGCGCCAGCCTTTTCGCTTCCAACCGTGAATCCACTCGGTGATGCCCTTCTTCAAATACTCCGAGTCCGTGACGATCTCCACCTCGCAGGGCTCCTTCAGCGCGCGCAGGCCCTCGATCGCGGCCGCCAGTTCCATGCGGTTGTTGGTCGAATGAGGCGAGGCGCCGAACAGCTCCTTCCTGTGCTGGCCGCAGCGCAGAATCGCGGCCCAGCCTCCGCGGCCCGGGTTGCCGATGCAGGCGCCATCCGTGATCAGTTTCACCTTCTTCATCCCGCCCTATGCCGCCCTGGGGGCGAGTTCCTGCTGGAAGAACGCATCCACCAGCTCGATGATCCGTACCGCCTCCTGGGCCCGGTGGATCTCGCCGCGCAGACGTGCGCCGTTCCGGACGCCATGCGTGAAGTAAGTGGCGAACTGCTTCATCTTGCCGACCGTCTCCGGGTCGCCGCTCTGCGCGAGCAGCCCGTAGTAATGGCGGATGGTCCGGTAGCGGTCGCTTTCGGTGGGCTGCTCGAAGGCGCCGCCGGCCACGTACTGCGAGATCTGCCGGAAGATCCAGGGATTGAAAGAGGCCGCGCGGCCCACCATCACCCCATCGCATCCCGTCTCGGCCACCATTCGCACGGCGTCTTCCGGCGCCGCAATGTCGCCGTTGCCGATCACCGGGATCTTCACCGCCGCTTTCACCTCCGCGATAAGGCGCCAGTCGGCCCGGCCCGAATAGCCCTGCTCGCGCGTGCGCGGATGCAGCGCGAACGCATCCACCCCGCAGTCCTGGGCCATGCGCGCCAGCTCCAGCGCTACGATCTCCCGTTCGCTCCAGCCCGCCCGGCACTTTACGGTGAGCGGGATCGAAATGGCCGCGCGCACCGCGCGCAGCAGCCGCTCCACCAGCGGCAAGTTCCTCAGCAGCGACGAGCCGCCGTTGCACCGCACCACCTTGTTCACCGGGCAGCCGAAGTTGAGGTCCACCATGTCGAAGCCCAGCTCTTCGCACACCCGCGCCGCCTCCGCCACCACCTCCGGATCCGCGCCGAACAACTGCGCGCTGATGGGATGCTCGTCCGGCTGGAAGGCCAGGTACCTCATGGTGCGCCGCGGATTGCGCGCCACCACGCCGTGCGAGCTGGTGAACTCGGTCATCAGAAGCCCGCACCCGCCCAGCCCCCGAATGAACCGGCGGAATATGGTGTCCGTCACTCCCGCCATCGGCGCCAGCACCGTGGCGGGCACGGCTTCCACCGCGCCGATCTTCAGACTCCTGGGGAAGCCCGCCATATCCTCCCTATTCTAACGGCTTCGGTTGTGTTAGTGCCGCCCCGGTTCGCCCGCGCCGGAGTGCGCCTCCCGGGGATTCCGCCCCGCCCTCGCGGATCTGCTTGGAAACGGGACCGCATTGGAATACGTTTATTGGTTAGGAGGGTAAGGATGAAGACTGTGCAAGTGGGAATCCTGGCTGGAATTCTGGTGGCGCTCCTGGTCTGCGCCGGTCTGCTGTTCAAGATCTACCGTGGCCAGCAGGCGCCTCCCCCACCGCCAGTCGCCGCCGCGCCCGCTCCGCCCGCACTTGCCCCAGCCGCCGTATCGCAGCCCGCGCTGGAGCCGGAGAAACCGGCAGCCCCCCGGCGAAAGCCTTCCCCAGCGAGGGCGCCAAAAGATCCGGCCACGGAACTGGCCGCGCAGAACCAGCCGCCCGCCGAGCCTGCTCCCAATGAGCCCACTCCCACGGAGCCCGCTCCCGCCCCACCGGCCCCGACTCCATTGCCTCCTCCTCCGCCACCCGCCGAGCAGCCGGCCCAGCCCGAGCCGCCTCCGCCCCCCGTTCTGAATCCGCCCAGCGGAACCGAGACCGCGCCGCCTTCGCCGCGCACGCCGCACACCGTCACCATCCCGGCGAACACCGTTCTCGCCGTCCGTCTCGGCGAAAGGCTCTCCAGCGACAAGAACCATCCCGGAGACTCCTTCGCTGCCACGCTCGACCAGCCGCTCGTCGTCGACGGATTCGTGATCGCCGAGCGCGGCTCCCGGGTGCAGGGCAAGGTTCTCGAATCCCAGCCGCCCGGGCACGGCCAGGGCGGTGCATCGCTCAGTGTGCATCTCATCCAACTGCATACTTCAGACGGCCAGGATGTTGCCATCCAGACCGAGCCGTACCACAAGGAAGGGCCCAGCGCCGCCTCCGACGACGTGAAGAAGGTGGGAGCGGGGGCCGTTATTGGCGCGGCCATCGGGGCCCTTGCCGGAGGCGGTAAAGGCGCCGCCATAGGCGCCGGAGCCGGCGCCGCCGCGGGTGGGGGCGCTGCCGCAGCCACGCGCGGCAAGCCGGTCGAGCTGCCCGTCGAGACCCGGATCGCCTTCCACCTCGCGCAGCCGGTCACCCTCACCGAGCGCCTCGAGTAACCATCGCGCGGAGCCGGTTCCGCTGCCCGGCGTGGACTACAATGGAACCTGCAAGGCTCCGATGCCCGATCCACTTCTTCTATCCCTGTGGCTGCGCGGATTCCAGGCGGCGAACGCGCTAGGCCATTTCGAAGAGCTGCTGCGCGTTTTCCCGTTCTCCGCCATGCGCCCCGGCATCGACACCTTGAAGGTGTACGCCCTGGAGTTCGCCGAACCCCCGCTTCTCGAGCACGCCTTCAGCGGCGCTCCCGATCTCGAAACTGTGGCCGCCCTGTGCCGCGAGTTCGACCATCCCGATTGCGCCTACATCGTGGAGGGCTGGTGGGAGCTTTTTGAGTACCACAACGGCTGGCGTCTCACCCCGTCGCGCGTCTCGCTCACCTGCTTCGAACCCCAGTTCGAGAACGACAGCGACGATCATCTCCGCATCGACTTCGGCCCCGAGACGCACTATCTGCCCAACCCTCGACTGCCGGACAGCGCCCGCGCCGTCCATTCGAATCTGACCGGCGTTCTTCGCCTGGCGCACGATCTGGAAGAGGCGCTCCCCGTCGTCAGGAAGAGCCTCTGGTCGGAATCGGAGGAGGATTTCACCACGCGCCTCGAATCGGCCCTGGACGCCGATCTGTAGCAGGCTGCTGCGAAGAGGACAAGCTAAAGCATGTCCTACGGCCCCACGTAGGGTGAAGCTTTAGCTTTCCCAGGGACCTCTTCAGCAGCCTGCTAGGCGCTACGCAGGCCGGGCGCCGCCGCGAGAGGCCAGCAACTGCTCTACGGCATCGGCCAGCATCTTGGGGGTAAACGGCTTCTGCAGGAAGCCGATCTGCTGCCGGAAGGTCACCGGAAGGCTTGCCAGATCGAACGGGTAGCCGCTGCAAATCAGGATGCAGATGGCGGGGTTGAGCTGCAGCATGCGCAGGAGCATCTCTTGCCCGGACATCTCCGGCATGGTGATGTCGGCTAGAACCAGCGAGTAAGCAGCCGGGTGAGGTTCAAACAAATCCCAGGCTTCCTGGCCGCTGCGGCACGCCGCCACCTCGTAACCCAGGCGTCGCAGGTACTGCTCCATGACGACCAGCAGCGCATTCTCGTCGTCGACGATCAGAAGCCGGCCTGACTGAGGCTGCTCCACGTCGCTCACCAGATTGACAGGGGACGATCGCCGGGGCTCCAGGCAATCCCCAGAGTTGCGCGATACGTGGTTCTCAGGAGGGTCGACGCGTCGGCGTCATAGTGCCGGCCGTCTATCCGTGCGACCAGCGAAAACGCCTGGCTGATCTTCACGCTGGCGCCTCCTCCCGCGCCATAACTCGAGTACCGGCCGAGAGTCTGCGCCACGCTGCTGTAACCGTAGTAGTTCGCCGAACATTGCAGGCTCACCTTCCGGATTCCGTTGTACACATAAGACATCTGCCCGTTCTGGTAGCCGGAGGTCGAATACACGCCGTTGCCCGGCATCATCGTATGGACGTAGCCCAGCGACCACGAGCTATGGTGGAAGTCCCGCGTCAAGTGCCCTTCGTAGTGCGGCGCGTAGAGCGTCCGGTCGAAGATCTGAGTACCCACGGCCACGCCGAAGATCGCAGCAACCGCGGGATCGATTTGCGCCTCCGTCACCTGCCGCGACTGTACGCGGTAGCCGCCGCCCAACATTGCGAATTCCCAGTGCTTGCCCATCCGCGCGGAATAGTTCAGCGATACGCCATGGAGATCCGCGGAACCCACCTGATGCGTGTAGGAGAAGTGGGTGTAGCTGTAAGCGAGGCCGATGGTCTGGTAGCGGGTCAGACGGTACGCCACATCGCCGCTCCCGATGAAGCCTTCGGCGCCAAATAGGGCCGCCGGCCGCCGCACGACGAATCCGGTTCCCCCCGCGCTGAACGACAACCGCGAGGTGCGCTGGTAGACCACCCGTGCGCTGCTCATCAGCGAGAAGGTAGGCGTATTGAACAGTTCGTTGCCGGTCAGGCCGTTGAGCAGCGGGTCGTAATATGTTCCCAAGTTGTACGGCATGGTAAAGGAACCTGTGTACCGGGCGGCTTCCTCCTGGAGTTCGACCATGACGTGCCGGTTGACCTGGTGGCGCACCTTGAGGAGCAGGCTGTTATCGAAAGTGTCATAGTTGGAGGCCGTCGTGTAGTTCCGGAGCGCGCCACGGTAGTCCAGATCGATGCCGGTAGTCTGCCAGTCGCGGCTTCCGTCGATCCCGAAGCGGAGCTCCTCGCCGAACGAGGCCGTGCTGGACACCTGCCCTTCCTGGTTCACCGACAGGTTTTCGAGCCCGCTGTCATAAATGCCCGAGACGGTTGCGTAAGGGCGCAGCGTCATCAGACGGCCTTCCCTGCTCACCGTCGCGCTGCCGCCCCGGCTGAGGATCGCGGGCCCTCCATATTCGGCGGGCTCCTGCTCTGTTGCCTCGGGGGTCACCTCCGGGCTGACGGCCGGAGCCGCTGGCGGGTTGCTGGCCGGCGGCTCTTGCGCCCATACACCCGCGGCCAGGAGCAAGTAAACAGCAGCCAAGAGCAGTCTCACATGATCTCCATTCTGGTGCGCCGAATCTCTCTGGGTCCACACTCGGACACACCCCCCCTTCGGGCCTGCAATCTCAAAGTCTCACCCGCGGGTGGATGCCGTGTCAAGCGCATCCCGCCCAGAGATTGCATTCTCCCCCCGAATACCAATAAGGTGAGGGGAGAGTGAAAGGCCAGCGACGATGGCGGCATTCAGGATTGGAGGCGTAACCATGTTTCGTACTGTGGCTTTGTCCGCGCTCCTGATGGGGAGCGCCTTAGCGGCCGATCTGCCGGTCAAGGAAGTGGTCCTGTATAAGAACGGCGTCGGGTACTTCCGACGCGGCGGCGAACTCGCGGCCGGCGATTCGGCGCGCCTGGATTTCAAAGCCGCCGACATGAACGATGTTTTGAAGTCGCTCACCATTCTGGAGGAGGGCGGCGGCAAGATCACCGGCCTGCGCTACGATTCCAGCGAACCGCTGGCCCGCAAGCTCTCCGAGTTTCCCTTTCAACTCGGCGACCAGCAGCCGCTCAGCGCCCTGCTCGATCAACTCAAGGGTGCGCGGGTTGAATTGACGCTCGGCGCCGGAAAATCGGCGGGCATCATTCTGGGCGCGCGCCAGGAGGCCGGCGAGGAGAAGCAGCCGCCGCGCGAGCAGGTCACCTTGCTGCTCGACGCGGGCGATCTGCGGACTTACGATCTGGCATCCATTACCGGCGTGCGCTTCACCGACCCGGTGCTGCAAGCGCAGCTTCAGGCGTATCTCGGCAGCCTGGTGGTGGGGCGCTCCAAGGAGAAGCGTAGCGTCTACATCGATTCCACCCAGGCCCAGAGCCGCCGCATCTCGGCCACCTACGTGGTCCCCACGCCGGTTTGGAAATCGAGCTACCGGATGATTCTCGCGGAAAGCGGCGGGCCGATGCTCGAGGGCTGGGCCATTGTCGACAATACCAGCGGCGAGGATTGGACCAAGGTCCGCCTGGCGCTAGTCTCCGGCCGCCCGGTTTCGTTCATCAGCCGGCTCTACGAGCCGCGCTACCTCCAGCGCCAGGTCGCGGAACTGCCGGAGGATCAGGCTGCCAAGCCGGAGATTTACGAAGGGACGGCGGTAGCCCCTCAGGATAGCGGCGAAGTAAGCGCGACCTTGGCCGCGCGGCTTTCGGCTCCGCCGCCTCCGCCGGCCCAGGCCTACGTTCACGAGCTCGCACTTACCGGCAGGGACGCTTCGCAACTTCTGAAACTCCAGCCCGGCATGGCGATGCCCAGCTCCATCGCCGCGGCCGCCGAAGGCCACGAGATGGGCGAACTGTTCGAGTACAGCTTCTCCGCGCCGGTCACGGTGCGCAAGGACGAATCCGCCATGCTGCCGTTCTTGCAGCAAACGGTCACCGCGCGCAAGCTCCTGATCTACTCCGGCGGCGGAGGCTCCGAGTTCCCGCGCAACGCGGCCGAGATCACCAATTCCACCGGTAAAACCCTGGACGGCGGTCCCATCACGGTTTACGATGGCAACGCCTACGCCGGCGAAGCGCTGGTCGAGACGGTGAAGGCGGGCGACAAGCGGCTCATCAGCTACGCCATCGACCTGGGCACGCGCGTTTCGACGGCCACCGATTCAAGCCGCGATTTCGTCCGCGAGATCCACGTGAGCCGCGGCGTCATGACCACCCGTTCCTCCCTTCAGGAGACCACCACCTACAGCATCCGCAACGTGGACCAGAAACCCAAGACGCTGGTGATCGAGCACGCCATCCGGCCGGACTACAAGCTGCTCAAGCTCAAGCCGGCCGAGACCACATCGAGCGCCTATCGCTTCGAGATCAAGCTGGCCGGAGGCGCGAGCGAGAAGTTCCCGGTGGCCGAGGAGCGCGTTTTCGAAACCTCGGTCACGCTGACGAATGTAACACCCGACTACCTAATGAGCTACGCGCAGAACAAGGCGCTGGACGAGGCCGCCCGCAAGCAACTCGAGCGCATCTCCGGCCAGAAAGAATCCATCGCCGCCACCGAGAAGGACATCCGCGCCGCCGAGCAGCAGTCGAAGGAAGTCGTCCAGGACGAGCAGCGCGTGCGGGATAACATCGGCAGCCTGAACCGCGTCAGCGGCCAGCAGGACCTGGTGCAGAAGTACGCCCGCCAGCTCTCGGACCAGGAAACCAAAATCGCCTCGCTGCGCGACCAGCTCAGCGAGCTGCGCAAGAAGAAGGCGGCGCTGGAGTCCGAGCTGAACTCCCTGATCGACAAGATGGAGTTCTAAACTCGAAGAATGAACTTAGCGTTGATCGGATACGGAAACGTGGGGCGCGCCTTCGCCCGGCTGCTGCACCGCAAGCGCGCCTCCTTCCCCTTCCGCATCTGCGGCATTCACACCGCGCGTCACGGCACGGCCGTGGATGCCAAGGGCCTGCCGCTGGAGCCGCCGTTCGGCCCGCCCGCGGCCTCCATCGGCGAGTTCCTGGACGCCGCCCGAGCCGAGGTCGCCATCGAGGTCACGCCTCTCAATCCCTCCACCGGCGAGCCCGCCATCTCGCATATCCGGGCCGCCTTCGCGCGCGGCATGCACGTCATCACCGCCAACAAGGGACCGATCGCCCACGCATACCACTCACTCGACGAAGCGGCTCGCGCCGCCGGCGTCGGCTTCCGCTTCGAATCCACCGTCATGGATGGCGCGCCCGTCTACAGTCTGGTGCGCAACGGCCTGCCCGGTTGCGAAATTCTGGGCTTCACCGGCGTTTTGAACTCCACCACCAAGATCGTGGTCGAGGCCATGCGCGACGGCCTTTCGATGCAGGACGGCATCCGGGTGGCCCAGCGCCTGGGCATTGCCGAGACCGACGCCTCCTACGACATCGACGGCTGGGATTCCGCCGCCAAGGCCTGCGCGCTCGCTAACGTGCTGATGGACGCCCGCGTCACTCCGCCGCAGATCGAGCCGCGCGGCATCGGCCGCCTCACTACCGAGCGGGTTCAGGCTCTCGCCGCCACGGGCAAGACGGTTCGCGTGGTGAGCCACGCAAAGCGCACGCGGGACGGCGTCCGGCTGCGCGTGCGCGCCGAGGTCCTGCCGATCACCGACCTGCTGGCCGCCGCCGTCGGCACCTCCAACCTGCTGCTTATCCACACCGACCTCATGGGCACCGTGGGAACCGTTTCCATCAACCCCGGCGTCGAGCAGACCGCCTACGGCCTGTTCAGCGACCTCGTCGATATCGCCCGCACCTGACCCAGCCATGCTCTCCAACGGATTCAGCGCCCGCGAATGGAACACCCTGCGGCGGCTCTCGACGCCGGACAAGATCCAGCGCTTTCTGGACGTCGATCTCGGCTACAACAAGGAGCCCGACGGCCCCACCTGCCGTTCGCCGCGCCGCGTGCTGCGGGATCGCATCGCCCACTGCATGGAGGGCGCGCTGTTCGGCGCGGCCGCGCTCCGCGCACAGGGCTTTCCGCCCTTGCTGCTCGATCTCGAGGCGGTGCACGACGACGATCACGTGCTGGCCGTCTTCAAACAGCGCGGCCACTGGGGCGCCATCGCCAAGTCCAACTACTCGGGCCTGCGCTTCCGCGAGCCGGTCTATCGCACCTTGCGAGAGCTGGTGATGTCCTACTTCGAGCACTATTACAACCTCCGGGCGGAGAAGACTCTGCGCAACTACTCGCGGCCCGTAAATCTCGCGCGCTTCGACCGCATCGACTGGATGACCACCGAGCAGGACCTCTGGGCGATTCCCAACTATCTCCTCACCATTGCGCACACTCCGCTGCTGGCGCCCGGCCTGGACCGCCGCCTGGCCCGCGTCGACCGCCGCCTTTTCGCCGCCGGCCTGGTCGGCAAAGCGCATTAACGCGCGCCGCGGTGCTATCCTGATGGGTTCAGCAATGCGTCGCCGCGCCGCGTGAGTGGTGTCCTCATCACAAGGGAGAATGGCATGAGCCAGTACAGTTTCGGAGTCGTCGGCCTGGGAGTGATGGGGCAGAATCTGGCCCTGAACATCGAGAGCCGGGGCTTCACCGTGGCGGGCTTCGATCTCGACCGAAAGCAGGCCGAGGCCGCCGCCGCGAAGTGGGCCGGGAAGCGCATGACCACCGCCGGGTCGCTCCAGGAGCTGGCCTCCGCGCTCGAAATCCCGCGGCGAATTTTGATCATGGTGCCCGCCGGCAAGCCCGTGGATGCGGTGATCCAGGATTTGAAGCCACACTTGGCCCCAGGCGACATCCTCATCGACGGCGGCAATTCGTTCTTCCAGGACACCGACCGGCGCGGCAAGGAACTCGAGCCTACCGGAATCCACTACATCGGCGCCGGCGTGAGCGGTGGCGAAGAGGGCGCGCTGCTCGGCCCGGCCATCATGCCCGGCGGCCCGGAAGAAGCCTATCGCAAAGTCGAGCCCATCCTCACCGCCATCGCCGCCAAAACCGATGACGGCCCCTGCTGCGCCTACATCGGCAAGGGCGGCGCCGGGCACTACGTGAAGATGGTGCACAACGGCATCGAGTACGGCATCATGGAGCTGCTCTCGGAGGTCTACGACCTGTTGAAGTCGGCCCTGGGCCTCTCCGCCGCCGAGATGCAGAAGATCTTCGCCGCCTGGAACCGGACCGAGCTGAATTCCTACCTGGTCGAGATCACCGCCGCCGTGCTTGAACACACCGACCCGGAGACCGGCCAGCCGATCGTCGATATCATCGTCGATAAAGCCGGCCAGAAAGGCACCGGCAAGTGGGCCTCGCAGAACGCACTGGATCTGGGCGTCGCCATCCCCACCATCAACGCGGCGCTCGAAGGGCGCATCCTCTCCGGAGCCCGCGACGAGCGCATCGCCGCCTCGAAGATCCTCTCCGGCCCCGCGGCCAGTTTCGAGGGCGGCCGGGACGCGTTCATCGAAGCATTGCGCCAGGCCTTGCGGCTGGCCATCGTCACCTGCTACGCGCAGGGTTTCGCGCTCATGCGCGAGGCTTCCAAAGAATACGGATACCGCCTGCACTTTTCGGAGATCGCCCGCACCTGGAAGGGCGGCTGCATCATTCGCGCCAAGCTTCTGGAGCCGATCAAGCAAGCGTTCCTGGAGAACCCGGGTCTTGTCAACCTGCTGGTGGATTCCCGCTTCAGCGCGCTCGTGAACGAGTTGCAAGGCTCGCTGCGCGCCGTTGTGGCCCAGGCGGCCGGGCTGGGCGTGCCTGTGCTGGCGCTCTCCGGGTCGCTCAACTACATCGACGCCTATCGCCGCCCGCGCATGCCCGCCAACCTGCTGCAAGCCCAGCGCGACTACTTCGGCGCGCACACCTACGAACGGCTGGATAAGCCGGGCGGCGGGAAGTTTCATACTCACTGGCTCGATTAACTGGAGAACTGAATGCCCTACGGCCTCGACATCGCTCCCCAAGGCGCCCTGGATTTCGTTTCCGTCGGCGCGCTGGTCCACCGCCTGGACCCCGGCATTATCCCTTTCCGCAAGGCCACACAGTGCCAGATCCACGTGAGCGGCGGCGAATTCAACGTCGCCGCCAACCTGGCGGACTGCTTCCGCCTGCGGACCGGCATCGCCACCGCCATGGTCGATTACCCCATCGGCGACCTGATCGCGGAGCGCGTGCGCGCCATGGGCGTAACGCCCTTCTACAAACGGTTCAAGCATAACGGCGTGAACGGGCCGAACATGGCCACCGTTTACAGCGACCGCGGCTACGGCGTTCGCGGCCCGGTGGTTTTCTACAACCGCGCGAACGAGGCCGGAGCGCTGCTCAAGCCGGGCGACTTCGATTGGAACGCCATCTTCGCCGGCGGCGTGCGCTGGTTCCACAGCGGCGGCATCTTCGCCGCCCTTTCCGCCACTACGGGCGAAGTGATCGTCGAGGGCATGCGGGCCGCCAAGGCCGCCGGCGCGGTGGTCTCCTTCGACCTGAATTACCGCGAGAAGCTGTGGAACATCTGGGGCGGCGCACAGAAGGCCGCGGAAGCGATCGGGCGCATCGTCGAGAACGTGGATGTCCTGATCGGCAACGAGGAGGACATGCAGAAGGGCCTGGGCATCGCCGGCCCGGACGTGCAGAAGAAATCCAAGCTCGATCCCAGCGTCTTCTTCGGCATGATCGCCGAGGTGACCGCGAAGTTCCCGCGCGTGAAAGCCGTGGTCACCACGTTGCGCGAGGTCCATTCGACGGCCCGGCACAGTTGGAGCGCGGTGGCCTGGATCGACGGCCAGACCTGCGTCGCGCCCACCGCCGAGCTGGACGTCCACGATCGCGTGGGAGGCGGCGACGGCTTCGCCTCGGGCTTCATCTACGGCCTGCTCAGCGGCGAGGAGCCGCAAGAGGCGGTGCGGCTGGGCTGGGCCCATGGCGCGCTGCTCACCACAACTCCCGGCGACACCACAATGGTGACGCTCGAACAGGTGCGCGCCTTCGGCTCGGCGCGCATCTCCCGGTAGGTTGCATGGACGTCTCGAAGACAGTTTTGGAATTGGCCGCCAACATACAGCTTTTGCTGATGGACGTGGATGGCGTGCTCACCGACGGGAAGCTCTACAACGTGCCCGGCCCGGCCGGGGAAATGGTCGAGACCAAGGCCTTCGACAGCCAGGACGGCATCGCGCTGCAATGGCTGCACTGGAAGGGCATCCAAACGGGAATCATCAGCGGACGCGTATCGCCGGCGGTGGTCACGCGCTGCAAGCAGTGCCACGTCCAGTACGTTTACCAGGGCCACATCGAGAAGGTCCCGCTGTATGAGAAGATCCTGACGGCCTCCGGCCTGACCCCCGAGCAAATCGCCTATGTCGGCGACGACCTCACCGACCTCGTCGTGATGCGCCGCGTGGGCCTGGCCATCGCTCCCGCCAACGCCCGGCCCGATGTGAAGCGCTACGCACATTTTGTGACCGCCAGCTTGGGCGGCCGGGGCGCCATTCGCGAGGTTTGCGAGCTTCTGCTCCAGGCGCACGGGCACTGGGAAGAAATCCTGAGGAAGTACGACGCCCATGGCTGAGTCCACTGCCGGCGCGAAGATCGGATTGCTGGTGCGCGCCGAGTCCGGCCCCGGCGTCCTGCATGAGCTTACGGGCGCGATTGCCCGGCACAACGGCACCATCACGTTGATCGAGATCATCGAGAGCCGCCCCCCGGAAGCCCGCATCTATTTCGAGATCGACGCGCCCGGCCCAGGCGCACCGCTCATCGCGGACATCCAGGCGCTACCCAGAGTGCGGCACGCGGCGCCCGTCAAGACCTTCCAGAAGATTTACGGCAAGCGGATCATCATCATGGGAGGCGGCGCGCAAGTCGGGCAAGTGGCCATCGGCGCGATCTCCGAAGCCGACCGGCACAACATCCGCGGCGAGCACATCTCGGTGGACACGATTCCGCTGGTGGGCGAGCAGCCGCTGGCCGACGCCGTCCGCGCCGTGGCCCGCCTGCCGCGCGCCCGCGCCCTGGTGCTGGCCGGTTCGCTGATGGGCGGCGAGATCGAGAAGGCCGTGCGCGAGGTCCGCGCCGAGGGGCTGCTAGTGATCAGCCTCAACATGGCGGGCAGCGTGCCCGACGCCGCCGACCTGGTGGTCACCGACCCCGTGCAGGCCGGCGTCATGGCCGTCATGGCCGTCGCCGACACCGCCAAGTTCAACGTCGCCCGCCTGACCCGCCGCGTCTTCTGACCCTGGCCAGCCCCGGCGTGGCGCGTGCGCATCGGGTACAATTCCTCCATGACGACCTTTCGAGTTCTCATCGCTCCCGCGACGATCCTCTTTCTTACCTTGCCCCTGGCTGGGCAGACCCAGCCCGCCGCACCCGCCAACCCACTTACCGCCGACGCTCGCGATGCGTGGAGCTTCGTGAAGACCATGGTCCTGCGCGCCGCCGAGAAGATGCCGGAGGAGAACTACGCGTTCAAACCCGTGCCCGAGGTCCGTTCCTTCGGTGAACTGATCGGGCACATCCTCGGCGCGCAGAACGGGCTGTGCGCGACGGTGAAAGGCGTAGCCCGCCCGAACATCCAGTTGGACAAAGCCACCAAAGCCGACCTGATCGCGGCGCTGAAGGAGTCCGACGCTTTCTGCGACGCGACGTTCGCCGGGCTGACCGACGCCCAAGCCGCCGAACCGGTGACGCTTTACGGCAAGAGCCGCACCCGCCTGACCGGCTTCTACATGCTCTCGTTCCACGGAGCCGAGCACTACGGCAACATCGTCACCTACATGCGCCTCAAAGGCCTGGTGCCGCCCTCCAGCGAGCCGCGCAAGTAGCGCGGCCGGAGCTTTGGTGGAGATTCAGTTCGCCGGCGTCGACGGGGTCACCGACACTTGCCACCGCGCGAGTTCTTGAGTTTCCCAACCGTACTTCCCAAGACCCACGGCTGACTTCAGTCCCACTGCTCAGACGGAACCGACCGACTATGGATGCTTCCTCTGAACCAGCTTTAGAGTGACGGACTGTGAATCCTCGCCAAACGAATAATGCACGACATCAGAAACCACCGTAAGATCGCCGGACAGAGCGGCAACCAGGCTGTAGTCGAAACCCTCCATGGCCGTGAAAGAGAAGCGGCCAGCCGCATCGGTGACTGGCTCTGAAACGGCATTATGGAGTGGCACTACGTTAACTAGCTGCCGCTTCGCTGGCTGCCCGTCTGGCAGCAGCAGGACGCCTCCGACCAACTTGCTCTTAAGCTCTACAGGTAGCTGGAAATCACACCTCGGCCAAGAGACGGCGCTGCCGACCTCGACCTCGGAAGCCCCCGCTTCCGTCCTCGCGCCCGGCCAGTAGATTGTCGGGTAGGGGTTCTTCGGACTCGGTGGGACATACAGATTCATCACAACCCTGTAGCGCCCGGGCGGAATCCCGTGGAATGAGTACTCACCATGACCATCCGTCTGCACGATGCTGTGCAGGAGCAATCCGGGCTTCTGGCTCTTGTCTGTCCCCTCCACGCGGATCAAGCCAAACACGATCCCCGGCGGGCCTGGGGTGCCGTCCAGCCGAGTCACGCGCCCTCCGAGTGTGCCGGACCAAACCTGGCGCAAGACCACATCCATCACGCCACAGCCTCGGGCTTCGACGTCGTACGGCTCGTCGCTCTCGCCCCGGCTCATGCTGAATCCCGGCTGTCTTGCGCTGACGCTGTAGCGCCCAGGTTTCAGTCCATCGAATGTGTAGCGTCCCTGGCTGTCCGTGGTCGTCGTCCGCGCCCTCCTTTCGCCCTGGATCTCCACCAGCACACCCGACGCCGGTTGATCAGGGCTCCCAATGACGTCCGGGCGGATGGTTACCTGGCCAAGTATCGTCGCCGTGGGAGGCGCCGTGCTGCGGCCATTCAGGTACTTCAGGTCCTCGTCCGCATCTGTCACATGCCTGCTGCGGGTGCAGCCGCGGACGGCCAAGTACCCCTCTCCGACGGGGTGCGTGTACATCAGGTACTGCTCGCCCACCCGCAGGCTTGGGCCGTCGCACATCCCATCATCGAAGAGAGCAACTGTCTTCTCAGAGATTCCCTTGTAGGCCCGATCGATTCGCATGCGAGCAAATCCTCCACCGGCCTCCGTAACGGTCCCCAGGAATATCATTTGCGTTTCCTGGTACGCCGCACATGGCGGCGGCGCTGGGAGGCATTCGCAACCAAGCAACCTCGGCAAGGCGATGATGAGTTGGACGGCGACGGCAACTAAGGTCGATAGTGCCACTTGACGCCGAACAGGGACTTCGGCCCGGAATAGTCCGATCATGTCACCATTAGACAACAATTCTCCAGCGGCTGATCGCCTCGCGAGGGCGTTAGGAAAACGGCGCTTACGAAGCCGATCCCCCCTGCCACACCCCTCCGTTCCTCGCCGCTTGACATCGCATTAATCATACGTATAATTAAAGCATACGAACGTTTCAAGCATTCGTTCGTCCGAGGAAACCGTGGAGCAGCCTAGCACCAAAACCCGCATCCTCGACGCCGCCGAGCGCCTCTTCGCGGAGCTCGGATTCGCCGATACCTCCCTGCGCAGCATCACCGCCGAGGCGGGGGCCAACCTGGCCGCCGTCAACTACTACTTCCAGAGCAAGGAAGCGCTGCTCGAAGCCGTGCTGGCCCGCCGGATCGGCCCCATCAACCGCGAACGCCTGGCGCTGCTGGACGCCTGCGAGGCACAGGCCGGGGACAACCCGCCACCCATCGAGGGCCTCATCCGGGCCTTCCTGTCCCCCGTCTTTAGCGCCAGCCATCAAGATTTGGCCGGCTTCGGGCGCCTGTTCGGGCGCATGCACGCCGAACCCGGGGAAGCCGTCGAGGCGGTCTTCCACGGGCAGTTCGCCGAGATCAAGTCCCGCTTCGTGGCGGCCTTCCGGCGCGCTATGCCCAACGTTCTCCCCGAGGAGATGTTCTGGGGAGTTCACTTCCTCATTGGCGCGATGGCCCACACCATGTCCGGCCTGCACCATCTCAAGTTCATCTCGGACGGACTCTGCGACCCGTCGGATTCCGAAGCTATCCTCAACCGCCTGGTCGCATTCTTCGCCGCCGGATTCCGCGCGCCGGCGCCTCAAGGAGACCCATCATGCACCGCACACTGATTCTGGCCCTGGCGCCGGCTCTCGCGTTGGCCCAACCCGCGAAACTGAGTCTCAAGCAGGCGGTCGAGATCGCGCTCGCGCCGGATGGGAACACCCGCGTACAGCTCGCCGCTGAACTGGTCCGCCAGAGCCATGCGCGCTCGGCCGAAGCCCGCTCGGCGCTGCTCCCCAACCTGGATGGCCAGTTCGCCTACCAGAGCCAGACCCGCAACTTGGAGGCGTTCGGCTTCCACATCACGTTGCCGCCCGCGCTGGGCATCCTGATTCCAACGTTCGTCGGGCCATTCACCACCATCGACGCCCGGCTCAGCGCCACGCAGTCGGTGTTCGATTTCAGCTCGATCCGCCGCTACCAGGCTTCCCGCATTGGCATACGCGCCGCCGAAGCCGATAGCGCCAGCGCCCGCGACCAGATCTCGGCTCAGGTGGCCACGCTGTACATGGCCGCCCTCGCCGCCCAGGCGCACGTCGATGCGGTCGAGGCGGACGTCGATCTTTCGCAGGCCCTGGCCCGCCTGGCCGACAACCGCAAGAGCGCCGGCACGGGCACGGGCATCGAGGTCACGCGCGCCCTGGTGCAACTGGCCAACGATCGGCAGCGCCTGCTGGTGGCCCGCAACGAGCGGCGCCAGGCGCAACTGCAACTGCTGCGCGCCATGGGCGTCAATCTGGATACCGATTTCGATCTTACCGGCCAGCTCGAGTACACGCCTTCGGAAGCCCTCACAGCCAAGCAGGCCACCGACCAGGCACTGGCCGCGCGCGCCGACTGGAAGGCTCAGCAAACGCGCGAGCAGAGCCTGCGGCTCACTTACTCGGCCACCAAGTTCGAGCGGCTGCCCTCGCTAGCCAGCTTCGCCGATTACGGCTCTAGCGGCCTCGGCTTCAACAACTCGGTTCCCACACGCACTTACGGCATCGCCCTGCGCGTGCCGATTTTCGACGGCGGCCGGCGCGACGCAGAGCGTTCGGACAGCGCCTCGCAGCTCCGCCAGGAATCCATTCGCACGGCCGACCTGCGCGCCCAGATTGAACTCGAAATCCGCCTGGCCCTGGACAGCCTGAAATCCTCCGAAGACCAGGTGCGAGTGGCGCGCGAGGGCCTGGAGCAGGCCGAACGCGAAACGGCGCAAGCGCAACGGCGCTACGAAGCCGGCGTGGCCAGCAGCCTGGAGCCCACCGACGCACAGACCCGCCTGGCGCGCGCCCGCGACAACCGCATTGCCGCGCTGTTCAATTACAACGTCGCGCGCATCAACCTGGCGCAGGCCATGGGCGCCATCCGTCAGATCGTTCAGTAAGGGAGCCAATCCATCATGTCCAGATACCAGCTCTTGCTTCTAGCGGCCGCGGCCGTCCTGCCGACCTCCTGCGGCTGGTTTCACTCCGGCAACGGCCATTCGATCCGCCTCTCCGGGAACATCGAGCTTACACAGGTCGACATTTCCTTCAAGATTGCCGGCCGGCTGATCGAACGCGCGGTGGACGAAGGCGACCCGGTCAAGAAGGGCATGGTCGTGGCCCGTCTCGACAAGGATCAACTGCTCGCGCAGCGCGACCGGGCCAAGGCCGCCCTCGATTCTTCGGAGTCCCTGCTGGTGCAGCAGCGCACCTCGATCGACTACCAGGACGAGACGCTCGAAGCTCAGATCCAGCAGCGCCAGGCCGAGATGAAGAACGCCGACGCGCACCTGACGGAGCTGCTCAACGGCTCGCGCTCCCAGGAGAAGGAGGAGGCCCGCGACGCGGTCGATCGCGCGCAGACCGAATACGACCGCTCCGCCAACGATTGGAAGCGAGCCCAGACCCTCTTCAAAAACGAAGACATCTCCGCGGCCGACTTCGATCAGTACCGCACCCGCTACGAGACCGCGGACGCCCAGCTCAAGAGCGCCAAGGAAGCGCTCGGCCTGGTTTTGGAAGGCCCGCGCAAGGAGACCATCGCGCAGGCTCAGGCCACCCTCGGCCAGACTCGCGCGGTCCTGCGGCTGGCCGAAGCGCAACGCCTGGAGCTGAAGCGCAGGAAGGAAGAGATTGCCACGCGCCTGGCCGATATCGCCGGCCGCCACGCCGACCTGGCCATCATCGCCACGCAGCTTTCCGACACCGAAGCCATCTCGCCCATCGACGGCGTGGTGCTGGTGAAAGCCGCCGAGCCGGGCGAAATCCTGGCCGCGGGCACCACCGTGGTCACCGTCGGCGACATATATCGCCCCTGGGTGCGCGCTTACTTGAGCGAGCTCGACTTCGGCAAAGTGAAGCTGGGAGACAAAGCGAATGTCTCCACCGACTCGTTCCCGGGCAAAGTCTACAACGGCCGCGTGACCTTCATCTCCTCGGAGGCCGAGTTCACTCCCAAGCAGATACAGACCCAGGAGGAGCGCGAGAAGCTTGTCTACCGCGTCAAAATCGAGGTGGAGAATCCCAACCAGGAACTGAAATCCAACATGCCGGCCGACGCCGAGATCCTGATCAACCGATGACCGCCGCTCCCACCATGATCCGCGCGACCGGCCTGACGCGGCGCTTCGGCGCGCTCACGGCGCTCGACCGCCTCGATCTCGAAATCCCGCGCGGGGAAATCTTCGGCCTGGTCGGCCCGGATGGCGCGGGCAAGACCACCACCGTGCGCCTGCTATGCGGGCTGCTCGACCCCAGCGAGGGCCGGGTCGAGGTGGCCGGCCACGACGTGGCGCGCGAGCCGGACGCCGTGAAAGACCGCATCGGCTACATGGCGCAGCGCTTCGGCCTGTACTCGGACCTCACCGTTCGGGAGAACATGCTGTTCTACGCCGACCTGTTCGGAGTCACCGGGGCGGACCGCGACCAGCTCATGGCGCAATTGCTGCACATGACCCGCATGGACCCCTTCCGCGGCCGCCAGGCGGGCAAACTCTCCGGCGGCATGAAACAGAAGCTGGCGCTGATGTGTACGCTGCTGCACCATCCGCAAGTGCTCTTCCTGGACGAGCCTACCAATGGCGTCGACCCAGTCTCGCGCCGCGATTTCTGGGCCATCCTCTATCAGCTCGTCCAGGACGGCCTCACGGTTTTCGCGACCACCGCGTATCTGGACGAGGCCGAGCGCTGCAACCGGGTCGGCCTGATCGACCGCGGCCGGCTGATCCGCTGCGATTCTCCGCGCGCGCTGCGCGGCTCGCTCACCGAGGAGTGCTACGAGGTCCAGGCGGCCGATCGCCACGCGGCGCGCGCATCGCTGCTCGCGGCCGAGGGCGTGGTCAGCGTGGAGCCATCCGGCTCCGTGCTGCACCTGTTCCTGGACCCGGCCTGCACCTCGCCCGCGCAGCTCGATCGGCTCGGCCCCGCCGAATTCCGGCGCATCGAGCCGTCGCTGGAGGACGTCTTCATCGCGCTGATCCGCAAGCAGGAGGCGGCATGAACGGCAACGGCGCGGTAGTCGAGGTCCGCGACCTGGTCAAACGCTTCGGCGATTTCACGGCCGTCGATCGCGTTTCGCTCACCGTCGGCCGCGGTGAGATCTTCGGCTTCCTGGGCCCCAACGGCGCGGGCAAATCCACCGTTATCCGCATCTTGTGCGGCCTGCTCGAACCGACCGCCGGCAGCGCTATCGTGGGCGGCTTCGACGTGGCCACCCAGTCCGAGTCCATCAAGCGCAACATCGGTTACATGTCCCAGAAGTTCTCGCTCTACGACGACCTGCGGGTCGAGGAGAACATCGATTTCTTCGCGGGCATCTACGGCGTCGCCGAGCCCCAGCGCTCCGTCCGCAAGGAGTACATCCTGGAGCTGGCGGGCCTCGCGGACCGGCGCGGCTCCATGACCCGGCTGCTGGCCGGCGGCTGGAAACAGCGCCTGGCGCTGGGCTGCGCCATTCTGCACGAGCCGCCCATTTTGTTCCTCGACGAACCTACCTCCGGCGTCGATCCAATCGCCCGCCGCGGTTTCTGGGACCTCATCTACCAGCTCTCCGAGGCCGGCCATACCATCTTCGTTTCCACGCACTACATGGACGAGGCCGAGTACTGCCATCGTCTCGCGCTCATGTATCGCGGCAAGATCGTCGCCCTGGGCGCGCCCGAGGATCTGAAGCGCTCGCTCACCTCGCACCACCTGATGGACCTGGAGTCCTCCGACCCGCTGGAGAGCATGAAGGCCCTGCGTGGCGTCCCCGGCATTCTGGATTCTGCCGTATTCGGCGGCGGCCTGCACGTCGCCGTCGACGACCCCGCCGCCGCGGCCCCGCGCATCCATCAGGCGCTGGCCTCGCGCGGCATCGCCATTCGCCATCTCGATCCTGTGCTGCCCTCCATGGAGGACGTCTTCGTCGCCATGATCGAGCAGGAAGAACGGAGGGCCGCATGAGCTTCCGCCGCACCCGCGCCATCGCCCGGAAGGAGTTCCTGCACATCCTGCGCGATCCTCGCAGTCTCATCATGGCCCTGGCTGTGCCCCTGGTGATGCTGCTGCTGTTCGGCTACGCCCTCACGCTGGATGTCGATCGCATCCCCACGCTAGTCTACGATTCCGACAAGAGCCCCGAGAGCCGCGAGCTGATCGCCCGCTTCGGAGGCTCGCGCTTTTTCCAGATCCTGGGCACGGTCGACGAGTACCGGACCATCGAGAAGAAGATCGACCGGGATCAGTGCCTGCTGGCCGTCGTGCTGCCGCGCAATTTCGCCCGCGACCTGCTGGCCGGGCGCCAGCCGCAGGTCCAGTTGATCTTCGATGGCAGCGATTCCAACACCGCCTCGATCGCCTCCGGCTACGCCGATACATTGTTGCAGACCTACGCCTCGGAAGTGCGCGCTCACTCTCTCGACCAGAAGGGCGGCGGCCGCATCGACCCCCCGGTGGATGGCCGTCTGCGCGTGCTCTACAACAGCGAGCTGAAGAGCAAGAACTTCATCGTCCCGGGCCTGATCGCGGTGATCCTGGCCATCATCACCGCGCTCATCACCTCCCTCACCATCGCCCGCGAGTGGGAGAACGGCACCATGGAGCAACTGCTCTCCACCCCGCTGCGCCCCGCCGAAATCGTGCTCGGGAAGATGCTGGCCTTCTTCACGCTGGGCTTCCTGGACATGGTGGTCTCGATCGCCGTCGGACTGCTGGTCTTCAAAGTCCCGTTGCGCGGCAACCCGCTGCTATTGGTCTCCGCCACCTGCCTGTTCCTGCTGGGCTCACTCGGCTGGGGCATTTTCATCTCCGCCTCCGCCCGCACACAGGTGCTCGCCTACCAGTTGGGCATGCTCAGCTCGTTCCTGCCCGCCATGATGCTCTCGGGCTTCATCTACTCGATCGAGAATATGCCGCAGGCGATCCAGGCGGTCACTTACATCGTGCCCGCGCGCTACTTCGTCACCATCCTGAAGGGCGTGTTCCTTAAAGGCGTGGGCCTCGAGATCCTGTGGGGCGAACTCGCGTTCCTGTTCGTCTTCGCGGCGCTGGTCTTCGTCGCCGCCACGCGCAAACTGCGCCAGAAGGTGGCCTGAGCATGTGGAAACGAATCCACGAGATCATGCGCAAGGAATTCCGCCAAACGCTGCGCGAGCCGCGCATGCGCATCGTGCTGATCGTGCCGCCGCTGGTCCAGCTCATCGTCTTCGGCTACGCCGTCAACCTGGACGTCGACAACGCCCGCATCGCCTGGATGGATCTGGATCGCACGCCGGCCAGCCGCGACCTGCGCGCCGATTTCGAAGGCTCCCAGCGCTTCCGGATCCTGGCCGCTCCCTCCGACAACGCCCAGGCCCAGCGCCTGCTCGACGAGAGCAAGGTGCAGGCCGTGGTGGCCATCCTGCCCAATTTCGCCCGCGATGTCGCGCGCGGCGAAACCGGCTCGGTGCAGGTGCTGGTGGACGGCACCAACTCCAACACCGCCTCGATCATATCGAGTTACGCCGGCGAGATCGTGGCCGCATTCTCGAGCCGCAGGCTGATCGGCGAGCAGCGCGCCAAAATGGTGGGCCGCACCTTCGCGGCCGGCGGACCCGTCGGCCTAGGCGTTCCGCGCATCGACGTGCGCAGCCGCGTCTGGTTCAACCCCGACCTGCGTAGCCGCGACTATTTCGTCCCCGGCGTGGTGGTCAACATCATCACGCTAGTCTCGCTGATCCTCACCGCCATGGCCATCGTGCGCGAGAAGGAAATCGGCACCATGGAACAGCTCATGGTGACCCCCATTCGCCCCCTGGAGCTGATCCTCGGCAAGACGCTCCCCTTCGCCCTGGCCGGGTTGTGCGAAGTCGTGGTGATCACCAGCGCCGCCCTGCTGGTGTTCCACATCCCCTTCCGCGGCAGCGTGCTGTTGCTGCTGGCCTGCGCGTGCCCGTTTCTGCTGACCACGGTGGGCGTCGGCCTGTTCGTCTCCACCATCTGCCGGACCCAGCAGCAGGCCGTGATGTCTTCGTTCTTCTTTTTCACCCCGGCCTTCATGCTCAGCGGCTTCGCCTTCCCCATCCGCAATATGCCGGTGGTGGTGCAGTGGCTGAGCTACCTGGACCCGCTGCGCTATTTCATCTCGATCGTCCGCGGCATCTTCCTCAAGGGCACCGGCTTCGCTACCCTCTGGCCCGAGATGCTGGCCATGCTGGTATACGGGATTCTGATTCTGACTTTCAGCGCGCTACGGTTCCACAAGCGGCTGGATTGAGCCGGCGCGGTCCTAGTCTCGCTGCTTTCGGACTACTTAGCCAAGGTCGCTGGCCTGATGCCGATATTGACTCCAGCGACCGTCTGGGAACAACCGAACTGGGAGAGAGGACGTACTGAGAGATTCCCGCTTCCTGACAAGGCCCTTACAATGGCGTTGGCAAAGCCCCGCTCTTCTCCGGGCCCTCCTTCTGCCGCCGCACACTCCACCTCTATTCCAAACACCAGTGGACTGTCGTACAACCATTGCTCAAGCCGATCTTCGGTGTGTATGCCAGCCAATTCCAAGGCGGCTTGGATTTCGAGGCCGAGCCTCTTGGCTTCGCCGTCCCCTGGGTATGAGCGGAGGTACACCATCCGGCCGGAGAACTGCCGCAGTACGAAGGCGATCCGGCGCTGCTGGTCTTGGTTGAGATCGCGGTCAGCGATGGTGGCTAGAATTCTGGCGGTGCGCTCATTAGCTTCGGCGGCACGTCTCTGCGCCATTGCGGTTCCCCGTTGCGCCTCGGCCAGGAGTATGTCGTTGAATGCCTGGATGGTGCCATCTGCCTTCGAGACCAACGCCTCCGAGACACCTTCTCCGGCAACGCCCAGGGCGACCAGAACCCAGCCCGCCAATGCCAGCAGGGTTATCCAGCATGGAGTCCGGCGCTGCGGGTGGTCTTCTGTGCGGCGGAAGATGACACCCCACGCCTCGTGCATCACCTCTGGGCCCTCCAAAAAGACACCAACGACGACGACTCCTGAAGAGATCAGAAGCCACAGGAAGTACGAATCTCTAATGCCCAGAAGGTTCTTCCCGATAGCGTCGTCCAATCCACCGAGGACGCCCGGGGATATGTACATATCGCTGACCCGCCCGGCTCGCTCTACGCCGCCAGCAGCTTATCCAGATACCGCTTCCCCGCCGCGATGCCTTCGAATTCGGTCTGGCGCTCGCCTTCGTACTCGATTCCAACCCAGTTGTGGTAGCCCGAGTCCAGGACGATCTTCATCATCTTGTCCATGTCGATGACGGTGTCGTGGTCGGTCGCGTCGAAATCGAAGCACTTGAAGCTGACTCCCTTGGCGTAGGGCATCAGCTTGCGGACCGCCTCGTAGCGGTCGATGGTCTTGGGGAAGTTGCCGAAATCGGGCAGTGTGCCGAAATTGGGCAGGTTCACCATCTTCATCAGGCGCACCACCACGTCGGGGTCCGAGGAGATACCGCCGTGGTTCTCGATGATCACGTTCAGCCCGCGCGACTTGCCGTACTCGCAGAGGCGCGTGAAGCTGTCGGCGCAATAGCCGATGTAGGCGTCGATCTCCGCCGGCGTGGTGGGCTGCTTGTCGGGATGCATGTTGCAGCGGATGGAATGGCAGCCCAGTTCGGCGGCGTAATCCGCCCACTTGTAGTGGTTCTCGGCCGCCTTCTTGCGCGCGGCGGGGTCGGAGTGGCCCATGGCGCCCTCGCCGTCGCACATGATCAGCACGGCTTTGCAGTTGTACCTGGCGATGTTCTGTTTCAGGCGGTCCAGGTAGTCCTGCAGGGGCGCTTCCCAGAGTTGGTTGACGAACTCCAGCCCTACGATCCCATTGCGATGGGCGATCTCGGGGAAGTCGAGGTTGGAGAGGGTGTGCGCTCGGATGGCTCTGTGGATCGACCACTCGGCCAGCGAGATGCGGAACTTCGCGTTCTGCGCGACGGCGCCGGCGAACGGAACGGCGAGCGCTCCCGCGCTCTTGAGGAAGCTGCGGCGGTTCATGCTAGTCATGATACCAACTCCCTCAGGTCGCCGACCCAGTAGTCGGGCTGCCAGCGCGCCAGGGCAGCCGGGTCGCCATAGCCGTAGCGCACCGCGCAGATCCGAACGCCGGCACGGCGACCGGCCTCCATATCGGCCGGAGCGTCTCCCACGAACAGGCAATCTTCGGGGCGCGCTCCCAGCGCCGACAGCGCGGCGTGGATCACATCGGGGGCCGGCTTGTAGGGGAAGCCGTCGGTGCCCTGCACGCGCTCGAAGTACGGCAGCAGGCCGAACTGCTCGAGAATCGCCCGCGCGGTCGCCGAGGCTTTGGTGGTCGCGGTGGATTTGCGGCCGGGCAGCGCCTCCAGGGCTTCCACCACCCCCGGGAACACCCGCGTCGCCTGGTGCTGCCGCGCGGGGTAAACCGTGCGGTAGCTGCGGATCAGTTCCTCGTGCTGCTCGGCGGAGTATTCCGGCAGCAGGTCGCGGAACATGTCCAGCAGATGCACGCCCACGTAGCGCTTCAGGTCGGCCATCTGAAGGTTGCGGCAGCGCGTCGAGGCCAGCACCTCGAGGACGGCCCCGCCGATGTCCTGGATGGAGTCCAGCAGTGTGCCGTCGACGTCGAACAAGTAGACGGGAAAGGGCGGCATCAGGCCGGCTGAGGCCGCTCTCCCTCGACCAACCCGGGCAGGCGCCGGCCGCCCTCCGGCCGAACCACCTGCTGCGTTTGCCCGTGATCCTTGGGCGGCACGGGGCTGGCGGCCGCCAGGTCCTTGCCCTCCACCAGCGCGCGGATCTCGTCGCCGTCGAGCACTTCCCGTTCCAGCAGCATCTCGGCCACCCGCACCAGCGCGTCCGAGTGCTCTTCGATGATCTTGCGGGCCCGGGCGTAGGCGTCCCCGATGATCCGCCGCACCTCTTCGTCGATCCGTATGGCGGTGGCCTCGCTGTAGTCGCGATGCTGGGCGATCTCCCGGCCCAGGAAGATCTGCTCTTCCTTCTTGCCGAAACTGAGCGGTCCGAGGTCGCTCATGCCCCATTCGCAGACCATCTTCCGCGCCAGGTCGGTGGCCCGCTCAATATCGTTCCCCGCCCCGGTGGTGGTGTGCTGCATGAAGACCTCTTCGGCGATCCGGCCTCCCATCAGGCTGGTAAGCTGGGTCTCCAGATACTCCTTGGTGTAGGAGTGCTTGTCGTCCACCGGAAGCTGCATGGTGACGCCCAGCGCCATGCCGCGCGGGATGATGGTCACCTTGTGCACCGGGTCGGCCTGGGGGCTGAGCACCATCACCAGAGCGTGCCCGGCCTCGTGGTAGGCCGTGTTGCGCTTCTCCTCGTCGCTGATGATGAGCGACTTGCGTTCCACGCCCATCAGCACCTTGTCCTTGGCCATTTCGAAATCGGCCATGACGACCACTTTGCGATTCTGGCGCGCCCCGATGAGCGCTGCTTCGTTCACCAGGTTGGCGATGTCGGCCCCGGCAAAGCCCGGCGTGCCGCGCGCCAGCACCATCAGGTCCACGTCGTCTCCGATGGGCACCTTCTTGGTGTGCACGCGCAGGATCGCCTCGCGGCCCTTCACGTCCGGCCGCCCCACCACCACGCGCCGGTCGAAACGCCCGGGCCGCAGCAGCGCCGGGTCGAGCACGTCGGGGCGGTTGGTAGCCGCCACCAGAATCACGCCTTCGTTGGATTCGAATCCGTCCATCTCGACCAGCAACTGGTTCAAGGTCTGTTCGCGCTCGTCGTGCCCGCCGCCCAAGCCCGCGCCGCGATGCCGCCCCACGGCGTCGATCTCGTCGATGAAGATGATGCAGGGGGCGTTCTTCTTGCCCTGCTCGAAGAGGTCGCGGACCCGGCTGGCGCCCACGCCCACGAACATCTCGACGAAATCCGAGCCCGAGATCGAGAAGAACGGCACGTTGGCTTCCCCGGCGATGGCCCGCGCGAGCAGCGTCTTGCCGGTTCCCGGAGGACCCACCAGCAGCACGCCCTTCGGAATCCGCCCGCCCAGTTTCTGGAACTTCTGCGGCTCCCGCAGGAACTCGATGATCTCTTGCAGTTCTTCCTTGGCCTCCTCGACCCCCGCCACGTCCTTGAAGGTCACCTTCTTCTGCTGCGAGGAGTGCAGCCGCGCCCGGCTCTTGCCAAAGCTAAGCGCCTTGTTCCCGCCGCTCTGCATCTGGCGCATCATGAAGATCCACAGGGCCAGCAATAGGAAAATGGGCACCACGTTGATGACCACGCTCACCCAGTTGCCCGAGTTGCTCTCCTTGACCTCGACGCTCACCCCGTTGGCCAGCAGCTGCTTGTAAACGTCGTCGTACTTGTCGGGGATGAAAACGTGCAGCTCCCCCCGGTCTTCCCTGTACTTGCCGTGAACCTCCATCCCCGTGATGGTCACGGACTGCACCTTCTTGTCCGCCACGTCCTTCATGAACTGGGTGAAGTTGAGCTGAACGTCGGCCCGCTTCTGCTGCGACCGGAACGCCATCCACAACATGGCCATCCCCAAGATCAGGATCACCCAAAAGACCGCCGTCTTCACGTTCGAGTTCATAAACCTCCTCCGCCCGCGCGGCCGGCGGAGTCTCTCTCTAATACTATTGGACGCCAACGCCCGAACTTTAGGTCAAAGTATTCGGGCATCTTGCGGATTTCCCGAACTTTTAACACGGAGTGGCTCTCCGGCGTGGCTGCATACTCGGCGGCCGGGCCGAATCGCGCCAACCAGACGATCTGCCCTCCGCAGGTCAGGAGCGGCCACTGGCGCCGTTCCCAACGGGGAACCCCGGCTTCGCGGAACAGAGCCCCGACGGTCGCTTCCGTGGCGTGCCCAACCGGCCGGAAACGATCACCGGGCCTCCCGTTGCGCAGCCGTGGTGTCCCGGAGATCCTACCCCAGTCCAATAGCTCGCCTTCCATCCTATTATATCCGCAATCGATGCCCGGAGGGAGCAATTCCAGTTCCACCTCGCATCCGGCTCCCGGCACAGCCTGGGAACCCGGCGCCGAAAGCTCGAGGTCGTAGTCGCCCGGCTCCTGGGTGGGTGGCGACAGGCGCATCCACTGGCATGAGCGGCAGGCCTCGAGGCCTGGGATCTGGCGTCGTCCCTCGCCTCCGTGGCTTCGCGCAAGCTCAAGAATTTGCTCGACATGCTGCAAATCAATCCGCCTGAGATCCCCCTTGGCGCGCTGGATGGCAGCGCGCGTCACCCGCCGCGCGACAGCCGGGTTGAGGCCCGCTAACCAGTCCGCGCGGAAGAGGATTGCCGGGGGGCGAACCACTAGATTCCCCGCGGCGGCTTGCTCGACCACGCTCCGCCAGTAGTCCTCTTCATCCTGGGCGACCTGGGCGGCCCGGGCGAGAATCCCCTCCAGCGCCGGGTTCCAATCCCGCTGGAGCGCCGGAAGCAGGTCGTGCCGGATGCGATTGCGGGCGAAACTCGGGTCTCGATTGCTGGAATCGTCGCGCCAGGCGATGCCCCGGTCTCGCAGAAACTGCTCTACCTCGGCGCGCCCGGCCCGGATCAGCGGGCGCACCAGTCCTTCCGCGGAGCAAGGCCGCATGCCCGCCAGCCCCATCGTTCCGGCACCCCGCAGAAAGCGGAACAGAACCGTCTCGGCCTGGTCCGAGCGGGTGTGGCCCAGCGCCACCCGATCCAGCACGCCGGAGCGGATGAGTCCCAGAAAGAAGGCACGCCGCACTTGCCGCGCGGCCTGCTCCAGGTTGTCTCCCGTCTCCAGCGACAGATCGCGGACCTCGGCCCGATGACAGCGGATCTCCAGACCCAACCCCGCCGCCAGGGCGCCGACGAACTGCGCGTCGGCGTCCGATTCCGCGCCCCGCAGCCGGTGGTCGACGTGCAAAACGCTAAGTTGGAGATCCCACCGCGGCGCCAGATCCAGCAGCACGTGGAGCAGGCACACCGAATCCGCGCCGCCCGACACGGCCACGCCGACCCGTTGGCCGCGCTCGAACATGCCGAACCGCTCGATGGTCTCGCCCACGCGCGCCAGCATCTTCCCATTGTAGGGTCTCGCGGCCCGGGCCACTTTGGGTTCGTTTCGACCGGCCGCCAAATCGCCCCGGGGGCGGGCCACTTTGGGTTCGTTTTGACGCGGCCGACGGCAGAGCCTGTTCCGTTTCGGCACAGAACCGGAGGGGAATAGCGCCGGCGGGTCGCGCCGAAATCAGGCCGCCTTTTTGCGGTGACGCCCGATGGCAGCTTTTTTCTGCCGTCTACTCTGCGCATTAGCGCAGCCACGAGGGGAGAACCCGGCCATCGCGCCGCAGGCTGGGATCAGGAGGCGCTGGTACAAAATGAGTCCTGAACCGATTATTATCTTCTACTAGTCCTCGAAGAGACATCCAAAACGTGTCTGCGTTTTCCGCAATCAGCCGCATTCAGATGCAAAGCCCGAAAAGAAGAAGGCTTCCGTCACGGGCCGGCATTCTGGCAGGCAACCGGCAGGAAACCGGCGAGTGCGCGCTGCGACCAAAAGCCGTCCAGGAACTCAGGCCAGGATTCCCGCCGGGCGCCCTGGCCGGAGCGGAGAATTGCCCTCCGATCGGGCTCTCCGCTGCGTGGGGCCGCGATACAACATTTCAAGGCTCTATTGTTTCTTGACCCCGCTCGCAAGTGACACAGCAGACAGCATTAAAAAATTGTTATGTAAGCTCGAATCTCTGCTATGATTCCCTGGTAGTACTCCATTGCGGAATACTACCAGGGAGATGTGGGCAGTACCCTCCCCGCCAGCGCCAGCGTTCTGAGGCTCGCGTTCATGCAAACCAAGGGTCTTTTGGTTTGTCTGGCACTGCTGTTGTCCAGTGCTGTGACCGTCAGAAATCCCGCCGCCTTCCGGCTTGAGGAAGCCCGCTCGGAATCCCATAAGATAACTGCCATTCCCGAGCTTGCCGGCCTAGCGGCACGGGCTAATTCCCTGATTTCCGCCGGCGATTATCTAGAGGCCGCCAGCGTCTGCCGCATCGGGTACGCGAAAGCCAGGCTTGCGGGCGACCCTCGCCTGGCGCTACGGTTTCTGGGCAACCTGGGCAGTTGCTCGTTTGCGCTCTCGCACTACCGTCTGGCGCTGGATTCCTACCTGGAAGCGCGCAAGCTGGCGGAGCGGCTCGGCGACTGGGACACCGCGGGATCGTTCCTGGTGAACATCTCCTCGTTGTACCTCCAGATGGGCGAAGTGGACGGGGCCGCAGAGACCGCCCGGGAGGGCTTGGCCAGCCTGGAGAGGCAGCCGCAATCGAAGTTCAGGATTCAGTTTCTGATGCAGGCGGGCACTGTCCGGGCTTGGCAGGGGGACATCGATGGCGCAATCCCGCTGTTCAACCAGGCCAGCGCGGAGGCGGGCCGGCAAGGCAGATTCTCGCTCCAGGCACAGGCTTACGGACTGCTGGGCTACGAGTTGCTGCGGAGCGGCCGGGTGCAGGCGGCGGAGCGGCCGCTGTTGGAGGCCTTCCGTCTCCGCAAACTGATCCACGACCGGGACATCGATCACTCTTACATGACGGTGGGCCTGTTGCGGATGTCGCAGGGCGATCTGAACTCCGCCGGTTCTCTGCTGAATCAAGCCGTCGCGGCGGCGGCCTCCAAGCAGGGGCCGGTGCCACTCTGGAGAGCCTACTACTTCCGCGGCCGCGTGCGGGAGGCCCAAGGGAAGCTGCGCGCCGCAGTGGCGGACTTCCGGGAGGCCCTGGATCTGGCCAGGCGCTGGCGGCTGGAGGTGATCCCGGCCGACGCTGTGCGGGTCAGATTGGAGGTGAATCTCCAAAACCTTTATTCGGGGTTCATCCAGGCGGCTGGGCGGCTCTATCTGGCAACGCGTCAGCCCTCCCTGCTGCGCGAGAGCTTTGAAGCAGCGGAAGAGAACCGCGCCGCCAGCCTGCGGGCGCTGGTGACCCAGAGCGACGACTGGCAGCGCGGGCTGCCTTCGGAGTATGGGCAGCTTCTGGCGCGGCTGCGAGCCACCGAAGTCGCTCTGCTGCGGAGCGAATCGCCGGCTGCCAGAAGCCAGGCGCAGCGGTTGCGATCCGCGTTGATGCAGATGGAAGCCAAGGCGGGACTGGACCTGGGCTACGATCCGGACAGCCCGGAAGCGCCGCGACTGCTCGAGCGGACCGTCCGGGGGCTGGCCCCGGACGAACTCCTGGTGAGTTTCCATCTGGATGAGCCGCGCTCCTATTTCTGGGCGGTGACCCGGGAGGACATCCAGTTCGGCGCTCTGGGCGGGCGCAGCCGCATAGCCGACCAGACGCAGCAGTTCAGGGAGGCCGTGACGAGCGGATCCCCGGCCGCCCCCGCCTTGGGCCGGGCCTTGTACGACGCCCTGTTCGCCGGGCTGGGGAAAGCGGCGAAGAACAAGCCGCATTGGTCGCTGGCGCTCGACGATGCGCTGTTTTCCGTGCCTTTCGCCGCGCTGGTGGTGGACGGCGCGCCGGACCGCCCCGTCTACCTGGCGGAGCGCCATGCGGTGCGGCTGGTCCCCAGTGCGCACCTGATCGCGAACTGGCAGGACGGGCATTCCCAGCCCGGCAGCGCCGATCGGCGGGGGCCGTTCGTGGGACTGGGGGATCCGGTTTACAACACTGCGGATCCGCGCTGGAGTCCAGGCCCGGGGAGCGCGGAGGGGGATTCCGGCTTGAGCCTGCCCCGGCTGGCCGGGAGCGGCCGCGAGATTCGCAGGTGCGCGAACGCCTGGAACCCGCATGCGCAGCCGCTGTTGCTGGAAGGCGCGGCGGCCACACGGGTGGCGCTCTCGAAGGCGTTGGAGAGCGAGCCGCCGGTGCTGCATCTGGCCACTCACGTGGTAGGCGGCCGGCGCAACCCGGTCCAGGGACTGGTGGCGCTGAGCCTGTTGCCGGGCGGGGAGCCGGACTTTCTGACGGCGGCCGATATCGCCTCCTGGCGGGTAAAGGTGGGGCTGGTGGTGCTCAGCGGCTGCGGCTCGGGCTTGGGCGAGACGCTTCCCGGCGCCGGCCTGATGGGCCTGAGCCGCGCCTGGCTGGCGGCGGGCGCGGATGCGGTGGCGGCCAGCCTGTGGCCGACAGCGGACGACACCGGGGATCTGTTCCTATCGTTGTATCGGCACTTGCGCGAGGACGCAGCCTCGCGGGGGCGCGAAAGGACCGCCGGTTATCCTCTGGCGGCCGTGGCGCTGGAGCGCGCGCAAATCGACATGTTGCACGCCGGGTCCTTGCGATCTTTACCGAGATACTGGGCTGGCTATTTCTTGTTGGGCAAGGAGCGGTAGGATTCATGGCGATTGGCCACGATAACGTCTTGAAGCGATTGAACAACTCCGCCAGCGAATCGGTGGACCAGCACCATGGCGACACGAACGGGGCAGTATCGGGCGATTCCCCACCGGACCTCCGGCCGGACTGGTCCGGCCTGGTCGCCAGGATACAAGACGGCGATCAGGGGGCCATGGAGGAGTTGTATCGCGTGTTCTCGCGCGGAATCCGCTTCTATCTATGCCGGCAGTTGGGTCCGCAAGAGCTCGACGACAAGGTTCACGACACTTTTCTGATCGTCGTCCAGGCCATCTGCCGGGGTGAATTGCGGGATCCCGACCGCCTGATGGGGTTCGTGCGGACGGTAGTGCGGAGGCAGGTGGCGGCTCACATCGACCGGGCCGTGCAAGCCCGGAGAGAGCAGGCGGACTTGCAGTGCGGGACCATCATCTCGGACGGCCGTAACAACCCCGAGCAGGACGCTATCTCCCGGCAGCGTCAGGAGATCATGACCGCGGTGCTGCGCAGCCTTTCGCGGCGCGACCGCGAGATCCTGACCCGGTTTTACCTGCGGGGAGAGAGTCAGGAACAGATCTGCGGCGAGATGGACTTGACGGAAACGCAGTTCCGGCTGTTGAAGTCGCGCGCCAAGGCCCGGTTTGGCGAGTTGGGGAGGCGAAAACTCCAAAAACGCGTTTTGCCATCACTTTTGCCGAGAGCAGTCTCCGCCTAGAGACACCATCTACTACGGGTGCGTATTGACCAGACTGAGGAGTGTGCTTGACATGAACCTGGATGGCCATGCCCCAGAGGAAATGCTGGAAGAGTATTCCCGGGGAGCGCTTCCCGACGCGGAAGTCGAGTGGATCGAGGAGCATTTGCTGGTTTGCCCGCAGTGCCAGGACAACCTCACGGAAATGGATGCCTTTGTGGACGCGGCACGGCGGGCCGCGGCGCGGCTGCGGGAGGAGCCGGCGGTCCTGGCGGCCAAACGGGGCGGCGTGTGGAGTTGGTTCCCGCACCCGGCTTGGCTGGCGGCCGCCGCAGGTCTGGCGATCCTGCTGGTGGGCGGGGCGGATCTGTGGCGGGTTGGACGCCCTAGCGAACCGGCATTCCCGGTGTATCTTCGGGCGGAGCGCGGCGGCGAGACGCCCATGAGTTCGCGCGTTCCGGCGGCCAGGCCGGTGCGAATCCACCTGGACCGAACCGGTTTGCCGGACCTGAAGTTTTACCGGGTGGAAATCGTCGACTCGCGCGGCGCCCCGGTGTTTGAGGCAGTAAGCGCGCGGGGGGAGGGAGATCTCATCGTAGAGACGGCCAAGCCTCTCGCCGCGGCCCGGTACTGGGTCCGGCTGTACGAGCCGGGGCCGGCGGGAGCTCTGCTCCGGGAGTTTGGCCTGCAGGTCGACTGAGGCGTGGCGGGCGGTTTTCCTTCCACGCTTTCGCCCCAGCCCGCGTCAACTTCTGTGTGATCCGTCTTATCGCGGGGGCAGGTCTGCTTATCGCGCCGGGCTGGGCGGCGGCCCCGGATGTGATGGATGTCCTCAAAGGTGTCGAGCGCCGCTACAACCGCGCGCAGACCGTAGAAGTTCTTTTTGAGCAAACCTTCACAGCGCCCCGGCGCGGGCCGAAGACCGAGCGCGGCGAGTTGTTCCTGCGCAAGCCGGGGCGCATGCGCTGGCAGTACACCACTCCGGCCGGCAAGCTGTTCGTGAGCGACGGCAAGTACATCTACCTCTACACGCCCGGCACCCAGCGCGTGGAGCGCTCCAAGGTCAAGGAGACCGACGACATGCGCGCGCCGCTGGGCTTCCTGCTGGGCAAACTCGATTTCCAGCGGGATTTCAAGCGCTTTGTCAGCCGGCCGCGCGGAGCGGATTTCTTGATCGCCGCGGAACCCCGGTCGGACCGCGCGCCGTTCACCCAGGTGGAGTTCCGGGTAAGCCCAGCCTTCGAGATCCGCGAACTCGAGATCACCGGCCAGGACAATTCCGTGATGCAGTTCCGCTTCCAGGACGAGAAGCTGAACCCGCCGCTGAGCGACGCGCTATTTCGCTTCGAGGCGCCGGCCGGCGCGGAGACGGTAGAGGAGGCGCCCTAGGAACGTTATGGCGGAATGGGTTCTGAGATACGCCGACAGCCGCGGTGAAATCCACCAGCAGGTGGCTAACGCGGCCTCCGAGCAGGAAGCCCGCGACCACTTCTCCCAGCAGGGGTTCCTGGTCTATTCGGTCCGGCCGCGCGCTGCCGGAATCGGCCGGCTGGCCCCCGCCTTCAGCTCGCGCCGGAAGATCAACCTGGGGAAGTTCCTCATCTTCAACCAGCAGTTCGTCACGCTGGTCCGCGCCGGCCTGCCTATCCTGAAGGGCCTGGACCTGCTGGCCGACCGGCTCACCGACCCCAAGCTGGCCAAGTACATCCAGGCCGTCCGCGCCGACGTGCGCAACGGCGTGCTGCTCTCGGAGGCCTTCCGCAACCAGGGAGTTTTCCCGGCCATCTACGTCACCTCGATCATGGCGGGCGAGAAGAGCGGCAGCCTGGCCGAGGTGCTGGACCGCTTTATCGCCTACCAGAAGCTGTCGCTGTCGGTGAAGAAGAAGGTGCTGGTCTCGCTGATCTACCCCGCCCTGCTGCTGACGCTGGTCTTCGGACTGGTGGTGTTCCTGATTACCTACGTGGTGCCGAATTTCGCCCAGCTCTACTCCAGCATGCAGGCCAAGCTGCCCCAGATGACGCTGATCCTGATCGCCGTCGGGACCACGGCGCGCAACTACATCCTGGCGGCCTTCCTGGCGCTGGTGGCGGCCGTGTTTGGGTTCCGGCTGTGGTCGCGGGGGGAATCGGCGCGCGCAAAAATAGACCGCGTGAAGATGCACACGCCGGTGCTCGGCGAGATCTGGATCAAGTACCAGGTGGCGCAGTTCTCGCGCGTGCTGAGCACGCTGCTGGTGGGAGGCATTCCGTTGTTGCAGGCGCTGGATACGGCGGCGCAATCCCTGGACACGAAGCTCCTGCAGCGGGCGCTGGAGACGGCGGCGCGGCTGGTGAAGGAGGGGCAATCGCTCTCGGCGGCGCTGGCAACCACGAAGATCTTTCCGGGGTTGTCCATCGACATGATCGAAGTGGGCGAGAGCACCGGGGCCTTGCCCTCGATGCTGGCCAGCGTCGCGGAATTCTACGAGGACGACGTGAACACCCGGATGCAGGCCGCCCTCTCGCTCATCGAGCCGCTGATCATGATGTGCATGGGCGTCTTCGTGGCCTTCGTGCTGGTAGCGCTGTATCTGCCCATCTTTTCGCTGGCGGACACGCTGGGGTAGCGAGGGAGAAATCGGCGGCTTCCAGTTTCTGCGGTCGGCGACATTCGTCCCAAAAGTCTGTCCCAGAACTGCCCACGAGATGCGGTTTTCTGGGCGCGGCGTTGGTCTGCGTGAGGTTCCGGAGGTCTGTCCCGAAACGGGGCGGCGTTCTTCCGCCACTGATGACGGCCTTTGTTGTTGTCACGCCGTCCACGTCTTCGCCGCCGCCCCAGACAAGCCGAGGCCCGCTTCCCAATCTGTTCACAGCCCTGAGGCCGCCGGGATGGACCACGTGTCCGCGGGGCGCCGCCTCGCAGATTGACGACCCGCGCCGGCCCGATCCGTCGCGCCCACGTGTCGGCTACACTGGTTAGGTCGTGATCTTGTTCGCCGGAGACCGCACATGAAGAAGATGCTCGTGCTTGCATTGCTGGGGCTGGCTCCAGTTGTGCTGGCGCAGAAGTTCGAGAAACTGGCCGCCACGCCGCCCATGGGGTGGAATACCTGGAACACGTTTCAGGGGAGGATCAGCGAGGCGTTGATCAAGGAGACGGCGGAAGCCCTGATCGCGAGCGGCATGCAGGCGGCGGGCTATCGCTACCTGGTGATCGACGACGTCTGGCTGGCCAGGGAGCGGGACAGCCAGGGCAACCTGGTCGCCGATCCCGAGCGCTTTCCCAGCGGCATGAAGGCCCTGGGAGAGTACCTGCACTCCAAAGGCTTCCTATTCGGCATCTACAACGACGCGGGGACCCGAACCTGCGCGGGCTATCCCGGCGGGCGGGGCCACGAGTTCCAGGACGCGCGGACGTACGCCTCCTGGGGTGTCGACTATTTGAAATACGACTGGTGCGACCACGGCACGGCCAACGCTCCGGAAACCTACAAGACCATGCGCGATGCGCTGCACGCGGCCGGGCGGCCCGTCGTCTTCAGCTTGTGCGAGTGGGGCGATACGAAACCCTGGCTGTGGGCCAAGGACGTGGGCCATTTGTGGCGCACCACGGGCGACATCATGCCCTGCTACGACTGCCAGGGCGTCTACTCTATGGGCTTCAAGTACATCCTGGAACAGGAGGTGGGACTGGAGGATTACGCCGGGCCGGGGCATTGGAACGATCCCGACATGCTGGAGGTCGGCAACCAGGGATTGACGCCGGCCGAATCCAGGGCGCATTTCAGCTTATGGTGCATGCTGGCGGCTCCGTTGATGGCGGGCAACGACGTGCGCAAGATGACCGAGGAAGTGCGCGCCATTCTGACCAACCCCGAAGTGATCGCCATCGACCAGGACCCGCTCGGCAAGCAGGGCACACGGTTCATGAAGCATCCCGGCAAGCAGATCTGGGCGAAGGAGCTCGCCAATGGAGCGTGGGCCGTTTGTTTCTTCAACGACAGCGACGAGGCGGTCCAGTTACGGATCGATTGGAACAACCTGACGTTCCTCAGGGGATCCTATAAGGTCCGCGATCTGTGGCAGAGGAAGGACCTGGGGACGGCGACGGGCGAATTCCGCGCCTCCGTGCCGGTGCATGACGTGGTGATGGTGAAGCTGACGCCGATCCAATAGCGCCGCGGCAAGGTTGCCGGGCGCACTCACCGAACGTCATAGGCCAGAATGCGCGGGCGGCCCGGCACGCGATTGACCACCGGGACACCCAGCACCACTTCAACATTCTTCTTCTGCCAGCCGGCGCCGAACCGGGCCGCCGCTTCCGCGAAGTACTCGGGATTGGTCAAGAACTCCCCAGCCGCCGTGGTGCCGTGACGGGTGATGCCGGCCGCGATGATCACGGGCCTGTTCGTGGTGGCGTCCACGATGCGCGCGACGATGGCGTAGTCGTTGGAAACATCCCAGTACGGCCAGGCCCCCTTCAGCGTCCAGTCGGCACGCTCGGGGTGCTGCCGGTCCCGGATCATGTCGATCTCATGCACACTGTCTTTGACGAAACTGTAGCGGAGCCGGCTGAGGGCGCGCAGCGTCCATTGGTTGTTGAAAGCGCCGATCAGGACCGAGGCGCCCTCGCTCAAGTCGGTGAAAGAAGTGGATTGGTCGCCGCGGATGCGATAGGGCCTTCCGCTCCTGTCAATGAGGGAGGCCACGCGCGCCAGACAGATGGCATCGCCCAGATCGACGTAGCGGTCCGACAGGATCAGGAGATCCTTTCTCGGGATGGCATCCGAGGCCGGGCGGGGATCCTGGGCGCGATCTTGGGCGGGCGTCCGAACGAGAAGGTCCCTGCTGGGAACGGCGCCCCCCGTGGCTGGTGCAGCCTGATTCTGCAGGGCGAGGATACCTTGAATCGCGTCCTGGGCTTCGGTCGACTTCAGGTTGTAAACGATCGGCTGGCCGACGCAAACCAGGGTGGCGCCTGGAGTCTGAAGCAAGGGGGCCCAAAGCTGATCCAGGACCGAACGGGCTGGGCGCCCGATCACAAGTCCGGCCGCCAGCAGGGCTAGGAGGGCCACGCCCCCAACCGCAGAGGCCAAAACAAGGCGTCTCCTGGGCCGTTTCGTCGCGGCGTCAGCCCCTCCGTTGAAGTGGAACTCGGCGACGTAGGATCCCGACTGCAAATCGATCCGGGCCTCCGATTCGTGCCCGGGCTCCTGGTAGTACTGCGCCAGTTTCTTTCGAATCTCGGCCGCGGTCGCCCGCACGACGGGCTCCTGGCTGGTGTCGTAGTCGGGCGGACGCCCGAAGACCTCGACCCCCAGGGTGCGCTCCTTCAGACCGCCCGTGGCGCCGGCGAGGGTCTGCTCGGTGAGGTGGCGCAACAGGTTCTGACAGCGCCGGCTGCCCCGGAACTGATGGCTGCTGAGGACGCGCTCCAAGGCGGCGCGGATCTCTTCGGCCTTCTCCGCCGACAGCGGGGGCAGTGCTCCATCCATAACCTCAGGCTTGCGAGACATGCTCGATCTGCTGAGGGCCATGGTACCACAAAAGGGCACACGTACTATACATAAATTAGACGATTGGCTGATGGGTGCCCAAGCGATTGATTCTAAAGATACATCAAGGTACCATCCCGTACTGTCCTTTTTTATGCTTCCGGCCACGGCTATGCTACCACCCGGTTAGTTTCCAGGCGTGTCTTTCCGCGCGTGGAAGGCAAACGAGGATGTCTGACTTCAAAGGGAGGTACGTGTGAAGCAGGTTAGTCTACGTGTAGTTTTATTCATTTGTGTGCTCCTGGGAGTGTTTTGCTCCCAGGCCTTGGCACAAGAAGCAACCATTGTCGGCACTGTGACGGACCAGTCCGGCGCAGCCGTTCCGAACGCAGCGATCAACATCGCGAACACTGACACCGGTCAGGTTCACCAAACCACCACCAACAGCGTGGGCCAGTACGTGGCGCCAGCGCTGCAGATCGGGCACTATACGGTCCGGGTTGAAGTGGCCGGCTTCAAGAAAGACGAGCAAACAGGAATCGTCCTGGCCGTCGGCGACCGCCACGTGGTGGATTTCAAACTTGTAATTGGCGCCGCGCAGGAGAGCGTGACCGTGGAGGCGGCGCCTGTGGCCGTCCAGTCGGAATCCGGCGAGATCAGCGACGTCATTACGGGAGCGCAGGTCACCCAACTGGCGGCGAATGGCCGCAGCATCTATTCGCTGGCCGCATTGACCGCCGGCGCCTCGAGCAACATGCCGGACTATCAGAGCGCCACGTCGGTGGGCGGCAACTCAACCATCAGTTTCAATGGGATGCGCATACCGGCGAACATTTATATGATCGACGGCGGCGAAGACCTGGATCGCGGCGGCAGCGGCACGATCAGCGTCATGCCTTCGATGGACGCCATCGCCGAGTTCCGCCAGCTCACTTCGAACTACGGCGCCGATTTGACTTTGGCTTCTGGCGCCACCATGACCCTCGTGATCAAGTCCGGAGCTAAGGATTTCCACGCCGGGGCCTGGGAATTCATGCGCAACGAGGATTTGGACGCCAATAGCTATTTCCGCAACCAGGCGGGACTCGGGAAGGCGCTCAACAGGTTGAACACTTTCGGCTTCAATGTCGGCGGCCCGGTGTACATCCCGGGCGTGTACAACAAGCAGAAGGACAAGACCTTCTTCTTCTACAACATGGAGTGGCGCAGGCAGCTTCAGGGCGGGGCGCTCAAGACCACCGTTCCTATGACCAGCGAATACGGCGGAAACTTTGGCTCGACGAATATCTACGTTCCCGCAGCGGCCGAGCTCTCCGCGCAGCAGATTGCCCGGTTTGCGGCCGCTGGCTTGTCGCCTGGCCAGCAGTTCCCCAACAACCAGATCCCCACTTCCCTGCTGGACCCGAACGCCCAGGTCCTGCTGGCGGCCAAACTCTTCCCGGCTGCTAACAGCGGCAACGACTTTGTGGGCGGCGCCAATGCTCCGACCAATGTCCGCGAGGAGATCATCCGCATCGACCATCACTTCACGGACAAGTTCTGGCTGTTCGGCCACTGGATCGACGATTCGGTCGCCCAGACTTACGGGACCACTATGTGGAGCGGCGACAACGTTCCAACCGCCGGCAACACCTTCGGGAACCCGTCCTATAGCGCCGTCATTCACGCCACCTATACGATCAGCCCGACGCTGCTCAACGAGACGGCCTTCAATTACAACGGCAACCGGATCAACATTCTGCCGTCGTCGAACAGCATCGTGGCGCGTCCGAGCGGATTCAACGTTCCGGAGTTGTTCCCGGGCAACGCGCTGGACCGCATCCCGGCCATTTCACTGAGCGGCACTACCGGGACGAACTACACCCTCAACTGGGTGCCGTGGACCAACAAGGCGGACGACTACCAGATCCGCGACGACTTCTCGTGGACGCATGGCGCGCACCAAATCAAGTTCGGCGCAAGCTGGGCCATTTACAAGAAGATTCAGACCTACTTCGCCGACACGGAAGGCCAATTCAGCTTCAACGGCCAGTACAGTGGCAACGACTTCGCGGATTTCCTGCTGGGCATGGCGAGCGGGTACAGCGAGGACGGCTACCAAGGCGCCGGCCACTGGAACAACCAATCCTGGGCGCTCTACGTTGCGGACACCTGGAAGGTCAGCTCCCGTCTGACTCTCAACCTGGCCGTGCGCTGGGATGGGATTCCGCACACCTACGAAGCGAGCAACCAGCAGTCGAACTTCTATCCCAACCTGTACAGCTCGTCGAGCGCGGCGATTCTGTGCAACGGCGGCAATAGCATCTGCGCCAACAGCCCCGGTCTGGGCACCAGCCCACTTCCGGCGCTAGCAGGTTACCAGCTTTACCTGAATGGCATCGGAGTTGCGGGCCAGAACGGCATCCCGGACGGTTTGGTGAATAACCACTGGGGCACCATCGGACCGCACGTCGGTTTCGCCTACGACGTCACCGGCAAGGGCAAGACCGTCGTCCGCGGCGGCTTCGGGATGTTCTTCGAGCGCATGGAGGGCAACGACCAGTATAACGGCGCTACCAACCCTCCGTTCGGCGACACCGTATCGTTCAGCAACGTGAGTTTCTCGAACCCGAATGTCAGCCTGCTGACCGGCCAGACCCTAGTCGCGCCGATCAACATCTCCAGCGTCTCCGGGACCTACGCCGACGACTACAAGGCCCCCACGAGTTATCAGTACAGCATCGGCGTGCAGCAGCAAGTGGGGAGAGATTCGGTGCTGTCGGTGGCCTATGTCGGCAATGAAAACCGGCATCTGGGCAACTACACCGAGATCAACCTCCCGGATCCCAGCGAGCTTCCGGCGCTGATCCAGGGCACGGTTGTGAAGAACACCATCGTTCCATACGTCGGATGGGGATCCATCCGGCTGGAAGGCTGCAACGAGAACTCGCATTACAACGCTTTGCAGATGAACTTCCACTCGCAGATCAGGGATAGCCTGAGCCTGCAGGCTGTGTACACCTATTCCAAGGCGATCGATCCGGTGGTCGAGAGCGGCAGCGCTCAGGACCTGCAGAACGTCTCGGATCCCTACAACCGCAACTACGACGTCGGCCCGAGCCCGATGGATCGCCGGAACATCGCGCTCGTCAACTTCATCTACCAACTCCCCATCCTGCGTCACAGCCCGAACCATCTGTTGAAGGCGACGCTAGGCGGGTGGGAACTGTCGGGCATCGTGACCATGGAGTCGGGGCTGCCCCTGGGCATCGCTCTGAGCGGGCCGCAAAGCTCCAACGGTCTCCCCAATTCGACCAACCGGCCGAATGTCAGCGGCAGCGTCGGCTATCCGGGGACCGTGAACGAGTGGTTCGACACCTCGGTGTTCTCAACGCCCGCGATGGGCCAATGGGGCAACCTGGTTAAGGACTCGGTGTACGGTCCGGGCCGGGACAACTGGAACGTGTCTTTGTTCAAGAGCTTCACCTTCAGTGAGGCTCGCGACAGCCGGCTGGAGCTCCGGGTGGAGACATTCAATACGTTCAACCACACCCAGTTCCAGAACGTTGGGACTTCCTACCCCAGCGGCCAGTTCGGGCAGGTAACTTCGATGTACGATCCGCGTACCATTCAGGTCGCGGCCAAGCTGTTGTTCTAGTCCGCTAGCAGTATCCAAACCCACCCCGCCCGGGCCCACAAGGCTCGGGCGGGGTTTTTCTTTTGGGGAAGAGAGCCGGCCGCTACTTCGGCTCTTTCACTTTGAGAACGCGATCTGCCGCCACGCTTTTGAGCTGCTGAACGGTTCCCGAAGGCCAGCGGATTTCAACCAGCTCCACCGAGGTGTTCTGGCCCAGACCGAAATGCAGCGGCGCCGCGCTCGAGGAGGCGTACCCGGCCGCGAATGAGACGTGATTGTATTGCGCGCTGCCGCCGGCCACGAGCTTGACTCTGGCGCCAATGGCGTCGCGGTTGCTTCGCGTGCCTTCCAAATGGAACTCGATCCAGTGATTGCCGCCCGGGCTATCGTTGATCCAGATCTCAGCGGGCGCGCCGATGGCGCTCACCACCACGTCCAGACGCCCGTCGTGGTTCAGGTCTCCCACCGCGGAGCCACGATGGCGGCTGGGCGGTAGCGCCGTCAAGCCCGCCTCTTCGGTCAGCGCCTGAAACTTCACCCCCCCCAGGTTCCGGAAGACGGTGTTGGGCTGCTCGACCTGCACGTGGGTTGCGTATCCGAGCGACTGGACATGGCCCCGGGTGACGAAAATGTCCTTCCAGCCGTCGTTGTCGAAGTCCGCGATAGTGGGCGAATAGCCGGCCATCGGCGCGCTCAAGCGCGACATGCCGCTGCGCTCGGTCGCATCCACAAAGCCGCGCTTACCGGTGTTCCGGAAGAGCGGAAAGGTCTCGTTGTCGAGGGCCACGAAGACGATGTCGGGATAGCCGTCGTTGTCCAGGTCCCGACAATCCACTCCCATTCCCGAAATAAACTGCCCGTTATCCGCCAGCGCCACGCCGGCCTCGAAGGCGACTTCCTCGAATTTGCCTCCGCCCAGGTTGTGAAAGAGCGAGTTATATACCTTGTCGTTCGCGACGAAGATGTCCGGCAAGCCGTCCAGGTCGTAATCGGCGACGCCCACTCCCATCCCCTTACCCGGATGGGCGCGGATTCCGGATTCCACCGAAACGTCCCGAAAGGTGCCGTCGCCGTTGTTCAGGAACAACTGGTTGGGGGTGGCCTTGTAGAACTTCGGATGGCAGTAGTCGAAGCGGCCCGGAGCGGCTTCGCAGGCGGGCTCGGTGCGGATGTCCCAAGCCAGGTAGTTGACCACGAAGAGGTCCAGAAGGCCGTCGTTATTGACGTCCAGCCAGGCGCCGCCGACGCTCCACAGCGGGCCGTACTGCGGGTCGGGCTTGTCGAGGCCGGCCTTGGCGGTGACGTCGGTAAAGGTGCCGTCGCCATTGTTGTGGTACAGGCGGTTGCCGTGGACGCCGCCGACGAAGAGGTCCGGGTAGCCGTCGTTGTCGTAGTCCCCCACCGCGACGCCGACGTCGAAGCCCGCGCCCGCGAGGCCGGCCCGGGCGGTGACATCCTTGAAATTGCCGTGGCCGTCATTTTCGAAGAGGCGGTTGGAATAGTTCGGGCCAGTCTTCTTCAGCGTCTGAATATCGGCCCCGTTGGCGAAACAAATGTCCAAATTACCGTCGTTATTGTAATCGAATACGGCCACGCCGCCGGCCATGGTCTCGGGGGCGTGGCGGCGCGGAGTCTCGCAACTGTCCAGCCTGAAGTCGATGGGCCGGTAGACGAAGTGGATGGGCGGAGCCGCATTCTCGCGCGGGGCCGCGGCCCATAAGGAGGCCAGCAGAATGCCGAGCGCCCAGCCGACTGGCGCGCGAGCTTTCATGGCGCCCTTCCGGGGACCTCGATGAGCGGCTGTTCCCGCTGTGTGGCCAGGTCCTTGACCTTAGCGAACTCGGCATCCGCATCCTGCTGGCGGCCCAGCGAGAGCCACAGCCTGCCGAGGCGGTAATGGGCGTCCGGTTTGGCGGGATCGATGCGGATGGCCTCGCGAAATTGACGCTCCGCGCCGGTGGAGTCGCCGCCCGCCACCAGGAGGATGCCGAGATCCAGGTGCGCGAGCCGGATATTCGGGTCCAGTTTCAGCGCCTGCCGCAGGTGTTGTTCCGCCTCTTTGTCTTTCCCGGCGTGCATTTCGGAGTCTCCCAGATAGGTTAGCGCTTGGGTATGTTGGGGCTGGCTCGCCAGTTGGGCTTGGAATTCGCGGAGGGCATCTTCGTAGCGCTTCTGCTTCCAATAGAGATATCCGAGGCCGAAGTGCACCTCAGGCTCGCTGGAGGAGGCTTTCACCGCGGCCTCGAACTCGGCGGTGGCCTGCTCGGTTTGGTTGGCCGCATCCAGCACCTCGCCCAAGAGCATGTGAACCGGCGCGGAGTCCGGATTCCTGGCGAGCAGAAACCGGAACTCCTGGATGGCTTCCGGGTAGTGCTTCGTCCAGAGGTAGCTTTGGGCCAGTTTGTAGCGCAGTTCGATGTTGTCGGGCTGCTGGGCGGCGGCCAATTTGAGTTGGACCGCGGCGTCGTCGAATCTGCGGCAGCCGAAGTAGCTCATCCCGAGCAGCGCGCGGGCCTGAAAGCTGCCGGGATCGGCTTGGGTGGCCCGCTCGAAGGCGGAAGCCGCCTCGGGGAGCCGGGTCAGCTTCATATAGGCCAGGCCGAGATTCAGGTACAGGCCGGGGAGGCTAGGATCCAGTTCGACGGCTTTACGGTAATGCGGCAGGGCCAACTCGTAGTTACCCTGGCGCGCGAGCGCAAGAGCGGCGTTGGCCTCGGCGACGGCGGGCGGGTCGCCTTCGGCCCACAAGGGCGCGGCGAACAGCAGGAGAACCAGCGCGAACCTCATAGAAAAAAACGTGGCACCCGTTGCTCTCGATCTCCCGCCAAGTATAGCCGATCGGAGGCGGGCGGGGAGACTGGGCGACTTTGGAAAACACTACACTGAGGATATGAAACTCGCACCCACAGCCATCCTCGCGGCCGCGCTGGCTTACCCGCTGGCCGGCGCGGAACCAACGGTACAGGAAGCGCGAAAGTTCATGGAGAAGGTGGAGGCCAGGTTGCTCGAACTCACCACCATGGACCAGCGCGCGGACTGGGTTCACTCGACCTACATCACGGACGACACGGAGCTGCTGGCGGCGGACGCCGACGAGCGGGCCATCGCGGCCACTGTCGCCTTCGCCAAGCAGGCCACGCGCTTCGACAAGCTGGCGCTGCCGCCGGAGCTGGCGCGCAAGATGAAACTGCTGAAACTCTCGCTCACGCTGGCCACGCCCGCCGATCCTAAGGAGAGCCGGGAGCTGACCGAAATCGCAACGCGGATGGAGAGCACGTACGGCAAAGGCAAGTACTGCGCCGGAGGCGGCCAGAGCAAGTGCGTGGACCTGGAGGAGATCACGCGCATCATGGCCCAGAGCCGCGATCCGGCCCGGCTGCTGGAGGTCTGGCGCGGCTGGCACGCCATTGCGCCACCGATTCGGGCGGACTTCGTGCGTTACGTCGAACTCGCGAACAAGGGCGCGCGGGAGCTGGGGTTCGCCGACGACGGCGCCATGTGGCGCGCGAAGTACGACATGCCGCCGGACGATTTCTCGAAGGAAGTGGACCGGCTGTGGGAGCAGGTTCGCCCGCTCTACGTTTCGCTGCACGCGTACGTGCGGAACAAACTGCGCGAGAAATACGGGGACGCCATCGTGCCGGCCAGCGGCCCGATTCCGGCGCACCTGCTCGGGAACATGTGGGCGCAGACCTGGGACAACGTCTATCCGCTGGTGGCGCCGAAGGACGCCGATCCGGGCTTCGACCTCACTCAGATTCTGAGGGCGCGCAAGACCGACTGGCGGCAGATGGTCAAGTACGGGGAGGGATTCTTCACTTCTCTTGGATTCGCGCCGCTGCCGCAGACGTTCTGGGAGCGCTCGCTGTTTTTGAAGCCGCAAGACCGCGAAGTGGTTTGCCATGCCAGCGCCTGGGACATCGATTTCGTCGACGATCTGCGGCTGAAGATGTGCATCGACATCACCGGAGAAGACTTCACGACGGTCCACCACGAGTTGGGCCACAACTTCTACCAGCGCGCTTACGACCGCCAGCCGGTTCTGTTCCGCGACAGCGCCAACGACGGGTTCCACGAGGCCATCGGGGACACCATCGCGCTGTCGATCACGCCCGAGTATCTGGTGAAGCTGGGGTTCCTGGATAAGCCGACCGATGCCTCGAAGGACATCGGGCTGCTGCTCGCGCGGGCGCTCGACAAGGTGGCGTTTCTGCCGTTCGGGCTGCTGATCGACCAGTGGCGGTGGAAGGTGTTCTCGGGCCAGATTCCGCCGGAGCGCTACAATGCCACCTGGTGGGAATTGCGGCGCAGATACCAGGGCGTGGATGCGCCGGTGGAGCGCAGCGAGCGGGACTTCGATCCCGGCGCGAAGTATCACGTAGCGGCCAACGTGCCGTACATGCGTTATTTCCTGGCGGACATCTTGCAGTTCCAGTTCCACAGAGCGCTGGCGCGCACCGCCGGGTGCACCGGGCCGTTGCATCGCTGCTCGATCTACGGCAACAAGGAGGCCGGCCAAAGGCTCGCCAAGATGCTGGAGATGGGCCTAAGCCGTCGCTGGCCGGATGCTCTGGAAGCGCTGACCGGCCAGCGGGAGATGGATGCTACGGCGATCACCGACTATTTCGCGCCGCTGCAGAAGTGGCTGGACGAGCAGAACAAGGGCAAACCGGTGGGGTGGTAGGACCGACGGCGCCGGTCGAGCGCACGGCAGGTGCAGGTTCAGTCAGCGTGGTTTAGGGGCTGTATCCTCGACTTTGACGCCCATCTCTCGGAGCTTTCGTTTTGCCCACTCGTTCTGTGGGTTCTCCTTCAGCGATAAGACGTAAAAGTGAATCGCCCGCTCGACGTCGCCGCGATCGCTGTACGCCCGTGCAAGTGCGTCGAGTTGATTCCACGGAGGGGGGTATGCCTTTGGGTCGTGAAGCAGAAGCTGGGACGCTTCTTCGAGGCGTCCCGCTTTCACCAATCCGGCAACGATCAGTGAAACCGTGAATGGCAAGGTCGATCGATCGTAGCCGCATCTTTTGCCGCCATCTCGAAAGTGCCGGTGGACAGCTTCGATTCCGCCCTGGTCGAACAGCTCCAGCGGATCCGTCAAATGCCAGCCGTCGAAGATCGTGTCCAAGCCCTGGCGAATGCTCCGTAAGGGAATGGACATATGCGTCTCCTGCTTCATCGCTTCGAAGTTCCATCGGAATCCGGCAGGGGCTTTCTCATCCAGTATCGCGGCCAGTCTCCGAACACTGCCGGAGGAGTACCCAGTGGCATTTGCAACGGTGAAATAGAGGTCCGCCTGGAGTTCCTTGGTTTTTGAAAAGAACGACTCTGCCTCCTCGACAACCGCTCCGTTGTTCCAGGAAAGAGTTGGGTCGATGGCAATATAGGCGTTGAAGAGGTTCGGTTTCGCCGTCAGCGCGTGAATTGCGAACAGGCCGCCGAAGGAATGGCCGACCAGCACCCTGTAGGGCCGGGTACGGTAGGTCTTGTCCACAAAGGGAATCAACTCGCCGGCCACAAAAGACAGGAAAGCGTCGGCCCCGCCATTGCCCGGCGAGAAGCGGTTGTCGATCTCGGCTGATGAGGGAGGAGTCAGGTCACGCGTGCGTTGTTCGAAGCTCCCGCTGGCGATCGCAACGACGAGCATCTCCGGTATCCGCTCGTTAGCGGCTAGAAACTCCGCTATCGCACTGCTCGAACGGAACAGCGTTTCTCCGTCTAACACATAGAGGACCGGATAACGGTCCGCACCGTCCTCATATCCAGCGGGCTTGGAGACGAGCAGAGTTCTCTCTTCCTTGAGAACGTTGGATCGGATAGGGACAACTTCGCCGATGACGACCGGGCTGGCGTGGCTCTGAGCTCCCGCGCCCGTGGTTACGAGCTGAGCTGCTAGCAGAACGGAAATGGGAAACATTCCCTACGATTTTAGCGCGAGCGACGCTTAGCGAGGCCTTCGTAGTAGACGCAGTAGCGAACGAAACCCAGGCGCTCGTAGACGCGGATGGCGGTCTCGTTATTCGCGGCCACGTTCAACGCGATGGTAGTCAGATTCATGCGGAGCAACTCGCCGGCGACGGCGCTGGTCGAGCGCGCCGCCAGGCCACGGCCCCGGCGGTCGCGCCGCGTGTAGATGTTGCCCAGCACGCCGATCCCCTCGGCCGGGACGGCCAAGTGGGTTCCGGCGGCGGCCACCAACTCGCCCTTTTCGCGGATGCCGTAGAACACGCCGTCCGCGAGCATCGAGGGGAGGAAGAAGTCGGGGGCCTCGCCGGTGGACTGACCGTCCGAGTAGAGGCGTTCGAGCTCGCCGAGATCGGCGGGCGACAGGCGCACGGCCCCTTCGACGGGCGCGGGACGGTAAGCGCGCGGGTCCAGCACCATCCGGAGCATCTCTTTCCGCTCGATCAGATGGAAGCGCTCGGCGATCAGAGGCAGGTTCTCGGGCCGCAGGTGCAGGTAGAGGGCGGGCTCGCCGGTCAGTTCGTCGAGTACCGCGGCCAGCGCGGAAGGTTCGCCGATCGCAAACAATACGGGAATTGAGAAGGCGCGATAGAGCAACGCGAGCGCTGGAGCGCCGGTGGTCGGCTGGAACCACTCGCAACGCTCGAAGAGACCGGGCGCCAGGTCGCCCAGAGCGTACACCGACCAGGCGGGCTCGGTGAGGAGGATCGAGCGAATGACGACGGGATCGCGCAGTGCGGGCATGCGAACCTCGTATTGTAGCCCGGTAGTAGGATGAGAGGCAGCGCGATGCGAGACATCATCGTAGGAACCGCGGGGCACATAGACCACGGCAAGACCGCGCTGGTTCGCGCGCTCACAGGGATCGACACGGACCGGCTGGAAGAGGAGAAGCGGCGCGGCATCTCCATCGACCTGGGCTTCGCACACCTGGAGCTGGCCGGAGAAGTGCGGATCGGGTTCGTGGATGTGCCCGGCCACGAGCGTTTTGTGAAGAACATGCTGGCCGGAGTGGGGGGCATCGACCTGGTGCTGCTGGTGGTGGCGGCGGACGAATCGGTGAAGCCGCAGACGCGGGAGCATTTCGACATCTGCCGGCTGCTGGGCGTCAAGCAAGGGATCGTCGCGCTCACCAAGGCGGACCTGGTGGATCCGGAGGTGCTGGGGCTGGCGCGGCTGGAGGTGGAGGAATTCGTGGCCGGCTCGTTCCTGGAGGGGGCGCCGGTGGTGGCGGTGAGTTCGGCGACCGGCGAGGGCCTCGGCGAAATGCGCGCGCGCCTGCTCGAGATGGCGCGGGAGGCGCCGTTGAAGGACGCGTCGCGGCACTTCCGGCTGCCGATCGATCGCGTGTTCTCGATGCGCGGCTTCGGGACGGTGGTGACGGGCACGCTGATTTCGGGCTCGGTCGAGAAGGAGCGGGAGGTGGAAGCGCATCCGGGAGGGCGGCGTCTGCGGGTGCGCGGCATACAGGTGCATGGACGGGCGGTGGAGCGGGCGGCGGCGGGGCAACGGACGGCGCTGAACGTGGCGGGGGCGGAGCCGGACGAACTGGCGCGCGGCATGGTGCTGGCGGAGCCCGGGCTGTTCCAGCCGGCGCGGAGCGCGGATTGCCTGCTCGAGCTGCTGCCCTCCGCCAAGCCGCTCAAGAACCAGGCTCCGGTTCATTTCCACGCCGGAACAGCGGAGGTGGAAGCGCGCGTGCGGCTGTTCGGCATGGAGGCGCTGGGGCCGGGTCAACGGGCCTATGCGCGGCTGGTGCTGCGCGAGCCGCTGCTCATGCTGCCGGGCGATCACTTCATCATTCGCATGTTCTCGCCGGCGGTCACGATAGGCGGCGGTGCGGTGGTGGACATCGGCGGGTATCGCTACCGCCGGGGCGAAGATGCGGCGGAGAGATTGGAGGCCTATGGGGTTCCGCTGCTCGTGCGCGAATCGAAATACGGCCTGGGGCTTTCCGAGCTGGTGGCGCGCACGGGCCTGATGGCGGCGGAGATCGAGCGGGCGGCGAAATCGGAGCGTCTGATTGCGCTCGAAGATCCGCAGTTTTGGCTGGTGGATCGCGAGTGGTTTCAGGCAACGCTGGCTCGCATCGCCGATCTGCTGGAGGCGTTTCACCGCGAGAATCCTTTGCTGGCCGGGATGCAGAAGCAGGAACTGCGCAGCCGTGAGCTGGCCGGGGCGCCGCCGTTCCTGCTGGACGCAATGATCGAGCGTGCGCCGGGCATCGTGGCCGAGGGGGAGACGGTCCGGCTGGCCACGCACAAGGTGGTGCTGAAACAGGATGAAGAGCAGGCGACGGCGGCGATCGAGAGGGCGTTCCTGAAGGCCGGGCTGGGCGTGCCGGCGGTGAGCGATGTGCTGTCGAAATCGGGCCTGGCGGTGGGGCGGGCGCGCTCGCTGCTGGAGCGCCTGCTGCGGCAGGGGCGGCTCATCAGGATCAGCGGCGAGCTGGTTTTTCACCGGGCTGCTATCGATGGTCTGCGCGCCCGGCTGGCCGAGTGCAAAGGGAAACGCCTCAGCGTTGCCCAATTCAAGGAGCTGGCCGGAATCTCCCGCAAGTACGCCATTCCGCTGCTCGAATACCTGGACCGGGAGCACGTCACACGCCGCGAAGGCGACCAGCGAGTGGTGCTGCGATGATAGCGCGCGGCTGTGGTGTCATTCGGCTCACGTCGTCAGGGAACCGGGATCGGCCCGATTCCGGGGCGGCATCTTGACGAAGGACTCCGGTGAGAACGACACGTATCATCCTGGCAATTTCGCGGTTGGTCTTGCTGCTGCCGAATCTAGGGAATTAGCTGGCATCCGACTCCGCCGGCGGAATGATGGCGGCATTCTTCTATGGCCGGTTGTTGACCTTCTTCCCTTGGAATGTCCTGCTGGTCTGCCTGGCGTATTCCTACGCCAGCCACCACCGAGAGCGCGCCGGTCAAAGGACCGATCAAGGAACGGTTTCCGCTGCTCGACCGCTGTCTGGCGGGCGCGCCGGAAGAGATCCGTGCCGAGCGGAGAAATCGGTTTGCGCGCGTCGCCGCCCACCTGGAGTTCCCGCTCTGGGTGCAGACGAGCGACGCCGGGAGCATCGCGACGGAAGCGGTGGCGAGGAAGTTCGCCACATGGATGACCTCCGGCGAGGCGGTCACGCACCTGTATGGAGCGGGCGAAGTTCCCGGCTTGCAACGCGAGGCGACTCTCGACTGGCTGCAGTAGGCCGGCGCGCCCGGGCAGGTGCTCAGGGTCTCGTTCCGGGATGCGGAAGGCATCTCGGGAATGACCGAATACCACAAGGCTGGGCAGGCCGGCGCCTGAAAGGCCGCAGCTTTGCGCTACGCTGAAATTACCATGCATAGCGCCCATTCGAGAGTTCTGGCTGGAGTGGCCGCCCTGGCCATGGCGTTGACTCTGTCCGCGCAACAGAAGAAGCCTGCCGCTCCGCCGCCCAAGGTCGATATCAACTCCGCGTTCCAGGTGGAACTGGAAAAGCTCCCCGGCATCACGCGCCCGTTGGCAAAGAAGATCGTTGCCAACCGGCCGTACGTGGCGCTCGAGGATCTGAGGCGGTTGGGCGTACCGGCCCAGACTATCGAGAAGATCAGGCCGCTGGTGGTGGTGGGGCAATCCATGCCCTCGAATCACCCGCCGCGGCCGAAGATGCCGCCGGCCGGGACCTAATCTCCGACCACGGTGACCGTCACTTCACGGTCGCGCGGACGGCTGTCGAAGTCGCAGAAGACGATCTGCTGCCAAGTGCCGATATCGAGCGCGCCGTCGCGGACCGAGAAGCTCTGGCTGGTTCCGACGAGCGCGCTGCGCAAGTGGGCGTAACCGTTGTCGTCGCCCCAGTGCGCGTTGTGGGCGTAGTCGTGGTTCATGGGGGCGATCTTTTCGAGGGCGCGCGCCAAGTCCGACACCGCGCCCGCCTCGTACTCGAGAGTGGTGATGCCGAGGGTCGAGCCGCGGCCCGAGACACTGGCGATGCCCTGCTTGAGGCGGCTTTCGCCGACGATCCGGTTCACCTGCCCGGTGATGTCGAGTATGTCGCAGCGGCCCCGCGTCGAGATGCGGAAGGTCTTCTGAAAAACGGCCATACTGACAAGTTAGCGCAGCGTGACGACCGTCGCGCCCCAGCCGCCCGCTTCTCCGGGAGCGTCGCCGTAGCGGGCCACGAACGGGGTGCGCGCGAGCACCCGCCGCACGGTCTCGCGTTGCACTCCGATGCCGCGCCCGTGAATGATGCGCAGGGCCTTCAGGCCAAGCCGGTTGGCCTCCTCGAGATAGGCCTCAACGATGGCCTCGACGTCCCTGGGCGGGACGGAGTGCAGATCGAAGACATCGGTGATCGGAATGCGCACGGGCTCGTCGTCCGGAGGCTCGCGCATGGGCTTACTTGAACTCCATGGTTCTCACGATTCCGATGGCGCCCAGTTCCACGTCCAGCTTGGGAACGTAGTGGATCACGACGGCTCTGGGCTGCTGCGGCCCACATTGGAGATTGAGCTGGCCGCCCTGGACACCCTTTACCGCAACCTGGGCTGGGTCCTGGATCACCAGCCGCACTTCGCGGCCGACGATTCGCAAGCGCAGACTGGCGGTGGTCCCGAGGCAATCCACCTGCTCGAGAGTCCCCTCGATCAAGTGGTCGCCCGGTGGAGGCGCAGGTTCGGTGGCCGGCGGGGCCGGCGGCGCCTCGGGCCGGCGCAGCAGACGCGGCGGCGCAGACTGATCCTCCGTCGCGAGCGCAGGCTCCGGAGGCCGCGGCGCGACCGGGGCCGAACGCAGCGGCGCCTTCAGGAATTCGAGCATCTTCTCCGCCGAGGCGACTTGCAGATCGCCGCGCGCATACTTCCTGGCCGATTCGGCCGCATCGAACGCCTCCTTCGGCTTGCCGAGCCTGTAATAGGCGTAGGCCAGCGCGGAGAAGAGGGGATGCGCCTGCTCGGGATCCACTCGCTTGAGAAGCGCGAATTGCCCGACCGCCTCCTCGTACCGCTTATCCTGCACCAGGTTCAACCCAAGAAGGAAGCGCGCCTTCATGAAGCCCGGATCGAGTTCCACGGCCTTGCTCAACAACGGAATCAGAGCCGCGCCGCGCTCTCCGCGCTGGCTGAGCAGGCCCGCGTAATCGTAGTAGAGCTTGGGATTCTGGCTGCCCAACTCGGCCGCGCGGGCGAAGTGGGGGCGCGCCTGCGCGGGGCCGCCGGCGAGCCACTCGAGATAGCCGAAGCCTTCTTCCACCTCCGCGCTCTCCGGATTCTGGCGCGCCAGTTCCGCGAACGCCCGCCGGGCCTCGTCCCACTTGTGGATGGCCCCCAGCACGCCGGCCAGCGCCAATCCCGATTCCAGCGGCGTGGCCTCGCGGACCTCGGGCTGCTCCGCCGCTTTGTCCAGTTGCAGGTCGAAGACCAGGACGCTGAACTCCGCCCTGCGCAGGTAGCTCTGAAGGTCGGTCCACACTTCCGGCATCCGCTTGCCGTAGATCTGCTCGAAGGCGGCCTTCTGATCGCCCTTCATCGCAGCGGCCAGGAACTGCGGGAATTTCGGGCGGTACTCCTCGGTCAGCATCAGCATGTGCGTGAGGGCCCAGGCCTCGGCGTAAAAAACGGTGGCGCGATTCCTCTCGTTGTAGTAGGGAGAATCGTGGCCGACCGCCATGAGCGTTTCCAGGTCCAGCCATTTGGAAGCCCGCAGCACTTGAAGGCGGCCGGGGATGATATCGCCGACCCGAATCTTCTTGAACATGGGCTGCAGCGTGGAGTAGAGTTCGGCGAGTCCCTCGTTCAGCCACACCGGCAGCTTTTCGGCGGAGGGTTTCAGCAGCAGGTGCACATACTCGTGCACGGCGATCGGATAGTATTCCGACCCGATGCCCTTCAGGACGATGTAGTCGCGGTCGCGCCCGCCGGCCGCATACGCCGCGGCGGCCTGGTTGGGCTGGTAGGGGGTGAACTCCTTTTCCGAGGAGAACGCGACAATCCGGACCGGCAGCGCCGAGCCGGCCGAAAGGTGCATGCTCTTCAGAAAGAAGCCGTGGACCTGCTCGAAATAGAGGATGGCGTCGCGGCCCTGGCGCTCACCCGCAGTGGTGAGCAGCTCGAAATTCGCGGAGGTCAACTTCAACCAGCGGGTCGCGGCGGCGCAGTCCAGAGCGCACAGGAACGTAAGAGCGGCCACCGCGATGCGACGCCGTGCCATGCTGTCCGACAATTCTACCAAGGGAAGCGGACTCGGAAACTCGCGGGGATCGCTTCGAGCTCGCCGGGCCTATTTCTTGGTTTCAGGCGCCGGGCTGGCGTTGCCGATATCGAGCGCCAGACGCCAGACGCCGTTGTGCTGTTTCCTCCAAATGGTGACGTACTTGCCGTAGGAGACCTCGGGTTTGCCGTCGTCGCCCTGGCGGGAAGACTTCCAAACTCCGTAGGTGTAGCCAAGATCTCCCGAGACCTCGGCATCGATGGGCACCCAACGCCGCGTGAAGCCGGGCGTCTCGAATCGCTGCCCCAGGTACTTGCGGATGGCCTCCCTGCCGGCCACGATCGCGCTGCCATCGGGCAGCAGCATTCCATCTTCGGCGCAATAGGAAATCCAGGCCGCGACCCCGTTTCTAAAGGTCGCTTCGTCGAATTTGCGGTCCATATCGAGCAGGATTTTGGCCTGGTCTTTCTCGGCGCTGGCGGCCGCCGTCCTGGCCCCGCCGAGTTGGAAACCGATCAACGCCGCTCCCAAGACGGCAACCGCAGTGCCAAACCGGGGCCAGATGCGCATAGTGTTCCCTCTCTCAAGATTCTATAATTCTGGTATGGCCAGTGGTACACCCAAGCAGGACAGTCACAGCCGCCTCGCGTTCCGCCTGGCGGATCAGGCCCACGACATCGAGAGGCTGACGGCGGGGCTGGACGAGGAATTGCTCGAGGAACGCAGTGTCCCCGGCAAATGGTCGATCAAGGAAATCCTGTGCCATCTGTGGCGGGTGCAGGAGGTTTTCGAGGGCCGGATCGAAGCCATGCTCACCGAGGACAACCCGGCCGTGGTCCCCTACAATCCCGACCACGACCCCGAGTTCATGGTAATGCTACAAACCCCGGCGGCCGAACTGATAGAGGGTTTTCTGGGCGAGCGCGAGCAATTGGTGACGCTGCTGGGATCTCTGTCCGCCGCCGATTGGCGCCGCACCGGCAGGCACCCCGAGTATCCGCACTACGACGTGAACTTCCAGGTCCAGTACATGGTCTACCACGAGGGGCACCACATCTACCAGATCGTGCAGCGCCGCGCCCCGATGGGGAAGGTTCCGCACTGATCAGGGCAGCTCGCCCTCGAGCAGGGCAGCGAGCTGCGCCGCGGGGACGCGCAGGCCCACGTAGAACGGCCCGAACAGCGCGTACAGGGCGCTGACCTCGTCGAAGCGCATCTCGTAGATCAGCTTCTTGAACTGGAGGGGGTCGTCGGCGAAGAGGTCCACGCCCCACTCCCAGCCGTCGAAACCCATCGACCCGGAGATAATCTGCTGGACGTGGTCCGAATAGCGCCGGCCGACTAAGCCGTGCTCGCGCAACATGCGGCCACGCTCGGAGATGGGGAGGGTGTAAAAGTTGTAGCGCTCACCGCGTTTCCGGTCCATGGGATAAAAGCAGAGATAGCGCGGGGAGGGGATAGGCGGATAGAGCCGCGCATGCATCGCCTTCCTCTGCATCGCGAGCAACGCCTCCACCTCGGCGTCCCATTCCTTCGAGTGGGGCTCAACGGCGCGCTGGGCCAGGGCACGGTAGAGCTTGACGCTGGAGTCGTATAAACCCAACTCGACCACCGAGAGGTAGCTGGCGGCGGGCTCGAGGAAATCCGTGAGGCGTAACTGCGCCAGACGTAATTCCACCCGGTTCAGATCGTCGAAGGAGTTGCGGAAGTGCAGCCAGAGCAGATCGCCCTTATGGCCCAGGAGCGAATAGGCGGCCGAGGGCGAGTCTTCCATACTCTCAAGCGCGCCCGCGGCCTCGGCGGCGATGGCGGCACGCTCGGCCGGAGCGAGCGCCTTCCAGGCCGGCCAGCGGATGCGGAACATCTGGTGCAGCACGCTCGCGCCCTCGATGGTCAGGGGCGCGGCAGGCAGATTCTCAGCCACCTCGGACATTAACTCCAGTGTAGCTGCTTCCCACGCGCTTGTTTGCCGGGCAGGGTCCCGGCCCAGTGGCCCCCTCAGGAGCCGGTGGAAGTGTAGTTACGCACGCCGCGGCTCCAGACGGCGAGCGCCAGGGCAGCGAAGGCAACGGTCACCAGCGGCATTAAGTACGTGTAAGTGCGGTAAGCGTCTTTGCCGAGCAGGTGCGTGGCCGGATAGAAGCTGGCAAAGCCGAAGGGCACCACCCAACTAAGCAGAAAGCGGACTAGCTGACCGTAGATATCGAGCGGATAGCGGCCGAAGGCCAGCATGTTATAGATCGGCGGAACGACGCCCACACGGTCCTCCATCCAAAACGAAACGCAGGTGAGCATCAGGAAGACCGAGGTGTAGAGCGCGCAACCGCAGAGCGTCGCTAACAGAATGAAGAGCCAGCCGGCGGCGCCGAACCCCAGGCCCATGGTGCGGGCGCAGCTCAGCAGGATGACCAGGCCCAGCACGGTGTCGCCCAGGGCCTCAAGACGAAACTTCTCCGAGAGCACCTGGAAGAGAGGATGCACGGGCCGCAGCAGCACCTGGTCGAACTTACCCATCACAATGTAAGAATCGCTGAAGTAATACAGGTTGACGCTGATGGTATTGAACAGGGACAGCGGCAACAGCGAGAAACCGTACAGGAACAGGATCTGGGTGAAGCTCCAGCCGGCGATGCGCGGGACGTGGCGGAAGATCAGGAACACCACGGCCATGCCACAGGCGGTCGAGGCCACGGTAGCCAGCACCGAGAGCAGAAAATCGCCGCGGTAGGAGAGGCGCACCTTCGCATACTGGACGAAGTAGCGCGCGAAGAGCGAAAGGTAGCGGCGCATTCAGCCTCCGTGGACCATGATGCGGCGGCTCATGGCGCGCCAGAACCAGGCCCCGAACCAAAGGAGAGCGGCGATCCAGACGGCTTCGAGCGCGAGCGCCTCCGCGATCTGGCGCCAGGAAATCTTGCCCAGGTAGATCATCATGGGCGTGAAGCCGATATGCTCGAAGGGCAGCAGGCGCGAGAGCTGGCGAAGCGGGGCGGGAAACAGCGTGACCGGCACGAGCACGCCTGAAAGCAGGTCCTGCGCCCAGAACTTGGCGCGCAGCAGGCCCAGGATCGAGGTCAGCCGCACGGCGCAACAGCCCACCGCGAAGTTCAACGCGGCCACCAGGATCACGCTGCCCGCGAGCGACAGCAGGAACACCGCGAAATGCGCGCCGCCGGCCGGAGCGAGCACCGGGAAAAGCAGCCCTAGAAGGAGCGCCGTCGGCGCCGTCAGCAGGCACAGCCGGAAGGCCGATTCGCCCAGCGCGCGGGCGATGTAACTGGCCTGAATGCTCACTGGCTTGAGCATGACCATGGTGATCTTGCCCTCCAGGATGTCTTCGGCCATCTCGGAGTCGATGTTATTGAAGTACATCGAGCGGATGATCCAGCCCACCGCCACGTAAGTGATCATCTGGGCGAAACTGAAGCTGGCGAAATGCGGATCGACATGGTAGATAGCGCGCCAGATGAAGTAATAGACCGCGACGTTGATGAAGTAAGTGATGACGCCGGTGTAGTAGCGCAGCCGGAAGGCCAGCATGTTCATGAAACCGATGCGGGCGAATTCCAGGCCTACGGATGGCACGGCGGCTCCTCCGGGATGGCGCCGCCCAGGTAGATCCGCTTGACCACCTCTTCGATGGATTGCTCCTCGATGGCGATGTCCAGCACCTCGACCGAGTTGACCACCTGGCGGATCACCTCGGCGGTGGGACGGTCGTCGCGGCCGAAAGAGAGCAGATAGGTGAGGTCGCCGAGCTTCTCGCGGCGAATGCCGGCTAGCTCGAGTTGCTCGAAGCGGCGCGCGTGCTCGCGGTCCTTGAGGTCGAACTTCACGGTGGTCTCGCGCCAGAGCTGGCGTTTGAGATCGGCGAGGGCGCCATCGTACAGCAGGCGGCCATGGTCGATGATCATCAGGCGCGGGCAGAGTTCCTCGATGTCCGAAAGGTCGTGCGTGGTCAGCAGCACGGTGGTCGAATACTGGCGGTTCACGCGCTTCAGGAAGGCGCGGATGTTCTCCTTGGCGACGATGTCGAGGCCGATGGTCGGCTCGTCCAGGAACAACAGCGGGGGATTGTGGAGCAGCGCGGCGGCCATATCGCAGCGCATCCGCTCACCCAGGCTCAGCTTGCGCACCGGCGTGTGAAGATAGCGCCCGATCTCCAGCACCTCGTCGAACTCGCGCATGCGCGCGGCATAGTCGGCGTCGGAGACCCCGTAGATCTTCTTGAGCAGACGGAAGGACTCGACCACCGCGATGTCCCACCATAACTGGGTCCGCTGGCCGAAGACCGCCCCAATGGTCCGGGTGTAGCGGGAGCGCTCGCGGAACGGCTCGAATCCGTTGGACCGCACCCGGCCGGAGGTCGGCAGCAGGATTCCGGTGAGCATTTTGATGGTGGTGGATTTGCCGGCGCCGTTGGGGCCGATGTAGCCGACCATCTCGCCCGGCTCGATCAGGAAGGAAATGCCGTCCACGGCGGCCACGGTCTTGTAGTCGCGCACCACCAGGTTCTGGAGCGCGCCCCACAGCCCTTCCCGCCGCTCGAAGGAGCGGAAATGCTTCGCCAGTTTCTCGACTTCAACGCGGCCGGGCATCGGAAAAGGAGTATAAACCGATCTTCGCATACCGCGGCGGCAACGGCCCGGCGGGCAGATGTGCTATGAGTATGGCAAGCATGTGGCTCCAACATTGCCGGGCCATCGCGGACAGCTTGGGCGGCTCGGCGCTGTTCGCCGCGCTGCCGGTGTTTACACTGCTGTTCCTGTTGGGGGCCAGGCGCAAACCGGCCTGGGTGGCGTCGCTGGCCGGTCTGGCGACCGCTAGCGCCGTGGCCCTGCTCGGTTACCACATGCCGCCGATGCGCCTGCTCAGCGCCGCCGGGTTGGGGGCGGCGACCGGTCTGTTTCCCATCGGCTGGATTGTCTTCTGCGCGCTGCTGCTGTATCGGATCACGGTCGAAACCGGCCAGTTCGAGATCCTGAAGGATTCGATCGGGAGCCTCACCGCCGACCGGAGATTGCAGGCTTTGCTGATCGCCTTCGCGTTCGGCGCGTTCATTGAAGGCGCGGCCGGATTCGGAACGCCCGTCGCCGCGGCCATGCTGACGGGACTGGGTTTCTCACCCTATTACGCGGCGGGCATCTGCCTGATGGCCAACACGGCTCCGGTGGCGTTCGGTTCCATCGGCATTCCCATTCTCACTTTGCACAAAATCACTAACCTGCCCATAGACCAGCTAAGCGCGGCGGTGGGCCGCATCTGCGCGCCGGTCTCGCTGATCGTCCCGGCCTATCTCATGCTGGTGATGTGCGGGTGGGGTGGACTGCGCGGTGTCCTGCCGGCCGCGGCGCTGTGCGGCGTCTCCTACGCCGCGGTGCAGTTTCTGGTCTCCAATTTCGTGGGACCGCAGCTCACCGATATCTTCAGCTCGCTGGCGGCGATGGGATCTCTGGTGGTCCTGTTACTCCTGTGGAAGCCGAAGGACGGTTTCCATTTCAAGGGAGACGCCAGTGCGCCGGTCGCTCCGCGGAGGCGCCCGGGGCGCGAATTGGCGGTGGCCTGGGCGCCTTACGGGCTGCTGGTGGTCTCGGTGCTGCTCTGGGGATGGGCGCCGTTCCGGCGCCTGTTGGAGCGCGGCGAGGTGAAGATCGCTTGGCCGGGACTGGACGGCGCGGTCTACGACTTCAACTGGCTGGCGGCGTCGGGGACGGCTTGTCTGGCCGCGGCGCTCTCCTCCGCGCTGCCGCTGCGGATGCCTCCGAGGATGTTCGCCGGCGCGTTGTTGAGGACCGCGAAGCAACTGCTTCTGCCGGCGCTCACCATCGCGACCGTGCTGGCGTTGGCCTTCCTGATGAACTACTCCGGGGCAACGGCTACGCTGGGCCGGGCCTTCGCCGCCACCGGCGTGGTGTTCCCCTTCCGCAGCGCGCTGCTGGGCTGGCTGGGGGTCTTCCTCACCGGATCGGACACCTCGTGCAACGCGCTGTTCGGCAACTTGCAGGCGCTCACCGCCGCACGGTTGCACCTCAGCCCAGTGCTGATGGCGGCCGCCAACTCGAGCGGGGGCGTGATGGGAAAGATGATCAGCCTGCAAAGCATCGCGGTGGCCGCTGCCGCTACCGGCTTGAGCCGCCGGGAGGAATCCAGCCTGTTCCGCCTAACCCTGCGTCACAGCATCATCCTGGCTTCACTCATTGGGCTAATCGTGGCGCTCTACTCCTGGACCGGCTGGGCCGGCTGAGGGGGGTACAGTTTCGCGCCGAGACTCGGCGCGGCAGGGTTTGGCCATTCAAGTCTGGACGCCGAAGCGCGGCAGCACCCAGCGCATCAGGGCAAAGTAGGCCGCGATGAAAAGCAGAACGAAAACCATTTCAGACATTCGGTACTCCCGGGCGGCGGTGGGCAGCCGTGTGTCCCTGTCCACCAGGATACACTCTGGCCGCGATTGGTGACGGGGAAAGAGGGGGCGGGGCTACACGGGGACCTCGATTGGCCACTGAGGAAGAGCGGGCAGGGCGGGTCTTCGCCTTTTCTTCGCAAAAACCTTAGGTTTTGGCCCAAAATACCTCAAAACGCGGCTTGAAACTATGGCAGAGCGGGGTTAAGATCGGCTAGTGGAAGAAAGTGGGCACAATGTGGTGGAGTCGCGTCCCCAAGGCGGCATGGGGCGTCCTCCCATCGGAATATACCCGTCCCGCTGCGACGACAAGGGTAGGGTGCGCCTCCCGAAGGAATTCGAAAACTTCGTCAAGACGCTCTCCGAGCAAAGGTTCTTCGTCACGACGCTAGACGGCGCCACAGGTCGAATATATCCCATACAGGTCTGGTTAGACAACGAGAAAGTATTCGCCGAGGACACAGAGGACCCGGAACGTGCCGCGCGCACGGCCTTCCTGGCGCACTATTGGGGTTCGGAGGCGGAGCTGGACGCGCAGGGGCGCATCCTGGTGCCACCGGGATTGCGGCGGAAACTGGGGATCGAGGAACAGAAGGTCAACCTGCGGTTTTACAACGACGCCATCGACCTGTACAGCGAAGCGGTCTCCGAGATGCGGCTGAAGGAAGCCACCGAGTCGGCCCACGCCGACCTGCTGGGGCTGAGAAAGCGGGGATTGAAATAGCGATGTATGCACTTCCCCGTCATGTTGAACGAAGCCGTCGAGTATTTGGCGGTCCGAGCGGGCGGAACCTACGCGGATGCGACGGCCGGGCTGGGAGGCTACACGGCCGCGATCGCTCAACGGCTGACCACGGGAGTGGTTGCGGCGCTGGATTGCGACGGGGAATCGCTGGAACTGGCGCGGCAGGCGACTGCGGCCTGGGCGGAGCGAATCCGTTACCGCCAGGCGAAGTTCTCGGAGCTGGGCGCGGCGCTGGCCGCGTTGGGGATCGGGAAGCTGGATGGGCTGGTGGCGGACTTGGGTGTAAGCCGCTATCAGTTGACGGAACCGGAACGGGGCTTTTCGTTGATGGCAGCCGGTCCGCTGGATATGCGCCTGGACAGAAGTCGGGGCATAACGGCAGCCGAGCTGGCCAATACCATGGGCGAACGGGAGCTCGCCGATCTGCTGTACCACCTCGGCGAAGAGAGGAGGGCGCGCAGAATAGCCAGAGCAATAGTTCGGGCACGGCCGGTTCGAGACACGCTGCACCTTGCGCGGGTGGTCGAACAGGCCGTGCCCCGGACGGGTCGACTGCACCCGGCCACGCAGTGCTTCCTCGCCTTGAGACGGGCGGTCAATCGGGAAGCCGAGGAACTGGACGCCCTGCTCGGCGCGGCTCCGGGGCTGATCGCGAGCGGCGGCCGCATCGTAGCGATCACATTCATGTCGTTGGAAGACCGCGCTGTAAAGCAGGCCTTCCGCAATCTGGCTCGAGAGGGGCGGGCGCGCTTGCTGACCAAGCACGTGCTCAGACCGGGCAAGGAAGAAGTGGCAAGCAATCCGGCATCGCGCAGCGCCAAGCTGCGGGCCGTGGAAATGTGCTAGGAACAGATTCGGCACAGAGGGCAAAGTAATGGCGACACTGGCAGCGATTTTCAAGCGTTCGGAAGGAAACGTCGCGACGGTCGAGGAGCCGCGCGAAGACTGGGATTGGGCGCCCGGCCCTTACCAACTGCGTCCCTTTCCCTCCGAGGACGTCTACTTCTACTGCAAGAGGATAGACAACGGGCGGTTGCGGCGGGAGGCCGATCCGCTGGCGCGCCGCAAGTGCTGGCACGCGGCGACGATGGCCTTCGCGGCGGCGCTGTTCCTGATGATCCTGATGCTGCCCGACGCACTGGGGATGATGGCGGGCTATCAAATCGACAGCCTCTCGCGCGAACACGCGCGCCTGCAGCGGGACCGGGGGCGGCTGGAGCTGGAAGAGGCCGCCTTGCTAAGCCCGCAACGGCTGCAGGAACTGGCGCGCGATCTGCGCCTGGTCGACCCCGACTCGGCGCACGTTGTGTACCTCAACTCCGGCCACGGCGGGGCGCTGGCCCTGAACGCACCCCGGAAGTAAGGAGCGTGGCGGACGGCTGCCGGCAGAGCTTTTGTGACGAGCGAAGGAGAAGCAGGTGCGGGGTTGGCGGCGGGGCGAGGATTCCGAACGGGCGCAGGATGGCGCGCGAACCGCGAAGCGTCTGGCCGGCCTGGCGCTGGTGGCCATGTTCTGGACGTTCGTTATCCTGTGGCGGCTGGCTTACCTCCAAATCGCCTGCCATAACGTCTACCAACAGATTGCCGACCACCAGCAGCAGAAGACCTTTGAGATCCAGGCCGCCCGCGGAGCCATCCTCGACCGCGACGGCCACCCGCTGGCGCTAAGCCTTCCCGTAGATTCCGTCTGCATCAACCCGCGGCGCGTGCCCGATCCGCCGCTGGCGGCGGGAATCCTGGCCGGAGTACTGGGAGTCGACCGCCAGGAGCTGCTCGGCCGGCTCGAGCGGGCCAAGGATGGCGAGGCGGGCTTCCTGTGGGTCAAGCGTAAGATCACGCCCCAGGAATCCGAGAGCCTGCGCAGCCTGAATCTGGAGTTCGTCGAGTTCCGCACGGAGAGCGAGCGGCACTATCCCGACGGAACGCTGGCCAGCCACGTGGTAGGCACGGTGGATTTCCAGGAGCGGGGCAACCTGGGTCTGGAGCAAAGCGCGAACCAGGACCTGATGGGGCGCCCCGGCTCGGTCAGGATGCTCACCGACCCGCAACACCGGGGCATCGAGCCGCTGGCGTCGAGCGCCGCCGAGCCGGGCGCCAACATCACGCTTACCATCGACGAGCGCATTCAGTTCATCGTCGAGCGCGAAATCCAGGCGGCCTGCGAGCTGTACCACGCGGCCAGCGGGAGCGTGGTGGTGATGAACCCTTACAACGGCGAAGTCCTGGCGCTGGCGTCCTATCCTCCTTTCGATCCGCAGCGGCCTCCGCAAGCCGGGGAGAGCCCCATCGCGCGCTACAACCACCCCGTTTCGGTGCCCTTCGAGCCCGGGTCGGTCTTCAAGATCGTGACGCTTTCGGCGGCGCTGGAGACCACCACGCTGCGCCCCGAGACCTTGATCAACTGCGGCAGCGGCACGTTCAACCTGTTCGGCCGCGTGATCCACGAGGCCAAGCACGGCTATGGCACGCTGTCGTTCGCCGACGTGCTGGCCCACAGCAGCAACATCGGCGCCATCCAGATAGGATTGAAGGTAGGGGACAAGAACCTGCTGGAGTATGTGCGCAGGTTCGGTTTCGGGAAGCGCACTGGGATTCCACTGCCGGCCGAATCGCCGGGGACGGTCAGAGATCTGAAGTACTGGGGCAAGAGCTCGATCGGGTCGGTCGCCATGGGGCACGAAATCAGCACGACGGCGCTGCAACTGGCGCAAGCCTGCTCGGTGATCGCCAATGGAGGGATGCTGGTGCGGCCGCGGCTGATCCTCAAACGGCAGCGGCCCGGCGAGAAGGCGCGGATGGAACCGGCCGAAGCGCCGCGCCGCATTCTTAAACCTGAGACGGCCATCACCATGCGGCAATTGATGGAGGGAGTGGTGCTGCGGGGCACGGGCAAAGCCGCACGCCTGCCGGGCTACACCTCCGGAGGAAAGACCGGCTCGGCGCAGATCTTCGATCCGGTCACCAAGCACTACACCCATTTCTACAACGGCTCGTTCGTGGGGTTCACCCCGGTCACCAACCCGGCCATCGTGATTGCGGTGACGCTGAACGGGACGAAGTTGTTCGGCGGCGTGGTGGCCGCCCCGGTATTCAAGAAGGTTGCGCTGGACACGCTACGGTTGCTCGAGGTTCCGCGGGATCTGCCCGAGACCGCGCCTGAGCCGGAGGTAACACCTGCCGAAACCAACGACCTGGCCATCGCCGACCTCTCCGACCCGCCCGCAGACCTGGCCGCGCCGCCGGTCGCGCCGCCTGCGCCCCCCGACGCCGGCGCGCCGCAGGAAGAGGCCGTGGTGATGGTGGACGGCCCTCGGGTGCCTAGCTTCCAGGGCAAGACGGTGCGCGCGGTGGTGGAAGAATCGCTGGCGGCGGGCGTTCCGGTGGACGTGATCGGAAGCGGCGTCGCGCGCATCCAGGCGCCCGCGCCAGGCGCCTTCCTGCATCCTGGAGAACGAGTGCGAGTGCAGTTCCAATGACCCTGCGCGAACTGCTGCCCCAAACCGGCGCGACGGACGAGATTCGCGGCATCGCCTGCGACTCGCGCCGGGTCGCTCCGGGTTTCCTGTTCTTCGCCTTCGCCGGCAAGAAGGCCGACGGAGCCGCCTTTGCCGCCCAGGCCCTGGAGCGCGGCGCGGTAGCCGTGGTGAGCGAATCGCCGCGGCCGGAGGGATTCCCGGGCAGGTGGATTCAGGTGGAGCACGGGAGGCGCGCGCTGGCGACGGCGGCCCGCGCATTCTACGGCCGCCCCGACGAACGGCTGGGCATCGGCGGCATCACCGGGACCAATGGCAAGACCACCAGCTCCTACATTCTGGACTCGATTCTGCGCGCCGCCGGCAAGACGACCGCGCTGATTGGCACCATCGAATACCGGTTGGGCGGCAAAGCGGTGGCTGCGGTCAACACCACGCCCGAATCCCTCGAGTTGTTCCGCCTGTTCGCGGAACTGGAGGCCGCCGGCGGAACGCACGCGACGATGGAGGTCAGTTCGCACGCGCTGGCGCTGGGCAGGGTGTACGGCATCCGCTTCCACGTGGCGGTGTTCACAAACCTGACGCGGGATCACCTGGACTTTCACGGCACCATGGAGGATTACTTCGCCGCCAAGCGCACGCTGTTCGAGGGCGCGGGCGCGCCTCCGCCGGCGTTCGCGGTGTTGAACGACGACGACCCTTACGGCCGCGAGATCCACACGGGCCCGGGCACGGAAGTCGTCCACTACGGGCTGCACATGGGCGCCATGGTGCGCGCGGTCAACGTGCACAGCGGCTTCGACGGGCTGCGATTCGAGATTCAGCGCGGCTCGTTGCGCATCCCGGTGGCTTCGCCGCTGCCGGGCCGCATGAACGTGTACAACATTCTGGCCGCGTGGTGCGCGGCGTCGAGCTACGGCATTCCTCCCGAGACCGCGGTGCGCGGGATCGCGGAGTGCCGCGCCGTGCCGGGCCGCTTCGAGAAGGTGGAAGCGGGCCAGCCGTTCCTGGTGGTGGTGGACTACGCGCACACGGACGACGCGCTGCGCAACGTAATCTCGGTGGCCCGCGCCCTGCACCCCAAGCGCGTGCTGACGCTGTTCGGCTGCGGAGGCGACCGCGACCGCACCAAGCGCCCGCTGATGGGGGCGGCCGCCGCCGAGCTCAGCGACTTCGTGGTGCTGACCAGCGACAACCCGCGCTCGGAGGATCCGCTGGCCATCATGAACGACGCCATGGTCGGCCTGGGCCGTCACGACACGCCACACGTTGCCGAGCCGGACCGCGAGAAAGCCATCCGGCTGGCGCTCGAACGCGCCGAGCCCGGCGACATCGTCATCTTGGCCGGCAAAGGGCACGAGACCTACCAAATCCTCAAGGACCGGACCATCCCGCTGGACGACCGCGAAGTGGCCCGCCGCGTGCTGCACGAGATGGGGTACCAGGCATGAACTTCGATCTCCAGCAGGTGGCCGGCGCGCTGGGGCGAACCGCTGCTCCGGCCGCTGTGACGGGCTGGAGCGTGGACACGCGAACGCTGGAGCCTGGAGACCTCTTCTTCGCCCTGCGCGGCCCCCATCACGACGGTCACGATTACCTGGACGCCGCCTTCGAGAAAGGCGCGGCGGCGGCCGTGGTGGAGCGGGCGCCCGCTCCGCGGCCGGATTCCGCGGCCCAGTACCTGATGGTCCCAAACACGCAAGCGGCGCTGGAACAACTGGCCGCCTGGGCCCGCGTGCAATGGGGAGGACAGGTGATCGGCGTCACCGGCAGCGCGGGCAAGACCACTACCAAGGACATCGTCGCCGCGCTGCTGGCCGTGGAGATGCCGGTGGGCAAGACCATTGGCAACCTGAACAATCAGGTTGGGCTGCCGTTGTCCATCCTGCGTTTGGACGAGGGAGCCCGCGCGGCAGCGATCGAGATCGGGATGAACCATCCCGGAGAGATCTGGAAACTCGCCTGCGTGGCCAAGCCCGACGTGGGCGTGGTCACTAACGTCGGCTTCGCGCACGCGGAGTTTTTCGACTCGGTGGAGGGACTGGCGCTCGCCAAGCGCGAGTTGATCGAGGCGCTGCCGGCGAACGGCGTGGCCGTGCTCAACGCCGACGATCCCCGCGTGGCGGGCTTCCGTGAAATCCACCCCGGCCGTGTGATATGCTTCGGGGTTTCGGCCGAGGCGGACGTTCGGCCGGACGAGGTGGAGTACCCGCCCTCCGGTCTCCGGTTCCGCCTGGGGCAAACGGTTTTCGAATGTGGTCTCGTGGGCCGGCATGGCCTGCTGAACGTATTGGCCGGGATCGCCGTGGCCGGGGTATTCGGGATCGCTCCCGAACGGCTGCGGGATGCGGTCCGGGCGCTCGCGCCGGGCCAGATGCGGGGCGAGCGCCTCAGCCATGCCGGGATCGCGATTTTGAACGATTGCTATAACTCCAACCCGGAGGCGGTCCGCTCGATGCTGGACGTGCTCCGGGCCACGCCGGCGCGGCGACGGGTCGCCGTGCTGGGGGAGATGCTCGAGCTCGGCCGTTGGACCGAGACTCTGCACCGCGACGTAGGCCGCTACGCCGTCGAGTGCGGAGTTGATGTGCTCATCGGGATTCGCGGCGCGGCCCGCCCAATGGTCGACGAAGCGGTTCGATCGGGGTTGCCGGCCGTCGCCGCGTTCTTTTTCGAGGATCCCGCACCGGCCGGAGATTTCCTGCGCACTCTGCTCGCCGACGGCGATGCCGTTCTGTTCAAAGGCAGCCGTGGCACCCAAGTCGAGACCGCCCTGGAGAGGTTCCTGGCCTAATGTTCTACTGGCTCCTTTACGAACGGCTCTATCCGCATGTCATCCGTTTCCGGCTGTTCAGTTACATCACGTTTCGCACTGCTTTGGCCAGCATGACGGCGCTGTTCCTGTGCCTGGCGCTGGGGCCGTGGCTCATCGGAAGGCTGCGCCAGTTCCAGATCGGCCAGCACATCCGGGAGGACGGTCCGCAATCCCACTTGAAGAAAGCGGGCACGCCGACCATGGGCGGGGTTCTGATCGTGATCTCGATCGTGGTGCCCACGCTGCTGTGGGCCAACCTGTCGAATCCGTACATCTGGATCGCCCTGTTCGGCATCCTGAGTTTCGGGGCGATTGGGTTCTGGGACGATTACGCGAAGATCCGCAAGAAGCAGAACTTGGGCATTACGGGATGGCGCAAGTTCGCGGCGCAGTGTTTGGTGGCGCTGGCGATCGGCGGGTTCCTGCTGGTGCTGCGCGCGCAGGGCGCGTACTCGACCTCGATGAACGTGCCGTTCTTCAAGAGCTTCAAGCCCGGCCTGGTGATCGAGCCGCTGCTCCATCATCCCCTTACCTATCCTCTTGCATTCGCCTTCTTCTTCCTGTTCCTGATCATGGTGATCGTCGGCAGCTCGAACGGCGTGAACCTGACCGACGGCCTGGACGGCCTGGCCATCGGGCTGATGCTGGTGGCCTCGAGCGCCATGACCGCGCTCACTTACACCACCGGCCACGCCGAATTCGCGAAGTACCTCGACCTGGTGCGACTGCCGCTGGCGGGCGAATTGACCATCTTCTGCGGCGCCATGAGCGGCGCCTGCCTGGGGTTCCTCTGGTACAACGCCCACCCGGCGGATATCTTCATGGGCGACGTGGGCTCGCTGGCGCTGGGCGGCAGCCTGGCCGTGGTGGCCATCCTCATCAAGCAGGAGATTCTACTGCTGTTCGTGGGCGGAGTCTTCGTGCTGGAAACCTTGTCGGTCATCTTGCAGGTAGGCAGTTACAAGCTGCGCCACGGAAAGCGGGTCTTCAAGATGGCGCCCCTGCACCACCATTTCGAGCAACTGGGTTGGACCGAATCCAAGATCATCGTGCGCTTCTGGATCACCGGCCTGGTGATGGCGCTGTTCGCGCTGACCACGTTGAAACTGAGGTAGAGGGAATTGCGGATTGCAGGGTCGAGAATCGCGGTGGCGGGCCTGGGCCAGTCGGGGCTGGCGGTGGCCGAATTCCTGCTAGCCAAAGGCGCGCGGGTGCGCGTCGTCGACAGCCGGCCGCTCGCGGAACTCAAGGAGATTGGCCGCGCGATCGAGCGCCTGGGAGTTCCCTTCCAATTGCAATCGCCGGAGGCGTTCGAGGGCGTGGACGCGATCGTCGTCTCGCCCGGCGTTCCCGCGGATCTGGAGGAACTCGAGACGGCCCGGCGGCGCGGCGTGCCGGTGCTCGGTGAAGTCGAGCTGGCTTCCGAGTTCCTGGCCGGCCCCACCATCGGCATCACCGGCGCCAACGGAAAGACCACCACCACGGCGCTCACCGGGCACATCCTGCGCGAGGCGGGCATTCCGGGGCAGGTAGGCGGCAACATCGGCGCCCCGGTCACCGGCATGATCGCCGCCTCGCGCCCGGACCAGTGGAACGTCCTGGAGTTGTCCAGCTTCCAGCTCGAAACCATCGAACGATTTCGAGCCCAGGTGGCCGTGTGCCTGAATGTCACCCCGGATCATCTGGACCGGCATCACACCTTCGAAAACTACGCCAACGCCAAGGCGCGCCTGTTCGAGACCCAGGCCGCCGGGGACTTCGCCGTTTTGAACGCGGACGACACCACTTGTTTGGAATACGGCCGCCGCACCCGCGCCCGCACGCTCTGGTTCTCCACCACGCGCGACGCCCCCGAGGGCCTGTGGGCCGACGAAGCGCGCCTGTATTTTGAAGGAGCGCCGTTCCTGGAGATCGCCGGGATTCCGCTGCGCGGCCGGCACAACGTCGAAAACACGCTGGCCGCGGCCGGAGCCGCTCATCTGGCCGGGGCGTCGCTCGAGGCCATCGCCGCCGCCGTGCGGACGTTTCCGGGCGTCGAGCACCGCATCGAGTTCGTGCGGCGGGTGGGGGGCGTCGATTTCTACAACGATTCCAAGGCCACCAACGTGGACGCCACGCTGAAATCCATCGCGGCGTTCCCGGGAGGAGTTTGGATCGTCCTGGGCGGCAAACACAAGGGCAGCCCGTACACCGCGTTGCGCGAGCCGCTGGCCGGGAAAGGGCGAGCCGCGCTGCTGATTGGCGCCGCGGCGCCCCTGATTGCGGCCGACCTCGCGGGCGCCGTGCGCCTGATCCAGGCCGGCACGCTCGAGGCGGCGGTGCGCACCGCCTTTAGAGAAGCTCAGCCCGGCGACACCGTCCTGCTGGCCCCGGCCTGCGCCAGCTTCGATCAGTTCGAGAACTACGAGCAGCGCGGCCGGGTCTTCAAGAGCCTGGTCGGGTCGCTCGAGGAAAGGAGTTGAATATGGCCCAACGCGTCAAGACCGACTGGGTGCTGTTCGGCTCCATTCTGGCGCTGATTTCGTTCGGCCTGGTGATGGTCTACAGCGCTTCGTCGGTGGTGGCCCGATTGAGGTACGGCTATTCCGGCTACTACATTTTCCGCCAGCTCTTCTGGGCGGCCATCGCGGTGGGCGCGATGATGTTCCTGAAGCGCGCCGATTACCGCAAACTGAATTCGGCAGGCTGGGCTTTCGCGTCCCTGAGCGTGGTGGTGGTGCTGCTAGTGACCGTCTATTTCATCGATTCGCGCTCGCACCGCTGGCTGCGGATCGGCCCGGGCGGCGTACAGCCTTCCGAATTCGCCAAACCGGCCCTGATCCTGTTCCTGGCCTACTTCGTCGCGCTTCGCGCCAAAGCCATCAACAACCGCTACACGCTGCTGCCGGCCTCGATTACGGTGGGGCTGCTGGCGGTTGCCGTGGTGCTGGCGGACCTCGGGACAGCCCTGGTGCTGGTGATCTCGGCCGCGGTGGTGTTCTTCGTAGCGGGCCTGAATTCCAAGTACATCTGGATCGCCATCCTGGCCGGCGTGGTGTGCGTGGGGGGGGCGGTAGTTTCCAAGCCCTATCGCCTGGTGCGGGTCTTCGGCTGCTTCGACCCGGAGTACAAGTCGCTGGACCGCTTCGCGTGGGGAAGTTCGGTCAAGGAGTACATGCGCCGCTCGTCGCACAACCTGGATCCCGGCTACCACGCGCGGCAATCCAGGATTGCGGTGGGCAGCGGCGGCCTTACGGGACAGGGGCTGATGGAGGGCAAGCAAAAGCTGTTCTACCTGCCGGAGGCGCACACGGATTTTATCTACGCGGTGGTGGGCGAAGAACTGGGCTTCGCCGGCTGCGCCGCGCTGCTGATGATCTATGTGGTGATCTTGTGGAGGGGGCTGCGCCTGGTGCGCGCCGCCCCGGACGATTTCGGGCGCTACCTGGCGCTGGGCGTCATCACCATGATCTTCGTGCAGGCTCTGATGAACATGAGCGTGGTGCTGGACCTGGCGCCCACCAAGGGCATCCCGCTCCCGCTCATCAGCTACGGCGGAAGTTCCCTGGTCAGCAGCATGATATCGCTGGGCATGCTGCTGAGTGTCAGCGAGCAGGCGGGATGAGGTTCCTCATGGCTGGCGGCGGCACTGGCGGGCATGTCATTCCCGCGCTGGCGGTGGCCCGGGAACTCCAGCGGCGGGGGCACGAGCCGTTTTTTGTCGGAACGACGGCGGGGATCGAGGCGAAGCTGGTCCCGGCGGCCGGATTCCCCATCCAGTGGATTCGAATCGGAGGGTTGAAGCGGGTCGGCCTGACGCGGAGGCTGCGCACGCTGGGGCAACTCCCGCTGGGCACGCTGGAGATGCTGGGAGCGCTGGGGCGCTGGCGTCCGGCGGCGGTCTTCAGCATGGGCGGCTACGTCGCCGGCCCGGTGGTGATTGCGGCCGCGCTGCGGCGCATTCCCATGGTATTGATGGAACCCAATGCGGCGCCCGGAATGACCAACCGCTGGATGGGGCGGGTGGCGAACCGCGCCCTGCTCAATTTCGCCGAGACGGCCCGCTATTTTCCTAAAGGAAAGACCGAGCTGACCGGGCTGCCGGTCCGCGCCGAGTTCTTCGCGCTGCCCCGCAAGCCGCGCGAGCGGGTTCTCAGCGTGCTGATTACCGGAGGCAGCCGCGGTTCCCGCACCCTGAACCAGGCCGCCCGCCAGAGCTGGCCGCTGTTTCGCGAAGCCGGCTTCGCCATCCGGCTGCTTCACCAGACGGGCCGCGAAGCCCACGCCGAAGTGGCCCGGGAGTTCGCCGCCAGCGGCCTGGAGGGCGAAGTGGTTCCTTTCATCGACGACATGCCGGCGGCCTTCGCCGGCGCCGACCTGGTGGTCTGCCGTTCCGGCGCCGGCGCCGTGGCGGAATTGGCCGCGGCCGGCAAACCCTCCATTCTGGCGCCGTTTCCATTCGCCGCGGATCAGCATCAACGGAGAAACGCGGAAGTGCTGGCCCGGGAGGGCGCGGCGCGCCTGGTAGCCGACCGGGAGTTTACCGGCCAGCGGTTGTACGACGAAGTGCGAAGCCTCGCAGAGGAGGCTGGCCTCCTCGAGCGGATGGGCGAGGCCGCCCGGCGCTTCGCGCATCCGCACGCCGCCGAGCGCGCCGCCGAGTTGCTCGAACAACTGGCCTCGGGAGCGAGATTTTGATTGACATGGGGCGCGGAAGCCGAAACAATAGCCTTAAGAAATGTTTTTTGCCGCGGATCGGGAAAGCGGTGGCGGCGCTGGCGGCGGCAGAGTGTGCGGCGTGTCTCCAGGCTCCGTATCCGGTTCCGCCGCGGCCGGCGCCACTATGTTCCTTAAGCCACAGCATCTGCACTTCACGGGCATCGGCGGCATCGGGATGAGCGGGATCGCGGAGGTTCTGCTGGACCTGGGCTACCCCATCAGCGGCTCCGACCTGCGGCTCACGCCGATCACCGAGCGCCTGGCCGGCCTGGGCGCCACCATTTACGAGGGGCACGCAGCATCGAATATCGGAGCGGCCCGGGCGGTAGTGGTCAGCTCCGCGGTCTCCGAGGACAACCCGGAGGTGCAGGAAGCGCGCCGCCGGCAGATCCCGGTGATTCCCCGCGGCGAGCTGCTGGCCGAGTTGATGCGCCTCAAGTACGGCATCGCGGTGGCGGGGAGCCACGGCAAGACCACCACCACTTCGATGCTGGCCACCATGCTGAGCCACGCGGGCCAGGACCCCACCGTGGTGGTGGGCGGCCGACTGCACTCCATCGGCGGCTCGAACGCCCGGCTGGGCCAAAGCCAGTTTCTAGTAGTGGAGTCCGACGAAAGCGACGGTTCGTTCCTGAAGCTCTCGCCCATTTTGGCGGTCGTCACCAACATCGACCGGGAGCATCTGGACCACTACCCTTCCATCGAAGAGATCCGCGCCGCCTTCATCGAGTTCGTCAACAAGGTGCCGTTCTATGGAGCGGCCATACTCTGCCTGGACGACGAGAACGTACAGCGCATCCTGCCCGAAGTGAAGCGCCGCACCATCACCTATGGCACCCACGCGCAGGCCGCCGTGCAGGTGAGCGATTGCTCCTGCACGCACCTCGAGAGCGTCTTCCGCCTGCGCTCCAGCGGAGCGGACCTGGGCGAATTCCGGCTGCACGTCCCCGGCACGCACAACGTGCTGAACGCAGCCGCCGCGGCGGCCGTTGGCTTGGAACTGGAACTGCCCGTGGAGGCTCTGCGCGAAGGGCTGGCGTTATACAGCGGCGTCGACCGGCGCTTCCAGATCCGGGGTCACGGGCGCGGCATCGCCGTCATCGACGACTACGGCCACCATCCCACCGAGATCCGCGCGACGCTGGCCGCCGCCCGACAGTGCCGTTACCGCCGCATTCACGTCGTCTTCCAGCCCCACCGCTACACCCGCACCCTCCATTTGATGGACGATTTCGCCCGCTGCTTTTACCAGGCCGACACGGTGCAGGTGCTGGACATCTACGCCGCCTCCGAAAAGCCGATCGAAGGCGTCAGCGCCCAATCCCTGGCCGAGCGCATTCGCGATTTCGGCCACCACGGCGTGGAGTACGCCGGCACTATCGATCGCGCGGTGGAGCGCGTGCTGGCCGTGGCCGGGGATGGCGACGCGGTCCTGACCCTGGGCGCCGGCAATGTGTGGCAGGCCGGCGACCGCATCCTGGAGCGCCTTGGGGAAGGCTGACCATGGCTCGAAGACAGTCCGCTCAACTCGAATTGGAACTCCCGGAGGAAGCCCCCGTGGAACCGCAACCGTCCGCCCCGGTCCGCCGCGCGCGTTCCAAGCCCGATGCCCGCTCGAACTGGCGGGAGCGGGCCCGTTTCTGGCTCCTGGCGGCCGGCGCGGTGCTGCTGGCGTTCGGGGCCATCGCTTTGGTTTACCGGCTGGACCAGTTCCTGGCCAGCAACTCGCATTTCGTACTTCCGGGCAGTATGGAGGACCATTCTAACCTCTCGATCCGCGGCCTCGATCACGCCTCTTCGACCCAAGTGCTGGCGGTTTTCGCACGCGACTTCGGCCGCAGCGTTTATCTGCTGCCGCTCGCGGAGCGGCGGCGCGCCTTGCTGGCCGTTGAATGGGTTCGCGATGCCGCCGTCGGCCGCCGCTGGCCAAATCGGGTGGAGGTCAAGATTGTCGAGCGCGTCCCGGTGGCCTTCGCCATGCTGCCGCAGCCTGGAACGGCCTATTACCAGGTCGCGCTGGTCGACGACGACGGCGTGCTTCTGGAACCGCCGCCGCGCGCCGCGTTTAACCTTCCCGTGCTGTACGGTCTTTCCGCCGTGCAACCCGTGGCGGCCCGGCGCGACCGCGTGCGCCAGGCGCTCGATATGATCCGCGAAGTGCGGGCCTACGCGGGCCAGATCTCGGAGATCAACACCGCGGATCCCGACAACCTGGGCATCACTTACAGCGTCCAGGATCGCGTGGTGCGGCTGATGCTGGGCAATCGGCATTACCTGCCGCGCCTTCAGAACTTCCTCGGCCATTACGCCGAAATCAGCCGCCGGTTGCCCCGGGCGCGCGTCTTCGACCTGCGTTTGGACGACCGCATCACGGCCCTGGATGGAGCGCCCCATGGCAAATAACTCAATGCGCTCCAACCCGCCGCCGGTGGTCGCCGTAGGGGTCGACGCGGGCAGCCAGTGGACCCGCTGCCCGGTCCTGCTTCTCGAAGACGCTCACGTGCGCTGCCTGGGCTACGCCGAATCGCCCTCCCAGGGATGGAGCAAGGGCCGCATCGTCGACCAGAAAGCCGTCTCCGACTGCGTGCTCCGCACCGTGCGCGAGGCGGAGAAGCGCTCCCAGGCATCCGTGGGCTCGGCGGTCTTCGGCGTGGGCGGTTCCAGCGTCTGCGGCACGCACGGCCGCGGCGGTTACGAGATCGGCCCTCCCCGCCAGATCAACCAGAACGACGTCAACCGCGTGGTGGAGCGCGCCTCCCGGATCCAGTTCCAGGAAGACGAGACGCTGCTGCACCTGTTCCCGCAGGATTTCACCGTGGATGGCCGCGCGGGCCACCGCAACCCCCGCGGCATGATAGGAAGCCGGCTCGAGGTTTACGTTCACGTGGTCACCGGCAGCCTGCAGGAGCATCGAAACCTGGTCGGCGCCGCCAACGAGGCCCACCTGTTGGTGGAAGAGACGGTGTTCGAACCCCTGGCCGCCGCCTACGCGGCCATACGGCCGGAGGACCGGCGCGAAGGCTGCGTGCTGGTGGACATCGGCGCCCACTCGACCGATATCGCCATCTATTACGGCGATACGTTGCTGGCTTCGGTCAGCATCCCGATCTGCGGCGACCACTTCACCAACGACATCGCGAAGGGCCTCACCGTCAGCTTCGACGACGCCGCCTGGATCAAAGAGCAGCTCGGCTGCGCGGTGTCCAGCCTGGCAGCCGGCAATAGTTACGTCGAGCTGCCTTCCAGCGGCGGCCGGCCCGCGCGCGAGGCCCCCACCCGCGAGCTCGATCACATCCTCGAGGCGCGCGCCGTCGAGCTGTTCGAGTTTGTCCGGCGAGAGCTGGAGCGCATCGGCATGGACCAGATGCTGGTGGCCTGCGTGCTCACGGGCGGCGGCGCCTGCCTGCCCAACCTGTGCGACATCGCCGAGAGAGTCGTTAAGTGCCAGGCCTGCAAAGGCCTGCCCGACGGCATCGAAGACTGGCCGCCGGAAATAGACAGCCCGGCCTGGGCGACCGCGGCCGGCCTGGCCATGTATTCCGCCCGGCTCAAACTGCGCGCCGAACTGGATCGCAGAAGCGGCGGATTCCTCACCAGAGTTTTGGGAGCTTGACACATGCCTATCCTGGACGGTTTGAAATACGAAATGCAGGAGGATGTCCGCGCCGCACCCAGTATCAAGATCATCGGGGTAGGCGGCGGCGGCTCCAACGCGGTGGCCCACATGATGACCGGAGGGCTGGAAGGCGTCGAATTCCATGTGGTGAATACCGACCTCCAGGCGCTCCAGACGTCCCCGGTGCCGAACCGGCTCTCGATCGGCGGCAAGATCACGCATGGGCGCGGCGCGGGCGGGGACCCTTCCATCGGGCGGCAGGCCGCGCTCGAGGACACCGAGCGCATCTGTGAGATCCTGCAGGGCGCCGACATGGTCTTCATCGCGGCCGGCCTGGGCTGCGGAACGGGCTCCGGCGCGGCCCCCGTGGTGGCCTCCATCGCCAAGGAGTTGAACGCTCTTACCGTGGCCGTGCTCACCAAGCCCTTCTCCTTCGAGGGTCCGCGCCGCATGCAGCAGGCCGAAACGGCACTCGAGGAACTTTCCGCCTTCGTGGATACCGTTATCGCCATTCCCAACGACCGATTGCTGCTGCTCGCGCCGCGCGGCACCGGCGTCTTCGAGGCGTTCCGGATGGGCCACGATTTTCTGCGCCAAACGGTCGCCGACCTGGTCGAGATCATGACCCGGCCGGGCTTTGTCAACCGCGATTTCTCGGACGTTCGCGCCCTCATGTTCGGCATGGGATGCGCCCTGGTGGGCACTGCTACCGCCCACGGAGAGAACGCGGCCGTGGAAGCCGCCAGACAGGCTATCGGCTGCCCCTTGCACGAGGACGCCGGCATGCAGGGCGCGCGCAACGTGCTCGTGAACCTGACCGGAAGCAGCCGGCTGGGGCTGCACGAGGTCAACGAAGCCTGCCAGTTGATCCGCGCCGCCACGCAGTGCGACGACGTCGAACTGAACTTCGGTATCGTGCTCAACGAGGACCTGGGGGATGCGGTCAAGGTGACTGTGATCGCGACCGGCTTCACGGAGCAACCCGCCGCCGATGGCGCCACGCGTGAGCCCGCCATCGCCCAGACCGCCTGGATGAGCGAGAGCCAGCCGCAAGCCGCGCCGGCCGAACGGATCGAGGCGGCGCCCATCGAGCCGCCAGCACCTGTAATGCATCGGCCGGGCAACGGCGCCCCGCCGATTCCCAACCCGGAAGATCTCGACGACCTGGACACCCCCGCGTATCTGCGGCAGCGAAAAACGCTGCACTAAGGGCGCGCGTTCAAATGCCGAGTTTCGTGACCGGGTGGTCTTCGCCGGGTGGGCGCTCGGCGTATACCTGCGCGAACGCCTGCGCGAAAAGCGCCACCCAGATCGCCTTACCCGCTGCCGGCCCCACTGAGCCATAGATGAGGTCCAGGACGGCGTCGACGGCGAGAATCGCGGCGAGTGCCCCAAAGCCAACCAGCGGAAACCGCGGCGTGATCGCCGCAAGCAGGAGAACCAAGACGCCGCACACCACGGGCAACGTGTTGCCGCTCGAGAGATCGAAACACTCTTGCAGAATCCATCCAACCGAAAACGCCCCGTACAGGGCATGGAACTCATGGCTCCTGTGGTACACGGAGTAGTTCTGCGTCAGACCGATGAGCAGGCTGGCCACTCCGAGGACCACGGCAATGATGGTCGCAGTGATCCGTTTACTTCCCGGGTTCAATCCCGGGATGGCGGCGCCATCCCGGAGGACCTCCAGCTCCCAACCCCTGGAGTTCCATGCATTCTCGATCAGCCCAATGCCCAAGGTAGAGCCATCGGGCAGGGGAACAAGCTGCTGCCTTCCGCGCAAAGCGTCGGGATCGGGGTAGCTGGCGAGGACCTTGTCGTCCAGAATCACTTTGAGGTTGCGGTGGCCCTGGTCCCATGTGAATCGCAACCCGGCGAGGGCGGGATCGTTGATCTTGAATCGGCGTGTCACGGCGTGTGGCTCACTCCGTCCGGAACCGCCATCTTGGGCGTCCGGGCAGGCAATAGTATACACCTCACGCCCATTCTGCCCGGGCCGCCCCCTCCTGCGCTGCCCCCGCCATGACAATTGTCACCGGACGGGGCTGACTTCCGGCACTACCGGCAGCGCGGGGGTAGCCTCAACATGGAAGGCATGAGAGAGACAGTGGTCGCGGAAGCGCGGGGCGTGGTGAAGCAATACGGAGCGGTTCGGGCGCTGGGCGGGGTCGACTTGGCGATCGGCCGTGGCGAACTGGTGGCCCTGCTCGGCCCGAACGGAGCCGGCAAGACCACGCTGGTCCGCCTGCTGCTCGGCCTGACCACCGCCGGCTCCGGAGAGGTTGCCCTCTTCGGCCAGAGCCCGCGGCGGCGCGAGGTGCGGCTCCGCTGCGGGGCCATGCTGCAAGGGGCGCGCGCGCCCGAGATGCTGCGCGTGCGCGAGCACATCGAGCTGTTCTCGAGTTACTACCCCGCGCCCCTGCCCCTGTCGGAGACCGTAGCCGCGGCCGCCCTGGGCGGGCTCGAGAACAAGTTGTTCGGCCAGTTGTCGGGTGGCCAGCGGCAGCGGGTCTTGTTCGCACTGGCCCTGTGCGGCAATCCGGAACTGCTGTTCCTGGACGAGCCGGCCGCCGGGCTCGACATCGAGGCGCGCCGCGCGCTCTGGGAGCATATCCGGCGCTTCGTGGATCGCGGCGGCAGCGTGCTGCTGACCACCCACCAGCTCGACGAGGCCGATGCGTTAGCCGACCGCCTGGTGGTGATCCATCGAGGCCGCATCGTGGCCGCCGGGACGGCGGCGGAGGTTAAATCGCGAACCGCGCTGAAGAAGATCCGCTGCGCCACCCGGCTGGACGAGCCGTCCTTGCGCGCCATCGCGGGCGTGGCGCGAGTTGGCCTCGGCCAGGGCGCCGCGGAGATCTTCACCGCCGAGCCGGAGCGCGTTCTGCGCGAACTGCTGGCGCGCGATCCGTATCTGTCCGGACTCGAGATCGGTGTGGGTGGGCTCGAGGAGGCCGTCCTGGCGCTCACTGGCGGCTCGCTTTCGGAAAGGACTAACTAACATGCGTATATGTCTCTCGTTACTATTGGCGGCCTGTGCCGGATTCGCCGGCGAGTTTCCGTCGGGCAGTTTCGTCGTCCGTGACGCGCGCGTCTTCGATGGCTCGCGTGTGCTGGAGAAGGCCGCCGTGGTCGTCGAGAATGGAAGAATCGCCGCGCTGGGCCGGGATTTGGCGCCGCCCGCGGGCCTGCCGGTCGTCGACGGCTCCGGCCGGACGCTGCTGCCCGGATTGATCGACTCGCACACGCACGTTTTCGGCGACGTGCTGCGGGAAGCTCTCAAGTTCGGCGTCACCACCGAGCTGGACATGTTCACCGATTACCAACTCGCCCGGCGGATCAAGGCCGAGCAGGCCGCGGGCCGGGATGCCGACATGGCCGACCTTCGCTCGGCCGGAACCCTGGTAACGGCGCCGCACGGCCACGGGACCGAATATGGGATTGCGATTCCGACCATCACCGGCCCGCAAGAAGCGCAGGCCTTCGTGGACGCCCGCATCGCGGAAGGCTCGGACTACATGAAGATCGTCTACACGGTTCCGCTTCCCGTGCCCACCATCAGCCAGGAGACGCTGGCCGCCCTGGTCGAGGCGGCGCACCGGCGCGGCAAGCTGGCCGTCGTGCATATCAACTCGCGCCAGGGCGCGGAAGACGCCATTGCCGCTGGCGTGGACGGGCTGGCGCATCTGTTCGCGGACCGCGCGCCCGCTCCGGATTTCGGCCAGGTCGCCGCGGCGCATCATATCTTCGCCATCCCCACCCTCACGGTGTTGCCCCAGGAGGGGGGGCATGCAGCCGAGGCGGTGCGCCAACTGAAGGCGGCCGGCGTGCCGATCCTGGCCGGAACCGATGCCCCGAATGCATGCGGGCATGGCGTGGGTCTGCACGGCGAGCTGGCGCTGCTCGTCGCGGCCGGGCTGACGCCGCTCGAAGCGCTGAAAGCGGCAACGTCGGCGCCCGCCACAGCGTTCCGGCTGAGCGATCGCGGCGTAATCGCGGTGGGCGCGCGCGCGGATCTGCTGCTGGTGGATGGCGATCCCACTACCCGGATCGATGCGACGCGCAGTATCGTCGCGGTCTGGAAGGCCGGCTATGCCCTGCCGGCGAAGCCCGCCAACGCCCCGGCCATGGCTCCGCGGCCCATCTCCGATTTCGAGGACGGCGCCAGCAAGGCGTCCTTCGGCTTCGGATGGCTCGCCACTAGCGACCAGGTGGTGGGCGGAAAATCCACGGCGGAGATTCACGTCGCCCCCGGCGGCGCCAATGGCAGCCGGTTTTCGCTCGCGGTCCACGGCGAGATTCGCCCCGGCTTCCCGTTCGCCTTTGCCGGCGCCGCCTTCTATCCCGGCAGCGCGCCGATGCAGCCGGCGGACCTTTCGGCGTCCAAGGCCATCGCCTTCTGGGCCAAGGGCGACGGCCAGACCTACCGGCTGATGGTCTACTCGCAGGCGCGCGGCTACATCCCCGGAACGCAGCCCTTTACGGCCGGGCCAGAGTGGCACGAGTACATTTTTCCGCTCGAAGAGTTCGGCATGGATGGGCGCGACGTCACCGCCATCGTCTTTTCGGCCGGGCCGCAGCCCGCGAAATTCGATTTCCAGATTGACGAAGTGCGGCTGACCGCCGCGCCGGAGGTGAAGCCGTGACCATGTCCATGTGGTTCCGCATTTACCGCGCCGAGACCCGGTGCGAGTGTCTGAAGCTGGTGCGCACGCCCATGTATGTGGCCAGCACGCTGCTGTTCCCGCTGATTTTCTACGTGTTCTTCGGGTTGCTGATGGGCTCCAGCATGTCCGTCGGAGCGCTGCCGGTCGCGCGCTACATCCTGGCCACCTACGGCGCCTTCGGCGTGGTGGCGGCGACTCTGTTCGGATTGGGCGTGACCCTTGCGGTCGAGCGCGGCCTGGGCTGGCTGGAGCTCAAACAGGCCAGCCCCATGCCGCCGGAAGCCTATCTGGCGGCCAAGGCGACGGCCTGCCTGCTGCTAGGCGCGGTAGGGATGGCCCTGCTGTTCCTGCTGGGCGCACTCGGCGGCGGCGTGCGGATGCCCGCGGCCGAATGGCTGTTGCTGGGCGGCAGCCTGGTAGCGGGCGCGTTGCCGTTCTGTGCGTTGGGCCTGGCCATCGGCTACTTCGCGGGGCCGAGCTCGGCGCCGGCCATCGTCAACATCATCTATCTGCCCATGGCCTTCTGTTCCGGGCTGTGGGTACCCATCGACTTCCTGCCGCGCGCCATCCAGCAGGCGGCGACGGCGTTGCCCGCCTATCACCTGGCCCAGATTGGCCTGCGAGTCCTCAACGGCCCGGCGCGCGGCACTCTGGCCGGGCACGCGGGAGCGCTGGTCGGCTTTACGCTGCTCTTCGGCGGCCTGGCCTGGATTGGACACCGCCGCCAGCAAGAGAGAATATACGGATGATGCGTTTGCTGCCGGAAGACCGCCAACTTGGCTGGACGCCCTACGCCTGGTTGGTCTACCTGCTGTGCTTTCCGGCTCAGCCACTCTTGGAACACGCCTCCTGGGGGACTTGGGCGCTGACCGGGCTGGGCATCGCCGCCTTCCTGCCCCTCTATTTCTGGGGCTACTGGCTGCCGGGCCGGCGCAAGCTATGGGCGGCGGCGGGTATCGCCGCGCTGGGCTGCCTGTACGCCCCGTCGAATGCCAGTGCTTCGGTCTTCTTTATTTACGCTTCTTCCTTCATCGGCCTGAGCGCCGAGCCTCGCGTCGCCTTCCGGTACCTGGGCGCGTTGCTCACCATCATTGCCGGCGAAGCCTGGCTGTTCCGGCTGCCTCCCGGTTTCTGGATTGTGGCGCTGGTACTCTCGGCTCTGCTGGGTGCGGTCTACATCCACTACGCGCAACAGGCCAGGCTGAACCGCAAGCTGACGCTGGCCCAGGAAGAGGTGGAGCACCTGGCGAAAGTGGCCGAGCGGGAGCGCATCGCGCGCGACCTGCACGACCTGCTGGGTCACACGCTCTCGGTGATCGTCCTCAAGTCCGAACTGGCCTCGCGGCTGGGCGAGAAGGATCCGCAGCGTGCCATGGCCGAGATTCGGGATGTCGAGCGCATCTCGCGCGAGGCGCTGGCCCAGGTGCGCAGCGCCGTCCGGGGCTATCGCCCGGTGGGGCTTACCAGCGAGTTGAGCCGGACCCGGGAGACGCTGGCGACGGCGGGCGTCCAAGTGGAAGCCGCGCTCGAAACCGTGGCGCTCACCCCGGCCCAGGAGAGCGTCCTGGCGCTGGCTGTGCGCGAGGGAGCCACCAACATCATCCGCCACGCTCAGGCGCGCACCTGCCGGCTGGGGCTGCGCTCGACCGGCTCGGCCTGCGAACTGGAAATCGCCGACGACGGGCGCGGCGGCGCTAGCGCGAGCGGCGGCGGGCTGAGCGGGATGCGGCAGCGCGTCGAGGCGCTTGGCGGCTCGCTCGAGATCGACGGGTCGCACGGAACCACCCTGCGCGTGCGCCTCCCGTTGCAGGCGCCGGAGGCGGGCGGAACGGCATGAGCATCCGCGTGGTGATTGCCGAAGATCAGGCCATGGTTTTGGGCGCTCTGGCGGCCTTGCTCGAGACCGAGCCGGATATCGAAGTCGTGGGTCAGGGCCGCAACGGCCGGGAAGCGCTCGAGCTGGCCATCTCCCACCGGCCCGACATCCTGCTGGCAGACATCGAGATGCCGGAGATGACCGGCCTGGAGTTGGCGGCGGAGATCAAGCGGCTGCGCCTTCCCGTCCGCGTGGCTATCCTGACCACCTTCGCGCGCACCGGCTACCTGCGCCGCGCCCTCGATGCCGGCGTCTCGGGCTACCTGCTGAAAGACGCCCCGGCAGCCACCCTCGCCCGCGCGTTGCGCGAAATCCACGCCGGCGGCCGCTCCATCGATCCGGAGCTGGCCGCCGAAAGCTGGGGCGACCCCGACCCGCTCACCGAGCGCGAGCGGCAGGTCCTGCGCTATGCGGGTGAAGGCGCCGCGAACGCCGAAATCGCCGCGCGCCTCAGCCTGTCCGAAGGAACCGTGCGCAACTACCTCTCCGAAGCCCTCGGCAAGCTGGGCGCCTCCAACCGCACCGAGGCCGCGCGCATCGCCCGCCAGAAGGGCTGGCTGTAGCAGGCTGCCGGGACAAGCTAAAGCATGTCCTACAGCCCGACGTGGGGTAAGCTTCAGCTTGCCCTGGGACTTTTTCGGCGGCCTGCTAAGGAATCCGCCGCCCCGCCGCCCTGCTACGATAGAACTCTGTGGTCCGTTCGAAGAAAGCGCCGACGGTGTGCGCGCGGCGGTACTTCGCCGGCGGGCGGGTGCAGGGCATCGGCTACCGCTATTTCGTCCAGCGTGTGGCCAGCGAGCTGGGCCTGGCCGGCTATACCCGAAACCTGACGGACGGCCGCGTCGAGGTGTACGCCATCGGCACTCCCGAGAAGCTCTCCGAGCTGGCCGGGCGCCTCCGGATGGGTCCGCCGATGGCCGACGTCCACGGCCTGGAAGAGATGGACGCGGCGGTCGCGGATTACAGCGATTTTCGAATCGAATACTTTCGAAGCGGGTACTTCCCATGAGCGACTTGTTGAGCGTGCCGGACCTGAAGAAGCTGATTCGAGAGGTGCCCGACTTTCCAAAACCGGGCATCCTCTTCTATGACATCACCACGCTGCTGAAAGACCGGGCGGGGCTGAAGACGGTCATCGACGCGCTGGCCCAGCATTACCGCGGAGCCGGCATCGACGTGGTGCTGGGCATTGAGGCGCGCGGGTTCATCTTCGGCCCGGCGCTGGCCTACGCGCTGGGCACCGGCTTCGTTCCCGTGCGCAAGCCCAAGAAGTTGCCTGCCCCAGTGGTTAGCGTCGAGTACCAGCTCGAGTACGGCTTCGACAGCCTGGAGATCCACAAGGACGCCATCTCCAGCGGCCAGAACGTGCTGATCGTGGACGACGTGCTGGCCACTGGAGGAACGGCCGCCGCCGTCGCCAAGCTGGTCCAGAAACTGGGCGGGCGCGTGGCCGGACTGGGCTTCGTCCTGGAACTCCTGTTCTTAAGTGGGCGGAGCAAGCTGGAAGGCCAGGACGTCTTCTCCCTGCTGGCTTACGGCCAATGACCGCCGCGCCGCGCCGGGCGCGCTTGAGCGCTTTGGCGAAGATCAACCTCGGCTTGAAGGTGCTGGGCCGCCGCCCCGACGGCTATCACGAGCTGCGCACGGTCTTCCAGACGGTCTCGCTCGCCGACACGCTCGAGGTCCAGTTCACGCCCGCCCGCTCCACCAGCATCAGCCTTCTCTCCGAGCCCGAGATCCCCGGCAATCTGGTCGAGCGAGCCGCGCGGCTGGTCTTGGATGCCCTGCGGCTGACCGGGCGCGTCGAGTTCCGCCTGAAGAAGCGAATCCCCATGGGGGCGGGCCTGGGCGGCGGCTCGAGCGATGCGGCCGCGGTATTGCTGGCCCTGCCGGTGCTGGCCGGGAAGCGGTTGCCGTTGGCCGAACTGTTGAACTTGGCCGCCAGTTTGGGCAGCGACGTGCCCTTCTTCCTGTTGGGGGGAACCGCGGTGGCCGTAGGCCGCGGCGCCGAGTTGTACCCGCTGCCCGACCGCCCGCCGGCTGCCGGGTTGGTGATCGCCCCGCACCTCCATGTTTCCACCGCCGAGGCCTACCAGTCGCTCGGCCGCGGCGAGGCCACATTGACTTTGACGGCCTGGCAAAATATGATAAGTAGTTTCCAGCCTTATGTTTGGGAGCTGGGACAGGCTCTTCCGGGCTCTCTCGGGCCGGCTGCCGGCGAAAACGATTTCGAATCCGCGGTTTTCTCCAAATACCGGCAGTTGAAGTCTCTCAGGAGGCGACTCGAGAGGCTGGGCGCCTCCCCGGCCATGCTCAGCGGAAGCGGTTCCGCGCTGTTCGGCCTTTTTGCCGGGCGGGGCGAAGCCGAACGCGCCCGCGGGCATTTCCCCAACCAGCGGGCTTTCGTGATTTCGTTAGTGAGCCGCGCGCGCTACCGGGCGTTGTGGTGGCGGCGGCTGGACGCGCATATTGCAGCAAAAGTATGGCCACCCCAAAGCAGGTACGCATGATGGATCCCGACCGGATCAAGATATTCACCGGGAATGCCAACCCGCCGCTCGCCCAGGAGATCTGCGATTTCCTGGGCCTGCCGCTGGGCCTGTCCTCGGTCAAGACCTTTGCCGATGGCGAGATCTATCTCCAACTCCATGAGAATGTGCGCGGCGCCGACGTTTTCGTCGTCCAGCCGACCTGCAAGCCAGTCGACCGTAACCTCATGGAATTGCTGCTCATGATCGATGCCCTCAAGCGGGCCTCGGCGGACCGCATTACGGCCGTGTTACCCTATTATGGGTACGCCCGGCAGGACCGCAAGGACAAACCTAGAGTCCCCATCTCGGCGAAACTCATCGCCAAGCTGCTCGAAAAGGCTGGAGCGGATCGGATTCTGGCTTTGGACCTGCACGCGGCGCAGATCCAGGGCTTCTTCGACATCCCGGTGGACCATTTGTTCGCTACCCCGGTGATGATCGAGTATTTGAAGGCCGTGCAGACCCCGGGGACGGTGGTGGTTTCGCCGGATGCCGGTGGAGTGGAACGGGCGCGGGCCTTCGCCAAACGCATCAACGCGCCGCTGGCCATCATCGATAAGCGCCGCGACGACGTGAATGTGGCCGAAGTAATGCATATCATCGGCGAGGTTGCCGATAGAGAGTGTTTGATTGTGGACGATCTGATCGATACCGGCGGGACCCTGGTCAAGGGCGCCGAGGCGTTGCTGAAGGAAGGGGCGGCCGGCGTGATGGCCTGCGCCACGCACGCCGTTCTGTCCCCGCCCGCGGTCGAGCGGATCGAAAGTTCCCGGATTCGGGAAGTTCTGCTGACGAACTCGATTCCTTTGTCGGAGGAAGCGCGCCGGTCCACGAAGATCCGGACGCTGTCGGTGGCCCCGCTGTTGGCGCGGGCCATTCAGTCCATCCACGAGGAGACGAGCGTCAGTTCGTTGTTTATTTGAGGGGCCACGCAACCCACGTCCGTAAGGCGGACTTGCGCCCCCCAGGTGGACCGCAGCCCTGCAGGCCGGTCCCGAATAAGGAGAATGCATGCGAAGAGAGATTAGTATCGCCGCCGAGCCGCGCGCGACCCGGGGGAAGAACGAATCGCGCCGTTTGCGCAAGCGCGGCTTGATTCCGGCGATTCTGTACGGCGCCTACCAAGAGGCCCTGGCGGTTTCGGTGGATCCCAAGCAAGTCACCCGCATCCTGCACAGCAAGACCGGGCACAACACCATCTTCAACGTGGACCTGCAGGACCGGGAGAGCAGCCCGGCCATGGTCGTCGACTGGCAGTACGACCCCATGAAAGACACCCTGCTGCACGTGGACCTGAAGCGCATCGACCTCACCAAGCGCATCCAGGTTTCGGTGCCCGTCCGGACGCAGGGCGAAGCCAAGGGCGTCAAGCAGCAGGATGGGTTGCTCGAGCTGGTGACCCGCGAAGTGGAAATCGAGTGCTTGCCGGACGAGATTCCCGAGCAGTTCACCCTGGACGTGACCGAACTGATGATGGGCATGAGCGTCCGTGCTAGCGACGTGGCTCTCTCCGGCTCGATGGTTCTGATCAGCCCGGCCGAGAGCGTTATCGCGCACGTGGTGGCGATGCGGGCCGAGGAAGTGGTGGCGGCGCCCGCGGCTGCCGAGGGCGTGGCTGCGGCGGCAACGCCCGAGGAGGGTGCGGCGCCCGCGGCCGAACCCGAGGTCATCAAGAGAGGCAAGAAGGAAGAAGAGGGCGCCGAGGCCGAGACCAAGGGCAAGAAGAAGTAGCCGGCCCGCCGCACAAAAATGGTGGAATGGCTGGTGGCCGGTCTGGGCAATCCGGGCGAGGAGTACGCGCACTCGCCGCACAACGTTGGCTTCATGGTGGTCGATCGCCTGGCCGAAGGGTGCGGTGCGCGCCTCAAGCGCAAGCAGGCGCGGGCGCTGGTGGGCCAGGTGTCCATCGATGGCGTAGCGGTGCTGCTGGCCAAGCCCCAGACCTTCATGAATCTCAGCGGCGACGCGGTCCGGCCGCTGCTCGAGAAGAATTCGATCGCGCCGGGCAACCTCATCGTGGTCTACGACGATCACGATCTGCCTTGGCTGGCGCTGCGCATCCGGCCGCGCGGTTCGGCCGGCGGGCATCACGGCATGGAGTCCGTGATCGGTAGTATTGGAACGATGGAGTTTACGCGGGTTCGGCTGGGCATCGATTTCGGCCGCGGCCGGGCCGAGCCCGAATATCTGCTCAAGCCCCTGGGGCGGGAGCAGCGCAAGCAACTGGACGGCTTTCTGGACCAGGCGGCCCAGGCGGTCGTTTCCATAATTTCCGAGGGCGTCGAAATGGCCATGACGAGACACAATCGTCGCGCCCAAGGTGAAAAAATCGAGGAAGAATGAGGATCTACGAAGAGTTGTTCATCGTGAGACCGGACGCCTCCGAAGAGGAGATCGACCTGCTCATCGACCAGACCAAACAAGTGATTACCGGCGGCGGCGGCACGGTGGAGAAGGCCGACAAATGGGGCATCCGCAGGCTCGCCTACCGGGTGGGAAAACGCGACGAAGGCTTCTACGTCCTGCTGCAGTTCACCTGCGCGCCCGATGTGATCAAGGAAATCGAGCGCCGCTTCCGGGTGACCGACCTGGTGCTCAAGTTCCTGAGCGTGCGCATCGACGAGAAGCTGAAGAAGATCGAGAAGCGCAAGAAGCAGCGGGACAAGCGGGCTAAGCGCCGGCCCGCGCCCAGCGGCGCTTCCAGCGGCAGCGGCTCTCCGGGGCGTCCCGTGACCCCGGTGGCGGAACAGATGATGGCGGATGCGGCGGCGGCCGAGAACGCCGGGAAGGAGAAATAACCATGGCGGAAGGCAGAGGAGGAAGGCCCGTCAGCGCCTCGCAACAGCCCACCGGAACCGACAAGGCGTCGATGGGGAAGAAGCAGTATTTCCGGCGCAAGAAGGTGTGCCGGTTCTGCGTCGAGAAGGTCGACGACATCAACTACAAGGATGTCAAGATGCTCAACGCCTTCGTTACCGAGCGCGGCAAGATCGTCCCGCGCCGGCTCTCGGGGGTCTGCGCCCCGCACCAGAAGCGGCTGAGCGAAGCCATCAAGCAGGCGCGGAACATCGCCCTGTTGCCGTTCACCTCGCCCATGTAGCGCGCCAGGAGATCCCATGGAAGTCATCCTCAGAGAAGATATCGACAAGCTCGGCAGCCGCGGCCAGGTCGTCAAGGTGGCCGCCGGTTACGCCCGCAATTATCTGCTGCCCAAGAAACTGGCGGTGCCCGCCAGCGAGGCCAACAAAAAGGTCGTCGAGCAGGAGCGGCTGGCGCACCTGCGCCGCGAGGCCAAGGAGAAATCCTCGGCTCAGGACCTCTCCGGAATGCTGACCGGAGTTACGGTGACTTTCGCCCAGAAAGCCGGCGAGCAGGAGCAGTTGTTCGGCTCGGTCACCTCGAAGGATATCGCCGAAGCCCTCGAGCAGCAGGGCTACCACATCGACCGGCGGAAGATCCATCTGGACGAGCCGATCAAGCAGCTCGGCGAATACAAGGTTCCCATCCGCCTGCACCGCGAAGTCACCACCGAAATTCTGGTGCGAGTGGTTCCCGAAGAAGCCTAGCCCGTTTTACCCGGCTGCCGTCGTTCGACGCAGGAGATGCCCGTGGATACGGGGCGCGCGCTGGCCGCCGTTGCCACGGCCGCTAGGGTTGTGCTCTACTTGGTGTTACCGATGAGTAACGAAACCGGGAGTGAAGGCGGGACCCAGGCGGCCCCAGCGGATGGGAGGGCCTTTCCGTGGGTCCCGATCACATGGTTCGGGGTGCTGTTGATCCTCTGCTATGCGCCGGTTCTGAAGCGGCTGGTCGTGCAGTGGGCCACCGACGGCGACATGGGGCACGGCTTCTTTGTCCCGCTGGTGGCTGGTTACATCGCCTGGCAGCGGCGCGACGAACTGTTGGCCGCCCCGCCGGTTCCCAATTGGTGGGGGCTGGCGGTGCTGGTGTGGGGGGCCTTGCAGCTTTACCTCGCCACGCTGGGCGCCGAGCTGTTCCTGGCGCGAACCGCTTTTATCGTTTCCCTGGCGGGAATGATTCTGCTCCTGGCCGGCAGTCGAATCCTGCGCCCCCTCGCCTTTCCCCTGTTCCTGCTGCTGTTCATGGTGCCCATCCCCAACATCGTCTATAACCAGATCACCTTTCAGTTCCAGTTGATCGCCAGCCGCCTGGCGGAAATGGCGCTGGGCGTGTTGGGCGTTCCGGTGCTGCGCGAGGGGAACATCCTCGAGCTGGCCAGCCAGAGGCTTTCGGTGGTCGAGGCGTGCAGCGGCATCCGTTCGCTGCTGACGCTCTCGTTCCTCTCGCTGGTCTACGCCTATTTCTTCGACAAGAAGGTGTGGATGCGCTTCGCGCTGTTGCTGGCCGCGGCGCCCATCGCCATCGTCGCCAATGCCAGCCGGGTGACCATCGCGGGTTTGCTGAGCGAAGTGAATCCCAAACTCTCCGAGGGAGTGTTTCACACCGCATCGGGCTGGCTGATCTTCATGGTCGCCCTGCTGATCCTGATCGTGGTCCATGCGGCGATCAATCGAGTCTACAGGCTATTCCATGCCGCTACCTAGCGCCGGGTTGTCCTTGTTGAAGAGCAGATACGCGCGCATCGCCACGCTGTTCCTGATCGCGCAAGTGATTGGCCTGTACGCCGTCTCGCGCCAGGAAAGGACGCCGCTGGCCCGGTCGTTGGCGGAGTTTCCTACGAGCATCGCGGGCTGGAACATGCTCGAAGAGGGCGTGCTGGACCAGGCGACCATGGAAGTGCTTCGCGCCGACGACGTCTTGGAGCGCACCTATTACAATCCGGCCTCGGATCGCATGGCGACCCTGTTCGTGGCCTACTTCCAGTCGCAGCGCACCGGCCAGGCGCCGCATTCCCCGAAGAACTGCCTGCCGGGCGCGGGATGGGTGCCCTCCGAGTCGCGGATCGTCTCCATGAATGTGCCTGGGCTGGCCAAGCCGATCGAGGTGAACCTCTACGTCGTCGCCAAGGGGGAAGAACGGAGCGTGGTGCTGTACTGGTATCAGTCGCGGGATCGTGTGATCGCCAGCGAATACCGCGCCCGGTTTTACACCGTGGCCGACGCCATCCGCTACAACCGCACGGACACCGCGCTGGTGCGGGTGGTGGCGCCGGTCCGGGGGAACCAGGTCCAAGCGGCGGTCGAGACCGCGCAGGAGTTCGTGGCGGCTTTCTTCTTGAGGCTGCGCCAGCACCTGCCAGCCTGAGGAGACGCGCGCCGGGCGGGACAGGTGGCCTGCGATCCCCATATCGAGTATTCCGAACGCCTGCGGCAGCGCCGCGCCGTCTCCGCGCGACTCGACCGCCGCCACGCCGCGCTCGGCTACGCCAAGGTCGGGGTCTTCGTGCTGGCGGTGCTGACCGGCTGGATCGCGTTCACACAGCGCTGGTATTCGGCCTGGTGGCTGGCGGCGCCGGCGGTCGTGCTGGGCGGGCTGGCTCTCGAGCACGAGCGTGTGATACGGGCCCGGAAAGCCGCAGCGCGCGCCTGCGCGTTCTTCGAGAAAGGTCTCGAGCGCCTCGAGGACCGCTGGGCCGGCGCCGGTGTATCCGGCGAGCGCTTCGTCGATCCCGCCCACCCCTACGCCGAGGATCTGGACCTGTTCGGCACAGGCTCCCTCTTCGAACTGCTCTGTACCACACGCCTGCGCACCGGCGAGGACACCCTCGCCCGCTTCCTGCGCGAGCCGGCCGAGCCGGAGGTCGTGCGCGCGCGCCAGGAGGCTGTGCGGGAGCTATGCCCGCGCCTGGATCTGCGCGAAGAGATGGCCCTCCTGGGCGAGGACCTGCGCTCCCGGATCAACCCGCGCGCGCTGGCCGCCTGGGCCGAGCAGCCGCTCACTCTGGATGCCCCCGCCGCGCGCACCTGTGCCGCCGTGCTCGCCCTGGCATCCCTGGCCACGCTGGCGGTTTGGGCCGTCTTCGGAGTGGTTGAGCTCTTCCTGGCGGTCGCCGTGCTGGAAGCGGTGTTTTTCGTGCGCTTTCGCTCACGCGTGGCCGGCGTGGTCGAGGTGGTGGGCGATCCCGCCTATGGCATCGCGCTGCTGGCGGAGGTCCTGGGTCGCCTCGAGCGCGAGCCCTTCTCGAGCGCCCGCCTCCACGAACTGCGAGGCGCGCTCTCTACCCAGGGCGCCCCTCCCTCCCACGCCATCGCCCGGCTGAACCGCCTTATCTCCTTGCTCCACTCCCGCGACAACCTGCTGGTGCGAGTCATCGGCCCGCCCCTGCTGTGGACCACCCAGGTTGCCTTCGCCATTGAGGCCTGGCGGAAGAAATACGGGCCTTCCGTGCGCCGCTGGCTCGAGGCGGTGGGCGAAATCGAGGCCCTTTCCGCTTTCGCCAATTACGCCTTCGAGCACCCCGCCGATCCCTTCCCCGAATTCGTGGAAGGCGAGGCTTGCTTCGAGGGGGAGGCCCTGGGCCATCCGCTCGTCGCCGAGCCCCGCTCGGTGCGCAACGACGTCCGACTTTCCAGCGAACTGCGCGTGCTGGTGGTGAGCGGGTCCAACATGTCCGGCAAGAGCACTCTGCTGCGCGTGGTGGGGGCCAACGCCGTGCTCGCGCAGGCCGGCGCCCCGGTGCGCGCCCGCAGTCTTCGCCTTGCCCCCCTGGCTCTGGGCGCCTCCATCCGCACCCTGGATTCGCTCCAGGGCGGGACTTCCCGCTTCTATACCGAGATCAAGCGCCTGCGCCAGTTGGTGGATCTCACCAAGGGACCCCGCCCGGTCCTGTTTCTGCTGGACGAATTGCTGCACGGAACCAACTCGCACGACCGGCGCATCGGAGCCGAGGCGGTCATCCGCACGCTGGTCGAGCGCCGCGCCATCGGCCTGCTGACCACCCACGACCTGGCGCTCGCGGAGATCGTCGAAGTGCTGGCCCCGCACGCCGCCAACGTGCATTTCGAGGATCACATCGAGGGCGGCAGGATCACCTTCGACTACCTGCTTCGCCCCGGCCTGGTTCGCAAGAGCAACGCTCTCGAGCTGATGCGCTCGGTCGGGCTGGACGTCTGACCGTTCAGAACGCGGCTTTCACCTCGCCGTACGCCCAATCCAGCCACGGCAGCAGCAATTGGATGTCGGAGGTTTCCACCGTCGCCCCGCCCCATACCCGGAAGCCGGCCGGCGCGTCCCGATACGACCCAATGTCGTAGGCAGCGCGTTCCTTGTCCAGCATCGACACCACCGCCTTGGCGTGCTTCACCTGATCTTCCACCGGCAGCGCCAGGTAGGCCGGGTCCGTGATCTTCAGGCAAATCGAAGTGCTGGACCGGTTCGCCTTCTCCTCGGCCAGGAAGCCCGCCCAATTCGACTTCGCCACCCACTCTTCGATGGCTTCCAGGTTCGCCTGCGACCTCGCGATCAGCCCGCCGAGTCCGCCGACGCTCTCCGCCCACCGCAACCCGTCCAGCGCATCCTCCACGCACAGCATGGAAGGCGTGTTGATCGTCTCGCCCTCGAAGATCCCGGCCGACAGCTTGCCGCCCTTGCTCATCTGGAAGATCTTGGGCAGCGGCCGATCCGCCGCATAGCTCTCCAGCCGCTTCACCGCGCGTGGGCTGAGCGCCAGCATCCCGTGCGCCGCCTCGCCGCCCAGCACCTTTTGCCAGCTCCAGGTCGCGACGTCCAGCTTTTCCCAGGGGATCTCCATCGCAAACACCGCCGAGGTCGCATCGCAGATTGACAGTCCCTCCCGCTCGGCCGCAATCCAGTCCCCGTTCGGCGCCCGTACGCCCGAAGTCGTCCCGTTCCAGGTGAACACGGTATCGCGCGTCCAGTCCGCCTGGCTCAGATCTGGCAGCTTGCCATAGCCGGCCTTGAACGCCCGCAGGTCTTTCAGCTTGAGCTGGTTCTTGCAGTCCGCCGCCCAGCCGTTGCCGAAGCTTTCCCACGAGAAAACGTCCACGCCCCGCTCCCCCAGCATGGACCACAGCGACATCTCGAGCGCTCCGGTATCCGACGCCGGGACGATCCCCAGCAGGTAGCCCTCCGGCATGCCCAGCAGCTTCTTGCTGCGCTGTATCACTTCGGCCAGCTTCGCTTTGCCCAGCTTGGAGCGGTGCGACCGCCCCACGGCGGCGTCTTTCAGTGCCTTGATCGACCAGCCCGGCCGTTTCGCGCACGGTCCGGACGAGAAACAGGGATTGTTCGGTTTGGAGGATGGCTTCATAGTCTTTCTACTTTACCCGATTTTTGACGCCATCCGGGCGAGCCGCTCTTGCATTAGACTTGAACCAACATGGCCAAAAGATCGTTCCCGCTCTCCGAGGTCTATCGCCTGCTCGAACCCGGGCCGGTTGTGCTGCTCTCGACAGCCGCCCGGGGGCGGCCCAACGTCATGCCCATGTCCTGGCACAGCATGCTCGAGTTCGAGCCGCCCCTGGTGGCCTGCGTGGTCAGCAATCGCAACTTCACTTTCCGGACTCTGAAGGCCACCCGGGAATGCGTCATCAATATCCCCACCGTTGAGCTGGCGAAAAAAGTGGTCGCTTGCGGGAACGCCTCCGGCCGCGACGTCGACAAGTTCGCGGCCTTCCACCTCACCCCCGTCGCCGCCTCCCTGGTCCAGGCCCCGCTCGTCGCCGAGTGCTACGCCAACCTCGAATGCAAGGTGGTCGATACCCGGGCCGTCCCCAAGTATTGCCTCTTCGTCCTCGAGGTCCTCAAGGCCTGGATCGATCCCGCCACCAAGCATCCGCGCACCATTCACCATCAGGGCAAAGGCGTCTTCATGGTTGCCGGCAAATCCATCCGGCTGCTTTCCAGCAAGCCGTAGCGGCCCTCCCGCCGCCCCAATCCGTAACAATTGTGTCCGGCGGGCTGCGTCGTTTCCTGGCACGCTATCATCTAAGCAGATGGGGCGGCACGCCCTGGAGCGCGCGGCTCGGAGGAACGGGGAGGGCTCAGAGTGGGCATTACAGTTGGCGTAGTCCAAGAGACATTTCCAGGGGAGCGGCGCGTCGCTATGGTTCCGCGGGCCATGGAGTTGCTCACGCGCTCCGGCGTTGAGTTCCTGATTCAATCGGATGCCGGAACCGCCGCTGGCTTCCCCGACTCCGAGTACCAGGAAAAGGGTGCGCGGGTGCTGCCCAGCCGCGCCGAGGTCTTCGATGCTGCCGACGTTCTCCTGCAAGTGCGGACGCTGGGCGCCAATCCGGAGGCCGGCCGGCCGGACCTCGAGCTTTACCGCAGCGGGCAGACGGTCATCGGCTTCTCGGAGCCGCTCACCGCCGCGCAGGAGTGCGTCGAATTGGCCGCCTGTGGCGTGAACGCGTTCGCCGTCGAGTTGATCCCGCGCATCACGCGTGCCCAGAGCATGGACGCGCTTTCCTCCATGGCCACCATCGCGGGCTACAAGGCGGTTCTCATGGCCGCCGATGCCCTGCCCCGCATGTTTCCGCTTTTGATGACCGCCGCCGGGACCCTCGCTCCAGCGCGCGTCTTCGTGCTGGGAGCGGGAGTGGCCGGCTTGCAGGCCATCGCCACGGCGCGGCGGTTGGGCGCGCTGGTGAGCGCCTACGACGTGCGGCCCGCGGTGCGGGAGCAGGTCGAGAGCGTGGGCGCGCGCTTTGCGGCCATGCCTTTGGAAGCGGGCGGGGCCGAGGACCAGGGCGGCTATGCCCGCGCCATGGGCGAATCGTTCTACCGCCGCCAGCGCGAGTTCCTCACCGAAATCCTCTGCGAGCAGGACGTAGTCGTCGCCACGGCCGCCGTGCCCGGCCGGCGCGCTCCGGTGCTGGTCACGCGTGAGATGGTAGGAGCCATGACCCCCGGTTCGGTCATCGTGGACCTGGCCGCCGAGCGGGGCGGCAACTGCGAGCTGACGCGCCCCGGCGAGACCGTCGTGGAGAATGGCGTCGCGATTCTGGGGCCGCTGAATCTGGCCTCCGAAGTGCCCTATCACGCCAGCCAGATGTACGCGCGCAACCTGGCGGCCTTCCTGCGCCACCTCTTGAAGGATGGGAACCTGTCCATCCAACCCGACGACGAGATCACCCGCGAAACCCTCGTCGCGCAGGGCGGCCAGGTGGTGCATGTGCGGGTGCGCGAAGCGCTGGGCCTGGAAGAAAAAGCGGCCTGAAAGGAGTCTTCCCATGAGATTTGACGAAGCCACGCTGTTCGTTTTCATGCTGGCCGCGTTCCTGGGATTCGAGCTGATCCGGCGCGTCTCCCCTCTGCTGCACACGCAGCTGATGTCGCTGACCAACGCGATTTCGGCCATCGCCGTGGTGGGCGCGGTGCTGATCCTGGGGGCCAAGGGCGCTCCGCCGCTTAGCCGCGCGCTGGGTTTCGTCGCCGTGACCGCCTCCACCATCAACGTCGTCAGCGGCTTCCTCATCACCGACCGCATGCTCAAGATGTTCAAGAAGCAGGAGGCCCAAAAGCCGTGACGGAAAACGCCGTGCAATTCCTGTACGTGGCCGCCGCGGCCTCCTTCGTCCTGTCGCTCAAGTGGATGAGCGCGCCGGCGACAGCCCGCCGCGGCGTGCTGGTGGGCGAAATCGGCATGTTGCTCGCCATCGTCGGCACGCTGCTGCGCCACGAGGTGGTGAGTTACCAGGGCATCCTGATCGCGTTCTTCCTGGGATCCGCGATTGGCGTGCCCCTGGCCTATCTGATGCCCATGACCGCCGTGCCTCAGCGGACCGCGCTCTCCCACGCTTTCGGCGCGCTGGCCGCCGCACTCGTGGGAACCGCCGAGTATTACAGGCACTCGCCGCACGGTTTCGTCATGGTGGCGCTGGCCATCGAGATGCTCCTCGGCTTCCTCACCTTCACGGGCAGCCTGATGGCCTTCGGCAAACTCCAGGAACTCCTGCCCGGAAGGCCCATCACCTACCGCAACCAGAATCTGATTAACCTCTCCATTCTCGGCTTGGCCATCCTGTTCGGCGTAATGCTGGTGCTGCACCCCGAGCGCACCTGGATGTTCCCCATTTTCGCCGCGCTGGCGCTGCTCTTCGGCGTGCTCCTGATCGTTCCCATCGGCGGAGCGGACATGCCGACCGTGATCGCGCTGCTGAATTCCTACGCCGGGCTCTCCGCCGCGGCCATGGGATTCGCCCTCGACAACAAGCTGCTGGTGATCGCCGGGACCCTGGATGGCTCCTCGGGCTTCATCCTGTCGGTCATCATGTGCCGCGCCATGAATCGCTCCTTCGCCAACGTGCTTTTCGGGGCCTTCGGGCAGGTCCAGGCGTCCACGGCGCTGGCGGCCCAGCGCCCGGTGCGATCGGCGACCGCGGAAGACGCGGCCGAGATCCTGGACTCCGCCCGGCTGGTCATCGTGGCCCCCGGCTACGGCATGGCGGTGGCGCAGGCGCAGCACAAACTGCGCGAGCTTTACGACCTGCTCACCAAGCGCGGAGTCGAGGTGCGCTTCGCCATTCATCCGGTGGCCGGCCGCATGCCCGGCCACATGAACGTGCTGCTGGCCGAGGCGGATATCCCCTACGACAAGCTCTTCGAGATGGACGACATCAACTCCGAGTTCGCCCAGGCCGATGTGGCCCTGGTGGTGGGCGCCAACGACGTCACCAACCCGGCCGCGCGCAACGACCCCTCCAGCCCCATCTACGGCATGCCCATTCTGGACGTCGACAAGGCGCGCACCGTCATGGTGATCAAGCGCAGCCTGAGCCCCGGTTTCGCCGGCATCGACAACCCGCTGTACTACGAAGAGAAGACGTTGATGCTCTTCGGCGACGCCAAGACCTTCCTGGGCGGCATCGTCAAGGAACTCGGCGCCGCGGTACACGCCTGAGAGGTGGTCCGGTACCGGCCGTACTGCCCGGTACAATTTGCCGAATTTGCCCCCTCCGCATCTTGCGCGGACTGGACCCACTCGATATACTACTGCCTTCCCGATGGCTGAGTTGCCGGAACCCGCCCAATTCGACGCGGAGTACTTGCGGCGCCTGAAAGAGGGCGATCCCGAAACCCAAAGCCATTTCAGCGACTACTTCGGCTTCCTGCTGCAGGTCAAACTGGCCAAGGGTGTGCGGAGCTGGCAGATGCTGCTGGACGTTCGCCAGGAGACGCTGCTGCGGGTTCTTGAGGCGGTGCGGGCGGGCGATATCAAACAGCCGGCCAGCCTGGGCGCCTTTGTCTGTTCGACCTCCAATCACGTCCTGTGGGAGTACCGGCGCCTGGACGATCGTGGGCTTCGCGAGCTGGACCCGGGAGCCCCGGAGCCGATCGACGAGCGCATGGAGATCGAGCGCGATGTGATCGATCAGGACCGCAAGCGGGTCGTCGAGAGCGTGCTCCGCCAGCTTTCCGCCACCGATAGCCGCGTGTTGCGGCTGCTGCTCCTGGAGGATCGAGACAAAGACGAGGTGTGCCGTGAATTGGACGTCACCCCGGATTACCTGCGCGTGGTGCTGCATCGGGCCAAGGCCCGATTCCGGAATCGGATCGGCCTGCGGAGGCGAAAAGCCACAAGTGTGTGAAACGGAACTGAGGCGAGTTTCACTTTATATATGGATGCGCTGAGATGAACCATCTGGAGGCGGTCGGGCGGCAGGCGGCGGAGAAGTACCTGCTCGACGAGTTATCGCCTGCCGAGCAGCAGGAGTTCGAGGAGCACTTCTTCGGTTGCGCCGAGTGCGCGGCCGAGGTGGAAGCAGGCGCCGTCTTCGTAGCGAACGCCCGCGCGGTCCTGTCCGAGGAGGCCGGCCGCCACGCCCCCGTCCACCGCTGGTGGGTGGAATGGCGGCGGCCGGCCTGGGTTTTCGCGATCCTGGCTGCACTCCTCTTCCTGGTCGCCTACGACGAGTTGCTCCGCTTCCCCAGGCTGCACCGGGAGATGGCGAGCCTCACCGCGCCGCGGGCTTACCCGGCCTTCGTCTTGCGTCCGGTCGCGCGGGGCGACGAGCAGGTGCTCGAGGTCCCCAAGGCCGCCTCGTTGGTGGGCCTTTCCCTGGACGTCCCGCCTGGCGGCGCCTGGTCGAGCTTCGAATGCACCCTCCTGGGTGGCGACCCGCTCTTGATCGCGGTCCCGGCGCCCGCCTCACCGGGAGCGCCGCTCAATGTTCTCATCCCCGCCGCCCATTTTCAGCCCGGCGAATACACGCTCATCCTGCGCGGGCTAGTCGGCGGCTCGAAGGCCGTGGAACTCGGCCGCTTCCGCTTCACAATCCAACTGAACTAAGGTACCGGCATGCAGAAATTCATCTATAACGCGAATGGAATTGCCGTCGCCGGGCGAATTACCCGGCCCATCGACCACCCCCTGGCGCCGCAGGGCGTCTGTGTGCTTCCGGCCTGCGGTGGGAGTGTCTCGTCCCGCGCCCCAGCCTTCAGCCTCTCCGATCCGCAATCCGGCCGGTTGCTCTTCTCTTACTCTTCGGCCGAAATGTCTATTGACGGTTCGGAGAGCGCTACGGGAGTGCACAAAACCGTGCTGCTCTCCACCGTGCGCGACATCAACGTGGCCAATGTCCTTAAGGCCGATGAGGTCACCATCAAGCTGACTCTGGAATACACGCTCTCGACCGACCGCGTCTCCATCGGAACCGAGGAGAGCCGGTACGTCAACCTGACCATCGACGGCCAGCTCTTCGACGTCACCGTGGATCACGCCATGGCCCACCAGGCCGCGGATTACGAGACGTTTCGCAAGAACCATCCCGAGCACCCCGAGAAACGGGGCAAGATCCACTACGCCCTGGGGCGGCATCCGCAGCTTAAGTTCGACGATACCGGCAATGGCTACCATCACCACCCGGACTTCGGGCGGGTATACTTCGGTGAGTGGCACGCCGCACCGTACACGCAACAACTGACCATGCTGCGGTTGGAGCTCGGCAGCCCGCAGGCGGGCGACCTGTGGCTCGGAGGCGGCGGCGGGAACGGGAATCCGCCCCCCATCGGCGGGGGATAGCGCTCGCCTGCCTTCCGCTCTTTGCTTTGCTGGCCGGCTGTGGCGAGCCACGAGTGTCCCCCGACACCGTATGTCGCGAGGTGCGCCTCGAAATTCGCCGCGGGAATCTCAACCACGCCCTCGTTCTGGCACAGCGTGGTTATCGTCAGTGGTGTGGGCGCCCGGATTCGAAGCCCTGCTGGCAGTTTCGGATTGCTAAGGCCGAGGTCCTTCTGGCGCAGGGAAAGGCACGGGAAGCGCTCCCGTTCCTCGATGGCCGCGTGCCGGCCGATCCCGCGTTTCGTGAGTCGGCGGTCCGGCAGTTGATGGACCAGGCCTCGGCCAGGACCCTGCTCGGCGAGTTCGCCGAGCCCAGGCGATTGCTGGAGCAAGCCGCGAGCTTGGCCCCGGCTACGGGAAGCCCGTTTCTGTCGGGCGACCTCCAACTGCGGTTGGGAAACCTGCTCGGCCTCTCGGGGGATCTCACCGGGGCGGACCAGAGCTATCGCAAAGCCCTTGATATCGCGGTGGCTCAGGGCGACCTGTACCTCCAGGCCAACGCGAGCGGAGGGCTGGGATTCAATCTGCTGAGGAACTCGCGATTCGATGAAGCGCTTCCCTGGCTCGAACAGGCCCTCCTGCTGGCCGAGAAAGCCGGCGCACGGGTCTCCGCCGACAACACCCTGGGCAATCTGGGGCGTTGCTACTACGAGCTGGGCGATTTTGATCGGTCCACCCAATTGCTCTCTCGCGCGGCCGATCTGGCTGGGCAGATCGGGGACGCACACCGCCGGCAGGTCTGGCTGGGGCTGCTCGGCGACGCGGCCGTCGACGGCCGTGGCGATGCCTACCATGCCACGCTGTACTACCGGCAGGCGCTGGCAGGGGCTCGGCAGCTAGGAGAGCGGGATTGGACGGCACGCTGGCTGGAGCGTCTGACTGAGGTAGCGCTCGGCGCCGGGGACTTGGCCCGCGCCGCCGGCTACAACCGGGAGGCGCTGGAATTGGCCCGGCAAACCGGAGATCGCAGTCTGAACCTTTGGGCGCTCTTCCACCGCGCCGAGATTCAGGCGGCGAACGGCGAGTTCGCCGCGGCGGAACGGGGATTTCGAGAAACGGCCACAACGGTCTCCGATCCCGGGGACCGGCACGCCGTCTGGGAGGCGCGCGCCGCGCTTGGCAACCTCCATGCCCGCGCCGGGCGCTGGTCCGCGGCGGACGCGGATTACCAGGCCGCTCTGGCGGCCTTCGAGCGCGGCCGCGAGGAGCTGGCTCGGGACGAGTCGAAACTCAGCTTTCATTCGAGTTCCAAGCGCTTTTATCGGGATTATGTCGGCTTCCTGATGGACCGCGGCCGTAGCGAACGCGCGCTCGAGGTGGTGGAGTCGTCTCGCGCCAGGATGCTCGCCCAGAAGCTGGGCCTGCTGGAGGCCGCCTTGCATCCCGCCGGCGCTGCACACTTTCGTGAAACGGCGCGCGCGTTGGGCGCCACGCTGGTCTCCGTGTGGCTGGGCCCCCAGCGGTCCTTCGCCTGGGTGGTGACGCCGCGGAGGATCGAGGTTCTCAGCCTGCCCGGCGAGGCCGAGTTCAATGCGGCGGTTGAAGCCTACTCGACGGCCATCCAGGGCCTTCGCGACCCGCTCGAAACCGCCAACCCGGCGGGCCGCCGCCTCTCGGAGCTGCTGCTCGCGCCGCTGGCCAAGTCGGTCCCGCTTGGCTCGAAGGTCGTCTTGGCCACGGATGGCGCGCTGCACGAGCTGAACCTCGAGGCGCTGCCCGCGCCCTCCGGACCGCCCCATTATTGGTTGGAAGACGTGACGCTGGCCATTGTGCCATCGCTCGCGCTCCTCGAACCGGCCAAGCCGGGCCGGCGCTCCGATGGCGATTCCCTGCTCCTGATCGGCAACCCCGTCCCGGCCGCCGCCGAGTACCCTCCGCTTCCGGATGCCGCGAGCGAGGTCGAGAATCTGCGGCGCAGGTTCCCCGGGCCATCGAGCCTGTTCCTGACGGGCGCGGCTGCCTGGCCAGGCGCCTATCGAGAAGCCAATCCCGGCCGCTTCTCGCTCATCCACTTTTCGGCTCACGCCACGGCCAATCGCGAAGACCCGCTGGAATCCGCGGTCGTCCTGTCCCGCCAGGGGGAGGCCTATAAGCTCTACGCCCGCGAAGTGGTCGGCCTGCCCTTGCAGGCCCGGCTGGTCACCATATCCGCCTGCCGCGGAGCGGGCGCCCGAATCTACTCCGGCGAAGGACTGGTCGGCTTCGCCTGGGCCTTCCTCCAAGCCGGCGCGGGCAACGTGATCGCCGGGCTCTGGGACGTCAACGACCGCTCCACGGCGGCGCTCATGGACCGCCTCTACGCCGGCCTCGGCTCCGGCCGCGCCCCCTCTACCGCCCTACGCGACGCCAAGCTCGAGCTGCTCCACTCCGCCGGCCCGTACCGCAAGCCCTACTATTGGGCCCCCTTTCAACTATTCACCCGCTTCCCGGCCTTCTAACGGCCCGCCAAAAAAACCCAATTCTTCCTAATTTTGGTGAAACGCCTGGCGCTCCAAACACACTAATAGATCGGAATCGCTCTTGCGGCCCCAAGTTGCGGCCCACCAGCCCGGCCTCCTGCGGGGGAGGCCGGGCGGTGCGAAGATGCCGGGTACGGTCCGCGCGGCTGCCGCAACTTGGGCGTTTTTTTTGAAGTCATGCCTTCCCGATCACCGGCAACGGTTCTGGTTGTCGAACGCGATCCGTCGGTAGTGCGTCTGCTAAGAGAGATTCTCAGCCGGGCCGGACTAACGGCTCTTTCCGCCCGCAGCGCCGAACGGGCCCTGCGCTTGTACGAGCTGCAGCGCACGGGGATCGACCTTCTGCTGATCGACGGCCTGCCTTCCGAGGTTGACCAGATCGTCAGGAAGCACCCGGAGTTGAAGGTCCTCTGTCTGTCGGGTCTCGCGGGAGCGGAGTGGGACGGCGACATGCCGGTGCTCTACAAGCCCTTCACCCCGGCCGCGCTGCTCAAGGCCATTCGTTCGTTGCTCGGCGAACGCGCCGCCGGCGCCTGAATTGGCGCGCCCCCCTGCCCCCGATCCGTCCGTAGAACATTTCGCAGTGGAGCCGGGAACTCGCTGGGGCGGGTAGCCGGAGGCAGGGAGCGCTGCGCTGGCTGCAGCCGCCGGCAGGCGGCTGACGCGGCCGGGACAGTGAGCGGCGTTCATACGCACGGATTATCCGAGGTGCTTTCTCCGAATCGGAGCCTGGTGTCTGCATCCAGGCGGGAGACCGATTCAGGACCACTGCGCCCGCTCCGACGGCATCCTTCCCACCGCCCTCGGGTTCCAAGCCGCCCCATCGACGAGCTCCGGTTTGCCGCCCGCACCATGCCGCCCCTTACGTACGGATTACGGGGAGTCCCCGCCGAGGAACGGCCGCTAGAGCCTACCCACGACAACCAGTTCTCGGAGCAAAGTGACATTCCACCCCTCTCACCGCCCTGCGCCGTTTCGTGAAGCCTGGTTGGGTCGGCACGTCCGCAATTTGCCGCGTGGTGTGTAACCTGCCACCTTCGGTTCCCGGAGGCGGGACAGCATGCCTTGCTCCGCCGGGTAGGGTCCCAAGTCCAAGCCGTCCGCCGCCAACAGGCAGCCGAAGGCAACCCGTGCCGTTTGTACGAACGCCGTGCTGCCCGCGCGACCAGTAGCGCAACCCTCGGCAGCCGGCCGCGTGGTCGGGAGTTGTCCGGACACTACCAGCTACTACGTCGGTGATAACGGTTCGGCAGTATACTTACAAGAGGAATCTGTTCCGGGAGAACAGCGCTGGAAAGCTTGGTCCATAGAAACTTAGCCGAGCGAACCAGAAGCCTGGCCCGACTGAAATGGCTGGTTTTTGTCAAAGCGTTGGCCGTGTTTTGTCGGCCATGAGCGTCGGAAGGCCGCTCCGAAGTTTGGTGATCTTCGCCTGCGGGACTGCGGCGGCTTCGGGGGCGCTTACGCTCGTGCACTTTCCGTGGAATGCCAATCGGGCCGGCAGTTCGAATCTCGGCGGCTCGTCAAGGCTGTTCTACGAACACGCATCCTGGACTAGCCGCGCCAAGATCGGCCATCTCGCCGCCAAAGCGAACCCGCCCGCCAAATCGCCGCAATCCGCGCCGGTTTCGGAGTTTGTGCGGCGATACGGGCTTCCAGGGAAGCCTGTCCTGGAAATCGGCGCCGGTGCGTTGCAGGACGTGGTTGAGCATGACATAGGGCTGGATATCGCGGAATCGGCGGGAACCAGTTTCCAAGAGCCGTTTGTGCAGGGATCGGTCGCGGATTTGCCAAGCCAATTGCGCATCCCAAACGAACCTGGGCATCGTGGATGATGCCATCGCGGTCTTCTCCACTCTCCGTGAGCCCGGTGACGCACGAGGAGGCGCCGGAGCGGTTGACGAAGGGTCTGGCAGGACGCTGGATTCCGATCATACTGCCCGCGCGTCCGGTGGTGGAACGCCGTTGGCGCCGTGAGGGCGTCGGCAAAGCGCTCTTGATGGATGCCCAGCAGCGCACTTTGCAGGCGGCCGATCTTGCCGCCATCCGCGCGCTGAACCCGGCCGCCGCCGAATGGGTGCATGCGCGCCTCATCATGCTCCTGAACGGGCACGAGCTGTGCTCCGCCGGGATCTCGCCGCCGGCCGGACTTTCCTTCCGCCCAACGGAAGGCTGGCGCGGGTGCTCGGAGTTGGTGGAGAAGGAGGAAGCTTGCCGGGCACGCTGAGCGTCGCGGCATTTGTGTTCGGCCTGACGTTCGCCGTCTATGTGGTGCTCGGCTACCCCGTGCTCCTGGCCTTGCTCTCGCGTTTCCGGACGGCGCCGGTTTCGACGGAGCCCCAGTCCAAGCGCGTGACCATCCTGCTGCCCGTTCACAACGGCGCCGCCTGGATTGACCGCAAACTGCGTTCGATACTCGGCCTGGACTACCCGCGGGACCTGGTGCAGGTTCTGGTGATCTCGGACGGCTCCGATGACGGAACCGAGGAAGCCGTGCGCAGCTTCGCATCGCAGGCCGTCGAGCTGGTCTCTCTTCCGCGGGGCGGCAAGGCGGCGGCGCTCAACGAGGGCCTGCGGCGTGCCACCGGCGAGATCCTGCTCTTTACCGACGTGCGGCAGGAGCTGGATCGGGCCAGCCTCGGCGCCCTGGTCTCGTGCTTCGCCGATCCCCGGGTCGGGGTGGTGAGCGGCGAACTCGTCATTCGGGAGGGCCGCACGCTGGAAGAAGCGAACGTGGGGATATACTGGCGTTACGAGAAGTGTATCCGCAAGCACCAGAGCCGGCTCGATTCGATCATGGGGGCGACCGGCTGCATCTACGCAATGCGCGCCTCCCTGGCCGCTCCACTGGCCAAGAACACGATTCTGGATGACGTGGTCCTGCCCCTGGGCGCGTTCTTTCAAGGCTATCGGCTGATTGTCGACAGCCGCGCCCGCGCCTACGACTCTACGACCTCGCTGAGATCCGAGTTTCGCCGCAAGGTGCGGACGCTGGCCGGTGTGTATCAGACCATCGGCAGGTTTCCCCAACTGTTGGGCCCGAAAAACCGGATGTGGATTCATTTCATGTCTCACAAGGTTGGGCGGCTCCTGCTGCCTTGGGCGATGCTGTTCGTTCTGGCGGGTAGTTTCGGCCTTCCCGGCTACTGGAGGACTCTGGCCCTGGCCGGACTAGCCGGCTTCTGTTCACTCATTTTGCTGGACTTGGCTCTGAGCGATCGTTCGCCGCTCAAGCGACTCACTTCTCCGGCACGGACCGTTTTCGTGCTCATCGCGGCTTCGTTCTGCTCTGTTTTCTACCTGCTGCTGCCCCGGCAACCCCTCTGGCAGCCGACCGGATCGCGAACTCCGCCCGGCCCCGGTGCGCGCCCCGGCCGCTGAGGGGCCTGGGTGTTCAACACTGTCGAACAGGCCGCACACGGGCGCCTCGAATCCGGACTTGTCCAGGCGTTGGATCGTTTCCGCGGCGTATGGCTGGGTCCCGCCTCTTCGCCGAGGGTGTCAATCGCCGGCCGGAACCCGATCTTGCGCGGCGGCAGATCGCGGGCACACAGGCGTTGCATAGCTTAGCCGAGCAGCGGTATCGTGCAATCACGCTCTGGAGCATCTCGAACCGGCGCTGAATCGGACCGGCGCGCACATAATGGGACGGGCGCCACAAGCGCTCAGCCGGCGACGGTGGGCAGCCGAAGCTCGCTGGACTCCTGGGAGCCGAGAGCCAAGCGGGCAGGCTGGCCGTCCGGCGCGGGTCGTGGCGCAATTCAAACTGAGATTCGAACGCTTCCAGCGGTCGCACGCCGGCAGATCGCTGGTCCCGTGGAGTGCTACAGTCTGGGTGACGTGCGGAATTGTGGGTTTTCTTCTGCGCGAGGGTTGCACGGCGCAGGCATCGGTCGTCGGCGCGATGTGCGGTCGTATCCGCCACAGGGGGCCGGACGACGAAGGGACTTACACAGACGGGCCATGCGGCATCGGCATCCGTCGTCTCAGCATCATCGACCTCGGCGCCGGCCATCAGCCGCTCTCGAATGAAGACGATTCCGTGTGGGTAGCGTTCAATGGAGAAATCTACAACCATCGAGAATTGCGGAAACGGCTTCAAGGCCAGGGACACCGCTACCGCACCAACAGCGATACCGAGACGCTGGTCCATCTCTACGAGCAGAAGGGGTGAATGGCCTGGCTTCTTTGCGGGGCATGTTCGCCTTCTGTATCTGGGACGCACGCCGCCGCGAGGTGCTGCTGGCCCGCGACCGTTTTGGGAAGAAGCCGCTGTATTATGCGGAACTCCCCGGAGGCCTCTACTTCGCCAGCGAGTTGAAGTGTCTGCGCGCTGCGGGGGTCCCGCTGGAAACCGATGAAGAGGCCTGGCGTCTGTACTTCCTGTTCGGCTATATCCCGGATCCTTCCAGTCCGTACCGCGCCGTGAGAAAACTGATGCCGGGATGCTGGCTTCGCTATCGGGTCGGAGGCCAGCTCGAAAGGGTACGCTATTGGCGTTTGCCGCCGTTTGCCGGCAGGACCGCCCCGGGCGTAGAGAAGAACGAAACGCAAGAGCGAATTCGCGGGATCTTCGACGAAGCTGTCCGTATCCGCATGGAGGCCGATGTCCCCCTGGGGGCGTTCCTCAGCGGGGGGATAGATTCCAGCCTGGTAGTGGCGTCCATGTCGCTGCAGTCCTCCGAGCCGGTACGCACGTTTTCCATTGGTTTCGAGGAAAGCGAATTCAACGAGTTGCCTTACGCCCGCATGGTGGCGGAGAAATACTGAACGCAGCATCGCGGAATTGTCGTCCGCCCGGATTCGGTCGACCTGGTCGCGAAACGAGTGGGGCACTTCGATGAGCCGTTTGCAGATTCTTCCGCGATACCCACCTACATCGTTTCGGACTTTGCGGCCCGCCACGTAAAGGTTGCGCTCAGCGGCGACGGAGGCGACGAGATGTTCGGCGGCTACACCAGTTTCCTCGAGATTGAGAAATACCGGGCTCCGGACCGGATTCCGCGGCCAGTCGGACCGTGGCTGACGGCGGCAGCCGCGATGTTGCCCTACTCCGCTTACGGAAAGAACCACCTCCGCATGCTCGGCGCTCCCTCGAGCCTGGCCCGCTATTTCGAGCTTCACACCACCCCATACTTCCTCCGGCAGCGGGTGCTCCAGCCCGAGTGGATGATGGAGGCCGATGTCGAGTTTCTGGCGCGAACATTGCCGGACTCTCTGACCGGTTCCGGGGACGATGTCATGACCCAGGCGATGTACTTCGAAGCGACCGCCCAGTTGACGGGCGACATGCTGGTGAAGGTGGATCGCGCTTCCATGGCGGCGTCGCTGGAAGTGCGTTGCCCCATGCTCGATCACGTTCTCGCGGAGCTGGCAACCGCGATTCCCTACCCGTGGAAATTGCGCAACGGAGCCGGGAAGCGGATTCTGATCGAGGCGCTCGGAGATCGCCTGCCGGCGCCCAGCTACTCGGTGAGTTCGACGACGGAGGCCGGCGCGGATTTCGTCAGGCGGACTTCCTGCACGATCTCGCGGCGGCCCGGGGCGCGGACGACCATCTCGTAGCTGCCGTAGAAGCCGCGAAAGGCGAGGCAGCCGTCGGCGCCGGTCGCGCCGTCTCCCCGCGTCGACCATTCGTCGCGCAGAAGACGGCTGATCCGGTCGCCGGCGGCATTCAACGTTCCATCCGCGTTCATAAGCGCCGCCTCGGGCCCCATCCAGTGCGTCTTTGCGCCAAAGCCCCACAGCATGATCGCCTCAACCGCCTCATGGCTGAACCCGAGCCGGAAGAGCATCTCCAGAAGGTCCCCGCGCCGGTTGGCGTCCGGGAACTTCGCGCTGATCTCCGTGAGATGGATCGGCAGCCCGGTCTCGGCATGGAGCCGGTCGAGCGTCGCGAGAAACGCCTCCGCCGTGAGCGGAGTGCTGAGCTCCCAATGAGGCCGTTCCCCAGGGTGGAGCACCGTATGGCCATCGAGAACGAGGCGATCGCTGTCGTGCGACTGGATACCGATTCCGTCAACTTGGGCGCCACGCGCCCGGAGATCGCGAATCAACTCCAGGTACCGTTCGGTCTTCTCCCGCTGGCCGAGGATTCCGTACTCGTTCACGAAAAGCGGCGTCTTGGGATCGAGCCGCGCCGCCTCTTTGAACATCCACGCGGTCGCGTCCGGCCCTATCCGCTGGCGATAGAACGCATTGTCGAGCAACTCGTTGTTGACGTCCCACGACACCAGCCGGCCGGCATAGCGGTTCACTGTGGCTGTGAGGCGGCGCTCCATGGCGGCACGCAGGCCGCTCTGGTCGAGCGCCCTGACCCAGGGCTGGACCCACCCCTCCTGCTCCCAGAACAGGCAATGGCCACGCATCGCCAGGCCGTTCTGCTCGGCAAAGGCGAGCAACGCGTCGGCGGGCGCGTAGTCCTCGCGGGCGCGCTCGACCTCGGTGAAGTACCACTTCATCTCGTTCTCGCAGACCAGGGCGCTGAAATGGTCGAGGATGAACTGCCGGTATTGCCGGCCGTCGTCGCCGATATCGGCAAAGGGAGCGTGCGCGACGGCCGTGCCGAACAGGAAACCGTGGCGCTTGAGCCGGTACTCGACGCGGGCGTCTTTCAATGGCGCCCCGTCGTGGCCGCGGACTTCGACCACCAGGTCGCCTTTGCGGAAACGCTCGATCCGGCTGTCGGCCTCGTTGCGCCAGTCGGCGCCGCCATCGGGCACGAACGGTGACGAAAGGGGACGGAATGGCTGATTCATGGTCGAAACCTCAGGTTGCGGAAATGGTACCTTCTTACGCCGCACGCTGTCAACCGGCCGAATTGCGCGGCCGCTGGAGCGCGGCGGGCAGGAAACGGGGCGTGACCGCGCGGCCACGCCCCGCTCGGAGTGGTTACGCTTTGAGAGCGTAGGAGCTGAGGACTTTGAGGTAATTGGCGCGCAGGAAGGCGTTCGGGTTGGCGACCGAACGCTGGCTCATGCTGCCTTGCATCTGCTGGATGGACTCGTACTCGTGCTCGACCATCCAGGCGATGAGATCGTTCTCGATGGTCTTGAGGTAGCCGATGCCGTTCTTAAGGATCGCCGAGGCGATCTCGACGACCTGTGCGCCGGCCATCATGGACTTGAGGACGTCCTGGGCGGTGTGGACGCCGCCGGTGATGGCGAAATCGGTCTGGACGCGGCCCGATAGAATGGCGACCCAGTGAAGGCGCAGCAGCAACTCGTACTGGGTGCTGAGCTTGAGGCTGGGGAGAACCTCGAGAGCTTCGAGGTCGAAATCGGGCTGGTAGAAACGGTTGAAGAAGACCAGACCTTTAGCGCCAGCCTCGACGAGGCGGTGGGAGAGGCCAGCCAGGGTGGTGAAGTAGGGAGCGAGCTTCACGGCGACCGGAATGCCGACGCTGGAGGCGACATCGCTCACCAGGGTGACGTAGGCCTGCTCGACCTGCATGCTGGTGGCATCGGGGTCGGTCGGAATGGTGTAGATGTTGAGCTCGAGGGCGTCGGCGCCGGCTTGCTCCATCTTCTTCGCGTAGCGGATCCAGCCGCCGGAGGAGACGCCGTTCAGGCTGGCGACGATGGGGATCTTGACGGCCGCCTTGGCCTTGGCGATCTGTTCGAGGTAGCCATCCGGGCCGGTGTTGTAGGTGGAGAGATCCGGGAAATAGGAGAGCGCTTCGGCGAAGCTCTCGGCGCCGCCCGAGAGATGGCGGTCGAGCTCGTAGCTATCGACGTCGATCTGCTCTTCGAAGAGCGACTCCAGGACGATGGCGGAGGCGCCGGCATCCTCGAGCTTGCGGATCTTGTCGAGGTCCTCGCTGAGCGGCGAGGCGGCGGCGACCAGAGGATTCTTGAGAGTGAGTCCGAGGTATTTCGTCGAGAGGTCCATTACTTTTTCTCCTCTTTGGGTTCGGTGGCCACCGGCGTGGCTGGAGCTTCGGGCGCATGGCCGGGCTGAGCGCCCATGTAATCGTAGAGGCGCCAGCGCTTGGCGACATCCTCCTCGGCCAGACCCAGGAGGTGTTTGGCGACCTCGGGCTGGCTCTGACGCAGCATCGAGAAGCGAGTTTCGTTGTAGATGTACTTGTCGAGCGGGAGCGAGGGGGCCCTGGAATCCAATTGCAGCGGATTCTTGCCCAGCTTGACGAGATCGGGATTGTAGCGGACCAGCGGCCAGTAGCCGCACTGGACGGCGGCCTTCTGCTGGTCCAGGCCGTGGATGAGGTCGTAGCCGTGCGCGATGCAGTGGCTGTAGCAGACCAGCAGGGACGGCCCGTTGTAGGCCTCGGCCTCGAGGAAGGCCTTGATGGTCTGCATATCGTTGGCGCCGAAGGCGACGCGCGCCACGTAGACGCTGCCGTAGCTCATGGCCATCATGGCCAGGTCCTTCTTGGGACGGGGCTTGCCGCCGAAAGCGAACTTGGCGACCGCACCGAGCGGAGTGGCCTTGGACATTTGGCCGCCGGTGTTGGAGTAGACCTCGGTGTCGAGCACCAGGATGTTGACGTTCTCGCCGGAAGCGAGCACGTGATCGAGGCCGCCGTAGCCGATGTCGTAGGCCCAACCATCGCCGCCGATGGCCCAGACGCTCTTCTTGACCAGCATGTCGGCGACGGCCAGCAGGTTGCGCGCTTCAGGAGCCGCGGCGCCTTGCAGCTTGGCCTTGAGGGCCGCCACGCGGGCGCGCTGCTCTTCGACGCCCTTCTCGCCGGTTTGATCGGCGTTGAGGAGGGCGGTGGCGAGATCGTCGCCGATGGAGGAAGCCAGCCGCTTGACCACCTCCTTGGCATAGGCGCTCTGCTGGTTGATGGCCAGACGCATGCCGAGAGAGAACTCGGCGTTATCTTCGAACAGGGAGTTGGACCAGGTGGGACCGCGGCCTTCGGCGTTGACGGCGTAAGGCGTGGTGGGCAGATTGCCGCCGTAGATGGACGAGCAGCCGGTGGCGTTCCCACAAATGGCCCGGTCGCCGAACAGTTGGGTCATCAGCTTGATGTAGGGCGTTTCGCCGCAGCCGGCACAGGCTCCGGAGAATTCGAACAGCGGGCGGAGTAACTGGGAATCCTTGACCTGGGCCAGGCTGAGGGCCTTGCGGTCGGTCTCGGGCAGCTTGAGGAAGAATTCCCAATTGACGCGCTCCTGCTCGCGGAGAGCGGGCTGAGGCTCCATGTTGATGGCTTTGCGCTTGACCTCGGTCTTGCTCTTGACGGGGCAGACCTCGACGCAGAGCGCGCAGCCGGTGCAATCCTCCGGAGCGACTTGCAGGGAGTACTTCAGCTCCTTGAATTCCTTCCAGCGGGCTGGGGCGGACTTGAAGGACGCCGGAGCGCCCTCCAGCTCGCGCGAATCGTAGACCTTGGCGCGGATGGTGGCGTGGGGGCAGACCAGCACGCACTTGCCGCACTGAATGCAGAGGGCCTCGTCCCAGACCGGGACCTCGAGGGCGATGTTGCGGCGCTCCCACTGCGCGGTGGCGGTGGGGAAGGTTCCGTCGACGGGGAAGGCGCTCACCGGGAGCGAATCGCCGTCGCCGGAGACGATGGCGGCGATCACCTTCTGGACGAACTCGGGGGCTTCGACGGGGACGGCGCGGCGCATATCGAAGGCGCTCGAGACCTGGGCGGGAACCGGAACTTCATGGAGATGCGCCAGGGCCGCGTCCACAGCGGCGTAGTTGCGCTGCACCACGGATTCGCCGCGTTTGCCGTAGGTCTTGTAGATGGCCTTCTTGATGGCGGCGATGGCTTCGTCGGGGGGCAGAATGCCGCTGATGGCGAAGAAGCAGGTCTGCATGATGGTGTTGATGCGGCTGCCCATGCCGGCCACGCCGGCGACCTTATAGCCGTCGATGACGTAGAACTTCAGCTTCTTCTCGATGATCTGGCGCTGGACGGCGCGCGGCAGGTGGTCCCAAACCTCGTCGGGGCCGTACAGGCTGTTGAGCAGGAAAACGGCGCCGGGCGCGGCCGAACGCAGCATGTCGTAGCGCTCGAGGAAGGAGAACTGGTGGCAGGCGACAAAGCTGGCCTGGTTGATGAGGTAAGTCGAGTGGATCGGCTTGGGGCCGAAACGCAAGTGGGAAATGGTGATGGCGCCGGCCTTCTTGGAGTCGTAGACGAAGTAGCCCTGGGCGTAGTTGTCGGTATCTTCGCCGATGATCTTGACCGAGTTCTTGTTGGCGCCGACGGTGCCATCCGAGCCGAGGCCGTAGAACATGGCGCGCACGGTTTTGGGATGCTCGGTGGAGAAGCTGGGGTCGAAGGCCAGGCTGGTGTGAGTGACGTCCTCATCGATGCCGACCGTGAAATGGTTCTTGGGGCTGGGTTTGTCCAGCTCGTCGAAGACGGCCTTAATCATGGCCGGGGTGAATTCCTTGGAGGAAAGACCGTAGCGGCCGCCGATGATCTTGGGGAAAGCAAAGGGGGCCGTGCCGGCGGAAACGGACTCGGCGATGGCGGTGACCACGTCGCAATAAAGCGGCTCGCCGGATGCGCCGGGTTCCTTGGTGCGGTCCAGGACGGCAATGCTCTTCACGGTGGCGGGCAGAGCCGCGATAAAGTGATCGACTGAGAAGGGGCGGAAAAGGCGGACCTTGAGAACGCCCAGCTTGGCGCCACGCTCGTTCAGGTACTCGACGGTCTCCTGGGCGGCTTCGGCTCCGGAGCCCATCAGGATGAGGACATGCTCGGCATCCGGCGCGCCGACGTAATCGAAGAGCTTGTACTGGCGGCCCACCAGGGCGGCGAACTTGTCCATGACCTTCTGCACGATGGCGGGGCAGGCGTTGTAGAAGGGGTTGACGGTCTCGCGGGCCTGGAAGAAGACGTCGGGATTCTGCGCGGTGCCGCGCAGGACGGGGCGGTCGGGGGACATGGCGCGGGCGCGGTGGGCGCGCACCAGATCGTTGTCGATCATGGCGCACATGTCGTCCTTGGTCAGCTCCTCGACTTTGTCCACTTCGTGGGAGGTTCGGAAGCCGTCGAAGAAATGGAGGAAGGGAAGGCGCGACTGGAGGGAGGCGGCGTGGGCGATGAGCGCCGTGTCCATGGCTTCCTGGACGGAGTTGGAAGCGAGCAGGGCGAATCCGGTCTGGCGGCAGGCCATGACATCGCTGTGGTCGCCGAAGATGGAGAGAGCGTGGGCGGCCACGGCGCGGGCACTGACGTGAATGACGCCGGCGGTGAGTTCTCCGGCGATCTTGAACATGTTGGGGATCATCAGGAGCAGTCCCTGGGAGGCGGTGAAGGTGGCGCCCAGCGCACCGGCCTGCAGTGCGCCGTGCAACGCGCCCGCAGCACCGCCTTCGCTCTGCATCTCGATGACGGTGGGGACGGAGCCCCAGATGTTCGGTTTGCCCTTGGCGGCCCATTCGTCCGCCCACTCGCCCATGTTGGAGGAGGGGGTAATCGGGTAGATCGCGCAGACTTCACTGACGTGGTACGCCGAGTAGGCCGCGGCTTCGTTCCCATCGATGGTTACTGTTGGTCTGGTCATTAGATTTCGGTCTTCTTTTGGAGTATTCCTTATGGTGGCGCGAACCGTGCGTCCGCCCCACGGAGCGACTGAGGTTAAATCCTAGTATAGGACTTCCGGGTCCTGGATTGGGGTGGGCGGGTAGCCCAGCTATCGCCGTCTGCCAGCCAGTCAGCAGGAGCACGCGGCTTGCCATGGGGCTGGGCCAGGAAGGTGCGCCTAAACTGCTGAGGATGGGAGGCCGAAGCCGAGCGGCGCGGGCCGGGCGGAGGGGCCTCCTGGGTGAAATCGCCCAGCGGCGGGGGAGATGTCGCAGAACGCGGCGCTTGTGGATGGGTGGGAGAGCGCCGGCGCGGAGGGGATGGAGGCGGGAATTGGGTTCGTTTGGCGCGGGGGCTAGGGGTGGTTCGCAGCGCTCGAAGCGCGATTCGTGGCGGCGGAATTTGGGTTCGTTTGGCGCTGGGCTGGGCGAGGAACTGGGCGCACGCCGTTAGGCCGACCGGCCGAGCGGCGGAGGGTGGTTGGAGGGGAGCGGATGGGTTCGTCATGGGTTCGTTCTTGGAGAGGAAAGTGGCGTGATTTCTTGAGGATAGGGTCCATGGTGGGTTCGTTCGGGAAACCCTCGTTTGGGGGACTTTTCGGTTGGGTGGCGTGGGGGACAGCGTGGCGGCCATGCAGCTGCTGGAGGCGTGCGGCGGGTCTGGCGACCGTGGGGGACGGCGTCGAGGCAGGCGTGGGCTTTACCTTCAGGGGTTCGGGGGCCGGTGGTGCGCTTGGCGTTCTGGCGGTCGGCCTGGGTCTGTTTGTCGCTGGACATAAAGTGTCCTCTCGATTCAAGAGGAACATGGGGCGGCGGGGCTGGGCGGCGTGGAATTCGGCATGTAGTTGCGTGGTTGGGAGATAGATTGCGAGTGGGGCCGTGACGCGAAGGGAGGCGGCAATGTTGTAAGCTACAAGCGTTATGCGGAGACTGGCGCTATTTGGGGCCTGCATGTGGATGGGGGCGGCGGCGGGGCAGCAGACGCCGGCGTTGCGGCTGGTGGGGCTGTTGCCGCGGGATTCCACGGCGGTGCAATTCGTCTCGGCGAATGCCGGGTGGTGCAGTACCGCACATGACCTCTACCGCAGCGCGGATGGCGGAAGGAATTGGGTTCGCGTACAGACGCCGGTCTACGATCCCCGCCGTTTTCAGTTCCTGGACGCGAGGAACGGATGGGTAGGAACGGGCGGCGATTCGTTCTACTGGACGCACGACGGGGGCGGAACGTGGACGGAGCTAAGGCTTCCGCAGTGCGTGGTGTACGACATTCGGTTTGCCACGCTGAAAACCGGGTTTGTCCTGGGTATGCGAGAGACGCCGGGAGACCCGTTGCACGAACTCATCCAATACCGCATCGCCGGAGAACACTCGGTGTACGTTCCGGTGCTGTTTCGGAGCGACGATGGCGGCCGGACGTGGAAACAGAAGGCGTACCCGGACATCAAGGCCTTGCCGTACAAGCTGGATTTCGCGGATGCCCTGCACGGGCTTTCGGTTGAGTTCAACACGACACTTTATACGCGGGATGGCGGGGAGAGCTGGCACAAATCCAGCTACGCTAGCGACGTGAATACCAGGGAACTGCGCCTGGCGGAGATGGGGCCGAACACCTTTCATGCGACTGCCGGCCGGCTGGTGGACGCGGAGTACGGGTGGTGGAGCGTGGAGGGCGACTTATTCCGCACAACCGACGGCGGGGCGAGCTGGCGGCAATTGGAGTCGCCGCGGTGGCACGGGCGGCTGGTCAGGATACACGCTCTGCGGTTCATCGATCGCAAACGTGGATGGGCGGTAGCCACCAGGCTGGGGCAGCCTAGCCCGATGCCGGGCTTCCGAACGCTGGATGGCGGCGTGACGTGGGAAGCGTACGAGATGCCTCTGGGGGCCGAGGTCGGGGAAGTGACGGCGGCGGAGGATGGCGCGGTCTTATTCTGGGGGGACGACCGGCTGTACATGCCAGTGAAGTGAGGCTTGGGATGCGACGGGCGATTGGGTGCGGAGTGTTGGGATGGCTGCTGAGCGCGGCAGCGGCGCAAACGCAGCCGGATGTGGCGGGGATTCTGAAAAAGGTCGGCGAGACTTACAAGGCAGCGTCGCAATACGAGCTGGCGGCCAGGCTTTATGCCGGCGGAAACGGCACAGGCCCGACTGGCCACATGCGGTTTGCCTTCCAGGCTCCCAATCGGTATCGCATGGAGGGGGCGATTCCGGGCATGCTGGCGGGCGCATCGGGCTCCAGCGGAGCGGTGGCCGTTCATGACGGCTCGGCGCTGTGGTTCTACCAGCCCGAATCGAATCAATACCTGTCGATACCGGCCAGCGAATTGAGGGAGGACGCCCCAGGCGATCTGGGAGATGCGCGGCCGGAAGCCATGGATCGGTTCATGACGATCCGGTACCGCGGCGCCGCGGAGTACGCCGCCGGGGCCAAATTGGTTCGGGAAGAGGCGATCGAATTCGGCGGGGCGAAGGCGCAGTGCTACGTGGTGACGTTTTCGGAAGAGGAAGGGAAACCGGCCTACACCTGGTGGGTCGAGAAGGGGCGCTACCGCGTTTTGCGCGAGGACCACGGCGGCTCGAGCACGGTGTACACCACGATCAAGCTCAACGAGCCGCTCCCCGACGCACTTTTCAAGTTCGTCCCGCCGGCCGGTGCGCGGAAAGTGGAACTTACGAAGTGAGCAGGGCCGGAGGCGGCGCGGGACTGGTTGCGGTAGGCTGAGTGGGAGGAGATTGCGATGTCACTATTGAGCTTGCCGGAAGGCGCCACGAACCGGCGGGGATTCCTTGGGGCGGCGCTCGCGACGGCGGCGTCCTACGGCCGGATTTGGGGGGCCAACGATCGAATCCGAGTAGGCGCCATCGGCACGGGCGAGCGATGCAAGTACCTGATGGATCTGCTGGGGCGGATCGGGGGGAACGAGATCGTGGCCGTGTGCGACGTGTACGAACCGCATCGCCTGGCGGCCAAGGCCAAGTTCGCACCGGCGGCTAAAGACTACCTGGATCACCGGGAGGTGCTGGACCGGAAGGACGTGGACGCGGTCGTCATCGGGACGCCGGACCACTGGCACGTGCCGATCACCATCGACGCGGTGCGGGCGGGGAAAGACGTGTACTGCGAGAAGCCGGTTACACATACGCTGGCCGAGGAAGAGCCGCTGCTGGGGGCGGTTCGGGAATCCAAGCGGGTGGTGCAGACGGGCATGCAACAGCGGAGCTGGAAGCACTACGCGCACGCCAAGGATTTGATCGCCTCGGGCGGGTTGGGCCAGGTCACACTGATTCGGACCTACTGGTATCAGAACCACACCGCGAACCCGGACATCGGGCCAGGGCTGGACATTGCCAAACTGGACTGGAAGCGGTTTCTGGGATCGGTGGCGGAGCGTCCGTTCGATAGGGACCAGTACGAGAACTGGCGCTGGTATTGGGATTTCGGCGGCGGCGCGATGACGGACCTGTTCGTGCACTGGGTGGATGTGGCGCACTGGTACATGGACGACGATAAACCGTTGCGGGCGACGGGCTCGGGAGTGAAGGCGCTGCTGCAACGGAGGCAGACTCCGGACACCATGAGCGCGGCACTGACTTACTCGAAGTCGCTGGTGGAATTCGATTGCGCGCTGCTGGGTTACATCGAAGGCGGCGGGATGATGATCCGGGGGACCAAAGCGGCGATGCGGCTGCACCGCAGCGGGTTCGAGGTGTACGGGGAGATTACGGGCTACACCGATGCGTTCACGCCTCCTCCGGCGAAGCTCAAGGAGAAGACCGTGCGGGATGGCGCCATCGACCACCTGGAGAATTGGCTGGAGTGCGTGCGCACGCGGGCGACGCCGAACGCTCCGGTGGAGGTGGGCGTGTCGGCGGCGCATGCGGGGCACATCGCGAACCTGGCGATGCGGGGGAGCGGGGTTTGGGTGCGGGAGGCGGGATAGGGTCCCAGGAAGGAACTTCAATGAACTCATTCGCTTTCGCGAGCCGTGCGGGGCTCTGCGGCTTGCTTTTATGCCCGTGGCTGGCTTCCATGGGACAGGCGGCGCCGGCCGTCGATCTCCAGGACGCCACCATCGTGAGCCACTTCTTTTCCACGGGCATCAAGACCGTGGCGAGCTTCGCAGGAGCGGAGGACATCGCCAAGAGCCGCATGTTGATTCTGGTTCTGACGGCCAGACTGCCGGCCAGCACGACGCTGCGCGGCGAGGATTTTGTTCTGACCTACCGCCATGGCGGCGCAGTGGAGAACCGGTCCAAGTGCGAGGGGATCGCCGTGGCCGAGGCTGGAAGCGCAAGCGTCGTGTCTTTCGCGTTGGGCGACGACGCCCAGGCGGATGCCGGTCCCGGGCAGATCCACTTCGAGTTGGCGTTCGTGGTGGACGCCGGCGTGGAGGCGGTTGATCTATACCGCACCGGCTCCGAGGAGCCGATTTCGTGTCGCATCGGCTCGAAGCGGCCGTACAGCGTCTTCCTTAGTACCAACACCACTACGGACGCCATGGAGCGGGGCAAGGCGGCAATCGAGAAAGGCAGCTATCAGGTGGTGGAGGCCGCCCACGATCTCAATCCGGACGCGCGCGGTCTCGGCATCTATTACCAGAAGCTCGCGGAGCCGGCCGCGCGGGAGATCTCGCGGCGGCTCAGGGCCGAACTCGGGGTCGCGCCCAAGGTCGAACCACTCGACGAGGAGACCGGCAGCGAGGTGGACATCCTGGTCTGGTTCGGCAAGTAGCGCGGCGGTGCGGGGGATTGGGATGTGGGCGCCGGAGGCGGCGTAGGGCGCGGATCAGTCTTTGTGCGCCTGAAGCACCTGTTGAATTGCGGCCTTCAGTGCAGCGGGCGTGAACGGTTTGAGCAGCACCGTCCGGTCCGGATCAATAGGATAATCGGAGGCGCCGGTTACAAAGAGCACAGGCAGCCGGCGCTGGTGGAGCGCCTCCAGCCGCGCCACCAACTCCAATCCAGACATGCCTGGCATGGTCACGTCCGTCACTATGAGATCAAACTGGTTGGGGTAGGACTCGAAGATTGCGAGGGCTTCGATTCCGCTTTCGGCGGTGATGACAGAGTGCTCGGAACGGAGCAGAGTTGCGATGAGCTTCAGGATCGGCCGTTCGTCATCTACCACCAACAGCGTCGCCATCTACCGTTTGTCTCGGTCCGGATTCTTCAAGCTGAGATCCACGAAGATGCCGAAGGCGAGCACGCAAGTAACAAGGCTGAACAGACCGGCCGCTATATGCTCGGGAGCATAACTCAGGAATCCAAGCACGGCAAACCGATACACCAGCAGAATGATGTTGCCTAGCCCCGCCAGGCCGATTGCCAGGAACACCCAGCGGTTGTACAGGTAACGCACGAAACACGGCCTTTGCATGTTCCCCTCCTATCGCCCAAGTTTACCGTATTGGGATACTGGGTGGCCTTCATTCTGCACCTGTTTGCCCTCCTGGATCGGCGACTGCTCGAAATGGAAATGCGGGGTGAATGGCCCTACTTGGCGTCGCGCCAGTTGGGGCCGCTTCCGACGTCGGCGATGAGGGGGACTTCGAGCTGGGCGACGTTTTCCATTTCGGATTTGACTAGCGTACGGATTTCGTCGAGCTCGCTGGGCGGGGATTCGAAGAGCAGCTCGTCGTGGACCTGGAGGAACATGGCGGTCTGGAGACCGCGCTGGGCGAGGGCGGCGTCGATGCGGATCATGGCCAGCTTGATGAGATCGGCGGCGGTGCCTTGGAGCGGCGTGTTGACGGCGGTGCGCTCGGCGAAACCGCGGGCGTTGGCGTTGGCGCTGTCCATATCCGGGATGGGGCGCTCGCGGCCGAACATGGTTTTGGTCGCGCCGGTGCGGCGGACTTGGGCGATGGTGGAATCGATGAAGCGGCGGACGCCGGGGTAGCGGGCGAAGTAGCCATCGATGTAAGACTGCGCCTCGGGGCGCGAGATGCCGAGCTGGGCGGCCAGGCCGAAGGCGCTTAATCCGTAAACGATGCCGAAGTTGACGGCTTTGGCGCGGCGGCGCAGCTCGGGCGTGACCATGAGGGGCGGGACGCCAAACACCTCGGCGGCGGTGCGCGTGTGAATGTCCTCGCCGTGGCGGAAGGCCTCGACGAGCACGGAGCATTTCGAGAAATGGGCCAGCAGGCGGAGCTCGATTTGCGAGTAGTCGGCGACCACCAGCTTCCAACCGTCGTGGGGGAGGAAGGCGGCGCGAATCTCGCGGCCCAGCTCGGTGCGGATGGGAATGTTTTGGAGGTTGGGGTTGGAAGAGGAGAGGCGGCCGGTGGCGGCGCCGGTCTGGTTGAAGCTGGTGTGGAGGCGGCCGGTGCGCGGATCGATGAGGGCGGGCAGTGCGTCGACGTAGGTGCCCTTGAGTTTGGCGAGCTGGCGGTATTCGAGCACCTGGCGGACGATGTCGTGGGAGGGAGCCAGCTCCTCGAGGACGTCGGCGGCGGTGGAGAGGGCTTTGCCTTTTCCGTGGCGGGCGGGCGCAGGCAGGTGCAGGTCCTCGAACAGGATCTTGCCGAGCTGCTGCGGGGAATTGAGGTTGAAGCTTTTGCCGGCTAGCGCGTAGATCTGGGCGGTGAGGCGCTGGATTTCGGTCTCCATGGAGGCGGAGAGGCGGCGCAGCTCGGCGGGGTCGATGCGGATGCCGGTGCGCTCCATGCGGGCGAGCACGGGGGCGAGGGGCAGGTCGATGGTCTCGTAGAGCTGGCGGAAGCCGCGCTCGTCCACCTGGCGGCCGAGCAGGCGGGCGAGCTCCAGAGTGCAATCGGCGCGGTGCTCGAGCGAGGATTCGAGGCGGCGGTCGAGATAGCGCTGGGCGAGGGACTCGAGCGAACAGGCGGTGGGATCGGCGTTGAGCAGGAAGGCGTACAACATGGGGTCGTGGAGGAAACCGCGGGCCTGAATGCCCTGGTGGCCGAGAGAGAGGATGGCCTGCTTGACGTCGTGGGCTATCTTGGGACGGACGGGGTCCTCGAGCCAGGGGCGCAATTGATCGGCGAGCGCGGGGGGAATGGCTCGGGCCTGGGCGGGCTGCCAGGCCAGGGCGAAGGCGGGTTCATCCTGGGCGGCGAAGAGGTCGGGCGCGACGGCGCCTATGGAGACGGCGACGGGGGCGGCGGAGGGGATGGAAGCGAGGCAGGCGTCCAGGGCGGCGGCGGAATCGAAGGTCTGGTAGTCGCGCTCGACGGCGTCCTGAGCGGGCTTCAGTTCGTTGAGCAGGCTGAAGAACTCGAGTTCCTTGTAAAGCGAGGCGAGGGCGGCGGCGTCGGGCGGCTGGGCGCGCAGGGCATCCGGGCTGAACTCGATGGGGACGGTGGTGTCGATGGTGGCCAAGCGTTTGCTGAGGAGAATCTGGTCGCGATTCTGCTGCAAGCTTTCGCGGTAGCGCTTGCCGTAGCCCTTGTCGCCGAGTTCGGCGGCGCGCTCAAGGGCCGCCTCGACCGAGCCGAAGCGCAGGATGAGGTCGCGCGCGCCTTTGTCGCCGATGCCGGGGGCTCCGGGGATATTATCGACCGCATCGCCCTTGAGGGCCAGCAGATCGGCCACCTGGGATGGCGCAACGCCCATCTTTTCCTGGACCTTCGCGGGGTCGTACCAGAGGTCGTCCTGGGTGGGGTTGAGCATGGAGACGTGGTCGTCGACGAGCTGGAGAAGGTCCTTGTCGCTCGAAACGATGGCCACGTCCAAGCCAGAGGCTTCCGCGCGGCGGGCCAGGGCGCCGATGACGTCGTCGGCCTCGAAGCCGGGGTATTCGAGGATGGGAATGCGCAGGGCCTCGAGGAGGCGGCGGATGGGAGCGATCTGCTGGATCAGCTCGGGCGGGGTCTCGGCGCGGTTGGCTTTGTAGCCGGCGAACTCGAGGTCGCGGAAGGTCGGGGCTTCGCTCTCGAAAACCGCCGCGATGTGCTCGGGATGGTGTGCGGCGGTGAGCTTGCGAAGCATGTGGGTGAAGATGTAGACGGCCTCGGTAGGCTGGCCGGCGGAGGTACGCATGGCCGGGGCGGCGGAGCGGGCGCGGGCGTGATAGGCGCGGAAGATGAACCCGAAGGTATCGATGAGGAACATTCGGGGGTGGGGCATGACACACATTGTACGCCTGTCGCCCGCACGGCTGAGGCGGGGGCTAAGGGCATTGGGGCCACACCCGGCCCTACAAAGTGTGGCGATTTAGCCACACCTAAAGAATGGCCTTAGAGTAGATTCAATAACATACAGATGGGGTGGGGAATTGCTAGAATAAGGTATTCGGCTGCGCACCATGACGGATCTACAGGCCAGCAGTCCTTTGCGTTTCGAGACTACGTTGCGGAGACCGGTGGAAGCGGCCGGAGTTGGGCTGCACAGCGGCGTCCCAGTAAAGATACGGATCCTGCCGGCGCCTCCTTCGACGGGGATCGTGTTTGTCCGAACGGATTTGGAGGGGTTCCAGGTGCCGGCGAGCTGGCGGCACGTGGCGCGGGTGAGCTACGCGACCAGCTTGATGCGGCAAGGCGTCCTGATCTCGACGACTGAGCATCTTCTCAGCGTGTTCTACAGCATGGGCGTGGACAACGCGTACGTGGAGATCGACAACCTGGAGGTGCCGATCCTGGACGGCAGCGGCCTGCCTTTTGCGCGGCTGCTCGAAGGCGTGGGCCTGAAGACTTACCGGCGAGTGAGGCGGTATCTGCGAATCCGGCGACCGGTGAGCGTGGAGGATCGCGGGAAGCGCATCTCGATCCTGCCGGCGGAGGACTTCCGGCTGAGCTGCGAGGTTTTCTTCAACCATCCGCTGGTGGGACACCAGAGGCTGGAGATGGAGGTCACGCCCGGCCGGTACGCGAGCGACATTGCGCCGGCGCGAACGTTCGGGTTCGCGAACGAACTGGATCAGATGCGCGACATGGGGCTGATACGGGGCGCGTCGCTGGAGAACGCGGTGTGCTTCAACGGCACGGGCGTTTTGAACCCGGAAGGGCTGCGGTTCAGCGACGAATGCTGCCGGCACAAGGCGCTGGACCTGATCGGGGACCTGGCGCTGATCGGGCGGCCGCTGCTGGGACACGTGGTGGCGGAGCGGGCCGGGCACGCCATGCACACGGCGCTGGTCAGCCGGATTATGAGCGACCCGTCGCTGTACGAAATCCTCAGTTTCGACCAGCTTGCCAGCCGGGTGACGCAGGCCCTGGTATCCTGATCCGAAGTGGGCTGGCTGAACCTACCGAACCTGCTGTCGCTGGCGCGCCTGGCGCTGGCGCCCTTTGTGGTTGCCGCAGTGCTGGCGGGACGGAACTGGACGGCGCTCGCGATTCTGGCGGTGGCCGCGACGACGGACGTGCTGGACGGGCCGATCGCGCGGCGGATGCACTGTGTGACGCGATGGGGGGCGTACGCGGACCCGATCGCCGACAAGGTGCTGCTGAGCTCGAGCTACGTGGCGCTGGGGATGGCGGGGCTGGTTCCGTGGTGGTTAGTGGCCCTGATTTTCGGCCGCGACCTGCTGATTCTGGCGCTGGCCGGCGGAGCGCTGCTGTTTACCGGCCGCCGCGACTTTCCGCCCAGCGTGTGGGGCAAACTGAGCACCCTGGTGCAGGGGCTGGTGGCGGTGCTGGTGCTGGCGGGAGCTCGGCAGGAGGCGCTGCTTTGGGCGGCGGCGGCGGTGACAGTTTGGAGCGGGGTGCATTACCTGTGGCGGGCCCTTCGCGTGGCGTGGATGTGACAGAATTGGGAACCGGAAAGGAGCAACCGTGCGCTGGTATCACTATGCCGCGTACTTTATCGGGGGCGCGTTCCTGGCGAACATGCTGCCCCACTTCATCAATGGGATCTCGGGGCATGCCTTCCAGAGCCCGTTCGCATCACCGCCTGGGGTAGGCTTGTCCTCCCCGACGGTCAATGTCCTATGGGGCTTCTTCAACCTGGCCGTCGGCTACCTGCTGGTGTGCCGCGTGGGCAGCTTCAATCTGCGCAGGACCGGACATGCGCTGGCGCTGGGGGCGGGCATCCTGGCCATGTCGCTCATACTGGCCGGCGTATTCGGACCGCTCCAGTGTGGCACTGGGATTATCTTGCCCAGATGAGTGGCGCTATTCGTAGCGCAGAGCGGTGACCGGGTCGATGCGGGTGGCGCGCCGGGCGGGGACGTAGGCGGAGAGCGCGGCGATGGCGGCGAGGCCCAGGGTAGCGAGAACCACGGTGGCTGGGTCGCTGGGCGCGACATCGTAGAGCTGGCTGGAGAGCAGGCGGGCCAGGGCCAGAGCGGCGGGGATTCCGATGGCGACTCCGATGCCAACCATCAGCAGGACCTCACGCACCACCAGTCCGACCACGTTGCCGGTGACCGCGCCCAGGGCCATGCGGATGCCGATCTCGCGGGTGCGGCGAGCGACCAGGAAGGCCATCACGCCGTAGAGGCCGACGGCGGCCAGGACGGTAGCGAGCAGGCCGAATGCGGCGGCGAGACTGGCAGCCAGCCGCTCGACGGATACGGAGTCGTCGCGCTGGCGCTCGCCGGTCTTCATCAGAAAGACGGGCAGGTTGGGGCCCAGCCTGCCGACCGTGGCCCGTAGCACGGGAAACATCTGGGAGGAGTCGACATCGGTGCGAACGAAGGCCGTCATCTGGTCGGCGAAGTTGTTCTGGAGGTAGGGGAAGAAGACCTGGCGTGGGATGGGCGCGCGCATGGTCTGGTACTTGGTATCGCCGACCACGCCGACGATTTCGATATCGGTCTTGGCGCCGGGGTCCCCGCCCAGGCCGATGTGGCGGCCGACGGCATCCCGGTCCCCGAAATAGTGGCGGGCGAACTTCTGATTCACAATGGCGACCTTGGGGGAAGCGGCGGCGTCCTGCTCGGTGAAATCGCGGCCGGCGTAGAGCGGGATCTTGAGAGTCGAGAAGAAGCCGGGTGAAACGTAGTTCACCCAGGGATTCATGTCCTCGCCCGGCTTGGGAAGGTAGCCTTCCACGGCGACGGAGGTGTCCCATTCATCGAAGCTGAGCGGCGCAACCAGGCACATGGCGGCGCTTTGGACGCCGGGAAGGGCGGCCAGGTCGCGGTTCAACTGGCTGTAGAAGAGCTTGGCGCGTTCCGTGTTGTAGCCGTTGAGCGTAGGATCGACGGAGAAAGAGAGCAGGCGATGGACGTCGAATCCGGGATTAACGTCCCTCAGGTTGGAGAGGCTGCGCACGAACAACCCGGCGCTGATGAGAAGCAGGAGCGAGAGACCGACCTGAGCGGTGACCAACATTTTGCGCCAGCCGGCCTGGCCGCTTCCGGCTACGGCGCCGGCCTGATCCTTGAGAGTGGAGGATAGATCCGGACGAATCGCACGCAAGGCCGGCGCGAGACCGAACAGGAGGGTGGCGAGGGCACACACAGCCAGGGTGAAACACAGGACCCGCAGGTCGGGGGCGCCGACGAAGTGGATAGGCGGTTCGATGCGCGGCAGGATGTCGGAGAGGAGCCGCATGGCCCAGGGGGCGATGAGAAATCCCAGCGCGCCTCCCACCAGGGAAAGCAGCGCGCTTTCCGTGAGAAGCTGGCGGATGATGCGGCCGCGGCCGGCCCCCAAGGCCAAGCGGACAGCCATTTCCTTCTGGCGGGCGGCGGAGCGGGCGATCAACAGGTTGGCCACGTTAGCGCAGGCGATGAGCAGGACCAAGCCGACCAGTCCCATCACGGCCCACAGCGGAGCGGCCAGAAACCGCTCGGCCACGTTCTGCCCCTTGCCGCCCGGCACGACGTCCAAGGTCATCTTCAGAAACTGCTCCCGGGAGTAGGCGGAAGCTTGGGAGAACTCCTTTTGCAGCACCTCCCAGGCGAGGATGCTGTGGAAAATGGGTTGGAGCGAGGCGTGGGCTTGTTCGAGCGACACACCCGGCCGCCTGCGCGCGAAGACCTGGACCCAGCGGTTGCGGCGATCATCCAGGCGTTTGCCCTCAATCTCCTTGGCCATCATGATGGGGATGTAGATCTGGGTCGGAAAGAGCCGCTCGGTGCCCTGGAAGCCGGGCTGGGCGACGCCGACGATGGTCAGCTTATAGTCGTTGACCAGGATCTCGCGGCCGAGGATGGAGGGGTCGCCGGCGAAGCGCGTCTTCCAGTGATCGTAGCCCAGCACGGCGTAGGGCGCGCCACTGCGGGTGCGGTCTTCCTGGGGAGTGAACAGGCGTCCCAGAGCGGGGCGAAGGCCGAGAACGGGGAAGTAGGTTCCGGAGACCAGTTCGGCCGTGGCGCGCTCGTTGCGGCCGGCATAACTGACGCTGACCGCGATCTGGCGGCGGCACAACATGCCGCTGAAGACCTGGTTGCGATCGCGGAAGTCCTCATAGATCGGGTAGGAGAGCGAGTTCATGCCGGTGTTCGAGCCGTAATGCGCGCCAACCTCTTCGAGTTGCACCAGTTCGCCGGGATTCCGGACGGGAAGCTGGCGCAGGAGGGCGTGATCGAGAAGAGTGAAGACGGCGGTGTTGGCGCCGATGCCGAGGGCCAAAGAGAGGACGGCGACGGAGGTGAAAACGGGCGAGTTGGTGAGGGAACGGACGGCGTGACGCAGTTCAGCGGCTATGGGCATATAGACTCCCCGGGCGTTTCGTAAATAGCATATACGCGGGAGAAGGCGTTTCGTTCCGATGGATTGCGGCAAGTAGGCCGACTCCACCCTCATGGCGAGGCAGCCGCCCGCATCCTGCGCATTGACGAAGGCCCGGCCAAAGCGTAGGCTTAGATTGAGGGGAGGCCGCAGAGTGACTCGTTACTTACCTTCTCAGCAATATCTGTATGCAGGCCTGGCGGCGCTGGCATTCGGGGCGTTCGCAGCCTGGTACGGCTTCACCTCGTGGAGGCCGGCCTACGGCGTGGCCGGTTTGTTCGTGGCCAGCGCGGGCGCATTGCTGGCTCTGGCATTTCACCCGGCCATCGAGATTCACGAAAAGTGCCTGGCCATCGGCCGGCGGCGCATTCCGTGGGCGGATATACGGCGGTTGGACGGAACGGGGTGGATGTCGCCGCTGATCGTGCAGATCACCCTGTCCGGGAGCCGCGTGCTGCTGGTCTACCCGGGAGACCTGGATTCGGCGAACAGCTTGCTGCGGCATTTGCGGCGATCGGCTCGCGAGGCGCTGATCGACGGAATCCCCTATCGCCAGTTTCACGGCGAGCCGGCCCGCAAGCCCGCCGAGGCCAGGACGCTGGCCTCGCCCCAGTACCGGCTGCTGCGGCCGGAGGACGAGGCGGAGGTGGAACTGCTCTACCAGCGGCTGAAGAGCGTCCGCCATCTGGACCCCGACAGCTCGACGGACGAAACGTAGTCCGTGGCGCCCGCTTTCCGATCCCGCAAGGTTCAGTGCCTGGCCGGAGCAGTGCTTCTGGCGGGGCTGCTGGCCGCCACGCGCACGCTATGGCTGGGGGAGCTGGGCCGGTTTCTGGTGGAAAGCGAAGCTCCGATGCCCGCCGGGATGGTGGTGGTGCTGGCGGGCGACGAGAGCGGACACCGCATCCTGAAAGGAGCGGAGCTAGTGCTTCAAGGCTACGCTCCCAAGGTGCTGGTGAGCGGCCCGCCGTGCTGCTACGGGACGTACGAATCCGAGCGCGCCATCGATTTCGCGGTGCGGCACGGCTACCCGCGGGACTGGTTCATCGCTCTGCCGCATACGGCGAGATCGACACTGGCGGAGGCGCAGGTGATTCTGCCGGAACTGAAGAGGCGCGGCGTTCGGCGGTTTTTGGTGGTTACCAGCGACTATCATTCGGGGCGCGCGGCACGGGTGTATCGCCGCCTGGCGCCGCCGGAGAGTTTCCGCGTGGTCACGGCCGCCGACCCCGACTTCAACGGCGGCGCCTGGTGGGATACCCGGGATGGAAAGAAGCAGGTCTTCGTGGAGTGGATGAAGACGGTGGCCGACTGGCTGGGAGTTTGACACGCCTTCCGGAACGCCGGGAAGGAGTGGAAGTTTGGGGGAGGGAGCAGAGCGAGATAGGGGTGGAGGACCGCCGTTCCCTTCGGTACCGCTGGTACAGGCAGATGGTACTCGAACGGGTTTCCAAGAGCGTTTTGCTGTGGACAACCAGCTCGAAGGGTGCCAGAATCTGGAGTTGGAGCAATGAGTGCGAGGAGGTGTGCCAGTGCGAGTGCCCCATCTTGCTGCGATGTTGAGGATGGAAGAACGTGGAGGTCTTGCGATCCGGGCTTTGGGGGTACTGTTGGCGCTGCTGCTGCCGGCAGGGCTGACGGCCGGACCGACCGATGTCGCGCTGGCTGGCACCGCCAGCCAGTCCAGCACCTTCTCGTGGTACATCAGTCTGGCGGCCCAGAATGCGATTGACGGCAACACAGATGGCGACGTCTACGACGGTTCGGTGACGCACACCAATGACGATACGAATGCCTGGTGGCAGGTGCAACTCACACAGCCGTACGATATCGAGAGCATCGTACTCTGGAACCGGACGGACTGCTGTTCAGACCGCCTTTCCAACTTCATGGTGTCGGTTTACGACGGCACAACCGTGGTCTGGTCCGCCGACTTCTACACGGGCGGAGGGTATCCGGACCCCAGCCTCTCGATTGCTCTTCCTGCTGGCACTGTGGGCGACGAGGTTCGCGTGAGTCTGAACGGCACGAACTACCTCTCTCTAGCCGAGGTGCAAGTCTTCAGCAACGGGACCGCGGCGCCGGAGCCGGGCACCATGGCGCTGGCCGGCTTGGGGATGATAGGCTTGGCCGCGGCATTTCGCCGACTCCACTAAAGCGGCTGACACAGGCGGCGAGACCGCCGGCGTTACCCATGGTCAGCGCTGGAAAACCATGTACGGAGGGGCGGAGGGGTTCTGCCGGCGGTATTGGGCGTAGAGGCCGGCGTAGCTGGCGGTGATGTAGTCCGCCGGGCTGAAGCCGAGCTCCGCCGCGGTTTGGTCGATCCACGTGGGCGGCCCTTCGAGTTCCAAGAAGTCGCCGATGGGGGTTTGGTCGAGCGTCGCCAAGCCGCCGCTTTGCGGGTGGGTGTACTCGGTGCGGAACTTCTGGTATCGGAAGGTAGGCTGGAATCCGAGCTGCGCCAGAATCTTGGCGAAGGTGGCCGAGTCGGAGATCTCAAGTTCGAGTTCCTGGCGCGACTTGTGCCGGCCCACTAGCGCCGGCCCTTTGAAGGTCAGCACGACTCGCCGCCCGCAGCACCGCAGGCGCAGCAGCCAGCCGGCGGAGCGCAGTCTGCTGTCCGCAGTGTCAAAAAGCGCGTTGTCCTCGAAGACTCTGCGCCGGATCACCCGGAACCCGGCCTGCCGGAGGAGGCGCTGCCCCTGGGCCACCCCGGTCAGCGGCAGTTTGATTTCCGTTTCCCGTTTGGAATGGCCGGAGGGCATGGGCACCTACAATCCTACGTCATCGCGGGTCGAAGAAATGACGCGGCCCCGGCCGGGATGGTGCAATGTGGTGCACCGTTTATTCCTACCCCCTAGGGTCGGCCACGGCGATTCAAGGATTTAACCCACGGGAATCTTTTGGCAATCGGCGTGCACCGAAGGAGTAAGGAAACTGGAGAAAAAGAGATGTTCGAGTCATTCGCCGTCGAGCTTTACCGCCGCTTTCTGAATGGCGAGACGGTACGGCAGCTAGCCGTCAGCCTGGACATCCCCGCCGACCGGGTGGCCACGCGGATACACGCCGCCGCCCGATACGTCGAGAGCATGCACAAGCGCGCCGCCTGACCCGCCTGGGAGGGGCAGCGCGGCCCTCCAACGCCACCCCTGTATAATGGTATACGCGCGCGCCCGTAGCTCAGGTGGATAGAGCGACTGGCTTCGAACCAGTAGGCCGGGGGTTCGAGTCCCTCCGGGCGCGCCAGCCAAGTATCTTCCGTTTCAATCCCTTGCAGTTCTTTTCGCCGGCTCGGGTGCGATTCCCATGGGGTCTCGGGTGGCCGAGGGATGCCGCGGCGCCAGGGATTCCCGCCTCGGAAGGCTCGAGAAGTGAAACCTCCGCGATAGGTTGGACGTCGAAACGATAGGAAAGCGCACACAGATCTAAGCGGTGTGCGCCGCCATTCAAGAGAGGAGAACCCGATTGAAAACCTTTCGGCGCTACATTGCACCTGTTTCCCTGCTGGTTCTGTGCGCTTCGTTGGCCAGTGCGCAGAGCTCAGTGGACATCAACCTCGGTTTCGGAACCGCCCACGATAGTGCGAATTCGGGCGGCATAGACAACGCCTCGTCCGCGAACGCCTTCGGCGCCTGCACACCCGGCTCGGGCGACACCTACTGCCAGTCGCTGCCTACGATGAGCGGGTTCTTCCTGGGCTTTGGCGGAGACATCATGCTCAGCAAGCGTTTTGGCTTCGGAGCGGAGGCCACTCTTCAACCCTCCAGGCCCGACTACGGACCGCTGCAGTACCGCCAGATGTTCTACGACTTCGACGGCGTCGTCACGCCGGTGAGCGAGAAGCGTTACGCCCTCAGGATACTGGGCGGAGTCGGCGGGGCCCGGACCGCCTTCTCCTACTCGGCCTCGAGTTGCGTCGGCACGGCGGTCTGCACCAACGAGACGGAGGCGGTTGGGAACTCGACCCATTTCCAGGTCCACGTGGGCGCGGGCGTGTCGATCTACCTGACCGACCATATCTTCATCCGCCCGCAGTTCGATCTTCACTATGTACCCAATCTGAACCAGCAGTTTGGCAGCAATCTGGTTCCGCAGGGAATGATCTGGATCGGGTACTCGGCGGGCGAGCGGAAGTAGCGCGGCGAGCCCTTCCGGCATCGCGGCGGTGGTGTACTCTTTAAGGTGAGCTGCGGGGGAAGGTTGGACCACTCGTAAAGAGGATATTAAGGCCGGTATGCGAGGAATTGCCTCAGGCGTTCTGGCACTGGCCGGGCTGCTGGCGATGCCACCTCCCGCTTCCTCGCAAACCGTGGTTCGGCAGCGAGTCACGGTTCGGGAGCTTGAGGCACTTCTGACTTCCGCGCGCACGTCGCTTCTCCGCGACGACGATATTGCCGAGGAAATCGGCCGCGTCGAGCCAACCGAGCGAATCACCGAAGCGACGCTCGAGAGTCTTTCCCGCGACCAGGGGAAGGACACGAAGCTCGCGCTGCGGATCTTGGCCGAGGAGAGCGCGTTCCTGGATCCACCGGCCGCGGAGCTGCCCGCGGGAGGCCCGCCTGCCGTAGAAGAGCAGAAGGCCATCGTCGAGAAAGCCTTCGACTACGCGCGCGGCTACATAGGCAACCTTCCGAACTTCAGATGCATGCAGGTGGTCCGCCGTTTCGAAGGCGATCCTTCCCCCGTCCACGCAAGGCAGGCTGTCAACCTGGGGCATTTGCATCTTCGCGACGCCATGGTGAGCGATCTGGCTTTTGAAAATGGGAAGGAGTCCCAGCAGGTGCGGAGCGTGAATGGAGCGCCCTGGAACAGGAAGACGCCACTGGGAGGGCTGACCACGTACGGTGAATTCGGAGCCATCCTGGCAGCGCCATTTGGGGTCGGGAAAGCAAAGTGGAGCCACTGGGAAACCATGGATGGGAAACGCGTGGCGGTATTCACTTACTCCGTCGACCGCGCTCATTCGAACTACTCTCTCAACTGGTGCTGCACCGCGTGGATGAAGCGCGAGCGGCGGGAGACGGTGGCCACCGAGGGGGCGCTGTTCATCGAACCCGCCACGGGCGCCATTTTCCGCGTCACGCGGCAGGCGGTGGGTATTTCGGCGGGATTCCCAATGCGCAGGTGCGATACGGCGGTCGAGTACCGGAGGGTAGACATCGGCGGGCAAGCGTGGATCTGCCCGATCCGGAGCATCACCATCTCGGATAATCTGAAGCCCGACCAACCGACCCACCTCGGCGCTTACGACGGTCCTGGCAACGCCAGATATCACACGTACGAATTGAATGAAGTGGCGTATACGGACTACCACAAGTTCGAGGCGGAATCCAGGCTGCTTGCGGACGACGTTCCACAGGAAGAAAACAAGGCTGGCGCAGGGCCCGCCGAAGCGCAACCGGTGGCCCCTGCGCCCGCGGCCGCACCTCCGCCGCAGCCCCAGACACACGAGGATCGGCCCGTGACCTTCCAGTCGAAGGTGAATCTGGTGCTGGTACCGGTAGTGGTGCGGGACCTGGACGGGCATGCGGTAGCCGACTTGCGCAAAGAGGCGTTCACGCTGTTCGACAACGGCAAGAGAAGGGAGATAGAGAGCTTCGAGGTGGAGAGGGCGGGCCATATCGTGGCCGTGGACAGACCGGCTCTGGGCACAAATGCCCCGAGCGAGGCCGGCCATGGGGAGAAGGCCGCCAGCGCGCCGATGGACGTCCCCGACCACTTCATCGCGTACCTTTTCGACGACATGGGCCTCACTAGTTTGGAGGATCTGGTCCGAGTGCGCGATGGCGCCATGAGGCACATCGATGAGCTGTCACCTGGGGACCGTGCCGCCGTTTTCACGACGTCCTGCCGGACCACGCTCGACTTTACGGACGACCGTGAGAAGCTGCGGCAGGCCGTGTCGAGGATCCAGTTCAAACCGTTGGGTTCCCTGTGCAGCGTGCCATTGGCCCCGCCATTGGATGGCGCTAGTGGAGACCGCGGCCCAACCCTCCGCGAGGGGGCGCAGTTTGTGAAGGTGAACGGTATCCGGGGAGTTGTGCAGCGGATGAGCGATCTGCCTGGAGAACGGAGCATCATCTTCATTTCGTACGGGCTGGTGGAGCGTCCCTGGATCCTCGAAGAACTGACCGGCTACGTCCAACGGAACCGAGTGGTCGTCCACACGCTTAACGCCCAGGGCATTCGCCCGATCACGCCCGGCGCCAACGCCGCCGCCGATCGCCGTCTGGCGGAGTTCAGCGAGAGTGAGGTCTCGTACCGGCATATGTCAACCCAAGGAATGCTGGAACTGGCGCGCGCAACCGGAGGCGCCTACGTGGCCCCTCAGGATGCTAGGGCGGCGTTCCGGAAGCTGGCCACGCCGGAGTGGGTCTATATGCTGGGCATCACTCCCGGGGAGGCGGTTGTGGACAAGAAAACCCATGTGGTGAAGGCCCACGAGCTGAAGGTAAAGTTGACGGACCCGCGTAAGCTCAGCCTGCAGGCTCGCGGCAGTTACTATCCTCCGGCGCCCGCCGGACAGTAGGAGACGCCGGCGGGGTTGTCGAACCCGCAGTAGCTGTACCCGCAAAGCCATCCGGCGCGTCCAAGCGTGTAATACGATGACAAGGGCCGGCATGAGACTAGGTGCCTCAGGCGTTCTGGCACTGGCCGCGCTGCTGCCGACGCCGCTTCCCGCTGCGTCGCGAGTCACGGTTCGACAGCTTGAGGAGATGCTGACTGCCGCGCGCACGTCGCGGCTCCGAGACCGCGATATTGCCCAGGAGATCGGTCGCGTTGAGCCGAGCGAGCGGATCACCCAAGCGACGCTGGAGGGTCTTTCGCGCGGCCAGGGGGAGGGCACGAAGTTCGCGCTCCGGGTATTGGCCGACGAAAGCGCGTTCCTGGATCCACCGGCTGCGGAGCTGCCCACGGGCGGGCCGCCCGCCCCAGAGGAGCAGAAGGCCATCCTCGACAGAGCCTTCGACTACGCGGCCGGCTACATCCGCAATCTTCCGAACTTCAGATGCACGCAGAATACCCGCCGTCTCGAAAGCGACCCTACCCCGGTCCTTGGGAAGGAGGCCGTCAGCCTTGGGCACCTGCGCCTGCGTGACTCCATCGTGAGCGATCTGGCTTTCGAAAACGGGGCGGAGTCGCAGCAGGTGCGCAGCGTGAACGGACAGCCCCGGAAAAGCAAGACGCCGTTGCAGGGGCTGACCACGTACGGTGAATATGCAAGCATCATGGCGTCGCCATTTGGCCGCGCGAAGGCGCAGTGGAGTCACTGGGAAGCCATCGATGGGAAGCGCGCCGCTGTATTCACCTACTTCATCGACCACGCCCATGCGGACTTCGTTCTCATGTTGTGCTGTGCCGCGGGGTTGCGCAACCAGCGGCAGGAGACGGTGGCCACCCAGGGGGCGCTGTTCATCGAACCCGCCTCGGGCGCCATTTTCCGAGTCACGCGGCAGGCGGTGGACATACCGGCTGGATTCCCAGTGCGCAGGAGCGATACAGCTGTCGAGTACCGAAGGGTAGACATTGGCGGGGAATCGTCGATATGCCCGGTCAGGAGCATCGTCATCTCGGACAATCTACAGCCCGACGAACCGAGCATGCACAGAATTGACCACGTCGGCCCTGGCGGCACCGGTCTGCACGTACTCAGACTCAATGAAGTGGAGTACACGGACTACCACAAGTTCGCGGCGGAATCAAGGCTGCTGGCGGGTGACGTTCCGCTGGAAGAGAAGAAGGCTGGCGCAGGGCCGACTGGATTTCAGCCGGCACCGCCCGTGCCGGTGTTCGAGGGGAACGAGGCGGATTCAAAGGAAGTGGCTGACGCTCTGGGCATTGGGCAGCCCGAGGCGGTTCCGACCGCCGCGCCAAGCGTCGCGATGGCGAAGGCAGAGCCGCCCCGCGCGGTTCTCCCTGCCGCCAATGCGCCGGAGATGAGCTCGCACGAGCAGGCGGTGACGTTCCAGTCGAAGGTGAATCTGGTATTGGTCCCGGTGGTGGTGCGCGATGCGCAAGGACGGGCCGTGGGAACGCTGACGAAGGAGGATTTCGAGCTGTTCGACAAAGGCAAGCGGCAGCGGATCTCGAGTTTCAGCGTGGAAAAGGGCAGGGGCGAGGCGGTGGTGGCGAAGGGTGCGAAGCCGGAGGGCGGCCAGACGGAAACCCAGGCCAATCCGGCGGCGACGGCGCCGGACAGTTTCGTCCTGTACTTTTTCGACGACATACACCTGAGATTCGAGGACCTGGCGCAGGTGCGCGACGCGGCCGGGCGGAACATCGACACGCTCGCAGCCACCGACCGCGCAGCCATCGGGACCACGTCGGGCCGGAACCAGCTCGACTTTACCGCAGACCGCGAGAGTCTGCACTCCGCCCTGCTGAAATTGCGCCCCAACCCGCTCGCCAGGTCCGAAGTGCAGGAGTGTCCGGACGTGAGTTATTTCATGGCGGATCTGATCGTGAACAAGGGCGACCAGCGGGCGCTGGGCTTTGTGACCCAAGAGGCCGTAGCCTGCCTGAACCTCCAGGAACAAACTGCCGGAGCGCAGAATATCGCGCAGTCGGCCGCGCTCCGGGCTCTTACGGCCGGCGACTACGAGACCCGCACTTCACTGATGACGCTGAAGGACGCAGTCCGCCGGATCTCGGTCATGCCGGGACGGCGGAATATCATTCTGGTCTCTCCGGGGTTCTTCAGCGCCGACGACCTCCGGCCCGACGAACTCGAGGTGGTGGACCGCGCCGTCCGCTCGAGAGTGATCATTAGCGCGTTGGACGCGCGCGGCCTCTATACACTGAACCCGGCCGGCGACATCACCCAGAAGAACTTCGGCGTCGCCGTGACCCAGGCGAAGGCGGATTATGCCCGGACCGAGGCCCAGCTTGCTTCGGACGTCCTCACGGAGGTGACCGCGGGAACGGGCGGAACTCTTATCCAGAACAGCAACGATCTCGAGGGCGGCTTCCGGAGGCTGACCACTGCGCCGGAGTACATCTACATGCTGGGTTTCGCGCCGGAGCACCTAAGTCCGGATGGCAGCTTCCACGCCTTGAAAGTGAAGCTGAACTCGAAGGAGAGGCTCAGCGTCCAGGCGCGGCACGGCTACTTCGCTCCGAAGGGCAAGGAGAGCGAGTTGGCGGCCGAGAAGCAAGCGATTGACAGCGCGGTTTTCTCGCGGGAAGAAATCCGCGAGTTGCCGGTGGATCTGCACACGCAGCTCCTGAGGTCGGGCGACAGCGGGGCGACCCTGAACGTACTGGCCAGCGTGGACCTGAAGCGGTTGCAGTACCGCAAGGAGGAAGGGCGCAACCGGAACGACGTGACCGTGGTGTCGTCGCTGTTCGACAGCAACGGCATCCTAATCGCCGGCTGCCAGAAAGTCCTGCGACTGCGCTTTCGCGACGAGACCATGGAACGGCTGAAACAGGCGCCCCCCGTTAACGTCACGTCCAGTTTCGACGTGAAGCCGGGGCGCTATCTGGTCCGGCTGGTGGTGCGGGACGCCGAAGACCATCTGATGTACGCAGCGAACGGCTCCGTCGTGATCCCGTAGAGGAAATCGGGGCAGCCGCGGAAACTCCGCTTCCGGATTCCCTCAAGCCTGGATTTTGCGCCCGCGCCGGTCCACTTCACAGCCGCACTTGGCGCAGGTGCTGCCGCCCCAGAGCGCTTGCCTGCGGTTGGCCGGTTTGCGGATGCGAGGGAACAGCTCACCGCAGTTCGGGCATTTGTGGCGGGGTATGAGCAGTCCAATTATCAGAACCCCCAACCCGCCGAGCAGTCCACAGAATATACCGGAAACGACCTCAGAATCCATAACGCACCTCCTGGCTGATAAAGCTACCACACGAGCGGACGCCCGCGCCCTTCGAATGACGACCGAAGCGAGGGCCCGGAGCTTCGCCCGGCCGTTTGCTATTTGGCGCCCGCGTTGGGCCGCGACTGGCGTGCCCGGCGCATCAGGAGCACCAGCGGCACGATGGCCAGGAAGAGAAAGCCCATGATGCGGAAGGCTTCGATGAAACTCAGCAGGGCCGCCTGTTGCTGGACCATTCCGTAGAGCATCGCCAGGCTGCGATGGCTGGCCGTGGCGGGATCGTAACCGCCGCGCAGAGACGCCTGGCGGGCCGCGGCTAGAAACTGCCGGGTGGGCTGGCTATAGGGCGTGATGTGCGCGGACAGGGCCGATTGATGAAACTGGCTGCGGCGCGCCACGAAAGTGGTGACGAAGGAAATACCCAGACTGGAGCCGATGTTGCGCATCACGCTGTAGAGGCTGGTGGCGAATCCGGTCTCGGGCTTGGGAATGGGGTGCATGGTCAACACGGTCAGCGGAATGAAGATGAACGCCATTCCCATGCCCTGGTTGACGAGGTGCCAAAGGATGTCCCAGGTGCCGGATTGCAGATTCATGTGCGAGTAGCCGAAGAAGGCCAGGCCGGCGACGAGGAAGCCGAAGATCAGCATCCTTCGGGCGTCCCAGCCCCTGCCCAAAAGGTAGCCGACCAGCGGCATACAGAGCGCGGTGCCGATGCCCCGCGGGCTGGTCCAGATGCCGGCGGTCACGGCCGTCCAACCGAGCAGGGTTTGCATGAACAGGGGCAAGAGCACCAGACTTCCGTAGAGGACGAATCCGAGTATGGTCACCAGGCCAATGCCGGAAGCGAAACTGCGGTACCTGAGCAGGCGGAAGCGGACAATGGGTTGCTCGACGCGGAGTTCCCGGATCACGAAGGCGGGCAGCAGAATCCCGGCGATCAGAGCCAGCGTGACGATGAAATGAGAGCCGAACCAATCCTCCTCCTGGCCTTTGTCCAGCATGATCTGGAGGGCTGCCATGCCGACTGCCAACATGCCCAGGCCCCACAGATCCACACGCAGAGCGCCGCGGCGGATGTAGTGCGGATCGTGGAGGAACAAGGAAATCATGATCAGGCTGGCGATCCCGATGGGCAGGTTGATGTAAAAGACCCAGCGCCAGGAATAGGAGTCCGTAAGCCAGCCGCCGAGGGTCGGTCCCAGGATGGGCGCGGCAACGATGCCCAGTCCCCAGAAAGCCATCGCCTGGCCGCGTTCCTGCGGGGGGAACTCTTCGAGCAAGACAGCCTGGGAGAGCGGCTGCAATCCGCCGCCCGTGGCGCCTTGCAGGACACGGAAAAAGATGAGCGCCGGGAGGCTGGGCGCCAAGCCGCAACACACGCTCGACAAAGTGAAGCCGGTGACCACGGTCAGAAGCAGGCGCTTGCGGCCAATGAGATTGGCGAGCCAACCGGTGATGGGGAGAACGACGGCGTTGGCCACGAGGTAGGAGGTCAAGACCCAGGTCGCTTCCTCGACGGTGGCGGAAAGGCTGCCGGCTATATGCGGCAAGCTGACATTGACCACCGAGGTATCCAGCACCTCCATGACGGCGCTGGACATCACGGCGATGGCGATCAACCAGCGGTTAGCCTGCGCAGGGATGGGCTGGGCAGTCGTCATCTGCATGGAGACGGTGGATATTCTACAACACTAGTCCGCGTCCGATCCGAGGCGCGGCGGGACCGGCTACTGGACCGCGATGGTCAGGGCGGAGGTCGGAGCGCCTCCGATGAAAGCCTGGACCGCGACGCCGTTGATGGAGAGAACCAGCGGCACGTTGGAGCCGGTGGGGGCGTCGGGCGGCACTTGCAGGTTGATCTGCATCAGCCCCGCGAAGCCGGGCGCCAGGCCGGCGAAGCTCACGACCGCGCTATGGCCTCCGATCTGGGCCTGGGGATTGCTGGCCCAGCTCAGCGGCGATGCCGGAGCGGGCTTGCCAGTTGGAACGGGAGGATTCACCACGCCCGGCCCAGTGCCGAAGAGGATGACCGATTGGCCCGGGCTGACGGGATTGGAGGCATTGACTACGGCGCCGCTCAAGGTCAGAATCAGAGCCTGGCCGTTGTAGCCAAAGATGCCGGGCCGCGCGACGAGGACAGGAACGGTCACCGGGGCGCTGGCGATGCCATTGTAGGAGACCACGATGCTGGTTCCCACCTTGCCCGAGAGTTCATAGGGGGCCTGCACGTTGACCTGATTGCCGCTCACGTAGAACAAGGGAGCGGCTTGGCCGTCGAAGGTGACGCCGACCCCGCCGAGCGTGGTGGGCAAAGCTCCGGTAGAAGGATCGAATCCGGAATTAGCGACAGCGGTGGCAGGGCCGAGATCGCTGCCGTAGAGGGCGATAATCTCACCCGGGGAGACGCCGCCGGGCGCGCCACTGGCCGCGCTTTCCACGCCGCTGGGGGAGAGGGTAGGCTGGAGGACCAGCTTGGTCACGAAGGCATCCTGGCCCACGCTCAAGACCGCCTGGTAGGGGTTGGCCAGGGGGAAGTCCGTGGAGTCGGTCGAGCCCGCCACGCAGACACCGCCGGTCGGATCAACCGCGATGGCGAAGGCCTCGTCGGCGCCCTGGCCGCCGAGGTAGGTGGAGTAGGCCAGCGTTAGGGGGCCTGAGCCGCCATAGGGATTGAACTTGGTTATAAAGGCATCCTCGCTGCCATCCAAGCTCGCCTGGAACGGGTTGCCCGTGGGGAAGTTGGGGGACAGAGTCCAACCCGTTACGTAGGCCGCCCCGGATGCGTCCACGGCGATGGCCAAGGCACTGTCACCCTGGCTGCCGCCCAGGTAGGTGGAGTAGGCCAGGGTGACTGGGCCACTGCCCGAATAAGCGTTCAGCTTGGTGACGAAGGCATCCTGGCCCCCAGCCAGGCTCGCCTGGTAGGGGTTGAGAGTGGGGAAGTCGGTGGAACCGGTCTCGCCGGCCACGTAGGCCGCGCCAGTCGCGTCCACCGCGATGGCGAAGGCCTCGTCGTCGCCGCTGCCACCGAGGTAGGTCGAGTAAGCCAGCGTGACGGCGCCGCCGCCATTGGCGTTCAGCTTGGTAACGAAGGCATCCTCGTTTCCAGCTAGTTTGGCCTGGTAAGGGTTGGAGGTGGGGAAGTTAGTGGACAGGGTCCGGCCAGTCACGTAGGCCGCGCCGGTGGAGTCCACGGCAATGGCGGTGGCGTAGTCGTCGCCGCTGCCGCCGAGGTAGGTCGAGTAAGCCAGCGCGACCGTGCCAGTACCGCTAAAGGAGTTCAGCTTGGCTACCCAGGCATCCAAACCTCCACCTTCAGTCGTCTGGTAGGCGTTGAGGGTGGTCATGGCGACGGAGCCGGTAACGCCTGCCACGTAGGCATCGCCGGCCGGGTCCACCGCGATGGCCCAGGCCTCGACGTCGCCATTGACGCCACCGAGGTAAGTCGAGTAGGCCAGGGTAACCGCGCCGGTGCCGCTATAGGCGCCCAGCTTGGCTACGAAGGCGCCCTCGCCTCCGGTCAAGCTGGTTTGGTAGGCGTTAGCCATGGGGAAGTCCGTGGACAAGGTCCAGCCCGCCACGTAGGCCGCGCCGGCGGAGTCTATCGCGATGCCGAGGGCCTCGTCGTCGTTGCCGCCGCCGATGTAGGTTGAGTAGGCCAGGGTGACGGCGCCGTTGCCGGTATAGGGGTTCAGCTTGGTTACGAAGACATCCTGGCCTCCACCCGAAGTCGTCTGGTAGCCGTTGACCGTGGGGAAATAGGCGGAGTCGGTGTAGCCCGCTACATAGGCCGCGCCGGTGGAGTCCACGGCAATGCCTTGAGCCCAGTCGAGCGCGCCCAGGTAAGTCGAGTAGCTCAGCACCGGGTCGATGACCAGCGGCCGCCGGCGGTCGTAAGAGGCCACCTCGACTCCCACGCTGTGGCCCACCAGCCGGTAACTGGCGGCCACCTCAACGCGCTGGGATCCGATTTGCTGCCAGACCCGCGGCTTGAGCTGCTTCAGCTCGCCCAGCGGCGTGGCCAACACCAGGTCGCCGGATGCATCCACGCGTAGCGCCGCCCCCTGGTAGGCCAGTTGGATGCGTGCGGGATCTGCCCCCGGCGCCACCACGAAATCGTACTCCACCTGGCGGTGGTCGCCGTAGTAAACCAGGTCCACGCCGGGATAGACGCTTTTGTACTCAACCCGCGCGTAGTGCGGCACCTCGGGGCGCCACTTGGCCGGATCGTTGCCCAGGAAGTAGGCGCTGACGCCGGGCTGCCGCTCCAGGCCGGCCACCGGCGCGGTCGCGGCGGCGCCCTCGAGCTTCATGTGGACTACCGCGCGTTCGGCGTTCTGAGGCGGCTGGTGGCGGTGCAGCGGCTGCTGGGGGTGGCTCTGGCCGCGGCTCAACACCATCACCGCTTCCCCGGGGGTCAGGAACAGCGTGTAGCCGCCGGTGCGAGCCAGAAACTGCACCGGCGCGGCGGTCTGGCCCAGGTTGGGCTCGAAGTACAACGGAAGCTGGGCGTATTGCTCGAGCACCCTCCGATGCTGCGCGGCTACCGGGGGACGGGCATCCTTCAGCGCGAGGGGAAGGGGACGGTTGCGGGCGCTGGGGACCGGCGCGGAGCCCGCCGCTACGAGTACGACCGGCAGCGCGCACGCCAGCACCGCGCGATGCGATAGAAACGCTCTCACAAATGACCTCCGGTATTCAGAGCCGCCGAAAAGCCGCGGATTCCCCGACCTAAGACATCAGATCACGGACTTCCATTGTAGCTTCCCGGCTGCCCTCCGTACACCTCAGGACCGGTTTGAGAGTTTTGTGTCCTTTGGAGATGCCTGGAGCGGCGCCTCTATACCAAGCTGGTTTCGCCCGGCGAGAAGGTGGGGTTGTCTTCGCTGCGGGAAAGGAAATAGCGGCGGATTTCGGTGCGCAGTTTGGGCTTGTTTCCGGTCAACTGCCAGACTCCCTGCCAGTCGCGGTAGATGTCGGTGTAGGGATCGAAGTGGTTATCGCGCAGGATCTGCCAGCGGGTTCCGTAGGCCCGGTGGCTCTTGGATCCATGCCAGTGATGCACGGCGTGGTTATCGATGTAACCGATGTTGCCTTTGAGCGCCTGAAACGCGCGTTCCTGCCAGTGGCGGACGGAGGTTTCGTAGGGCGCTCCGCAGCCGGTGGCTTCGGGGTGGCCGTCGGTGGTCCTCCCGATGAAGCCGAAAGCCATGTACCAATCGGCGGCGCCGAGGATGCAGGTGTCGAGCAGGCTTCCCACGCTATCCAGGGCGTCGCGCCGAAACGCCCAGGCGCCTCCGGTGGCGCCGGGGGTGGTATTGCGCGAACGGGAAGGCCGCGGTGCTTCGCTCGGGTCGTAGCCCGTCAAACTGGTAATGGGAACACCGTCCTTTCCATAGTTGAGTTGGGCGTAGGCGAAAGAAGGCTGAATCCGGAAAGGGCGGTGATCGGCGGTAAGATCCGCATAGCTGGAGAAGAGCTGGACAAAACCGTGATGCTGGAGCTGGTGGATGGCCTCGAGCGCCCAATCCTGCCGGGTCATGGCGAAGTCGGCGTCCACATAGGCCCCGTACTTCCAGCCGGGAGGGAACCGGGAGATGACGGTGTTGAGGATGTTCTCCTTGTGCCACAATTCGTGTCCCGTGCGGAGCTGGACATCCAGCGGATCGCTTCCGGTCACCTCGAAGGGGCGGTCGCCATAAGCCAGTTCTCCGGTGTGCAGGACGACGTTGGGGCAGGCGCTCATGTGGCCCCGGAAATCGTTCATAAGATGGCGGCGGGCGCGCCACCGGAAGGGATTGCTGTAGGCGCAGGCCACATGCAGCTTCTCGGATTCCGACCACGCGGACCACGGGGGGTGCACGTTGGGGTGCGCCTGGGGGCCCGGCAATGGAGTTTCTGGAGTCGTATCCATAGCTCTCTCCTTACCTTCAGGGTCCATGACAGGCTGGGAAGATTCGGGCGTCGGCTTTCGGAAGACCTTGATTACGCGAGGGAAACTATTTTGCAGCCATTGCGACCGAAAAGGTTGCATCGGCGCGGGCGGCCGGGCGCGCGGGGGCCGGGAACCAGCGGAGGCGCCGCCGGCGGATGCAGCCAGGCATCGGCTCAGGCGGCGTGGCGCGCTCAGCGGGTATCTTCGACGGGCTGGGCTTCGGGGTTGGGATTGGGCGCCGAGCCCAGGTCTTCGACTTCCACGGGGGGATTGAAGTACATGATGCGGCCGCAACTCTCGCAGAACAAGACGCGCTCGCTGATGCGGAGTTCCTGGAAGAACTGCAGACGGAGCGCCATGTGGCAGGCGGAACAGCCGCCATCGACGGCCTCGGCCACGGCGACGCCTTTGCGGGCGCGACGAATCCGCTCGTAGGCCGAGAGGATCTGCGCGCTCATGCCCGCGGCCACCTTCTCGCGCTCGGCCCGGAGCGACTGCATCCGCTGCTGGTCTTCGGCGGTGCGCTGGCGGGCGGCGCGCTGCTCGGACTCCACCTGCTGCTTCTCCTGACCGAGCGCGGCCTCGGCGGCCTTAACGTTCTGCTCGAGGGTCTCGGACTCGGCCATGCGGTCCAGAATGCGGTCTTCGGCCTTGCGGATATCCTTCTCGCAGAATTCGATCTCGTGGGCGAAGGCGGCGTACTGCTCGTTGGTCTTGGCCTGGAGCATCTGGTCGCGGAGCTTGGAGATGCGCTGCTGGCTGGTCTGAATATCGCCTTCCAAGCCGCGGCGCTCGCGCTGATTGGCGGCCAGCGCGGCGCGGTCGGCCTCCAGCTTGCGGAGGTGCGATTCCAGCGTCTTCTCGATGGCTGCGATGTGCTTGGGAAGCGAGGCGATCTCGCGCTGCAGTTGAGCGATGTGCCTATCCAGATCTTGCAGTTGGATAGCCAATCTCAGATCTGGCACCATTGATTGTCAATTTTAGCACGGCGGGAGGGGGGCGGCGTCCGGCGGAGGCGGCGTGGAAGGGCGGCTTGCCACGACCGTAATCCGCGCGTAGGGCATTTCGGAGTGCAACTGTGAGCCGAGGTGGGCGGGGCGTGGGCGAAGAAGACCGGTTTCACCTTCTGGGTGCAAAATTGCATGGCTGGAAACCATGGCCCTGCCGAAGAAGCCGAAACGCTCCCCCGCCGAAGGGGAACTGCCTTTTGAGTACGACTGGGAACCGGCCGAGGAGGTGCTCACGGCCTACGCCGGCATCCCG
>JBKQQG010000031.1:0-17840 GCA_052144455.1 Bryobacteraceae bacterium
GGAGCGGTGCCGAGGCGTCCAAGGCCGTCAGCGAAGGTCCATATCGAAAAAACTCGAAACACCACCTATCCCATTGGCCGAGCACCACTTATACGCCGACCGCCAAGCGATAGCCGGACAGCAGTGCTGGCTTTCTTTGACTTGGCAGGACAAAGCCCTTCGCTGAAAAGCGGATATCTCTACTTTGCGCCGACAAAGGGTGCCGCGCCAGCCGCTCGAAGGCACACCCCGCGTGGTATGCTGATCTTGGCCGCGAGGCCAAAAAGGGAATTGTGGCTTATACACTCCCCCCCTTGTATTTCGCAAGGGGACAGGGTACAAAGGATGTTCTATGCATTGGCCTGATTGGCTCCTGAAGCCGGAGACCTTCTTCGCGATTGGCCTATTCTTGATTGGCGTGTTTGTCTCAGTTTTTTCGAGTGACATTCGTCGCCTGTTCTCAGTCCCACCGCGAAAGTGGAAGAAGTCGCGGGCAGCCCGCATGCAGTACCGCCTGAATCTCATGCAACGGCTTCACGAGAATCCATATCGGCTACTTCTGTACTTTATATGGTCGATAGCGCACACGGCTTGGCAGATTGTTATCTCCTTTTTCCCTGCCTTATGGGTTACATCCTTCATCCCAGTATTTACCGGGAAGCCTCAGCAGCCGCTGACATCAAGTGTTTTCTGGCTGCCCGCAACAGGCGTGTTATCTGGCTGGGCCTGGAACCTCAGAAGGACCGTACATGATTTGTATCACTATGATGACCGGAAGAAGTATTACGAGGAACAGATACAAAAGCTGGAGCCTGAGGCTATTGTTCCGCCGGTGCGAAAGCAAGTCGATGGCCAAGTAGACAGATAAGCAGCTTCGCCCGTACGCCGGCTTCGGTGTCGTCTTCAGCAGAATAGATCGCTTTATCGCCAGCAGATTAACGGACGTTCCATCCATTCCTTGAAATAGGTTCTATACGTTCAACATGGACGGTCGGACAACTGTCGATCTATTGACTCCCGCAGAATATAGCGTCACTCGGGCCACAAAGAAGCCTGCTTCCAGAAGGCCTCTATCAGCCGCGGTCGACGCCGCATCCGGCGGAGCGTCTGGCGGGCAGCTTGACCCAGTTGCCAGTAGTCCTTCGGGCACACGTTCGGCAGTTCGTGCTGTTTCCAGTAGGCCCAGATGTATTCGACGGGATTCAGTTCGGGAGCATACGCCGGCAGGTACTCGACGTGAACGTGACCTTGCAGCCCATCCAGGTAATCCCGCACCAGACGACTGCGATGTGCCGCCAGACGATCCCAGACAATCAGCAGCGGACCATCGATCTGTCGGACCAGCGCTTCCAGGAATTCCACCACCTGAGCGCTCTTGACCGAGCCAGGATACAGCCGGAAGTAGAAGCTCCAGAACGTCAGGCCGGCCATGGCGGACAACGTCTTCCAATTGAAGTTGTACTGGAGGACGGGAGTCTGCCCACGCGGCGCCCAGGTTCGGCAGCGGTGCGGCTGCTGGCTTATTCCGCTCTCGTCGATGAAGACGATCGTGCGGCCCTCTTTGCGGGCTTTTTTTTAATGGCCGGCCATTGTTTGCTGCGCCAGTCGCGGACCGCCTCTTCGTTGCGTTCACGAGCCCGCCCGGTCGGTCGCTGCGGACTCCAGCCGAGCGATACCAGCAGCTTCCAGACATGCCCTTCGTGATAGCGGATGTGGAACTCACTCTCGATCAGGTGGGCCACCCGGGGGCAGGTCCACAGAGGCGTTGGATAGCCCAAAGCCTCCGGTCCGCGCAGGAGCAACTTCACCAGCCGCTCACGATCGCTGGCGCTGAGCCGCGGTTTCCGTCCCGCTCGCCCCGCTTTCCGCAACGCGCTTGCGCCGTTCCGGTGAAACTGTCTCGCCCATCGCGCCACCGTCTGCCGGACAACTTTCACCCGGCGCGCCACCTCGGTCTGATTCAGCCCTGTATCGAGCAGTTGCATGGCGGCGAACCGCCGCTTCTCCAGTGCATCGAAATCACGAGGAGCTCCGGCAGGATTGCCCATGCCCAATTATACAGAGTTCCAGGCCAAATGTGCAGCTATATTATGCGGGACTCAATAAGTGAGATCAAGCAATCAGCAAATCACCGCCTAGACCTATAGCACGGCGTTAGGACTGTCGAAAAGCAGCCCAGGCGCCCTTCGTGATGCGCAGCTCCAGTTCAACGGGGGGTCTCTGTCACCGACAGTCTCGATCCGCGCCTTGGGCAGGGCATAGACTACTTCGCTGTCAGCAACAGGTTCTCCGCGCTCTCGGTCAACGGCGGCGTTCTGAATATGGACCTGAACATCAGCAAGATGGAGAGGTGCCGAGCAAGAGCACGGAAACGGTCTGGGCTTGTCGGGCTGTGCGCTTCAAGCGGCGTCATGCTTCTCAAGCTCCGCTTCATGATCCTCGATCCACGCCTGACGGGGCCCGCGCCCGCCCGCAACTTGAACGGCATTTCGGTGCTCGCAGGGCGAATGTGCCGCAGCGGTCTCATCGCCTATCGATCCACTCCACTCTTCCGAGGCCAACTCCGGCAAACCATGATCTGCACTGAAACATTACGGAACAAACCCGGGGCTTGAGGCTGCTGCTAAGCGCTTGAAACCGTGGTGGCCAGGGACGGAATCGAACCGCCGACGCCAGCCTTTTCAGGGCTGCGCTCTACCAGCTGAGCTACCTGGCCGGAGAAATCATTGTAGCAGACGGCATCGCTCCATTCACAGCCGCGCCAGCGCCTCGGCCGTCGCCTTTTCCACCTCCGCGTGGAGGCTGTGGCCGTGTGCGTCCATGGTGACGATGGCCAGGAAATCCTTCACCTGTAGGCGCCACATGGCCTCCGGAATCCCCAGTTCGAGCAGCTCGACGCCCAGCACCCGCTGGATGGCCCGCGCGTAGAACTGCGCCGCGCCCCCGATGGCGTGCAGGTAAACGGCGCCGCACTCCTGCATCCCCGCCAGTGTCTGCGCGCCCATGCCGCCCTTGCCGATCACCGCGCGCACTCCGTAGCGGCGGATCACCTCCGCCTCGTAAGGCTCCTCGCGGATGCTGGTGGTCGGCCCGGCGGCCTTGGCCACCCATCGCTCGCCTTCCTTCAGCATCACCGGGCCGCAGTGATACAACACCGCGCCGTGCAGATCCACAGGCGGCGCATGGTGCATGAGGTAGGTGTGCAGAGCGTCGCGGCCGGTGAAGATTTCGCCGCTCAGCAGCACCACGTCGCCGACCTTGAGCGCGCGCACCTGCGCTTCCGACAGCGGAGCGTTCAGCGAGACCTCGCGTCCGGTCAGCGGGAACTCCGTGCTCGCCGCCAGTTTCTCGACCGGCCGGTCCGGGTCGCGATACAGCCAGCGCGTGATAGCGCCGCTAGCCGCGTCCAGGCGGACGCCGAGCCGCCGGAAGGCCCAGCATTCGTAGGCCACCGAGACGAAGAAACTCGCCGGAATCCGGTTGGCCGCGGCGATCTTGCATCCGATCAGCGAAACCCGGCCGCCGAATCCCATGGGGCCCACGCCGAGGCGGTTCGCCTCGTTCATGATGCGCTCCTCCAGCCGGGCCAGCTCGGGGTTGGGATTTACGTCGTCGAGCGGCCGCAGCAACTGCGCCTTGGCCAGATGGTAGCCGTGCGCCCGGTCGCTCCCGATGCACACGCCCAACGCGCCCGGCGCGCAGCCCAGCCCCTGCGCCTGCCAGACCGCGTGCAAGATCGCGCGGCGCACGCCGTCCAGGTCGCGGTCGGCGCGGCCCAGCTTGTCCAGCGTGCAGGGCAGGGAATACTGGATGTTCATGTTCTCGCAGCCGCCGCCCTTCAGGATCAGCCGGATCTCGATCTGCTCCTCCTCCCACTGCTCGAAGTGGAACACCGGCGTCTCTTCGCCCAGATTGTTGCCGCTGTTCTTGCCGCTCAGCGAGTCCACCGAATTGGGACGCAGCTTGCCGCGCCGGGTCGCCTCCGCGATCGCTTCGCGCACCGCCGCGCGGATCTCCAGTTGGTTCACGCCCACCGGCGTGTGGATGTAGAACGTCGGCATGCCGGTATCCTGGCAGATGGGGCCTTCGCCCTCCTGGGCCTGGTCGATGTTGGTCGATATGATCGCCAGCGCCTGCGCCCCTTGCGTCGCCGGAGTCTCGACTCCATTCGCCTGGGCCATCGCCGCGCGCACGTCGGGCGGCAGGTTGGTCGAAGTCTGTGTAATCAGTTCGAGGATGCTGCTCTTAAGAAACTCCATGGACGCCTCTCCGTTGCCTCCATCGTAGCCCGATTCAAAGCTTGGTGGGGTCAGCCCTTTCGGGCTGCAGCCGGGCTTCGGCCCGACGTTACGTCTCCTCCAGCGGCGTCACCGGGTCGATGAATCTCCAGCACAGCGCCCCCAGCAGGTAGACCGCCGCCATGATGTAGAAGTTCGGCAGGCAGCTCTTCGTCGCCTGGATCACGTAGCCGAAGACGATCGGCGCGATCCCGCTGCCCAGATTGCCCAGCATGTTCATCGATCCCGATAGCGTCCCGGCGAACTTACCGCCCACGTCCATGCAAGCGCCCCAGGCGCCCGGTATCGTCAGGTCGTTGGCGAAACCGGCCAGGCCCATCACCACCATCGCCCACAGCGGGTTTCGTATGCCCGTGTGCGCTACCAGCAGAAGGCTGGCCCCGACGAATCCCAAGTACGCCATCCGCCGCCGCGCCACTGCCACGCTGCCCGTCCACCGAGCCGCCAGCGGCGACAGGAACCCGCCGATCGCGCAGCCCAGCCCGCCAAGAAGCAGCGGGAAAACGGCCAGTTGCGCGGCGTAGTGGGCATCCAGGTGCCGGTACTCCTTCAGATAGGTCGGCAGCCACGTGATGAAGAAGCACCAGGAATAGGACAGGCAGAAATACTGCGCCCACAGCATCCAGGCCGTGCGCGAGCGGACCAGCTTCTTCCAGGGCACGTGGCCGTGGCCGGCGGCCAGCTTCTCGGCGCCTTCCAGCGCCGCCAGTTCCTCCGCGTTCACCCCCTTGTGGTCCCGCGGATTATCGCGGAACCAGGGGTAGAACGCCGCCGCCCACAGCACGCCCAGCGCGCCGAAAGCCCCGAAGGCGTGCCGCCACGACATGTGGCGAATCGCCCACTCCACCAGCAGCGGGGTGAAGGCCCCGCCCCACCGCGCGCTCATCCACATGATGCCTTGGGCCCGCACGCGCTCCCGCTGCGGCAACCAGGTGGTGAACGCCTTGGTGAGATTTGGGAAGCATCCCGCCTCTCCCGCGCCGAACAGGAACTGCGTCGCGACCAGTGAAATCAAGCCCCGCACCCAGCCCGTCGCGGCCGTGAAGAACGACCACCACAGCACCACCCGCATCAGCACCCGGCGCGGCCCCAACCAGTCGCCCAGCCAGCCTCCCGGAATCTCGAACAGCGCGTAGGCCCAGCTAAATGCCGCGAACGCGTAGCCCATCTGCACCGGCGTCAGTCCCAGGTCGTGCCGTATGCTGGGCGCCGCCTGGGAAATGCACACCCGATCGATGTAGGTGATGACCGCCAGAGCCACCGCGAACACGATCACCCAATACCGTGCGTGCGTGGGTTTCCGCGGCGTGGTCACGCGAGCTCCGCGCCGAGCCACGCCAGGTAGCCCGCCGAACCCGCCACCACCGGCAGGGCCACGATCTCCGGCGTCTCGTAGGAGTGCATCCGGCGCAGCTCCTCCTCGAGCCGATCGAACAGCGCCTGGCTGCTCTTGATTACGAGCAGCCACTCCGCCGCCTCTTCCACCGCGCCCTTCCAGCGGTACACGCTGCGAACTCCGGGAACGATGTTCACGCAGGCGGCCAGCCGCCGCTCCACCAGCGCGCGGGCGATGCTCGCGGCCTCTTCGGCCGATCCACACGCGCTCAGCACCACGATCTTGTCGCTCATTTACATCTTTCCTCGAAAAACTCGCGGCTAGCTATAGCAAATCCGGTCAAAGAGGATTATAAACAAATAGAGGGATGAAAGAAGCGGTTCTTCGTTGGGGCGGCGTGATGGCCGTCGCCGTGTGCGTGGCCCTGTTCGTCTCGTTCCGGGTCCCCCGCGGCATCTCCGCCCTGCGCGCCAAGCACGAGGTCATTCGCCAGCTCCAGCAGGAGAACGCCGATCTCTCCAGGGACAACGCCGCCATGCGCGACCGCATCCAAAAGCTCCGCAGCAGCGCCTCCGAGCAGGAAATCGTAATCCGCGAGCAGCTCAAGCTCCAGCGCCAGGGCGAAACCTCCCTGGTCCCCGAACCCGCTAAGAAGTAGCGGTCCTCTCCCGCACCCCCCGAATCGCCGCCGCGATCTCTCGCGTGGTCTCCTCGTCGCCCATCAGCACGCGGTGCGGGAACCAGAACGCGTCCCGGACGCAGGCTTCCGCCACCGGGCAAGGCTCCACCCGGCAGCCGCCTTCGAGATACAGCGGGTTGCCGTACAACGGATGCGGATAAAACGGCGTGCACGGAATCCCCGCGGCGGCCATGGCGCGCTGGAACTGGTCCCGCGTGCTTCCGAACTTCGCCGCGTCGATCCGCCCGGGAAGCAGGTAATGCGAATGCGCGCTGGCCTGGCCCGGCACCTCCTGGAAATGCAGTCCCTCGATCCCCGCCAGTAGCTCCCGCAGCAACCGCTCGTTCCGCTCGCGCAGCCGGATCTGTTCGGGCAGCCGCTCGAACTGCGCCAGCAGCACCGCGGCCTGCAACGCCGTAAGCCGGGAGTTCGTGGCCAGCGAGTAGTGAAAGAAGTAGTTCTGTCCGGCCCGCCGCCCCTGGTTCGAAAACGACCGCGCCCGCTCGGCGAACCCCGCGTCGTTGGTGGTCAGCATGCCGCCTTCGCCCGAAGTCATGACCTTCGAGTTCTGGAAACTGAACGAGCCGGCCAGGCCCAGGCTCCCCGCCCGCCTGCCGTTCCACTCCGAGCCGTGCGCGTGCGCGGCGTCCTCCAGCAGGATCAAGTTCCGGTCCGCCGCCAGCTTCGTCAGCCGGTCCATGTCCGCGAGCGGCCCGCCGAAATGCACCGCCAGGATGGCCTTGGTGCGTGGCGTCGCCGCGGCCGCCGCGCGCTCCGGGTCCATATTGAAGGTGAACGGCTCGATGTCCGCGAACACCGGCAGCGCCCCGACGCGCGAAACCGCGGTCGCGGTCGAGATGAACGAGATGGCCGGAACGATCACCTCGTCGCCCGGCCCGATCCCTAGCACCGCTAGCGCCGTCTCCAGCGTTATCGTCCCGTTCACCGCGCTGATTCCGTACGCGCAGTGCTGAAATGCGGCGAACTCCCGTTCCAGCCGCCCCACCATCTCGTTGAATCCGCCCCACTGCGCGCTCCCCAGCGCCTCCCGCAGCAGTTCGATCTCGCGTTCCGTGTGGATGGGCCAGGCCGGGATGCGCATAGTCTTCCAGTGTAGCGAACGCACTATCCAGGAGACAGACGGTCAGGCCGGAGGCGCGCAGCTAGTTGACACATTGCGCCGTGTGTTCGCTGCCCAGGCGCTCCACACATTCGGCTCGACCGCCAGCACGTCTTCTACGAGGATGTCGGCGAAATACTCTCCGATCGATTGGCCCGGATGCCACTCAGGCAGAGTTCTCCGAGCGGAGCCCGTCGGTGGACTTTCTCGGGGAATCGGGCTCCCAGCGTGTTGGAGACCTCAAAGACCGCACCCAGCGCGCCCTCTGTCGGCGAATTCAAGTTTCGGCGCACTCGGCGTTCATCGGCGGCTGAGAGTGCTCTTATTGGGTTTCCGCGCACCTTCTCGCTCCCGGCAAGATGTCCTCGTGCGCCCGCGACTTTCGGCCCCTCAGTTCTGCTGCTCGGGAAGCTTGTGGATGCCGTTCTTCAAGGCGTCGGCCCAGATCTTCTTGATCCGGTCGTAGCTGTTGATGAAGGCGTCCTGGACCTGGCGCGGGGCGGCCGACACCAGCATGCGCGCGGTGTCGATGACGTAGGGGGCCATCCGCGAATTCTCCACCGATTTAGGCGGCGGATTCTTCGAGAACGTCATGATGCCTAGCACGATCACGGCGGCGATCAGCACTCCGCGCAGGAAGCCGAAGGCCCCGCCCAGCAGCCGGTTCAGCCAGCCCAGGTGGGCCATCTTGAGCAGTTTGTGGATCAGCCAGCCCACCAGCCCGCCAAGCGCCACAATGGCCGCGAAGATCAACAGGAAACCGATCAGGTTGGCGATCTCCTCGCTGCCCACCATCCCCTTGAAATGCACCCCCACGATCCCGTAGAACCACAGCCCGCAGAACAGCCCGAGGACAGTGGCCGCGAAACCCAGGAGGGTCCGCGCCAGGCCCTTGGAAAATCCTTCGATGATGCAGCCGAGGATCAGAATCCCCAGCAGAATGTCCAACCAGTTCACGGTTCACCTGCCTTTGCCGATACTACGCACCAACCGGCCGCCAAGTTCACCACGCTTTCCCGGTGATGGCCCGATAGGCTTGTTGATACTTCTCGCTGGTCTTCTGGGCAACCTCCGCGGGCAGCGCCGGTGCGGGCGGCTGCTTATTCCAGTGGATGGACTCCAGGTAATCGCGGACATACTGCTTGTCGTAGGATGGCTGGGGCCCTCCCGGACGCCAGGTCTGGGCCGGCCAGAAACGCGAGGAGTCGGGCGTGAGCACCTCGTCGGCCAGCACCAGCGTATCTCCAACCCATCCGAACTCGAACTTGGTGTCGGCGATGATGATGCCACGGGCGGCGGCGTAATCGGCGGCCCGGCCGTAAATGGCCAGGGTCAGGTCGCGCAGCCGGCGGGCCGTCGCTTCGCCCACCAGTCTGACCACGGTGTCGAAGGAAATGTTCTCGTCGTGCCCGCTTTGCGCCTTGGTGGAGGGCGTAAAGATCGGTTCGGGCAGCTTGTCGCTTTCCACCAGGCCCGGCGGCAGAGGGATGCCGCACACCGTGCCCCGCTGGCAGTACTCCTTCCATCCCGACCCCGCCAGATAGCCCCGCGCCACGCACTCGATCTCGAGCATGCGCGCGCGCCGCACCAGCATGGACCGCCCCTCGATCTGCTCGCGAAAATCGCCCAGCGGCGCCGGATAACCGGCACAGTCGGCCGAGAGGAAGTGCGTCGGGGTGAGGTCGCCCAAAAAGTCGAACCAGAACACGGAGAGCTGGTTGAGCAGCTTGCCTTTATCCGGGATTCCGGTCGCCAGAATGTAGTCGAAGGCGGAGATCCGGTCGGTGGCCACTATCAAAAGGTCGTCGCCCACGGCATAGACGTCGCGCACCTTGCCTCGGGCGATCAGCGGGACGCCCGGAAGAGTGGATTCGAGGATCATCGGGTTCATAGGGTAGCCTACCCATTATACTGGTGGGAAGCCATGAAGCTCTCGATCCTGATGCCGGTCTACAACGAACGCACCATGGTCGAGCGCTGCACCGCCCAGGTGCTGGCCGCGCCGCTCCCCGAGGATCTGGAGCGCGAGCTGGTGATGGTCGACGACCGGTCTACCGACGGCACCTGGGATATCCTCACCCGCCTGGCCGCCCAGCACCCCTCCATCCGGCTGTTCCGGCACGCGGTGAACCAGGGCAAAGGCGCCGCCGTGCGCTCGGCCATCCAAGAAGCCAGCGGAGATTTCGCGATCATCCAGGACGCCGACCTGGAGTACGACCCGGCGGAATACCCGCGCCTGCTGCGGCCGCTCCTGGACGGCCACGCCGACGCCGTATTCGGCTCCCGCTACCTGGCCGGGGAGCAGACCCGCGTGCTACCCTTCTGGCACTCGAACATCAACAAGGGCCTCACGCTGGTCTCCAACATGTTTTCCAACCTCAACGTCACCGACATGGAGACCTGTTACAAGGCCTTCCGCACCGACCTGCTGAAGAGCATTCCCATCCGCTCCAACCGTTTCGGCTTCGAGCCGGAGATCACCATGAAGTGCGCCAAGCGCAAGCTGCGGGTCTACGAAGTCCCCATCAGCTACCACGGGCGCACCTACGAGGAAGGCAAGAAGATCGGCTGGAAGGACGGCGTCAAGGCGCTGGCCACGGTGCTTAAGTTTTGGCTGATCGACGACCTCTACGTGGAGCCTTACGGACGCGGCATGTTGAACAACCTGACCGGCACGCCGCAGTACCTGAGCTGGCTCTCGCGCCTGCTGCGGCCCTACCTGGGCGACACCGCGCTGGAGGTGGGCGCTGGCACCGGGCACTTGACTGGCCGCCTCATGGCGCGGCGCCTGCAGTACGTGGCCTGCGAGAAGGACCCGTTGTACCTGCACGCGCTCCGCAACCGCTTTCTGCGCACTCCCAACGTGTGCGTGCGGCAGTTCGACCCCGCCTCGGCGACGGATCTGGAGGGCCTGCAGGGCTCTTTCGACACCGTGCTCGCGCTGAACGTCTTCGAATTGCTCGAGCATCCCGAGGAGGCGGCGGCTGCGCTCGAGCGCGTCCTAAACCCGGGCGGCGTCCTGCTGGCGCTGGCGCCCAGGAATCCGTCGCTCTATTGCGCCATCGACCGCACCGTCGGCAACCGCGTGCGCTTCACCGAGGCCGGATTGCGCGCGCTCCTGGAGCGGGATGGCTGCCGCGTTGAGAGGATCCACCAGTTGAACAAGATCGGCGTCCTGGCCTGGCGGGTGTACGGCGGTTTGCTGCGCCGCCGGTCGATCAACAAGCTCACGCTGAAGCTCTTCGACAAGTCGGTCTGGCTGTGGCGGCGCGTGGATCCCATTTTGCCCTGGCGCGGCCTGTCCATGATCGCGGTGGTCAGAAAGCCGGGCCCGGCGGGTGCTTGAGGATATGGAGGCGCGCATCGCGCAACTGACATGAGTAAGTACATTGTTACCGGAGGGGCCGGCTTCATCGGCTCCATGCTGGTGCGGAAGCTCCTGGAACGGGGCGCCGGCGAGGTCGCGATCATCGACAACTTCTCCAGCGGCCGCCGGGAGAACATCGAGGAAGTCGGCGACCGCGTGGCCGTTCATGCCGCGGACATCCGCCGTTTCGACGAGATCGCCCCGCTCCTGCGCGGCGCCGACGTGGTGTTCCACCTGGCGGCGATCCCCTCGGTACCGCGCTCGATTGCCGATCCCGTGCCCTCGCACGAGTCCAATATCGACGGAACGTTTCAGGTGTTGCGCGCCTGTGCGGAAGGCGGCGTGCATCGGGTCTTCTACGCGGCCTCGTCCTCCGCCTATGGGGATACCGAAGAGCTGCCCAAGGTCGAGAGCATGACGCCGCGGCCCAAGTCGCCTTACGCCCTGCAAAAGCTGGTGGGCGAGTACTACGCCTCCGTCTTCGCGAGCTGCTTCGGGCTGGAGACCGTCTCGGTGCGCTACTTCAACGTGTACGGGCCGAGGCAAGACCCTTCCAGCCCCTATTCGGGCGTGATCTCGGTCTTCATGAAGGCGCTGCTGGAGCGGCGCTCTCCCATGATTCACGGCGACGGCGAGCAGTCGCGCGACTTCACCTACGTCGAGGACGTGGCCGAGCTCTCCATCCAGGCGGCTCTCGCGCCCGGCGTCTCCGGCCGCGTCTATAACGGCGGCAATGGCAACCGTTACACGCTCAACCAGATCTGGGAAATCCTGCAAGAAACCGAAGGCGTCTCCATCCCGGCCGTTTACGGACCGCGCCGCGCGGGCGACGTGCTCCATTCCCAAGCCGACACCGCCGCCGCCGTCCGCGACCTGGGCCACGCCCCGCGCTTCTCGCTCGAAGAAGGTCTCCGCCGCACCCTGGACTGGTATCGCCAGGACCGCCTGCGCACGCTCGCTCCCTGATCCCCGCGCCGCGCGGCTTCGGCCCTCGCCCGAACCCGTCGGCCCCGGACTGCTAGAATGATTCGAGAGAGTATGCCAAAGAAGTCTATCGTATCGCTGTGTTTCCTCGCTGTGACGGGCGGCGCTTGGGCGGCCGACGCGACCGTGGTCGAGCAGATCGTCGCCAAGGTCAACAACGAGATCATCACTCAGGGCGAATTGGACCGCTCGCGCGCCCAGATGCAGGTGGAGTTGAAGCATCAGGGGCTCCCCCCGGACAAGCTCCAGCAGACCATGAAGGATATGGAGCCGGACCTGTTGCGCGACCGCATCGATCAGCTTCTGTTGGTGCAAAAGGGCAAGGAGCTGGAGATCAAGGTGGACGACGACGTGAGCAAGTTCCTGGCCCAGATCCAGCTCGACAGCAAGATCTCGGATCCGGAGAAGTTCCACACTTACATTCGCGAGCAGTCGGGCATGTCCTACGAAGACTTCAAGCAGCAGGCCAGGGACAACTTGCTCACGCGAGAAGTGGTGCGCCACGAAGTGGGAGGGCGCATCAGCATTTCCAAGGCCGAGGCGCAACAGTACTACCAGGAGCACAAGGGCGAATTCGTGCGCGACGAGCAGGTGTTGCTGCGGGAGATTCTGATCTCGACCGAGGGCAAGGACGAGAAGGGGATCGCGGAGGCCGAGAAGAAAGCCAAGGACCTGGTGGCACGGGCGCGGAAGGCCGAGAATTTCGGCGCCCTGGCGAAGGAGAATTCGGATGCGGAATCGGCGCGGAACGAAGGGGCGCTGCCGGCCTACAAGCGTGGGGATCTCAAGAAGGATCTGGAGCAACTGGTCTTCACCCAGCAGAAGGGCTACGTCACCGACCCCATCCGGCAGGCCAACGGCTTCCTGATCCTGAAGGTGGACGATCGTTACGAGGCGGGCTTGCAGCCTTACGATCTGGTGGAAAACGAGGTTATGGAGAAGCTGTACGCCCCGCGCATGCAGCCCGAGGTGCGCAAGTACCTGACCAAGCTGCGGCGGGAAGCGTTTGTCGAGATCCGGGAGGGGTATATGGACACCGGAGCGGCGCCGGGTAAGGACACCTCCTGGAGGGATCCGGCCAAGCTGGTGCCGGCGACGGTGACCAAGCAGGAAGTGGCCACCAAGATCCACCGTAAGCGGCTGCTGTGGATGGTGCCGATTCCGAAGACCCAGGTCCAGGTCAAGTCCCACAAATGAAATCGCCTTTCGTCGCCGAACTCGAAGCCGGCAAGATCGCGACGGGCGTCTTCCTGGTGCAGGCCAAGGAAATTCGCCAGAAGAAAACCGGCGAGCCTTATCTTTCCCTGATGCTGGCCGACCGCACCGGCGACGTCGACGGCAAGATGTGGGACAACGTCGCCGAGGTGATGAACGCCTTCGAGTGCGGCGATTTCGTGCGCGTAAAGGGGCTGCCGCAGATCTACAATAACCGGCCGCAGTTCACCATTCACAAGCTGCAACGCGTGGAAGAGAGTTCGGTGGATCTTGCGGACTTTCTGCCCGCCTCCGCGCGCGATCCCGGCGAGATGGTGGCGGAACTGCGCCAGATCGTCGCCGAGATCGGCAATCCACACCTGCGCGCGCTGCTCGAACTCATCCTGGCCGAGGAGGAGCTGCTGCGGCGCTTCGCCAAGGCGCCGGCGGCGAAGTCGATCCACCACGCCTATCTGGGCGGTCTGCTGGAGCACGTGCTGTCGCTGTGCCGCATGTGCCGGCTGGCGGCGTCCCACTACCAAAGCGTGGACCTGGACCTGTTGCTGGCCGGGGCGATTCTCCACGACATCGGCAAGGTCCACGAGCTGAGTTACGACCGCGCTTTCGGTTACACGAGCGAAGGGCAGCTTCTGGGCCACATCGCCATCGGGTTGCGCCTCATCGAAGATAAGCTGCGCGAGCTGCCCGAGTTTCCGCCGCGCCTGCGCACGCTGCTCGAGCATCTGGTGCTGAGCCATCACGGCTCGCTCGAGTTCGGCTCCCCGAAAGTCCCCCTTTACCCCGAGGCGTTGCTGCTCGCCTACCTGGACGACCTTGACGCCAAGATGGATTGCATGCGCGCGCTCTCCGATAAGGACCGCCAGGTGGAAGGGCATTGGACCCCTTACAGCCCGGCCCTCGAGCGCATGATCCTGAAGAAGGCGAAATACCTGGCCGAAGGGGTTCCCGATGTTCCAGCGCCGCCGCCCGAGCCTCCCGCCGCCGTGCCGCCCGCCGCGCAGACTCTGCTGGGCGAGAAGTTGGGACAGGCGTTGCGCGCGCGAGAGGAGTAGGGCAGCCATGCGCAAGCCGGGTCCGCCGCGCGAGATTCCGCCGCCCCTCGAACTCGAGTGCCTGAAGGCGCTCTGGACGCTAGGAGAAGCCAACGTCCGGCAGGTGATGCTGGCGCTCGCTCCGCGCCGCAGCCTGGCCTACACCACCGTCATGACCATCCTGGACCGGCTGGCCCGCAAGCAGGCCGTCGAGCGGCGCAAAGCCGGACGGTCGTTCGTCTATTCGCCGCTGCTGACCCGCGAGACGCTACGCCGGCTGGCGGTCAGGGAGCTGGTGGAATCGCTCTTCGCCGGCTCGGAAGACGAACTGGCCGGGTATCTTCGCCAGCGCGTGCCGGCCGCTCAGCCTGCCGCCACCGCGCGCGCCGCCGCCACGCTGGACCCGGCGCTTTTGTAGGGCGGGTCGCGCGGGACGTGGACGTCCGCCTTACGTCTTCCGCAATTGTATCCCCAATTCCCGGAGTTGCCGCTCCGGCACCGTCGACGGGGCGTCGCACATCAGGTCGGTGGCGCGGGCGGTCTTGGGGAACGGAATCACGTCGCGGATCGAAGTCTCCCCGGCCAGGATCATCACCAGGCGGTCCAGGCCCAGCGCGATCCCTCCGTGCGGAGGCGCGCCGTACTCCAGCGCGTCCAGCAAAAAGCCGAAGCGCGCCCGCGCGTCCTCCTCCTCGAATCCCAGCGCCTGAAAAACCTTGGCCTGGATGTCGCGGCGGTGTATACGAATCGAGCCCGACCCCAGCTCCACTCCGTTCAGCACCAGGTCGTAGGATTTGGCGCGGCAGTGCGCCGGGTCGCTCGAGAGCTTCTCCAGGTCCTCGTCGTGCACCGAGGTGAACGGATGGTGCGCGGCGTCCCAGCGGTTCTCTTCTTCGTTCCACTCGAACATGGGAAAATCCAGCACCCACGCGAATCGGAGGTCGCGCGGGTCGAGCAGCTCGTGCCGGTCGTTGTACTTCTGTCCGGCCTGCAAACGGAGCTGCCCGCAGGCCTGCAGCACGGCCAGATCGGGACGGTGCCCCTGCGGGGTGCCTGGCCATCCGGCCAGAATCAGCAGGTCGTCGGCGCAGACGCCCGAGCGTGCGCGGACCTCGGCCATGGGACCCGGAAAATCGCGATCCAGCCGCCTGACGTCGTCATAGACCCGCAGGGCGCGCTCGCCGCCGAAGGACTTCAGTTCGTCGCGCTCCCTCCGGCTGATGTTGCCCGCTTTGGGGATTACGATGGCCACCAGCGGCAGCCCCTCGCCGGTCAGGCCGGCGCCGGCGAACAGGTCCTCGACGGTGTGGAAGGGAGGCAGGCGCAGGTCGGGCTTGTCGATGCCGTAACTCCGCATGGCCTGCGCGTAGGTGAGCCGCGCGAAAGGAACCCGCACTGGCAGGCCCGCCACGCGGCAGATCGCCTGAATCAGCGGCTCGATCGCTTCCAGTATCCGTTCCTGTTGCGGGAAAGACATCTCCACGTCGATCTGCGTAAACTCGGGCTGGCGATCGGCGCGCAGGTCTTCGTCGCGGAAGCAGCGCACGATTTGGAAATACTTCTCGAAGCCGCTGACCATCAGCAGTTGCTTGAAAATCTGCGGGGATTGCGGCAGCGCGTAGAACGAGCCGGGCTGCACGCGGCTGGGCACCAGGTAATCGCGCGCGCCTTCCGGAGTGGAGCGCGTCATGAACGGCGTCTCGATCTCGAGGAAGCCGTGCGAATGCATGAACTCGCGCACGGCGAAGGAAATCTTCGACCGCAGGATGATGTTGCGTTGCATGCGCGGCCGGCGCAGATCGACATAGCGGTACTTCAGGCGCACGTCCTCGGCGACATCCACGGCGTCCTCCATCGGGAAGGGAGGCGTCCGGGATTCGTTGAGGATCCAGACCTTGTCCGCGACCACTTCCACCTCGCCGGTCGCGATGGCGGAATTCACGGTCGCGGGCGTCCGCAGCGCCACTTTTCCTTCCACCGCGATGACGTACTCGGGCCGCACCAGGCCGGCCTTTTGGTGCACGATAGGGTCCTGGTCCTCGTGGAAGACCAACTGGGTGACGCCGTCGCGGTCCCTCAGGTGCAGGAAGATCACGCCGCCGAGGTCGCGCCGGCGGTGGACCCATCCCATCAGCAAAACGCGCGTGCCTGCGTCCGAGGCGCGCAATTGGCCGCACATGTGGGTGCGGCGCAGCTCGCCCAGAAAGTCCAGCGGTACCTCATTGTTGTCAGCCACGGCCCAACCTCTCCTGAAGCTCTTCGCGTGTTACGCTTACCTGCTCGCCGGTCGCCATGTTCTTTAGTGTGTATCTGCCGGATGCAATCTCGTCCTCGCCCAAGATGAGCGCGTACTGCGCTCCCAGCTTGTTGGCCAGCTCCATGGCGCGCTTCAGCCGGGCCTCCGGCGCGATCTCGACGGAAACGCCGAAGCGCCGCAGCTTCCGAGCTACCCGCACCGCCTCCCGCGACGCTGGCGCGCCCAGCGCAACGATGAAGAGCCGCAAGCGCGCCACGAATTCCCCGCCCCGCGCTTCTTCCAGGCTCATCACAAGGCGATCTTCGCCGATCGAGAAGCCGATCCCCGGCGCGTGGATCTTGGCTCCCAGCGATTCGGCCAGGCCGTCGTAGCGGCCGCCGCCCACCAGCGCGTTCTGCGCGCCCAGCGAGCCGTGGACCACTTCGAACGTGGTCCGCATGTAGTAATCCAGTCCCCGCACCAGGCGCGGCCGCACTTCGTACGCGATTCCGCGCTCCGCGAGCGAATCCCGCAGCGCGTCGAAGTGCGCTCCGCATTCCGGGCAGAGGTGATCCACAATTGAGGGCAGCCGGTCAATGATCGGCTGATCTTCGGGCACCTTGCAGTCCAGCACGCGCAGGGGATTGGTCTCGGCGCGCCGCCGGCAGTCCGCGCACATCGAAGGGGCGGCCTTCGCCAGTTCCTCCCGCAGCTTCGCGATGAACGCCGGCCGGCACTTCGGGCAGCCCACCGAGTTCACCAGCAGTTGGAACCCTTCGAGACGGATGGCGCGAAAGAACTCGACCACCATCTCGATCACCTCGGCGTCGAGCGATGGCGACTCCGAGCCGATGGCCTCCGCGCCGATCTGGAAAAACTGGCGGTAGCGGCCCTTTTGCGGGCGCTCGCGCCGGAACATGGGGCCGAGGTAGTAGAGCTTCCGGACGCCCGGCCGCTGGTCCAGCCGCTGCTCGATGTAGGCGCGCATCACCGATGCCGTGGCTTCCGGCCGCAAGGTGAGCGAGGAGCCGTCGCGGTCCTCAAACGTGTACATCTCCTTGGTGACGATGTCTGTCTCTTCGCCCACTCCGCGCGCGAACAACTGGGTTTCCTCCAGAATAGGCGTGCGGATCTCGCCGTAGTTGTAGGCGCGGAAGACCCGCCGCGCGGCCTCTTCGACCAGGTTCCACACTTCGGTCGATGGCGGTAGCAGGTCGCGTGTTCCTTTGACGGCCCGGATCAAATTCCCTCTTTCTGAGCAGGCGGAAACGGCAAGAGCGGGCGGAGCGCCGCGCCGGGTACAAGCCCCGATGTCGATTGAATTCACTATGCTAACACGAACGCCGCGAGCCAACACTTGGGGAGTGCGCGGGTCCGTAATCCGCGCGTAGGGCATTTCGGAGTGCAACTGTGAGCCGAGGTGGGCGGGGCGTGGGCGAAGAAGACCGGTTTCACCTTCTGGGTGCAGAATTGCATGGCTGGAAACCATGGCCCTGCCGAAGAAGCCGAAACGCTCCCCCGCCGAAGGGGAACTGCCTTTTGAGTACGACTGGGAACCGGCCGAGGAGGTGCTCACGGCCTACGCCGGCATCCCG
>JBKQQG010000032.1:0-40797 GCA_052144455.1 Bryobacteraceae bacterium
CCGACGGTCTGTGCCTGAGCGATTACGTGCTGGACCCTAATGCTCAAGGCCGGGATCACATCGCTTTGTTCGTCGTGACCGCGGGCGCGGGCATTCGCGAAAAATCAGAGGCATGGAAGCGCGCGGGCGAGTTCTTCAAGGCTCACGCCATTCAAGCGTTGGCTCTCGAAACTGCCGAAGCAGGCGCGGAGTGGCTGCACCGGCGAATTCGCGAGGATTGGGGCTTCCCCGACGGGCCGGCTCTCACCATGCATGACCGCTTCACGTCGAAATATCGCGGCAAGCGTTACAGTTTCGGCTATCCGGCCTGCCCCAACCTGGACGACCAGCAGGGACTATTCGCTCTGCTGCACCCCGCCGACATCGGCATGCAGCTCACTGAAGGCATGATGATGGACCCCGAGGCCAGCGTCAGCGCCCTGGTCTTCCACCATCCCGACTGCGTCTATTTCACCGCCGCCGAATCCACCGAGCCGCTGCCCGCATAGCCTGTCCAGGTCTGAAGGATGCTTTGCGCCCAGACCGCCGGCCCCGCCCGTGCCTCAGCGGCCCCGGCTCAGCTCGACGGCTTTGGTGCAGATGGCGTACTTCACCAGCATGTTGCTCTTCTCCCAGGCAGGAAGAGACTTGGGATCGTTCAAATACCCAAGGAATGCGCGGGTCACCTGCGCGAAGTGGGCCTCGTGGCCGACCCGGTATTCCTCCGGAATGACGATGTGAGCCTCGCCGTTTCCAACCGTCATTTCGACGCCTGGCCACTCCTTCTGAAGAGCCCCGATCTTCTTCTCGAGGGCCGCGAAGACAGAATCCCGCAGCGCAGCCGTGTTGGGCCGGACATAAAGCTCCGGCCGGAACTTCTCTTCTTTGGCCTGGCGGATCTCGGCGCGCGAGAGCGATCCTCGAAACGTGGCTTCATAGATGTCGCGGCCGCCTTCGGGCGCTTCCCAGTTCCACAGAATCTCGAGTTGCACGTGCCGGCCCCGCACGGTGTAGCGGACCGAGTTGTTGGAGTAGTATTCCAGTTGCCCGTCCTTCACCCACTTCGCCAGATACGCGGGAAAATCCGTCTCCCCGGTGACCCGACTGAATTGCGGCCGGCTGATCGGTGTGGGCCAGCGCTGTGCGTCGAGCACCTTAATATCGGTGCGATAGTCCAATGTCTCCCCGGGAAACGCGGTCCACTGCACCAGATCGACAACGTGCGTTCCCACGTCCGCAATCCCCTCGCCGCACTCCTCGATATCGAAGAACCAGGCCGGACGGCGCAGGGGAACCCCCGCCACCACTTTCATCAAATGATGGATGCTTCGGGCAGTGACGGCCGGTTCCGCCTCCGAGCCCGGGATCGGTTGGCCGAAGACGCCGGCGGTGTTGACGAGTTCCTTCAGAAGGATCGAAGCGATCTCGTAGCGTTCGGTCATGACGTCGTAGGCCACCAGCCCCTTCCGTTCGGCCAGTTCCAGCGCCGCCGCCAGCTTCGGAAGGTCCGCGGAAGTAATGACCCACGGCTTGTCGGCCAGGACGTTGTATCCCGCCTCGAGCGACCGCGCGATACGCCCCATCTTCTCGCGATTCCGCCCGGCGAAAACTGCGACGTTCCCGGCGTGTTCGCGGAGCATTTGCTCGAAGAACTCTGGGCCCGTGCGGATCTCGAGCTCCCACTTAGTCGGGTCTTCGCTGCGCGAGTTGAACAACGATACACGATTGAGATAATCGAGTAACTCAGGTCCTAACGGCGCATATACAAAGACGTGCGGCGAGACCTGCGGATACATCTCCTTCTGAACCAGGGCGGCATGGAAGTGCCCCGGCTCGACGATCGCCAGCTTGATCTCGCCCATCGGCTTGCCCGTCTCCCCTGGCGGCGCCGCCCCGCACGCCTGCGCCGTCCACAGTAAGGGCGCCACTAACAGACTTGCCCGCTTCAAATCTTCGGGCCCGCCTTTTCGAGAGCCGAGTTCGTCCCGTACGGCGCGCGCTGTGGGCGGGAGAGTTTGCGGTTGGCCTCGTCGTCGTTATGAGTAAAGGTCTCCTTTTCCGGATCCCAGTAAAGGACGCGGTCGATGTGCATCGCAATCTGCGCCAGCAGGCAGACCGTGTTGGCCCGGTGGCCGACCTCGGCTGGAGCTACAGGATCCTTGCGGGTCTGGATGCTGGTCAACCAGTCCAGGTGGTGATCGTTCTTTGGGCTCTCGTGCAAATGAATCTCGCTGTCTTTGATGCCATCCTTGATCCAACGCCGGTCGCTGGCGTCGATTGCCTGGCGCCACGCTCCGCCCTGCCTCCCGCCGCCGCTCGCGCCGAGCGCCTGCATATCCACCGCGCTGAAACGGCCGCGAGTTACCCAGATCCAACCGTCGTCCCCGAGAAACTTGATGCCGTTGGGGTACTTGTCGCTGATGTACATGACGGCCCCGGATGCGTACCTGGCCCGGATATGATACGGGCCGTGAACGTCCCACAGGCCCTGCTTCGGAAACAGCGCCATGGCTTCGATCTCTACCGGGCCGGTCAGTTCGGCGCCCATGCCCCAGTGGGCCGTATCGACGTGGTGAGCGCCCCAGCCGGTGATCATCCCCGCGCCAAACTGCTCGCACCGCAGCCAGCCCGGACGGCCGTAGCGCCCCCTCAGTTCCGCGCTCTGCGGGTGAACGCGATCCTCCGTGTAGTAAACCAGCGGAGTGGACCCCAGCCACATATCGTAATTAAGGGTAGAGGGGACCGGCATTTCCTTCGAGTTGCCGCCCGCCGGGTCGGTTGGCAGGCCGATGTAAACTTCCCTCACCTTTCCGATTCGGCCGTTGCGCACCAGCTCACAAGCCAGCCGGAACTGCGCGCCGGAACGCTGCTGGCTGCCTTGCTGAAAGATGCGGCCCGAGCGTTTGACGGCATCCGCCATCTGCCGGCCTTCTTTGATGGTCAGCGAAGCGGGCTTCTGCAAGTAGATGTCCTTGCCCGCCAGCGCGGCCTCGATGGCCGGCTGTGCATGCCAGTGGTCGGGCGTGCTGATGGCGACCGCGTCGATACTCTTGTCCTCGATCATCTCGCGGTAATCGGCGTAGGTCTTTAGGTTGGCGTACTTGCCGCTTCCAAACTTCCGGGCATAATCCCCCTCGATCCATGTCTTGGCGTCGGCCATCCGCACGCTGTCCAAGTCGCATAAAGCGACGAACCGGGCTACGTTGCTATGCCGCAGGATTCCCGGTATCTCGGAGTCGCGCGCCTGGCGTCCACAGCCGATTTGAGCGACCCGGATGATGTTACTGGGCGCGCTCTGGCCGAGGACCCTCGACGGCACAATCGCCGGAAACGCGAAACCGCCGGCGAGCGAGCCCGCCAGAAAATGCCTTCGCGAGGTGCTGCCCTTTTGATCAACGGGATTCATTTGCTCATCTCCTTATCGTCGTTTGCCAAGCGCCCAGAGGATTCCGCCCTGTATATGCCGGTACAGGATCGGATTGGCGTAGTCCTCCATCTGGTGTCCCAGTGCGGTGTAGAACTCCCGGCCTCCATCGAACTCCTGATACCAGGCCAGAGGAAGGGAGTCCCCCAAAAGGCTCCCGAAATAAGTTGCCTTCTGCGGATCGTCGATCTTCGCGGGATCGGTAACTAGCAACGCGTGTATTCCCGGATTAAGGTGATCGAAATAGTAACACTCATCCGCCCACTCGAACGTCGAAGGTAACTCCCGGGTCGCGGGATGGCTCGCATCCTTCACCTGAACGACGAACTTCTGGAATCGGGGATGCCGCAGGAACTTGCCGCCCAGCACAGACCAGAAATACGGCCAGTTGCGCTCCGATCCCGACGCGGAATGGATGCCCACGAATCCACCGCCCGCCTGGACGTACTTCCGAAACGCCTCGCGCTGGGAATCGTTTTCGAAGGCCTCATTGTTGCTGTTCGAGAAGATCAGCGCGCCGTACTGCTTCAAGTTCGCTTCGGTAAAGACCTGTGGGTCGTCCGAAACGTCCGCCGTGAAGCCGTTGGCGGCACCCATCTTCCGGATGGCGCCGACGCTGCTCGGGATGTTGTCGTGCACGTACCCCGTGCCGTTGGTTACGAAATTCCTGGTGTAGACCAGCACCTTCTTCTCCGCGGCCAGGCCGCAGGCAGCCATCAGCAGCAAAGCCGCTGCACCCAGAGCTCGTGGTCTCATGGCAGGTCAGTTACGCGGACGCGGAATCGCAACGTAAGCGGCTTGCCGGGCTCCAGCGTGTAGTGATCCACGCTAGCCGTCCGCCCCGGAAATGAGGCCCCCACGAATCCGTATTGGCGCAGGCACCATTGATACGGCGCGCCGGGGTCGCCCGCTTCCGGCGTGATGCGCAAAACGACCCGCTTGCCGCCGTACACCCCTTCCAGTTCCGCCCAGCCGCGGGGATTCAGATCCTCGTCCTTCGCCAGGACCTCTCCATCCGCCCGCAGGATGGTGCCTTCGCGAGCGGCAAAGCGTGCGCTGAAGCCGCCATAGCTCTTTCCGTGCTCGGGCGAGCCTTCGAGCGACACCGGCGCGCCAATAGCCTCCCACGTGAGCGCCACTTCCAACTCCCGCGCCGAGCCCTGGGTCGGGAAGACCTTCAACTGCAGATCCTCCCGCACAATGTCCTTCCCGTCGGCTTCCCAGACATTATGGGCCTCCAGTTGAGCGGCGCCCATGGCGACGCCTGAGACCGGCGCTTTCACCGAACGGGGCCTGGCCGTGAATTTCATCCAAATGTCGTACCGCTGGCCTCCCGTTTCGACAATCGGCCAGGACCAGAACAGGCCGCGATGATGCCAATGGTCCTGAGGGAAGTCGTCCAGCATCGACACTCCCGCCGGGGAATAGACGGGAAACAGATAACAGCACCGGCGCCTGCTCTCCGGGACGCCCGCCTTGAGCTGCGGACCGTAGTTGTAAACAAGCGCGGACTTGCCGCCCTCGCGGAGTTCGATGCGTCCGTCGCCCAGATCCTTCCAGTCGAACGGTTGCTGGGCGGATGCGGAATACGTCAGGATGAACGCGAGCCACCGAAGTGCGTTCCAGCGATGCATGACTTTTCCCTCCCTACAATCCTATCTTGGCGCAGAATCCGTTGCCGGGGACTCCGCGGGCAGGAAACCCGCCGAGGCGCCTGCGCCGAATCCGCGAAGACTGGGGCTTCCCCGACCCGCCCACGCTCACCATGCACGACCGCTTCACCGCCCGCTATCGCGGTGAGCGCTTCAGTCTCGGCTATGGCGCCTGCCCGATCCTCGATGACCAGCAGGACATTTGGAAGCTTCTTCATCCCGAGGAGATCGGCGTCCACCTCACCGAAGGCATGATGATGGACCCCGAAGCCAGCGTCACCGCCCTGGTCTTCCACCATCCCGACTGCGTCTACTTCACCGCCGCCGAATCCGGGCCGCCGCCCGCGCAGGCCGCTATAGCGGGCCATTCGCGCATGTCGCGCACCCCATCTCGGGCGGTGGCACTATTTTGGCTGGCCTTCCCAAATCACGGGGTCCAGCCGGAAGCGCCTTCCGACGTTCGTCCAGTTCATTAGCTCAACAACTGCTGCATCCAACGCCCTTGTTACCATTGCCAGGCGCCAGCGGGGATCCAACTCGGCTGAGCGCCTCTCATTCCGGGTGAGACGGAACCACGGAAGCCCTCCCTGCGTGCCCTTGACCTCGACCAGCAGCTCGCGTTTTGGCTTCGACGAGGCGGCAAACAGGTCGTAGCCGCAGCAGGCCCTTTCGCAGCTCCGAATCGTGTCGAAGCCTCTTCGCCTCAGGAAATCGCGAACAGCGCTTACAGAGCGCCTCTCGACCTTCCTGGCTGTCGCCGGGTCGGGAAAGCCATTGCCGGTGTCGGACGGCGCGGCCTCGCTGGCACATCTCGCCACTATCCGTTCGGCGAGCTTCGCATAGGCCTTGCGCCAGGGCTCATTGCGCGACCCGCCCGCGGCGTACAAGATCGGCGTCTTGCCCAAGTGTGGGCTACCCCATACGCGAAAGGCCTTCCTTTCGGGAACGGAGATCAGGTGGACGTTCCCGCACCGGGCGCTTACAGCCCAGCTGTATTGTCCACCATCCTTGTCCAGGAGAAACCTGGGGTACTCCGGCCTGGGCTTCCACTCCTCCTCAAAGGTGGCGTCCTCGTACCACCCGACGGGCCGGAGCGGGCCCCAGCCGTCTTCCGCGGAAACGAAGATCACGAGCCAACCGTCGGGAGGTTCCGGCCGGGGCGCTGCATGCTGCGGACCAATTGGGGGCAAGTAGCCGTAGTACCTCCCCGCTGGACCTAGCTTGAAGTTGTAGCGCTCGTGCCCCGCGCCCTGCCTCCCTTTCAGATAGCTGAAGCGCCCCACCACCTCTTCTCCCGTGTAGGTTTCCCCCCACGCAATCTTGGCAAATGCAATACGCTTGAACCTCATGAGTCTCTCCGAAAGGGATCCCCCCTTTCAACGGACATCTGCGACCTTGCCATCGTGGAACTCGACCGTCATGTCCTTGTACTTGTAGAGAACCTTCTCGCCGAGATCGACACGAGTCTGCGGAAGTCCCAGAGCCCTTTCCACCTCTGCAAAGGACATCCCAGCCTTCACCTGGTTGACGAACACGCCTGTTGCAGTGTTGCCAAACCTGGCAGCGTCTGCGGCGGTGTCGAACGGTCTTAGCCATCGGGAGGCCAGCGACTCAGCTTGATCAAGATCCTTCCCGTCGCGTCCAGCCCGGATACGAATCGTCACGCCGCCCACCTCGATGCTTTCGTGGGCAAACGCACCAATTCCCCTGGTGACAGAATGCGGTGAGACGTTCTTCAAGGCGACAAACAGGTAGCCGAGATGCAACGATACGTGAGAAACCTTGAGAACCTCACCCTTGTGCATGGGATCGAAGCCGCAGTTGCCGAACAGAAGAGGCTGCAGCTTGATCTCCCGACGCTCATCGATGCTGAGATAGCCGCCGGTTTCGCCAACCAGGCCCGAGCAGAGCATAGTAGAAAGGCCATCCTCTATCACGACGACGAACTTGTCCCTATACCTTGAAAGCAAATCCTCTCTGTCAATCGAGCTGGCCTGGGCGGACGGAGCGGTGACCGCGACAAGACATAAAGAGCCAAGAATACTGGTTCGCGTCATGGCCTGAGTGTATCGCAGAGTAATCGTGCATACAATGTCTCCGACATCAAGAATTCAGGGCACCGTCCTGATGCCGGGCGGATCGAGGTCCTGCGTCGCAGTACGCGCCGGGTGTTGACCCGACGTTCGATCAGGCATTGGGGCTATTCCGCGAAGTGCCTACGTCTGACTAAGCTCCCGATTTGGCTGCGGGCCTAGCGCTACGATCGAGCCAGGACCGCTCACACTCATGCTGTCACCCAAGAAACACGGCACTGAAGACTGCCATCTTTCGCCGCTTTCTCAGCCGGAGCTTCCATCTTGGTGCCTTTCGCAGCGGGTTTACTCACGCGCAGAGCGCCTCGGCCGCTTCGCCCCGAGCCAGTTCCTGCGCCGTCATTCTCACCTGCCGCAGATCGACCTTGCCGGTCCCGAGCGCCGGCAGGGCTTCCACCTGGAAGATGCTCTCGCGCTTGGGCAGCCAGATGCGCGGCAAATCCGTTTCGGAGAGCCGCCGCCACAAATCGCCCGGCGCAACGTCGGGCCGAGCGTAGAGCACCGCCAGGCGCTCGCCCTTCTGCTCGTCCGGAATGCCAGTGACGCAGCAAGGGGAATCGCCGATGATGCGATAGATGGCCTCCTCCACTTTGAGATGCGGGACCATTTCCCCGCCGATCTTGCTGAAGCGCGACAGACGGTCGGTGATTCGTAGGAACCCCGCGTCGTCCATGGCGCCGATGTCGCCGGTGATGTACCAGCCGTCGTGGACCACCTCGGCGGTCCGCTCGGGTTGGCCCAGGTAGCCGAGCATGCGGTTTGGCCCTTTGACCAGCAGCAAACCCTCCTGGTTGGGCGGCAGAGTCTCAAAGGTGGCCGGGTTCACGGCTCTCACCGCGACTCCGGGGAGCGGTTGGCCCACGGTGCCCGGCTTGTTTCCGGATTGCGTGTCCTTGCCGGCGTGAAAGTCGGGCGCATTGACGGCCACGACGGGCGACATCTCGGTCGTGCCATAGCCTTCCAGGAGCTCCCGGCCAAAGGCCTCCGCGAACGCCGTCGCCACCGATCCACGCAGCTTCTCGGCGCCCACCAATACGAAGCGTAAGGTCTCGAAATCCTGGCGTTTGCACTTGCGCGCGTAGCTCGCGCAGAAGGTCGGCGTGGAGAGCAGGAACGTGCCCTCGTACTTCGCCACCAGCTCGCCGATCACCCTGGCCTCGGTCGGATTCGGATGATAGGCCACTCCGCAGCCGGCCAGCAGCGGCAGCCAGATCGTAACCGTGAACCCTAAGGAATGGAAGAAGGGGAGCACTCCGATGATGCGGTCCCGAGGACCGATCCGGAAGACCTGGGACACCGCATCGATATTCGAAATGATGTTGTAGTGCGAAAGCATGACGCCCTTCGGAGTTCCCGTGCTGCCACTGGAGAAGATGACCGTGGCCAGTGAATCCGGCGTCTGGCTCATTCCGCCGTGCCACGACGCCACGAGGCGCGCCGGAGCAAGTCTGGCGATCAGGAGGGCCCTCAGTTTCGCGAAGGAGCTGGTCTCGTTCAGGATGTCCTCCAGGAACACCATCCCGCCCCTCTCTTGCATGCGGAGCTTAGCGAGAAGCGGCCGGGACGTCAGAATGGTGCCAATGCGGCACTGTTCGATAGCCGAGTTCATCGCTTCTGCCCCGGCCGTGAAGTTCAGGTTCACCGGCGCCTTCCCAGCCAGGGTGACGCCCAGATTGGCCAGCGCGCCGCCGCTCGAGGGCGCGAGCAGCAAGCCGACCATCTCTTCGGCCGCGCAGCGCTTCCGCACCCAGCCCGCCAGCAGCAGGCTGGCCGTGAGCGCTCGCCCGTAGGTCAATTCACGGCCGCTCGAATCGGCCATCGCGAACTTGCGCCAGTTTCTCTTCGCGCTCCGAACGAAGCGCAGTGGCAGCAGGTCTCCTCCGCTCTTGCGGTGCGTGGCGGCGTCGCTCGCGAGTTCCAAAATGGCCTGCCGCACTTGGCTCGCGCTGGATGAGGCCGGCATCGGACGGCCAAACGAAACCGTGACCGGATAGGGCAGCCGCCGCGGCCATTTCCAGAAGAAGCGGCCGCCTTCGAAACTGAATACGCTGCCCCAGAGCCGGTCCAGGTGGACCGGAATCAGCGGCACGTCCAGACCTTCGGCGATCTTCTCGAATCCGCGTTTGAACGGCAGCATGTTGCCGGTGCGGCTGATCGCGCCTTCGGCGAAGATACACACCACGTGTCCCGCGGCCAGTTCCTGGCGCGCCCTCCGCAGCGAAGCGGCCAGGTCGCGCGGGCCGCCGGCGCCTACCGGAATGGCTTTGGTCATCCGGAAGAACCAGCGCATAGACTTCATCTCGTAGTATGGCCGCCAAACCATGAATCGGACGAAACGTTGTATGCACGCGCCGATCAGAAACCCATCCACGTGGGACATGTGATTGGCGACCAGCAGCGCCGGCCCGCGGAAGGGAACGTTGCCCCCGCCCACGATTCGAATCCGGAACAGTGTGTGCGCGATCATCCACAGCAGGAAGCGGATCAGGAAATCCGGAACCACGCTTACGAGGTAACCGGTCGCGCCCAGCGTGGCGATTCCGGCCAGCAGCGCCAGTTTCGCCGCCGAAACATGCAGCCGATCGTGCAGCACCCACAGAGTGCCGGCTGCCAGCAGCAGGCCCACCGTGTTGTAGAAGTTGTTGGTGGCGATGATGCGGCCCTTCTCGCGGTCGCCGCTCCGCTGCTGCAAATACGCATTCAGCGGCACGATGAAGAGGCCGCTCGCAATCCCCAACAACGAGAGCGCCGCCACCGACCAGCCGTAGGACGCACGGCCGGCGTACAGCGCAAACGAGAACAGGCCCATCAGAACCGAGCCCAGCGGCGCCAGCCCCAACTCAACCTTGTCGCCGGAAAGCCGTCCCGCCAGGAGGCTCCCCGCGCCGATGCCCACCGCCAGCGCGCTGATCATCAGCCCCATTCGCAGGTCGCTCACCTTCAGCGCTTCACTGCCGAAGAGCAGAAAATCCATCTGAAGCAGCGCACCGAGAAACCAGAAATAGGAAATGGCCGCCACGGTCAGGAACAAGGGCCGATCCCGGAGCAGGTGCTTCGTGCCCGTGACCACCTCGGCGAACGGGTTGGCCTCGAAGCGCCCCACCGCGCCGGACGGCCGGACCCGTGGGATCTTGAAACTCGTAGCGAGGCCGGCCAGAGCCACTCCCAGCGTCGCCAGCCCCATGTTCCAGGGCCGCTCGTGCCAGGTCATAAACAGGAACGAGCCGAGCGAAGTTCCAAGGACGATCGCCAGGAATGTGCTCATCTCGATCAGCGCGTTGGCGCGCGAGAGGTCGCGGCCGGGAAGCATCTCGGGAACGATGCCGTATTTGGCCGGGCTGAACACGGTCGAGTGCAGAGCCATCAGAAACAGCACGCCCAGCATCAACTCGATGCGCGTCGGGAAGAGCGCCGCCAAACCCAGTCCCATGACGAAGACCTCGAACACCTTTACCCAGATCAGCACCGTGCGCTTGCTGAAAGCGTCGGCCAGATGCCCGGAGTAGCCTGAGAACAGCAGGAACGGCGCCACAAACACCGCGCCAGCGAGCACCAGATACTGGCTGCCCGATCCCGTCCTGGCAGCCACGTGGACGGCGCGCATCGAGACGATCATTTTGTAGATGTTGTCGTTGAGCGCGCCCAGAAACTGGGCCCAGAGGAACGATCGGAAACCGGAGTTCTGCAGCAGGAGCCCGAAGCCGCCGTGTTTGTCGCTCATGGCCATGGTGGAAGCACGGGGAGCCCCATCCTGGCATCCCAATGGAATCAATCAACTGCAGATGTATATCCACTCACTATCTGTACATTCGATGTTCATGGATGTACAATCACGGTACAAGCCATGGCTTTCCTATCCTCCGGCGAGCGCGCCTTCCTCCGGGCCGTATCCGAGTTGGCCTACTGCAACCCCTTCCTGCCCGAGCGCACCGAGTTGGAGCGCGCCGCCCTCGGCAGCGCCTTTCAGGAGGGCGAACCGGTCTGGAGCCTGCCGGTCGACGACCCGGAAGGCTCCCGCGTGAACGTCCGGCGGATCTTCGAGCGCCTCGAACCTCTGGTGGAGCAGCTAAGGGGCCGGCTCGGCGCCGGGGCCAAGGCGCGTGAAGAAGACCTAGTTCTCTACGAGGACGCAATTCTCCAGGTCCTCTACCAGCGCCACTACCGCCAGTTCTTTGAAGCCGGCATCGGCCCGGCCGCTTCGGGCGGCACCGGGCGCTGGCGCTTCCACAGGGAATTCCTGGCCGACTGGGGCCACTTTCTGTCGATCGAAGGCGTCGCGTTTCCAACCCGCCACGAGCCCGGTCATACCTTCGCCTGCTTCCGCCAGATCCAGCGGGCCTTCGAGCAGATCTTCCGGGACATCATCGGCGCTTCCATGCCGGCCGCGCGCCTGCGAGCCGCGGTCTGGCAATCGGTTTTCACTCACGACATGCGCCGCTACCGGCGGACTCTCTACGGGCGCATGGGCGAGTTCGCCACCCTGATCACGGGCCCTTCCGGCACGGGGAAGGAACTGGTGGCGCGGGCCATTGCCCAGTCGCGCTACGTTCCGTTTGACGCTAGCAAGCTAGCCTTCGCCGACGATGAGGCCGTCTCCTTTTACCCGATCAACGTCTCGGCGCTCTCGCCGGCGCTGGTCGAATCTGAGCTGTTCGGCCATCGCCGCGGCTCGTTTACGGGCGCCATCTCCGATCGGAAGGGATGGCTGGAGACCTGCCCGGCGCTGGGCGCTGTGTTCCTCGACGAACTGGGAGACCTCGATCCGGCCATTCAGGTGAAGCTCCTGCGGGTGATTGAGACGCGCACCTTTCATCCCGTGGGCGATACCGCAAGCCGGCAGTTCGCGGGCAAGCTGATCGCAGCCACCCACCGGGATCTGGCCGCGGCCATCCGCAAAGGGGAGTTCCGCGAGGACCTTTACTACCGGCTGTGCTCGGACCAGATCGTCACACCGTCACTAGCCGAACAGCTCGCCGATTCCCCGCAGGTCCTGCGGGAGCTGGTGGTTTACATGGCCCGCCGTGTTGCTGGAGCGGAAGGCGAGGAACTCTCGCGCGAAGTGATCACCTGGATGGAGCGGAATCTCGATCCCGGTTATGCCTGGCCCGGCAACTACCGCGAGCTCGAACAGTGCGTCAAGAACGTGCTCATCCGCCGCGACTACCGCCCCTCGGGTGCGCCGAGCTCCGATCCCGCCGGTGAGCTCGCCCAGGACCTGCGCGCCGTCCGCCTCAGTGCCGGGGAGCTGCTGTCCCGCTACGCGACCATCGCCTACCACCAGTTGGGAAGTTACGAGGCCGCCGCAAACCGCCTCGGAATCGACCGTCGCACGGTGAAGGCCAAGGTCGATCCCGCCCTGCTGGCCCGCCTGCAGGGGAATTGATGGCGGCTCCTTGCGGCTGATCTAGGAAAGCACTTCAGAAATGCGACGGCTCCGCCGGAGCCTGCTCGAGGGGCTGGACCGGCCGACCTTAGCGGCGCTTCCGGGCTAGCCCTGCGACCCGTCCCTCCGGGCGCCAAGTAATGGAGAGACTCCTCACACTCTCCGGGCAATGAGTCACAAGGGCCCAAAGTCCGCAAGGGCAACGTCGGTAACGATTTCCGAGCTTGGCAAGTTCGGTTGGCACTTGCCCCAACCGCTTGGGCACACCATCGAGACGTTGGCCTCGGCAAACGGTCTCCCTGGGCAGTCTCCTCGGGCAACCCGTTCACCGTCAATGCTCCGAACAACACAGCCGATCCGCTGACGAACTTCAGGGCGGACCGGTCATGCAATGGACGAACGGAGCTGCAGAATAACAATCTTCGCGCCAACGGCCTGTACTGGTTCGATCCGGCTTGCTTTGCCGCTCCGCCGGCCGGGTTCTTTGGAAATTCCGGCACTTACATTCTCACGGGGCCGGGTGTGAACAACTGGGACGTTGCCGTTGATAAGAACGCTCAGATCGGAGAATCGATGAGGTGACAGTTTCGGGCGGAGTTCTTCAACGCGTGGAACCACGCCCAGTTTACGAACCCCGACAGCACGGTTGGCGATGCGAACTTCGGGCAGGCCACCTAGGCTCGCGACGCCCGGGAAACTCAGTTCGGGTTGAAGGCGCTTTGGTAGCTCCGCCCATCGCCTGGCGCCCGGAAACCCCCGGCCCGAGCGCTAGGCCGGAGGATCGGCGGCCTGTTCGGCGGCCAGCAAGGCGCGGACCTGGTCGTCGGAGAGACCGGCCAGCTCTTCTAGAAGAGCCTGGTAAGCGGGGCCGGCGCGCTCGATTTCGGCGAGATCGATGGCTTTGGCCAGCTCGGCCACGGTGAAGGGGCCATCGTAAACTGCCGCCAGCGAAAGATCGACGTCGAAGGACTGGCGGACGCGCGAGAGCAACTGGACGGCCAGAAGCGAGTGGCCGCCGAGGTCGAAGAAGCTGTCGTGGATGCCGACGGGGGCGACGCCGAGCAACTCGGACCAGAGGGCGGCGAGTTGGCGTTCGAGATCGGTGCGCGGCGCGGCGGAGGGCGCGGCGGAGATACTGGTGCGCCGCTGGCGCGCGGCAATTTGTGCGAGGTTCTGGTCCACGGTGGCCAGCTCGGTGGCGATGCGCTGATAATCGGGGGCCTTCCGCGGCACGGGCGCGGCGACAGCGCAAGACGGCGGCGCCGGGGTGGGCCGGGACCTATCGGGCCGATACTCGAGAGCGGCGAGACGGGCCGCCGGAAAACGGAACAGCAGGCCTGGCGGGCAGGTCTCGACGGAGGAAGCGCCGGCGCTCTGGAGCAGGCTCAGGGCCGGGCTGTTGCGAGGGCTGGGAGTGAAGGCCGCATCCACCCAGGCCAGCCCGCGCTCGCGTGCGATTTCTCCCAACCGGGCCAACATGCGATGCTCGACGCCGCGGCCCAGAGCGCGGCAGCTCAGCAGGAAGGTGTCGAGCAGCAGGGCCTCGGCGCCCGCCTCGAAGAGCATGACGCCGACCAGGCCATAGCTGCCGAAGCGGTCGCGCACATCCACGGTCAAACACTCGACAGGCCGGTCGCGCAGGAGCGCCTGAATCTCACCCTGGGAGCGCCGGAGGCCGGTGGAATTCATCTGGTTGGTACGAACGGTTAGCTGTGCGACACGGGGTGCTTGGGCGGGGGTCAGGGGCGCGATGCGGATCTCGAGCCGGAGCGCCGCCAGGAACTCCTCGAGGCTGGCGGTCTTTTTCTCGAGGCGTGTACGCTCTAGCTGGTGGGCGTAAAGCGCGGCGCGGTTGCGGTCTTCGGAGGTCGCCGGGCCGCGGTCGAAGGCCCAGACGTGGCGCAAGAAGGCGGGGATCTGTTCCGGATCGCCGGGAAGCAGGAGCGCGGGGACTTCCGGGCAGCGGGCCTGAAGTTCGGCGCATTCGGTGGGGCTGTCATCGACCACCAGGAAGCTCGACAAGCCCAGGTTCAGCTCGCTGGCGATGGAAATCAGGCTGGCCGGCTTAGGCTCCCAATTGATCCGGCGAGCCGTGAAGTGGCCGACCTCGAGCGGCATTTCCGGGTGGGCGCGGAAAGTCTCGAGCACGTCCTGTTCATTGTTTTTGCTGGCGAGACAGAGCAACCGGCCAGCCTCGCGCTGGGCCAGCATGAACTCCTGAAGGAAGCGTCGCGGCGGATCGAGCGAAACGCCTTCGGGACCATCCTCGGCGCAGACGCCGCGCCACAGGGTCTCGTCGCAATCCAGCAGGATGGCCTTAAAGTGAGGAGTGCGAAGAGCGTGGATGCGGCGGGCCAACATTGTGGCCAGAGCCGCGAAGAAGGAGGGCGTATAGGGAACGTGGCCGAGCTCGTCGGCGTGCGGGTCGTAGTAGTGCGGGACCGGGTAGAGGTCCGCTAGTTCCGCCGGCGCGATCAGGTGAACCGCGCTCAGGCCAGCGAGCGAAGAGGCGAACTGGGCCTCGAGGAGCGGCGGCGACGGCGGGCAGAGAGCCACCAGGAGGGGCGCATGAAACGAATCCGCGGCGGCGCGAAGCGACAGACCCAGGCGGCGGACATCATTCTGGAGGGTGGCGGGGTCGCCCGAGCGGGACCAGTCCTCGAAGCGCACCAGCACCACGTTCAAACCGTCGCGGTTGCGCGCCAGCAGGCTTTCGGGATCGAGCAGCTGCTGAAAGACCTGGTTGTACGGGGAGAAGACCACTTGGTAGTCCCAACCCAGCTCGTCGATCCAGAACTCGAGCGGCGCCGCGATGGGTTCCGAGGTGAAGGTGGCGGCGATGGCCAGGAGGGGATGGGACATCAATGTGGCTGCTTGCCCGCGGCGGGGGCCGGCGCCTGGAATGTAACGCGAATCGCGAACAGCAGGCCGGTAGGGTTGACGAGCAGGTTGACCACCTCGGCTGGCGGGGCAGCTGCGGCGCTGGGGTCGAAGCGGAAGGTAATATGAGCCTGCTGGCCGGCCCCGATGTTCTTCTGGTCCGCCGTAACCTGGAAACCGGGGAGATCGGGCACTTGCAGCACCAGCGTGACCCAGCCCGGCAGGCTATTGGAGACCGTGACGGTATCCGAAGAGGGCTCTTTGGCCTGGAGGGAAACCTCCATCTTGTCGAGCTTGATGCCACTCCGGATATCCTTGGGACTGGGGCCCTGGGGGATGGAAAGCTGTGTGGGAGCGGACGGATCTACCGCGCCGTTGGTCAGGTATTTCATGGGGCCGAAGGGGGTCTCGCGGACGGCGTTCGGATCAAAAAACCAGAACCACTCGCCGTTCTGGAGTTTCCAATCGCTGGAGCGCGGCATCTTGAGCCTGACGCTGCCGGCGCCCATCATTATCATGTCCTCTTCGCAGTTCACGGTGACTTTGGCCCGCTGGAAACTGTCCGAATACTCGATCTTGGCGATCTCGAAACTCAGGACGCGCGGCTTCTGCATGGCGAAGAAGTTGTCCTTGCTGTCCTCGGCGACCACTTGGTCCGCCAGACGCCATTTACCGTCCACATGGGCCTGGAAGAAAAACTGGATGCGGCCGCGGAGAGCCTGGTCCAGCGCTGGCGGCGCCTGGGAAGTTGCCGTCGCCGAGGGAGGATTGCCGGGCTGCTGCTGCGCCAGCAAGGCCGCGCCGGCTGCTATCAGAAGGAGGCCTGAAAACCGCACCATAGGGCCATTCTATCAACAAGCTGGAGGGCGGCAGGGAAGCGCCGGATGCGATGCGCCGGTTGGGGCTACGGGTTGCGGTCCGCTGGTTGCTAGTCCGCCGATGGGCACTCGCTTTGGCGGGCATACACTGTTACAATTGTCTCCAATCCGAGTTATGGAAGCTCCCGAAATCGACGATCAGATGAAGGAAGTGGTGGAGGCCAGTTGGCAATTCTATGTCGATTTGGCGGAGGGGGCGTTTTATCTCGGGGACCTCGAACGAGCAGTATGGGCGATGCAGAAAGCGCTGGAGGAGGCGGAGAGCCTGGGGCCGAAGCATGCGAGCTTGCCCGCGACGCTGAACCGCCTGGGCGTGCTGTACTTCTACCTGGGCAAGTACCTGGGCGCCGAACCGCTGTTGCAGCGGGCTATTTCGCTAATGGATCAAGCGGAAGAGGCGGAGAGTCCAGAATTGGGAACGGTGCATTATAACCTGGGTGGCCTGTACAAATCCCAGAGAAGGTTTCCGGAAGCGGAATCGTCGTTTAACGAGGCGCTCGGGATCTGGGAGCGGACGCTGGGGCCGGAGCATCCCGATCTGGCGCTGGCGTTTCAGAACCTGGGCGATGTGTGCACCAGCCAGGGGCGGAGTTCGGAGGCGCTGCTGGCGCTGCGGCGGGCACTCGAGATCCTGGATTCCTGCAAGCAGCAGGACTGGGTCACCTTAGTGGTTCTGACCAGGCTGGCGACGTTTTACACGGACCAGGAACGCTACGCCGAGGCGGAGCCCCACCTGTGGAGGGCGCTGGAACTCCGCAAGCGATTGCAGGGCGACGGCCATCCCAAGGTGGCCCAGACTCTTAAGAAACTGGCGCGGATATTCCGCAAGCAGCAGAAGTTCGCCCGAGCCGAGCCGCTGTTCCGGCTATCCCTTTCCATTCAGGAGAAGGCGCTGGGCCGAGGGCATGCCGACTTCATTGGGACGCTGGCCGACCTGGCGGAGCTGTACTACTCGGAGGGCAGGGTGAGCGAGGCCGAGCCGCTGTACAAGATGTCGCTGGCGGCCTTTGAACAGGCGCTGGGAGAGGAACATCCGCACGTTGCCGACCGGCTGGAGGACTACGCTGCGGTCCTGCGGGGCCTGTACCGAACCGATGACGCCGAGATCCTCGAGGCGCGCGCCCGCGCCATCCGAGCCAAGCACTCCACCGCGCTGTGAGCTTTCGCGGGGCGGTCCTGGATGCTAGAATGATGGGAGACGACGCTGCTGGATCGAGTTGGGAGGTCGTCTAACGGTAAGACTGCAGACTCTGGATCTGCCTATCGGGGTTCAAGTCCCTGCCTCCCAGCCACTTGCCAAGAAGCCCCCGACCGCAGACGAAATGTCCGCCTCACGATTGCTAGGGGGCGCCAGCGAACACAGCGTACTGCCCGCCCAGGGGAATTCTCTCGAGCAGCGATTCCAGCCGGCCCAACCGCCGGTACAGGAACTCGGGGAAGTAGAGGAAGTACCGCTGGTCCGCGATGGTCAATCCCGCCTCACGAAAAAGACGCCGGGTCTGGCTGGGACGAAGCAGGATGGCGCCGGCGTCCAGGGGCGTGGCGCCGACGATGCAGCGGGTGGCCGGATTGTACGGGTTGTGCTCCAGGATGGCCAGCGCGCCACCGGGTTTCACCACACGCGCCATCTCCCGGAGCAAGCCGGGCCGGGCGGGAGGCGGAACGTGGTGATAGACGCACACGGCGGTGACGAAATCGAATTCCGCGCCGTCGAAAGGAATCCGATTCGGGTCGTCCTGCACGCGGACTCGAATACCGTGTGAGGACAGCCCGCCGGCGTTTAGCATGCCCGGTGAAGGGTCGCAGGCGGCAACGCTCGCGAAATCGCCGCGGAGCAGGCAGGCCAGATCGCCTTTCCCACAACCCACGTCCAGATAGGCGAGCTGGCGCGTCTCGGTGCGGCGCCGGCGGAAATAGTCCAGAATCAAGTCGCGCTTGCGGCGGTGCAAAAAGTCGGAGCCAGGGGGAGAAAAGAACTCCCGGATGGGGTGCTTCAAGAGCGCTTCATAAGAACTTGAATAACGGTCGAATTCCGGCGGCATCAGTCTCCCCGGCGGCCGGCCGTCACAGCGTCCCCCGGTCCCACCGCTGGGGAATCGACGTTGAACGTCCTGGAGACCAGATACAGGGGACGGTCCTTGGACTGCTCGTAGATTCTCCCGACATACTCACCCAAAATCCCCACGCTGATGAGCAGCGCGCTGCCAATCACGCTGGTCACAATCATGAGCGACGTCCAGCCAGGCACAACGTACCAGCCCAGCAGGGAAGCCAAAAACGCACGCAACGCTTCTTCGGCGGCGAAGAGACCCGCGATCACTCCCAAGACGATGCTGAAGCGCAGGGGCAGCGTCGAGAATGAAGTGGCGGCGGTCCAGGCGAAGGAGAGCATTTTTCGCAGCGGATACTTGGTTTGTCCGGCGGCGCGCGCGCCCCGCTGGTAGGGCAGAGCAACCTGCGGGTACCCCACCCAGACGATCATCCCGCGCAGGAAGCGGTGGGTTTCGCGCATTCTGCGAAGCCCCTCCAGGCACTCCCGGGAAATCAACCGGAAATCACCCGCATCCAATGGCAGACGGCGGTAGACAATGCGGCGCATCACCCGGTAAAAGGCCCAGGCCGTAAGACGTTTGAACCTGGATTCGCCCGGCCGCGCCTGGCGCTGCCCATAGACCACGTCGTACCCCTCGCGGTAGCGTTCGATCATCTGGTGGACCACTGGCAGCGGGTCCTGAAGGTCGGCGTCGAGGAGGACCACGGCATCGCCGGTAGCAAAATCCAGGCCGGCGGTGGCGGCGAGCTGGTGGCCAAAGTTCCGCGAAAGGTGAACGACTTTGATGCGGTGGTCAGCCGCGGCCCAGTCGGCGATCTTCTGAATGGTCCCGTCCGAGCTGCCATCGTTGACCAGCACGATTTCCGTTTCGGCGGGTGCCTGGCGCATGAAGCTCTCCACCTCGGCGCGCAGCGGATCGATCACCATCTCCTCGTTGTACATGGGGATCACGAGGGACAGCCTGGCAGGATAGGCGCGCGGGCGCAGGAGATGCTTGGTTTCCCGATCAGGCGTTGCCATAGCGGTCCTCCAGTAGTTTAGCTCAGTCCCGAAGCGCAGAGCCACGCCAAAGAGACGCGCCGGGAGGTTAGCCGGCGGCGGGGCTCAGCGACGGCCGGGGAGACGGGACGCGATGGTAGCCGTCTGGAGGCGAACATGGGGATGAGTTGCGGACCCCGACGGCGTATTATGGTACAAGCTTTCGGGCGGTTCGGGCGGCCGGAATCGCCTCATGTGCCGTACTTAGGGGAGAGGAGGAAACGATGCTACGGCAATCGGCCTCTTTGCATGCCAGACCGTCCGCGGAGACGGAGTGGTTCGCTCAGTGGTGCGCGGGAGGAGCCTTTGGCATTGCGCTGCTGGCTGCGGCGGGTTGGCTGTTCCACGTGCCGGCCCTGGCCGGGCAGTGGCGGCAATACGTTCCGATGGGCGCCAGCACCGCGCCGGCCATCCTGTTTCTCAGTAGCGGAGTATTCAGCCAGGCGCGCTGGGGCGCGTGCCGCCTGGTCCGGCATCTCGCGCTGGCAGCCGCAGTCCTCCCCTTCCTGCTGGCCCTGACGGTATTGACGCCAGGACTATTCGTCCGGGGCGCGCTGGGCTGGATGTCGCCTTTGACTGCCGGGGCGTTTCTGCTTGAAAGTGCAGCGCTCATGCTCTTGGTGTGGGCCAGCCGATGGCGTTTTGCCGCCTCCGGGACCAGCCTGTTGGCGTTTGTGGGCGCCACGGGCAGCCTGGTGGTTTCGCTGGGTCATGCCTACGGCGCTCCGCTGTTGTATGGCGGCGGCATCCTTCCCGTAGCGGTGCCGACCGCGCTGGCCTTCGTGCTGCTGGGCGCGGGAGAGATCAGCCTGGCGCTGCCCGGGACGCCGGCGCTGCGCGCATGGACCGGCGAATCCACGCGCGGCATGCTGTTGCGAGCCTTCCTGCCGGGAGTGCTGGCGCTGGTTCTGCTGGAAGGCTGGCTGGACACGGTGAGCGGGGCGTCGGGGAGCCTGAATCCGGCGCTGGCGCACTTCCTGGCGGTAATCGTGGCCTGTGTCTCGATCATGGCGCTGACCGCCTGGACCGCCCGGCGGATCGGCGATGCGCTGGAACGGGCGAAAGAGGCGCTGGAGACGGCAGAGAGGCATTCGCGGGCGATCCTGGATGCCGCGCCGGTGATGGTTTTCGTGAAGAGCCGGGACGATCGCTACGAGAGAGTCAACTCCGCCTTTGCGGAGTTCGTAGGATTGCCCGCGGAAGAGATCGCCGGCAGGACGACGTTCGACATCGTCAAGGAGCGGGAAGTCGCTCGGCAAGCCCGGGATCACGACCTGGAGGTGATCCGAACCGGGAAAGCCGTTTCGAACCAGTTGGTGAAGTGGTCGGGATCTCACAGCCGAAAGGCGATCTGGGCGCTGTACTCAAAAGTCCCTTTTCGAGAATCCGATGGAAGCATCCGGGGAACGCTCAGTTATATCGTGGATGTGGACGAGCGGGTGCGGGCCGAGGAGGCGCTGCGGGAGAGCGAGGAGCGGTTCAGGCGCATGTTCCAGCATTCGGCCGCGGGTATGGCGCTGGTGTCGCCCGACTATCGTTTTCTCCAGGTCAACGACGCGCTCTGCAGATTTCTGGGTTACACCGAATCGGAGTTGTGGAGAAAGACGTTTCAGGACGTGACCCTCCCGGAAGACCGGTCAGTTGGCGCCGAACTCACACGCCGGGTGCTATCCGGTGAAACGGAAATGTTTCATCTCGAGAAGCGCTATCGGCGCAAGGATGGAACAGTGGTTTGGGGGCTGGTGAGCGCCACGTTGATTCGGGACGCCGAGAACAAGCCGCTGCATTTCGTCACGCAGATACTGGACATCACCGAGCGCAAGCGGGCCGAGGAGGCGCTGCGGGAGAGCGAGAGCCGTTATCGGGAATTGTTCGAATCGTCCTCCGACGCGGTCTTCCTCATCGACACCGAGACGTACCAGATCATGGAAGCCAATCACATGGCGGCGGCGCTCTACGGTTACGACCGGGATGAATTGCTCACCAAGACGGCCATGGATGTGTCGGCAGAACCCGAGGGCACCCGCCAGCGCATCCAAGCGGCGCGGACAGAGCCAGGCCGGGTCTTCAGAATCCCCCTGCGCCTTCAACGCAAGAAGGACGGAACCGTCTTTCCAGTCGATATCAACGCCCGGTCTTTTGTCAGGCAAGGGCGGGTGGTCCTGCTGGTGTCTACGCGCGACATTACGGAGCGCGAGCAGGCGGAGAGGGCGCTGCGGGAGGGCGCGGAGAGGCACCGAACCATCCTCCAAACAGCCATGGATGGCTTGTGGTTGACGGACACCGAGGGGCGTTTGCTGGAAGTCAATGAAGCCTATTGCCGGATGAGCGGCTACAACGCGGCAGAACTGCTGGCCATGTCCATTTCCGACCTGGAGGCCAACGAAACGGCCTCCGATACAGTTGCCCACATTCAAGCGATCATGACGCAGGGCGAAGCTCGTTTCGAGAGCCGGCACCGCCGTATGGACGGGAGCGTTTTCGACGTCGAAATCAGCGTCCAGTACCGCTCCACCCAAGGCGGTTGGATCGTGTCTTTTCTGCGGGATATTACCGAACGCAAGCGGGCGGAGGAGACCTTGCGGAATAGCGAGATGCGGCTCCGCTCCATTCTGGATGCGACACCGTTCCCCATTGCCCTGGTCAATGTTCAGGACGACAAGGTTGAGTTTTGGAGCCGCAGCGCGCTCACGCTTTTCGGACATACGGCGCCCACCACGGCCGAGTGGTTCCAGATCGCCTACCCGGATTCCGATTACCGGCGCCAAGTGGTCGACCGGGGGATAGCAGCGTTGGAAAAGGTGCGGCTCTCCGGCCAAGCGATCAACATGGGAGCACATCGGGTGACCTGCCGCGATGGAAGCGTGCGCATCTGCGAGATTCACGCCGCTTTTCTGGCGGAAAAGCTCATTGTGACGTTCGACGACATCACCGAGCGGCAGCGGGCCGAGGAGGAGCGGGAACTCCTGCAGGATCAACTGGCCCAGGCTCAGAAGATGGAATCGGTGGGCCGTCTGGCGGGCGGCGTGGCGCACGACTTCAATAATCTGCTCACCGTGATCAACGGCTATGCGGCGTTTCTGTCGAACCAGTTGGCGGTCCGGGACCCGCTCCGAGGCTACGCTCTGGAGATCGGCAACGCCGGCGAGCGGGCTGCCAGTCTCACCAGTCAATTGCTGGCATTTGGCCGGAAGCAGCACATCAGGCCCAGGGCGATGGACGTGAACGGGATCGTGACGGATGCGGAACGGATGCTACGACGGCTGATAAGGGAGGACATCGAACTGGTGACCAGGCTGACCCCTCAGGTGGGACTGGTGATGGCGGACCCGGACCAGATCCATCAGGTGATTATGAATCTGGCGGTGAACGCCAGAGACGCGATGCCCAAGGGCGGCCAACTCGAAATCGCCACGGCGGACGTCGAAGTGGACGCGGCTGCCGCCGCCACCCACGCGGATGCCGCTCCGGGACGCTATGTCCGATTGACCGTCGCCGATACCGGAACGGGAATGACGGAGGAAGTGCGGAGGAACATCTTCGAGCCGTTTTTCACGACCAAGGAACTAGGGAAGGGGACGGGATTGGGGCTGGCGACGGTGTATGGCATCGTGCGGCAAAGCGACGGGTGGATTGAGGTGGAAAGCGAGCCGGGCCGAGGGTCCGCGTTCCGAATCCACCTGCCGCGTATCGATGGCGGCGCGGCAGCGGAGGAGGCGAAGCCGGCCGCGGCGAATGCGTCGCACGGCGATGAGACGGTGCTGATCGTCGAAGACCAGCGTGCAGTGCGCGGATTGGCCAAGGCGATTCTGGAGCGGCATGGCTACCACGTTCTGGAAGCCGCCGACGGCGCGGAAGCGCAGGCTGCCTTTGCGAGGCACGCTGGACAGATCGATTTGCTGTTGACGGACGTGGTGATGCCCGGGATGGACGGGCGCTCCCTTTCCGAACAACTGCGGGAGTTGCGGCCGAACCTCCGGGTGATCCTGATGTCCGGTTACGCGGAGGATGTGATGGCCCGCCGGGGCGCGCCGGCCAGTGGTTCGGCGTACATTCAGAAGCCCTTCCTCCCGGACGAACTGGCGGCCAGAGTTCGCGAGGCGCTGGACGCGCCGGTTGGTTCCGGAAAGGAACCCGGCTAGTAATCGGTCGCCGGGTTGAAGAGCATTGTCGGGAACGTAGCCGAAACCGCTGGCGGCTTGATAACGGGGTTGGACCGGCCGGCCTGGCTGGGGTCAAACACCACGAACCCCACTCCGGGCGACCCGTTAGGCAGCGAGTAATCGTCCGCCGGATAGGCCGGGTTGTTGAATCCGGGATCCTGCACGGCGCTTTGGGCGTCCTCTCCCACCTGCTGCTGCCATCCCGCGAAAGTGTAGAAGGTGTAGTCGCTGGTGGTGTCGTTACAGGGGGCGTTCCCACCGGTACCGGGGCTAAGCTGGACGGCGAACGCTTTGGCGTAGCTGGCAAACGCTCCGTCGGTGCGCCAGTACACGTTGCCGTTCCACTCCTGGAATTGAGTGAAAGGGGCTCCGCCGGCGTACAGGCATCCGCCTTGCACCCAGAATCTGGGCGTGGATGTGGTGCTCCGGTCGAAATAGAAAAGATTGTAAGTGATGTCAAATTCGCGTGGTATGACGGAAGGCACGCCGTCTCCATAAGGGAAGTTGACCGACACCATGCCCTGACGCCCGTACGCAAGAATGTTGTTCTTGACGATATTGGCTTCGTTCGGTGCGGCCGGCCCATGCGGAGTGTACACGTCGAACGCCGAGACTCGATAGATCAGGTTATTCTCCACATCCACCAGGCCCGTGCTGTCGTCCAGGTAGACTCCGTTGCCGCCGTAGCCGTTGGAATCCATGATCGACGCGTCGGTCACGTCGTGAATCTTGTTATTGAGAATCTTGTTACCGGCCGCCGTGAAGACCGAGTTTCCTCCATCGATCCGGATGGACCCGCCGTCGTTCATGATTCCCTGCAGCAGGTTGTAGACGTGATTGAAGGAGATGACGTTGTTGGCGTTCCCGACGCCGCTCGGCACGGTGGTTTCCCCGATGCCTTGAGAGGTCGAGATGGCGCAGTGGTAGCCATCGTACACGTCATTGTGCGTATATAGATTGTCATGTCCCATGCCTTGGCCAATGCCGAAGGCAGCGGGGATGGTGCGCCCGTAACCCTCCACGACGTTGTTTTCGACAGTAGTCGATTGTGGCACGTTGGTATCGGTGTTCGCCGTCTGAAACGGATTCCCGATCCGTATTCCCAAAACGCCGATGTCGTAGAAAGCGCTGTTTTCAATCGCGTTGCCGGCGACCACGGCGTTGCTATTGGTGGAAACACAGTAAGCCGGCGAGGCCGCGTTGATGCAGGGAATGAATTCGATACCGGTTCCCGAGGTTTGCGTCACCGTTCCGGAATCGAACGCGATGTGCTGCGAATTCTGAAACGACACTGCGGCGCCGATGTCGGGCTCCAACTCCACCGACTGGTGTCCGGCCGCGGGAATCGTATAGTTGTCGTGTTCGAACGTCAATCCCCGAAACGTAACGTACTGCAAATTCGAGGCCACCAGCACTTGCGCTAATTGGGGAACGATTACGCCATCCGTGTTTGGATTCTCGCCGCTGTTGGCCAGATACGTGAGGGTCCACGGTGTCGTGGAACGGTCCAGAAACCACTGGCCGGGTTGCGTAAGTTCGTCCTGGACGTTCTCGACCAGGTACCGGTTGCCGGCAATGAATCCGGTCTCTTTGGAGTTGTTCTGTGGAGCGGGTGTGGCTCCCGTCAAGTACACGATCTGGTTTTCTGTGTCGATACAACTGATGCGGAGTTTGGAGGTGCTGAACTGTTCGAAGTCCAGCACCTCGATGTCGCCCGCTATCGCCTGGTTCCCGGCCGGCTGCTTGCAAGGGTTGCCTGTGGCCGGAGCGAGGTTCTTCCAGGTATTCGCGATGGGGTCCGCCGCATTGTACTGGAATCGGTCGAAACACTCCCATCCGCTACCAGCGATATAGACCGAACAGTTGGCGTTCGGCGCTGCTGCGGGAGGCGGGGCCGCCTCCAGGTAGATCGTGTTCGCGATCCGGTAATAGGTCCCCAAAAGGCCCCCTAGCCGCGGCCGAAGCCTGCGCACTCCGTTGTAGAACAGGTTCTCGAAATACTGCGTGGATGCGGGCAGCGTGGTTTGCCATGTGTTGCCGCTCACATTGGTCCAGTTCCGAACGCGCATTCCTCCGCTGAAGATTGGCGATTCGCCCGGATAGTTCTGGTACACGATCGGGGTGGATGCCGTGCCCGAATCGGCCGCCGTGAGCAATTCGGTTGCGGGCAGGAAGTACGTCCCGGCGCGGAACTGGACGCTCACCTGGTTCAGCCCCGTTTTGGCGATCGACTGGACCAAGGCGCGGGCGCGATCGAAGGTTGCAAGCGGGCCGTCCGTGCCGTCGGAATTGGGCGCGGGAAGCAGTCCGCTCCAAAGATCGTTGCCATCCTGTGCGACGTAGAAGGTGACGGAGGTGGGCGGCGGCGCGGAGCCCAGTACAGTGATGAGCGTGACCGGCGCGGCAGCCCCTTTGTAAGTCGCCACCAGGGTGTTATCGCCGCTGGGTGCGTCGGGCGGAATTTCCACATTAAACTGGAACTCGCCTGGGTATATCAAGCCGGCGAAGGCGACCGTCGCGGGGAGTCCGCCGATCTGGACGGCCGGCAGGGGAGCGAGCGTTCCCGACTGCGTCTCGGACCCGCTGACGATCGGCGCCGTAGTCGGCCCGAAGCCGTTGGCGTAAAGCACCACCGTTTCACCGGGTCTGGCGGGGGTGGTCTGGCCGGGATAGAGGCTGGGAGGCCCAATCAGGCTGTAATCCGCGCTGTGCTGCGCCACCACGTAAGGCCCGCCGCCGATCACGAAGAAGGATGGCGAGAGCGGTTGTGTCTGAACCGTGAAGACCGGGCTGGTAGCACCGTTGTTTGTCACCTGCACCGCAACGGCGCCTGGCATGGCATCGGGCGGAGTCAGGATGTTGATCTGGGTCGGGCTGATGTAGTACACATAGGCGCTCTTACCGTTCAAGGTCACGCTGACGCCGTCGAGATTGGTCGGCAGTTGGTTGTTGACGAAATCCGCCCCTTGCCAGATGCGCGTATCGCCGGCTGTAGCAAGGTTCAGACCCTTCACTTCCACCCAGGTGTTGGGAGCGATCACGGGCTTTTCGCCCTCGGCGTTGGCGACCAAAGCGATCACCGGAGAATTCTGCGCCCAGACCCAGGGCCACAGCGGCAGAATGGCAAGAACCAGCACCCTCTGAAGGGGCTTCATCTCTTCAATCCTCCTCTGAGAACGGTGTATGCCGTAGGTGATGAAGGCGGCAGCCCGTGTCTTCTCTTGCTTCCCAGACGCGAAGACTTCGGGCTGCTTTTAGGACCATTATACCAGGGGAGATACCGACGATAAAACCTCGGGCGGTGCGGTGTGCGACAAGGCTCTCCGCTGGTCGGCCGGTCTGGATGGGCGTGTGGGTTGTGCGCGCCGGCATTGGCGCGGCCGAAACAGAAAGGGTTTGATCGGACCGGGTTTTGGCGGCCAGCCCAGCCGGCTGTGGGTTCCGCTCCCGCTACCGCTCGTGGGCGTCTTCGAGGTAGGTGTAGCCTTGCAGGCCGTCCTCGTAGAAGCGCAGGAGGCGGCCGGATTCCTCGTAGCCGATGCGGCCCTCGCGGAGCGCGGCCTCGACGTCGCGGCGGAACTCGGCCAGCAGGGTCTCGGCGCGGAACTGGACGTAATCGAGCACTTCGCGCACGGTATCGCCCTTGATCACGGTGTCCAGGATGATCTCGTTGTTTCCGTTCAGGCTGACGTGGACCGCGTTGGTGTCGCCGAAGAGGTTGTGGAGGTCGCCCAGGATCTCCTGGTAGGCGCCGATGAGAAACGCGCCCAGGTAATAGGGCGACCCATTGAAGGGGTGCAGGGGCAGGGTGCGCTTGACGTCGCGGCGGTCGATGAACTGGTCCACTTTGCCGTCGGAGTCGCAGGAGACGTCACCCAGCACGGCATCCCGCGTGGGGCGCTCCTCGAGGCGGTGGATGGGCATGATGGGGAACAATTGCTTGATGGCCCAACTATCCGGCATGCTCTGGAAGATGGAGAAGTTGCAGAAGTAGGTGTCCGAGAGCAGGGCGTCCAGCCCTTCGAGCTCCTCGGGGAAGAACTCGAGGTCCTTGGCCAGGCGCTGGATGCGGCGGCAGATGGCCCAGTAGAGGTTCTCGGCGAGCGACCTCTGCTCCAGCGGGAGGTAGCCGAGGCTGAACAGGTTGAGGGCCTGGTCGAGGGCCTGCTGAGCGTCGTGGAAGGCCTCGAGGAGGTTCTTGGTGCTGAGCGAGCGATAGGTTTCCTGGAGATCGATGAGCGGCTGCTCGGCTTCCGGCGAGACTTCCGGCGGCGGGTCCTGCTCGCTGGAGCCGCTGACGCCCAGAACGTTGAACACCAACATGCTGTGGTAGGCCACTACGGCGCGGCCGCTCTCGCTCATGATGGTGGGATGCGCGACGCCCGCCTCGTCGCACACGGCTTGGACGTGATATACGACGTCGTTGGCGTATTCCTGGAGAGTGTAGTTGACGCTGGATTCGAAGTCCGTCTGCGAGCCGTCGTAATCGACGCCCAGCCCGCCCCCCACGTCCAGGAATTTCAGGCCGGCTCCGGCGCGCGCCAGCTCGGTGTAAATGCGGGCCGACTCGGTGACCGCCGCCTTGACGTGGCGAATGTTGGTGATCTGGCTGCCCAGATGGAAATGCAGCAGCTCGAGGCAGTCCGCCATACCCAGCGACTTCAACTGCTCGAAGGCGCGCAGCGCCTCGCTCACCGTCAGGCCGAACTTGGAGCGGTAGCCGCCGGAGGATTTCCAGCGCCCGGAGCCCCGGCTGGCCAGCTTGAGCCGCAGGCCGATGCGCGGCCGCACGCCGACGCGCTGGGCGTAGGAAGTCACCAGCTCCAGCTCGGTGTACTTCTCGACCACGGTGGTGATCTGCCGGCCGATCTTGGTGGCCAGCATGACCATCTCGATGTACTCGTCGTCCTTGAATCCGTTGCAGACGATGGGGGTATCGTTGTCGGCGACCGCCAGCACGGCCAGCAACTCGGGCTTGGAGCCAGCCTCGAGGCCGAACTTGTAGGGGCGGCCGAACTCGAACACTTCCTCGACCACCTGGCGCTGCTGGTTTACTTTGATGGGGTAGATGCAGGAGTATCCGCCGCGATAGCCGTGCTCGGCGATGGCGCCCTGAAACGCCTGGTAGATCTCGCCCAGCCGCTGCCGCAGGATCTCGCCGAAGCGGATCAGGATGGGCAGCGAGATGCCGCGCAACACCAGCGTATCGACGAGCTCCTTCAGATCGATGGCCCGGGCGGGATCCTTGGAGGGATGCACCCGTAGCTGGCCATTCGCGCCGACCGAGAAATAGCCCTTCCCCCAACTTGCGACGTCATAAAGCTCGCTGGCGTCCGCAACGCTCCAACGCTCCGACGGCTCCCGTAGAAGCTGATTCTCCGACACTTTCACACTCAACGATTGCGCCTCCTGAAGATTCAAGTGTCGCCCCAAACGCTCCGGGGGGCAAGTGGTATTCGTAGGAATTGCCGTCAGGCGGCCCAGCGTCCCGGAATCGGGTCGGCGCACTTGGGGCAGCGGCCGTCGCCGGTGAGCCGGTATTCCAGGATTCGATAGCCGCGCCGGCCGATCAGCCGCTCGCCGCAGCCCGGGCACCAGGTATCCTCGAGGCCGCCCACGCCGCCTGGGAGGTTGCCCGCGTAGACGTAGCGCAAGCCGGCCCGGCGGCCGATCCGTGCGGCGCGCTCCAGGTCCAAAGGCCGGGTATCGCGCCGGTCCTGCAGCTTGTAGTCGGCATGGAAGGCCGTGATGTGCCAGGGAATGTCGCGGGAGATGCCGGCCAGGAAACCTGCGATGGCTCCCAGTTCCTGTTCGGAATCGTTGAAACCCGGCACCAGCAGCGTGACCACTTCCAGCCAGAAGCCCATCGCGTGAATGCGCTGGAGGCTGTCCAGAATGGGTTGCAATCGCCCGCCCAGCTCGCGGTAGCGGCGGTCGTCGAAGCTCTTCAGGTCCACCTTGTAGAGATCCAGCCAGGGGCGGAGATACTCGAGGACCTCCGGGGTGGCATTGCCGTTGGAGACGAATCCGGTGAAGAGACCCGCCGCGCGCGCCTGTCGGAATACGGCCACGGCCCACTCGGCGGTGATCAGCGGCTCGTTATAGGTACTGACGATGCCCTGGGCGCCGGCGGCGAGCGCTTGCCGCACCAGCGCATCGGGGGTCGCCCGGCGCAGAGACGCCACCGCCCGAGGGTCGCGCAGGGCCTGGGAGGTCACCCAGTTCTGGCAGTATCCGCAGTGCAGGTCGCAACCCAGCATGCCGAAGCTGTAGGCCAGCGAGCCGGGCCGCACGTGGAAGAAGGGCTTCTTCTCGATGGGATCGCACTGGGCTCCGGCGACGTACCCCCAGGGAACACGCAGCTTCCCGCCGGAGTTGAAGCGGACCTTGCAAACGCCGGGTTGCCCCTCGAAGATCGGGCAGCGGTGGCCGCAGGCCGTGCAGCGGATGCGCCGGTCGTCCAGCGGCTCCCACAGCGCGCCCTCCTGGGTGTTTTCAACCAAGACGCCGGCCAGAGTGGGCATCACGACACACCCCTGAGCCCCCAAACCGATGGGAGGCAACGGCCGCGGGCTCTATTTCCCGTAGTAGGCTGCGTTGGCGGCGGCGAACTGCTGCTGCTCGGCGGGCAGCTCGTCCACCGTGTAGATCGAATTGGTCGGGCAAACCGGCACGCAGGCGCCGCAATCGATGCAAGCCTCGGGATCGATCATAAGGTGCTTGATCTGCTCGAAATCAGGCTCGTCCTTCTTGGGATGAATGCAATCGACCGGGCAGGCTTCGATGCAAAGCTCGTCTTTGGTGCAGGTGTCGGTAATGACGTACGCCATGAAATCACTCTCCTCGGAATACTTAGCAATCTCGGGACCACTTATGATGGATGGACCGCCGGATGCAGGATACCATTCTAGCGCGGACAGAGGCGGCGGGCGGGCTTGAGGCCGGTGGCGCCGCGGGATGGCTGCGAGTTTACATCTTATCCAGGCAGCTCGGATGGCTGGCGGCCGGCTGGACGGCCCGCGGTGCCGCGAGAATGGCGGCGAATTCACAACTCTGCTATCTTGATTAATGACCGGACCCTCCCATGCCTTTTCAGATTCAACCACTTAGGGAATTCCTGGTGCGACCGGCCCTGCCTCCGGCGCTGGCGCGGATGTCGCAGCTCGCATACAACGTTTTCTGGAGCTGGGAACCGACCATCGGGAGCCTGTTCCGGCGCATGGACCCCGCGCTGTGGCGGGCGTGCGACCACAACCCGGTGTCCTTTCTGGGCCGGATTCCCCAAGCCAGCTTGGAGAAACTGGCAGCCGATCCGCGCTATCTGGCCCTGTATCGGCGGGCGTGTGAGCGATATGACGCTTACATGCACCGCCAGGAGGCACCGGGCCAGAAGAGGCTGACGGCTTACTTCTCGATGGAGTACGGCATCGTGGAGTGCCTGCCCGCGTACTCCGGCGGGTTGGGAGTGCTCTCGGGAGACTTCTTAAAGGCGTGCAGCGATTCGGACGTCCCGGTGGTGGGGTGCGGCCTGCTTTACCAGACCGGCTACCTGCAACAGTACCTGAACCCGGACGGATGGCAGCAAGAGCGCTACCCGCTCAACGATTTTTACACCTTGCCGGTGACTCCGGCGCGGGACGCCGGGGGCGGCGAACTCAAGGTGCAGGTCAAGCTGCCCACCGGGGTAGTGTGGATCAAGATCTGGCTGATGGAAGTGGGGCGGCTGAAGCTGTACCTGCTGGATACCAACATCCCCGAGAACGAACGACCCGAGCACCGCGGCATCACCGATGCGTTGTATGGCGGCGACAACCACGTGCGCATCCGCCAGGAGATTGTGCTGGGCATCGGCGGCCTGCGGGCGCTGCAGGCGCTGGGGCTGGAGCCGACGGTGTACCACATGAACGAAGGCCACTCGGCGTTCCTGGCCCTGGAACGGATCCGGGTGCTGATCCAGGAGCGGGGCCTGAGCTTCGAAGAGGCGCTGGAGGCGTCGCGGAACAACAATGTCTTCACCACCCACACCTCGGTTCCGGCCGGCATCGACATTTTCGACTCCGGGCTGATGTGGGAGTACTTCCACGAATACTGCCGTGAAGCGGGCATCGATTTCGAGCAGCTCATGGGCCTGGGACGGCGCAATGCCTTGGATAGCCACGAGCGTTTCTCGATGGCCGTGCTGGCGATCAAGGCGTCCTGCTTCCGCAACGCGGTCAGCCGGCTGCACCGGGCGGTATCGCAGGAGATGTTCGAGGACCTGTGGCCGCAGCTCCCGGTGTGGGAGATCCCCATCGTCGCCATCACCAATGGCATGCACCTGCTGAGCTGGCTCAACGGCGACCTGGCCACGCTCTACGACCAGTACCTGCAGCCGGACTGGCGCGAGCGGCTCACGGATGCCAAGACCTGGGAACAGGTGCAGGACATTCCCGACCAGGAGATCTGGGAAGCGCACCGGCGGCGCAAACGGCGCCTGGTGGCCTTCGTGCGGGAGAGGCAGTACGAGTGCGCGAGGCAACGCAAGGCCTCGAACGTGGAGCTACGGCGCGCCTCCGAGGTGCTGGATCCCGAGGCCTTCACCATCGGGTTCGCGCGCCGCTTCGCAACCTATAAGCGCGCCACGCTGATCTTCCGCGACGTCAACCGGCTCAGGCGGCTGCTGTGCAACCCGGAACGGCCGGTGCAGATCGTCATCGCGGGCAAGGCGCATCCCAAGGATCATCCGGGCAAGGAACTGATCCGGCAGGTGGTGCAGTTATCGCGCGATCCGGAACTGGCCAAGCGCCTGGTGTTCGTTGAGGACTACGACATGCATGTCGCCCGCGAGCTGGTGGGCAGCGTGGACGTGTGGCTCAACAACCCGCGCCGGGGCGAGGAAGCCTGCGGCACCAGCGGCATGAAGGCCGGCATTAACGGCGTGCTCAACCTGAGCATCTTCGACGGCTGGTTCGACGAAGCCTACGAATCCACCGGGGGCTGGGCGGTCGGGGACCGCATCGCGTATTCCGAGGACCAGGACGAACCGCACGCCACCGCCCTTTACTCGCTGCTCGAAAACGAGCTGGTGCCCGCCTACTACGAGCGGGACCAGGACGTGCCGCGGGAGTGGATCCGGCGGGTCAAGCACTCCATCGTGCACCTCAGCCCGCGGTTCAGTAGCCAGCGCATGGTGGACGAGTACATGTCCCAGCTCTACGCGCCGGCCCACAGCGCCTACGCCGAAGTCGCCTGGGACAACTTCGGGAAGGCGCGAGAGATGGCGCGCTGGAACGCGGACGTCCGGAGGGTCTGGGATCAGGTGCAGTTCGTGGAACTGGCTGCCCCGCCCGACGGGCCGGTGCTGAGCGGAGGGCCGGTGCCGGTGCGGACGGCGGTGGACCTGGCCGGCCTCAAAGCCGGGGACGTGCGGGTGGAAGTGGTGGTGGGACGCATCGGAGTGAATGGGAATCTCGAGGAGACCGAAGTGATGCTGCTGCCAGCCGTCGAGCAGCGGGGCCAGGTGGTAGTCTTCGAGAAAGAGATCGTCCCGCAGCAGACCGGGCGGGTTGGCTACGCGCTGCGCATCTCGCCCAATCACTACGGCGACCCGATCACGCGGCCGTGCAGCACGCTGCTGAAGTGGGGCAGCAGCCGGTAAGGCTCACTGCACTTCCACGACGAAGTGGGCGAAGGCCTTTTTGCCTCCGGCATCCTGGGCCTTGATGGTGAAGAAGTAAGTCCCCGGGGCCAGGCCGCTGAGGAGCACGCTCGAGCCGCCGATGGAGCAATTGGCGGAGGCGGGGACGCAGGAGACCACGGGCGCGGGGCTGCCTGAGCCGGCGGCCGTGAAGGGAATTGTCGCCGTGCCGTCGGTTGAGACAACGTCCGTAGTGCCATTGATGCTCAAGGTGGGGGTTGCGTTTCCATCCAGGTCGGCGAGCCGCGCATCGATGCTGGCGCGATATTGCGTGTCCACCAGGAAGGGAACCTGGAACCGGAAATTCGTGGTGTCGATCTGCTCGGCGTTCGCAAATTGGCTGGCGGAACGCTCGATGGGTTGGTAGACGGCGAAGACTTCGGCCACGTCTCTGGCGACATAGACGAAGCCCACCCGGAATTGCTTGTCGCTGGACCGGAAGGTGGGGTTGCGCACTCCGTAATTGGCCTCGACCCAAGCTTGATCGTACTTGGCCACGGAGGAATAGGATACCGAGTGATCGGGATTATAGACCGGCGAAGCGAGCACGTAGAGATCCGGGAACGCGGAGTTCAGCCCTTGCAGGTACAGGTCGTCGAGCGTGAAAGTATCGGTTTCGTTCTTCAGGATGTTATCGATGGCGGTCCAGGTGAATCCGTTCACGGGATCGCCGGCGATCTGCTTGACGGTCAGGTAACCGTCGTCGGTATAGACATTCGCCATCTGGCCGGTAGCGGTCGAGTTTGAGAGCCAATGAGGATCTCCGACTTCCGTACCGATGAACACTCCCCAGTTATGGCCGATTTCATGGTCCAGCACCCCGTAGGCGCCGTCGATCACGGTTCCGCCGCCGATGTTATACAGGCAGATGTTCGGCACCCCGGCGCCCCAATTGGAAAACTCTCCGATGCCGCTGGCCACATAGCGGTAGAGCAAAACGCTGGGCACATTGTTCGGAGTCAGGTTGTTGGCCGTTACGACCACGAAGAAATAGTCGCTGGGGAAGAGGCTCTTCAAGGTAGCAACGTAGCCGGCGACGTTGGCGGTGGAATAGAGGCTGCCCCAACTGTTGGTTCCGACCCAGTTTACCTGGCCGGGCGGCGGGACGATGAACAAGACGTGTTCGGAGTAGAACAGTTGGCCGGAGACGGTGACCAGCGGGATGTAGGCTACGGTCACGGAGGCGGTCGCGGTTCCCGCCGGGTTGGTCGCGGTCAGGGTGTAGGTGGTGGTCGAAGTTGGGCTGACGCCGACCGCGGTTCCCGTGACGGAGCCAACGCCGTGGTCGATGCTCAGGCTGGCGGCCCCAGTCGTCGACCAGGTTAAGAGGACGCCGAATCCAGGTCCCGCGGCCAGGTTGGGGTTGGTCCAGAAACTCGTGATGACGGGAGGGCCTCCGGCGGCAACCATCACGGTGGCGGTGGTGGATCCGGAGCCGTTGGTGGCAGTCAGCGTGTAGGTGGTGGTCAGCGCGGGAGCCACCTTGACCGATGTGCCGGTAACCGCGCCCACGTTGGGGCCGATGGACAGGCTGGTGGCGCCGGTAACCGCCCAACTGAGCGTGGAGGATTGTGTGCCGGTCAGGCTCGCCGGAGAGGCTGTGAAACTCGAGATGACGGGCAGGTCTCCCACCGTGACGGTGGCTGTAGCCGCTTGCGATCCGAAGAGGTTGCTGGCGGTGAGCGTGTAGGTGGTGGTGACCGCGGGAGTCACCTTGTATCCTGTTCCAGTGAAAGTACCCCCACTCGGGCTGATGGAGAGGCTGGTGGCGCCGGTGACAGCCCAACCGAGGATGCTGGATTGGCCCTGGCTCACAGCCGGCGGAGAGGCCGTGAAGCTGTCGATGGCGGGCAGGGTTCCCACCAGGACCGTGACCGTAGCCGTTCGCGATCCGTAGGGGTTGGCGGCCGTCAGAGTGTACGTGGTGGTCGCCGATGGACTCACGGCGACCGAGGTTCCGTAGACCGGGCCGATGCCTGGGGTGATCGAAAGGCTGGTGGCGGCGGTGACAACCCAACTGAGGGTGGTGGTCTGGTCGCCGATCAGTTTCGCGGGAGATGCCGTGAAGCTGAGGATGGCTAGAAGGCTCTGGGGCGCGACGGTGACCACCACGGTAGCCGTTCGCGATCCGAAGATGTTGGTGGCCGTCAGCGTGTAGGTGGTGGTGACCGCGGGACTCATGACGACCGAGGTTCCGGTGACCGCGCCCACGCTGGGGGTGAGGGTCAGGAAGTTGGCGCCGGTGACCGTCCAACTGAGGGTGGTGGGTTGGCGGCTGTTGACGGTCCACGGAGACGCCCAGAAGCTGGTGATCACGGGCGGGCTTCCCACCGTAACGGTAACCGTAGCCGTGCGCCATCCGTTGGCGTTGCCGGCGAGCAGAGTGTATGTGGTGGTGATCCAGGGACTTACTTTGACCGAGGTTCCCGCGACGACGCCCACGTTCGGGTTGACGACCAGGCTGGTGGCGCCGCTGACCGTCCAGCTTAGGGTGGTGGATTGGCCGGTGGCCAGATTGGATGGAAATGCCACGAAGCTAGATATGGTTGGCAAGGGCAACACGACGACCGTCGCCGTGGCCGACCGGGATCCGGCGCTATTGGTGGCAGTGAGTGTGTAGAGGGTGGTCACCTTGGGAGTCATGGTGACGGACGTCCCGGTGACCGCGCCCACGCTGGGCGTGAGGGTGAGGAAGTTGGCTCCGGTGACCGACCAGGCGAGGGTGGTGGACTGGCCGCCGATCAGCGTGGTGGGCGAGGCGTAAAAGCTGGCGATGAATGGCGGGGTTCCGGCGGTGGCGGCAGCCGGCGCGAGGAGGCAAGCCCCGGCCAGGATCAAAGATGCGATTCTCATGATGCCCTTCCGAAGGCTTATCGGACGGGAATCCAGGATTATGAGCGCCAGGACCGCGGAAGGTGCGGCTATCGCGCGGAGCGGACTTCGTTGAGCAGATCGGGGTGCCGGTCGAGTAGCATGGCAAGCAGGTGAACGGGGGCGGGGCTGCTGCAGCCTGCAGGCCGGGTTAGATTGGAGTCCTTCCCGATGAGGCGATGGTAACGTATATGCTACTATTCGGGTAGGTGCCGGAAATCGAGATTCAGGAATTCTTGGACCGCTCGGGCCGGTCGCCGTTCGCGCGGTGGTTCGACGGCTTGACTGCGGTGGCGGCGGCGCGAATCACGATTGGGTTGACGCGCTTAGGGCAGGGGAACTTCTCGAATGTGGAAGGCACAGGCGCCGGCGTTTTCGAGCTGAAGCTGGATTTCGGGCCAGGGTATCGGGTCTACTTCGGCAAGGATGGGGAGCGGATCGTAATCCTGCTGGGCGGGAGCTCGAAGAAACGGCAGAGTGCCGCGATTGCGGCGGCGAGGGTGGTGTGGGTCGATTACATACGCCGCAAGGAGGACGACAAATGGCACTGACGAGAGCGTTTCGGGAGACGATCTACCGTCGCGCCCAGCGGGATGCCGGGTACCGGAAGGCGCTGCTGACTGAGGCGGTGAACGCCCATCTCGGCGGCGACATGGCCGCGGGGAAAGCGGCCCTGCGAGACGTCATCAACGCAACGATTGGATTCGAGCGGTTGGCCGCGGAGCTTCAGAAGCCGAGCAAGAGCCTGCATCGCATGTTGGGCGCCGGAGGCAACCCCAATATGGCCAACTTCTTCGCGATTCTCCAGGTGCTGCAGAAGAGAGTGGGCTTGAAGCTGACCGTCAGGGCCGCTTGAGGGGGGGAGGTTTCCGGATGAGCTTTCTTGGACGTATCACCGCAAGGGCGCAGGTCGGGTGGGGACCGAGGCGATGGATCTACCTTGCGTAGGCTGCGGTTCTCACAGTCGAGCTCATCCCGAGCGTGGGCGAGGCACCTTTAGCGATGGTGTGGTATTGCTGGGTCCCAATTCCGTTTTTCGTCATTCAGTTCGGCTGGCCGACGGTCATTGGTTGGGCGACTGCGACTGCGGCTTGGTTCCTATGTAGCTTCGTCAGTTCTCTCTACGCGAGGGTGTGTCTAGGAATGGGGTACATCAGCAACTGGTACCTGGTGCTGTATGGGCTGGCTCCGCTAGTTCCCCTGATCGTTTTCCGTCCGCGCATCGGCAGGTCAAGATAAAGCTCTCTGAGCAGGCGGTCGCCGGCCTGGTTCTGGCCGAAGCGGTCATTTTGAAATGCGACCCTCGGTTGACAGACAGGGCGGGGTTTGGGTACCATGAGGAAGTTTGGTGTGAAGCAGTTCTACCCCTGTGCCAAGACTGCCTGAAACGAGGCATGGCTGGGGGTCGGCCCCGAGGCGCCGGGCGGGACTTCCCCGTTCGGGGCATGGGCTAGTCCAAAGAAACGTAACTCCGCAGCGGATCGCGGGAATCATTGCGCACCGTCTTGGTTGAGGCGTGGCGGTAGGAACGCCTGCCGAGGCGCACACCAGCCGGAAGGTAATCGAGCAGAGAGGGAGATTTCGTGCCGACGTTCAATCAACTCGTGCGAAAAGGGCGGAGGCCGCCGCGGTACAAGACGGCCAGCCCGGCATTGCAGGCGTGTCCCCAGAAGCGGGGCGTGTGCACGCGCGTTTACACCACCACCCCGAAGAAGCCGAATTCGGCTTTGCGGAAGGTGGCGCGCGTGCGGCTCACCAACGGCATCGAAGTGACCACCTACATCCCGGGCGTGGGGCACAACTTGCAGGAGCACTCGATCGTGCTGATCCGCGGCGGGCGCGTGAAGGATCTGCCGGGCGTGCGCTATCACGTGATTCGTGGAACGCTGGATGCGGCCGGGGTGGCTAACCGGAAGCAGGGAAGATCGAAATACGGGGCCAAGCGGCCCAAGCAAGGGTAGCCGCGATGTCAAGACGAAGAAGATCGGAACCCAAGGAAGTAGCGCCGGATGCGGTGTACAACTCGACGCTGGTCGAGAGGTTCGTCAACTGCATGATGTGGAGCGGGAAGAAATCCGTGTCGCAGCGGATCTTCTACGGCGCGATGGAGCAGGTGCGGGAGAAATCCGGCGACGATCCATTGAAGCTCTTCAAGAAAGCAGTGGAGAACTGCAAGCCGCTCCTGGAAGTGAAGACCCGGCGGGTGGGTGGAGCGAACTACCAGGTGCCCATCGAGGTGCCGCAGAACCGGCGGGTGAGCCTGGCGATCCGCTGGCTGATTCTGAACGCGCGCACGCGGCCCGAGAAGGGCATGCCGGAGAAGTTGGCCGGCGAACTGACGGACGCCGCCAACTTGCGCGGCGGAGCGATCAAGAAGAAGGACGATGTCCACCGGATGGCGGAGGCCAACAAGGCGTTCGCGCACTACCGGTGGTAGAGGCGGGCAGCTAGCGTTTTTATGGCACGCAGGATACCGATCGATCGAATGCGGAACATCGGCATCATGGCGCACATCGATGCCGGCAAGACCACTACGACCGAACGTATCCTTTATTACACGGGCCGCACGTACAAGATCGGCGAAGTCCACGACGGCACGGCGGTGATGGACTGGATGGAGCAGGAGCAGGAGCGCGGCATCACCATCACGTCGGCGGCGACCACCTGCGAGTGGCGCGATTGCCAGATCAACATCATCGACACGCCGGGGCACGTGGATTTCACGGCGGAAGTGGAGCGCAGCCTGCGGGTGCTGGACGGCTCGGTGGCGGTGTTCGACGCGGTGGCGGGCGTGCAGCCGCAGTCGGAGACGGTGTGGCGGCAGGCGGACAAGTACGGCGTCCCGCGCATCTGCTTCATCAACAAGATGGACCGGGTGGGGGCGGATTTCTTCCACTCGGTGGAAACCATCGTCAGCAGATTGAAGTGCCGGCCGGTGGCGATTCAGATTCCGGTGGGCGTGGAAGACCAGTTCAAAGGCACGGTGGACCTGCTTACGATGACCGCGCGCATCTGGCGCGACGAGACGCTGGGGGCCGACTACGACGTGGTGGAGATCCCGGCGGAGCTGGCCGGGCAGGCCCGGGAATACCGCGAGAAGATGATCGAGGCGGTTTCGGAATCCGACGATGCGCTCTTCGACAAGTACGTCCACGGCGAGACGCTGACGGTGGAGGAGCTGCGGGCGGGCATCCGGCGGGCGACCATCGCGCAGAAGATTTTCCCGGTGATCTGCGGGTCGGCGTTCAAGAACAAAGGCGTGCAGGATCTGCTGGACGCGGTGGTGGATTACCTGCCGTCGCCCATCGAGGTGCCGCCGGTGGAGGGCACGGCGGTGGGCGATCCCAGCCAGGTGCTGATCCGGCTATCCAGCGACGACGAGCCGTTTGCGGCGCTGGTGTTCAAGATCATGACGGATCCCTATGTCGGCCAGCTAGCGTTCCTGCGGGTGTATTCGGGGAGCCTGGCGACGGGCGACACGGTCTACAACGTGGCCAAGGGGCGCAGCGAGCGCATCGGGCGGCTGGTGCGGATGCACGCCAACAAGCGCGAGGAGATCGAGGACATTTTCGCGGGCGAGATCGCGGCGGCGGTGGGGTTGAAAACGGTATCCACCGGCGACACCATCTGCGCCGACGACGCGCCGATCGTACTGGAGTCCATCGAGTTCCCGAACCCGGTGATCCAACTGGCGATCGAGCCCAAGACCAAGGCCGACCAGGAGAAGCTGGGCGTGGCCATGGGGAAACTGGTTCAGGAAGACCCGACCTTGCGGGTGAATACCGATCCCGATACCGGGCAGACCATCCTGGCGGGGATGGGCGAGCTGCACCTGGAGATCATCGTGGACCGGATGCAGCGCGAGTTCGGCGTGGGGGCCAACGTCGGCAAGCCGCAGGTGGCTTACCGCGAAACCATCCGGCAGATGGCGGAGGCCGAGGGACGTTTCATCAAGCAGACCGGCGGCCACGGGCAGTACGGGGTCGTGAAGCTGCGCATCGAGCCGGCCCCGGGCGCCGGATTCGAGTTCGTCAACGAGATCCGGGGCGGGACCATACCCAGGGAATTCATCGGGCCTGTGGAGCGCGGCTGCGCGGAGGCGCTCGAAGGCGGCGTGCTGGCGGGCTACCCGATGGCGGACGTCAAGGTAACCCTGTACGACGGCAGCTACCACGAAGTGGACTCGTCGGAGATGGCGTTCAAGATCGCCGGATCGATGGCCGTGAAGCAGGCGGCAGGCAGAGCCAAGCCGGTGCTGCTGGAGCCGATCATGAGCGTCGAGGTGGTGGTGCCGGAAGAGTACATGGGCAGCGTGACCGGCGACCTGAACTCGCGGCGGGGAAGAATCGAGTCCGTGGTGCTGCGCGGGACGTCGCAGATCGTGCGGGCCATGGTGCCGCTTTCGGAGATGTTCGGCTACGCCACCGAGATGCGGTCGCGCACGCAGGGCCGAGGCAGTTTTACGATGCATTTTGGCCGGTACGAGGAAGTGCCGGCGTCGATCGCAGAAGAAATCGTGAACAGGGTCCAGGGGAGAGTTTCCAGGTAGTGAACAGATCTTATCCAGGAGAGTTCCAGTTATGGCCAAGGAGAAATTCGACCGCAGCAAGCCGCACCTCAACATCGGGACGATCGGGCACATCGATCACGGCAAGACGACGCTGACCGCGGCGATCACCCGGGTCTTGGGGAAGAACAACCCGAAGG
>JBKQQG010000033.1:0-67444 GCA_052144455.1 Bryobacteraceae bacterium
CTCGCGGTGCCGCGGGATCAGCTCGTTGTAGGTATCCAGCTCGTGCCGCACGGCCTCCGGCTCCACGATGCGCTCGATCCGCAGCATCTCCTGAATCTGGTAGCGTACCGTCTCGCGGTTCTCGAACAAAAACGTAACGTGCCCGCCCACACGCACGCGGCGCCGGTCCTTCAACGCCATCATTTGCGGGCGCCAGGTCTTGCGTTCCAGCTCGTACTCGGCGAGGTTCTTGATCTGATCCAGCTCGACGGGATTCATTCCTTCCCCGCCTCCACCGGCGTCGGAAAACCGTCCGCTCGATAGGCTCGCGCCAGCACCTGAATTGGATGAATCGGCCGCGTTCCCGTGGCTTGGCCGATCTGGATGGAGGCCAGCGGGCAGTCGCTCGCGAACACCTCGGCGCCGGCGGAGGCCATGCCCTCGAAGGCCTTTTTCCCCGCCAGCATCGAGAGCGGAAAAAATTCCTTTTTCATCGCCCAGGTGCCGTCGTGGCCCGAGCACTGCTCGACCATCTTGACGGTCGCGCCGGGAATCAGCCGCAGCATGTCGCGCGAGCGGTAGCCGATATTCTGCGCCCGCAGATGGCACGGCAGGTGGTAAGCGATGCGCCCCGGCGTGGAGCGAAACTCCCGGTTGAACTGCCCCTGCTGCTTGAGCTGGAACAGGTATTCGCACAGGTCCATCGCGGCCGCGGCCACCGCGCGCGCCTCCGGCGTGCCCAACAATTCGCCGTATTCCTTGCGCAGCATGTAGGAACAGGTCGGGTCGATGGCCAGCACCTTCTTGCCCGCCTGCACATGCGGATAGAGCGACTCGACATTCTGCCGGGCCAGCTTCTTGGCGAGTTCGACATCGCCCACCTCCAGCGCCGGCATGCCGCAGCAATTCTGCTTGGGACAGGTGAGCGCGATGCCGTTCTTCGAGAACACCTCCACCGCGTCTTGGCCCACTTCCGGAGCGTTGTAGTTCACCGAGCAGGTGAAGAACAGGACCGCCTTCGAATCGTCGCCCGCCGGCTTTGGCCGCTTGCGGAACCAATCCTCGAAGGTCTCCCCATGAAACTCCGGCAGCACCTTGTCGCGGTGAATGCCCAGCGTCTTTTCGAGTCCGATACGCAGCAGCGGCTGACGGTTCGCCCAGTTCGAAAGCCCGGCGCATTTCCCCGCCATCCGGCCCAGGAACTCCGGCCGCGAAAGCACGAACGACCGCAGGCTGCCCCCGCGCTCCCTGCGCCGCTGTGCGTTCGCGCGCATCATCAGCCGCGGAAAATCGAGCTGGAATTCGTGCTTATCCTCGGGCGTGTAGGGGCACTTGACGTAGCAGATCTTGCACTGGAAACAGAGATCGACGATGCGGCCGATTTCGGCGCGCTCGATCCGCCGCACGTCCCCCTCGTGCTTCTCGACGTCCGCGAACAGTTCCGGGAAGCTGGGGCACAGGTTAAAGCACAGCCGGCACCCGGTGCAGATCTCGAAGACGCGCTCGAGTTCCTGTTGCAGCCCCGCCTGGTCCCAATAGATCTGGTCGTTGGGGCTGTACGACAGACCCGGAGTGGGAGCGCCCTTGATCATATCCATCCCGCCGCTGGCCGGTCTCTTACGCGATCGCCTTCAGCCCTTGCGTGAATCGTCCCGCGTGCGATTTCTCGGCCTTGGCCAGCGTCTCGAACCAGTCGGCGATCTCCGCGAAGCCTTCCTCGCGCGCCGTCTTGGCCATGCCCGGATACATGTCGGTGTATTCGTGCGTCTCGCCGGCGATGGCCGCTTCGAGGTTGGAAGCCGTATCGCCGATCGGCAGGTCGGTGGCTGGGTCGCCCACTTCCTTCAGATAGTCCAAATGCCCGTGGGCGTGGCCGGTCTCGCCTTCGGCCGTGTCGCGGAACAGGCCCGCGGTGTCCGGGTAGCCCTCGATATCGGCCTGCTTGGCGAAGTACAGATAGCGCCGGTTGGCCTGCGATTCGCCGGCGAATGCCGCCTTGAGATTGGCGTGAGTCTGCGATCCCTTGAGTGCTGCCATTTGTCCCTCCTAAGTGCGAACCCTCATTATCTCCGATCGCGGCCCCAGCCTGCGCGCCGCCCATGCTATCCTCGGGCTAGCCATCCCATGCAACGAAGAACTCTGCTCTGTGCCGTCCTCTGTCTGCCCATCCTTATTCTGGCCCAGGAAAAGGTGGACCTCTCCGTCGTCAACCGGATCAAGGCCGAGGCCTTTCAGAACTCCAAGGTCATGGACCACGCTTTCTACCTTGCCGACGTCTACGGCCCGCGCCTCGCGAACTCGCCAGGTTTTTTCAAGGCCGCGGAGTGGGCCGTCAAGACCCTGAAAGGCTGGGGCCTCCAGGATGCCAGTCTCGAAAAGTGGGGTCCCTATGGCCGCGCCTGGTCCTGCAGTCGATTCGCCCTCCACATGCTCGCGCCGCAGCCGTCGCCGCTCCTCGCCACGCCGCTTGCCTGGTCGCCCGGGACCGGCGGTGCGATCTCCGGCGAGGTCGTCCTGGCGCCCATCAAGACCCCCGAGGAGGGCGAAAAGTACAAGGGCAAGTTGAAGGGCAAGTTCGTGATGACGGATGCGCCGCGCGAGCTCGCTCCGCATTTCGAGCCCGACGCCCGCCGTCAATCCGACGCCGATCTCGACAAGCTCGCCCTGGCGCCCGATCCCACCCAGCCCTCCGCTCGCCGTGCCGGCCCACGCACGGAGGAAGCCCGCCAGGCCCGCATCAAGCTGGCGCAGTTCTTCGCGGGCGAGGGAGTGCTGGCCGTCATCTCCGAGGGCTCCGCCGGCGACGACGGCACCCTGCCCGCCGCCGCGGCCGGTTCGCCCGATCCCAAGGATCCCCTGCCGCCCACCTCCCTGGTGCTGGCCGCCGAACATTACAACCGCATCGCGCGGCTGCTCCAGAAGGATATCCCCGTCCGTTTGGAACTCGAAATGAAAGTGGAGCTCGGCGCCGAGTCCATCGACGGAGCCAACGTCGTCGCCGACATTCCCGGCGGCAGCAAGCGGGACCAGATCGTCATGATCGGCGCGCACCTGGATTCCTGGCAGGCCGGCACCGGAGCCACCGATAACGGCGCCGGCTCCGCCGTCATGCTCGAGGTGGTCCGCATCCTCACCGCACTCGACCTCAAGATGGACCGCACTGTCCGCATCGCCCTCTGGGACGCCGAGGAGCAAGGGCTCGTCGGATCCCGCCAATACGTCAAGGCGCACTTCGCCGACCGCGATACCATGGCCCTCCAGCCCGAGCACGCCCAGCTTTCCGTCTACTTCAACCTGGACAACGGCGCCGGCAAGATCCGCGGCGTGTACCTGCAAGGCAACGACATGATGCGCCCCATTTTCGAGGCCTGGCTGGCGCCATTCAAGGACCTCGGAGCGGCCACCATCGCCATCCGCAACACCGGCAGCACGGATCACGTCTCCTTCGACGACGTGGGCCTGCCCGGTTTCCAGTTCATCCAGGACCCCCTCGACTACGGCTCGCGCACCCATCACACCAACATGGATACCTACGACCATCTCCAGAAGGCCGACCTGATGCAGGCCTCGGCCATCATCGCGTCCTTGGTGTACGATGCGGCCACGCGCCCCGATATGCTGCCGCGCAAGCCGCTGCCGAAGCCCAAGAAAGATTGACCCGGTCCCGCCGCTTTACGGCAGTAGCAGACGCTCCACGCTTTGCACCAGCACATCCGGAGAAAACGGCTTGGGCAGGATCTTCAGATGCCCCAGATTCGCGGTCCGCTGCAACTCTTCGGCGCTCTCGACGTAGCCGGAGACGAACAGCACCGGCAACCCCGGTTTCGCTTTCGTAATCTCTCTGGCCAGCGCCGGCCCGTCCATCGCCTCCATCGCCACATCGCTCACCAACAGATCCACCGCCCCGCCGATCCGCCGAAACTCCTCCAAAGCCTCGCGTCCGCCTGGCGCCACGATGACCTTATATCCGCGGCGTCCCAGAACCGCCTGCATGAACTCCAACACGAGCGGATCGTCATCCACCGCCAGAATCGCCGGCTGGGAGGCTGGAGTCTTGTTCTTCCGGGCCCTCATTAGGGAGCCATCCTGACACACGCGCCGGCCAGTTACAATCTCAAATCGTACAATCAAGGGTAGTGGGTCAGTTTGAATCCGCTAGTGCTACAACCTCGGCAACAGACCAGGCGTGATCGGCGATGCCCGCCGCCATCGCTGGGGTGGTCTTGATCGTCTGACGCTTGCGGCAGAAGTTGTAGTACATTAAGTACACCGCAATCGCAGCCGCATGGTTCTCGACCTTCTTCGAGAAAGCGTTCGTCAGGCGAGTGAAGCGCCGCATCCCCATTCGCATCGAGAGATTCTGGCGCTCCACGTAGCTGGTGGGGATCTTCTCGTGGTCCGGGTTCCCAATGGCTGTTTGCTTCTCGGCCCCGATGCAGACCCCTGGGCTGTAGCGGCGCTCTGGGCCGCTGGTGACGTCGTTGCCATACTGCTTGTAGAGAATGCCCCAGTCTACGTCTTCTCCGAAGGCGGCTGGGACGGCCCTCAGGTACGTAGCGTGTCCGTCGCTCGTTAGCTGGATGCGGTTGGAAAGCCGGGAAGCCAAGTCTTCCATGAATACTCGCGCCGTCCCTCCATCCCGGTTGCCGAGCAGGTAGGAGGGAACCAGCTTGGTGTCCGCGTCCAGGGCGACCCAGGTCCAAACATCGCCCATCACGTGCGTGTCCGCGTAGACCTTGACGTTCTTCTGCTTGCAGCCCACAAAGGCCCAGATTTCATCAACTTGCACAGTTTTGCAGTTCAGGTTGCGCATCACCCGATCTTGGTATGCCGAGAAGGCCGCTCCAACTTCTACCAGGAGTTTCGTCACGGTGTTTTTGGCAACCCCGGTCATGCGGACGGTAGAACGGATCGAGTTTCCTTCAGCCAAGCAGGTGATGACTTGGGCGCGTCGGGCGGGGTCTAGGCGGTTCATAGTGACCATTATACTTGAGCTGGTATGCATTGTCAACCAAAAGTTTGTGTCAAAAACTGCGCAAAATATGCCCCAAGTCTACTCTTGACACTACAGGTATGTCAAGTGGTATGATGCGGATAGGTACACATTGAACTTGTCATAAGCGGTGTCAAAAACGGTGCCAAAAGTGATCCCTCAAATGGATTGGGAGCGATTCGCGTTCGACTATCGCTTGGACCTGAAGGCCGACATACTGTTGGGTCACATCATAAGTATCGAGGCGTACAAAGAGGCCTCACTGAATCTCGTCCTTCCCCCTGAATGGCGAGATCAACTGGACAGGCTGAATCGTGCTCGTCAGGTTTATGGCACGACGGCTCTTGAGGGAAGCCCGCTCTCGGAGGCTGAGGTCTTGCGCCAACTGGATATGTTCGATAGTGCGGCTGTAAAACTGTCGGCCACCACTCCGAGAGTGCACGTACAGACCAGGAATGCCGGGATCGCTCAGGCTTGGGTGAAAAAGCGGTTCTCTCCGGGTACTGCACCACTTCGCTGTGGGGACCTACTGGAAATGCATCGCATGGTCACGGAACAATCTGACACGGATCATAACATACCGGGAAGATGGAGAACTTTTGCCGTGACGGTCGGCAGTCCAGAAATGGGCGGTGTCCACCGTGGAGCACCACATGGTCGGCTAGAACGCCTCATGGATGACTACGTCCAGTTTGTCGCTAGCAAGAAACTGGAGAGTGTACATCCTGTCATAAGAGCGCTTCTGGCGCATTTCTTTCTGGTGACGATACACCCGTTTGGAGATGGGAATGGAAGAGTCTCGCGACTTGTAGAGGCCGGCATTCTGTTTCAACAAGGGTACAATGTACACGGCTTCTACGGCTTGTCCAATTACTTCTATCAGCACGAACAAAGCTACAAGGCGCTCTTACAAGAGTGTAGGAGAAGCCAGCCGTTCGATGTGTCATCATTCATTCACTTTGGGATCGAGGGGTTTGCTGCCGAACTAAAGGGCATAAACAACTTCATCAAGGCTAAGTTGAATAGGGTTGTCTATCGAACGATGCTGGTTGGAGCCTTCAATAAACGTATCGCAAGCTATCGCCGGTTAGTGAACCAACGGGAGCACAACCTTCTCCACTTTCTCCTAACCGAGACAGAACCCACAGACCCATTTTCTGAGCACCCTTCGCGACAACTGAAGTTCTCCGAGTTGCGCGAGGCGTCCTACGTCAAGGAAGCGTACAAGCGCGTTACGAGTCGGACATTCTACAGAGAGCTAAACCGATTGGGTGCCATGGGTTTCATCACCATCAGAAAAGATGAATCCGCAAAGGACTGGATACTCGAACTGAATTTTGAAGCAATAGGAAAATACTAAGCCGGTGCGATCTGTTGGCACGGACTTCCGGCATAGATCGCGACTCATTTCCGCCATCGGGCCGCTGCCGCTTTCTTGGCGATCTGCGACCGCCTTTGAGCCGAGAGCTTCTCGGCTCGCGCCCTACCGCCCTTTGCTCCGCCGAGCTTTCCGAGTGCAACCGCCGCCGGGTTCTTGCCAGCGTTCGGGTCTTCCAGCGGAGTACCGTCAATGTGTTCCCCGATAGCCTGCTCGACTACGCGGAGAGAGTTGACGGCGAAGTCGTGATCCTTGCCTTTGCTTGAACGGGTAGGCATGATACCATTGTGGCATGGATGCAGAAAAGCGCAAGTGCCCGAAATGCGGTTCGACCGATCTTGTCCCTATTCAGACCCCGACAGCCCCCGATGAGGAGCTGCTGGAGTGCCAGTCTTGCAGGTCAGTCTACTTGGTACACCCAACGATGGGTTTCATCCCGGTCTGAAGATTCAAACTGACCCACTACCCAATCAAGCCGTGGTGCTGCGACGGGGTTCTTCAAGTCGCCGGGAGATGCCCGGGCTCCTGGCCTCCGCTCCACTCTCTTGTCGCGCCCCCCTTGACGCCCGCTCCCCGAATGTGTAATTATTCAGTAGAGTGCATAATCATTCATCCGGCGCTCAAGGAGGCTGCCCCTATGCAATCCACCGCGTTCGTTGAGCCGATCCTCAAGACGGCGGCCCGTGACGTCACGAGCGACCTGGACCTCTCCGCCGACGAAGTCGCCTGTTTGCTGGATCTCGCCGGCCAGCTCAAGGCCGACCCCGCCCGTTACGCGCAGGCGCTGGCCGGCCGCGGGCTGAGCCTGCTCTTCGAGAAGCCCTCGCTGCGCACTCGCGTTACCTTCGATCTCGCCATCCAGCAGTTGGGCGGCCATTCGGTCTACACGCACGGCCCCATCGGCGAGCGCGAGCCGCTGAAGGACGTGGCGCGCAACCTGGACCGCTGGACGCACGGGATTGTCGCCCGCGTCTTCTCGCAGAACACGATTGTCGAGCTGGCCCACTGGTCCAGCGTGCCGGTCATCAACGCGCTCAGCGATATGTTTCACCCCTGCCAGGCGCTGGCGGATGTCATGACCATCCGGGAGCGCTTCGGCTCGCTGCGCGGTCTGAAGGTCGCCTTTGTGGGCGATGGCAATAACGTGGCCCATTCGCTGATGCTCTCCGCTGTGCGCTTGGGCGCCAGTCTGGCCGTCGCCACGCCGGTGGGCTTCGGGCCGAATCCGGAAATCGTCAGCCAGGCCGAGGATCTGGCCGCGGCCAACGGCGCCAGCCTGCTGATCACGAACGACCCGGCCGAGGCCGTCTCCGGCGCACATGTAGTTTACACCGACGTCTGGACCAGCATGGGTAGCGAGAGCGAGGCCGAGCGCCGCCGCATGGCCTTCTCGAAGTATCAGGTGAGCCAGAGCCTGTTCGCCCTGGCCCGCCCCGACGCCATCTTCATGCACTGTCTGCCGGCGCACCGCGGCGAGGAAGTCACCGACGAGGTCATCGAATCGCCGCGGTCGGTGGTCTTCGATCAGGCCGAGAACCGCCTGCACGCGCAGAAGGCGCTCCTGCTGATGCTTTTGGACTAACCGCTCCCACGCCGTTCGGTTTGTTACGCTGGTACACGGATCTGAATATGAGTAAACCCCAGAAAGTGGCGCTCGCCTACTCGGGCGGGCTGGATACCTCGGTCATCATTCCCTGGTTGAAGGAGAATTACGGCTGCCAGGTGGTCGCGGTCTGCGGCAACATCGGGCAGGGAGACGACGAGTTGGCTGGCCTGGAGCAGAAAGCGCTCCGCACCGGGGCCTCCGAGGTCTATGTCGAGGACCTGCGCGAGGAGTTTGTGCGCGACTACCTCTGGCGCATGGTGCGCTCCGGAGCGGTCTACGAGCACAAGTACCTGCTGGGCACCTCGGTGGCGCGGCCGCTGCTCGCGAAGAGGCAGGTGGAGGTGGCGCTGCGCACCGGCTGCGACGCCCTGGCCCACGGCTGCACGGGCAAGGGCAACGATCAGGTCCGCTTCGAGCTGACCTACAAGGCGCTGGCGCCGCACCTGCGCGTCATCGCGCCCTGGCGCGAATGGGATATACGCTCGCGCGAGGACGCCATCGCCTACGCGGCCAGCCGCCAGATTCCCATTACCGCTTCGCTCGCCAAGATTTATTCGCGGGACCGCAATATCTGGCACATCTCCCACGAAGGCGGCGCGCTGGAGGACCCGGTCAACGCCGCCCCCGACGACATCTGGATGCTCACCACCAGCCCACAGGACGCCCCCTCCACGCCCGGTGAGGTCACCATCGGTTTTGAAAAAGGCACGCCCGTTTCCATCGACGGTCAGGCGCTCGACCCGGTGGCCCTGCTCACGGAGCTCAATCGCATCGGCGGCCGGCACGGCATCGGGCGTTGCGACCTGGTGGAGAACCGTTTCGTGGGCATGAAATCGCGCGGTTGCTATGAAACGCCGGGCGGCACGCTGATCACCACCGCCTACCGCGAGCTCGAATCGCTCACCCTCGACAAGAGCCTGATGCACTACAAGCAGCGGCTGGCGCTGGATTGGGCCGAGCTGGTCTACAACGGCTTCTGGTTCACGCCGCTGCGCGAAGCCCTCGACGCCTTCTTCTCGAGCGCCGCGCAATGCACCACCGGCGAGGTCGCCCTGCGCATGTTCAAGGGCAACCTCGATCCGGTCTCGCGCAAATCGCCCTATTCGCTCTACTCGCTGGACATCGCCAGCTTCACCATGGGCGCCAGCTACGACCAAAAGGACGCTCAGGGCTTCATCAACTTGATCGGCCTCCCCATCCAGGTGCGCGCCGCCATTGCCGGGAAATCATGAAACTCTGGGGTGGGCGGTTCGAGCACGGGCCTTCCGAGATCTTCGAACGCTTCTCCGGTTCGCTCCATTTCGATCGCCGGCTGCTGGCGGCCGACGTCGCCGGTTCGCAGGCCTTCGCGCGGGCGCTGGAGCGCGTCGGAATCCTGGACGCCCAGGAATGCGCCAAGCTGGTGGAGGCCTTCGAGTCCATCGCCGCCGAGAGCCGCGAACCCGAGTTCTTCGCCGGCGCCACCGACGAGGACGTCCACACCTTCGTCATCCGCAAGCTCCAGGAGCGCGTCGGCGCCCTGGCCGGGAAGATTCACACCGGGCGCAGCCGCAACGAGCAGGTGTCGCTCGATACGCGGCTCTGGCTGCGCGGCGAGATCGACGCCGCCCAGGCCCGGCTGGTCCGGCTCATGCAGGCGCTGCTGGATCTCGCCGATCGCTACCCGGACGCCGTCGTCCCCGGCTACACGCACCTGCGCCGCGCCCAGGCGGTGCTCTGGCCGCACTACTTGCTGGCCTATTTCGAGATGTTTATGCGCGACACGGAGCGCCTGCGCCAGACCCGCGCGCGTGTGAACCTGTTGCCGCTGGGCTCCGGCGCGCTGGCCGGTAGCGGTTTCCCCTTCGACCGCGAAGCCATGGCGCGCGACCTGGGTTTCGACGGCCTAACCCGCAACAGCATGGACGTCTCGGCCGACCGCGATTTCGTCCTCGATTTCCTCTACGCCGCCGCGCTCGCGATGGTCCATCTGAGCCGCCTGGCCGAGGACTGGATTCTCTATTCCAGCGAGGAGTTCGGCTGGCTGGAGCTGGCCGACGAGGTCACCAGCGGCTCCAGCCTGATGCCGCAGAAGAAGAACCCGGATTCCCTGGAGCTGATCCGCGGCGCCTGCGGCCGCGTGTTCGGCAGCTTTAGTTCGCTCTTCATGACCATGAAGGGCTTGCCGCTTACTTACAACCGCGACATGCAGGAGGATAAGGAGCCGCTCTTCGACGCGGCGGACAAGCTGAGCGGCGCGCTCGAGATGGCCTGCGCGGTGGTGGAATCGGCTAAACTCGATCCCGCCCGCCCGGCCTCCGCCGTGGAGCAAAGCTGGGTAGTGGCGACCGATCTGGCGGAGGCTTTGGCCCGCGCCGGCACACCCTTCGAGCGCGCCCACCAGATCGTGGGGCGCCTGGTGTTGGACAGCGTTCGCAAGGGTCTCAAGCCCTCCGATTGGACCCCCGCCGAACTGGCCTGGTTCGCCCCGGAATTCACCACCGAAATGGCGCGCCTGCTGGATCCGCGCCAGGGCCTTCAGACCCGCGAAATCCCCGGGGGAACCGGCCCGCGCGCGGTCGCGCAAGCGCTCGCCGAAGCACGCGAGCGCCTCCGGGAAGCGAGTCCCGTCTCATGAACAAAAGCTACCGCCACGGACAGATCCTCAAGTTGATCCGCGGCCGCGCCATCCACACCCAGGAGGAACTGGCGCAGGCGCTCCAGCACATCGGCGTCCCCGCCACCCAGGTGACGCTCTCCCGCGATATCCGCGAGTTGCAGCTCGCCAAAACTCCCGACGGCTACCGCCCGCTCGCGCCCGAGCCTACCGGCCCCGATTTCGCCTTGCTGGCCGCCGAATTCATCCACGACATCCGCTTGGCGCAGAACCTGCTGGTGCTGAAGACCTCGCCCGGCAACGCCAACACCGTAGCCGCCGGGCTCGACCGCGCCAACTGGCCCGAAGTGGTGGGCACCGTGGCCGGCGACGACACCATCCTGGTCGTGCTCCCCGACTCCGCCACCGCCCAATCCCTCCGCCGCCGGCTGCTTAAGCTGCTGGGCCTCCCCGCGTAGCGCCCGGCTACTCGAACACCGTCTCCACCGGCACGATGCGCACGGCTTCCGGCTTCAGATCGATCTTCCACCGCTCCACGATTTTGTCTTCGTTCAAAACCTCCGGAGGTTTGGGAGAATTGTAAGTCATCGGCGACGGCTCCCCGCTCAGCAACTTACTCTCCAGCTCCGCGCAGTTCCTGGCCACCACGACGATGTCCATGCCGGCCGCTCCCAGGTGCTTGCGGATGGCCCGGTTTACGTCCTCCCGCGTCAGCTTGGCCAGGCTGCTCCTGAGATAGTCCTTGTACTCTGGGATGCCGTAATACTGGCTGTCGATCGAGTAGCCCAGTTTGGCGTCCGCGGTCTTAGTAAGCAGATTGACGTACTTAGTCAGGAAGGTCCGCGTCCGCTCGAAGGCTTCCTCGCTCAGCCCATCCTTGACCAGCTTGTCGAACTCGAACAGAGCCAGCCGCAGCGCGAACTGTGCGGTGGGCGGTTCCACCGGCCGGATCCAGATTTGGAAGATCTGCTGCCGGCGCGCCAGGTTCGGGTCGGGCTCGAACTCGTACATGCCGCGCGGGAAGTACTCCAGGTAGGCGTAGTCTCCGTAGTTGAGGCCGCGCGCCTGCCGCATCCGCTCGAACAGCCGGCCGCCGCTCTCCCGGTGCTGGCCGAAGTAGGATTGCGCCACCAGCAGCGCCGGATAGTCCGGATCCCCCCGCTTCACATCCAGCGGGAACCCGATCGAGTACGCCACCGAGCGCGTGTCCTTCTCGATCATGGTCGTCCGGATGCCCCGCTCCGGCTGCGGCGCCGGCAGGCGCAACGCCGCGGGCGGCCCAACGGGCAGCTTCGCGAAATCCGTCTTCACCCGGTTCGGGAACTCCGCGGGGTATCCGCCCGCCAAACCGATAATCAAATTCCCCTGCGTGAATTGGGCGCGGTAAAAGGCCTGCAAGTCGGGGATGGTCATCCCCTGGAGCGCCGAAGCCGTCCCATGATTCTCGCGGCCGTAAGGATGCCCGGCGTAGATCTGGTTGTACAGCACTTCCTTGCCCAGCTCCTCGTCGTTATTGCCGCGCAGCGACACGCGCAGGTAGTTCACGGTATCGTCGCGCAGCCGCTCGAAATCCTCCCGCCGCCAGCCCGGATCGAGCAGCATCTCGCGGAAGATCTTGTAGTAGGCCTCCAGATTGTCGATGTGCGTCGTACCCGAGAAGACGATCATCTCCTTGTCGGTCTGCTCCGCGACCGAGGCCGCCATGGGAAACAGGGCGTCCACGATTTGTTTGTAGCTCATCTCGCGCGTGCCGCCCCGCGCCAGCATCGCCGCCGTGAGCGCCGCCACGCCCGGTTTGTCCGCCGGGTCGTACGCCGCCCCGGTCAGGAACACCAGGCGTATCGTGACCAGCGGGCTTTTGCCCGGCAGTTCCACCACTCTTGGCCCGGCGCCCGCCGCCGCCCCGCACATCGCCGTAACCAGCATCGCCATCCATGCGGTTTTCATTGCGCCTTCCCTCCGCTCAGCGTCGCGATGGTCCGGCCCTCTTCGACCAAGTACTTCCGCGCCACCCGCTGGATCTCTTCCGGCGTGATGCGGTCGTACATCTCGAACAGCCGGTTAATCGTCTCCGGCGTGCGCCGCAGCGCCACATATTGCGCCACTGTGCCCGCGATGGCCTCGCTGTTGTTCAACCCCAGCGCGAAGCTGTAGCGCAGCCGCCGCTTCACTTGGTCCAGCCGCTCCGCCGCCACCGGGTTGGTCCGGAAGCCCGCCAGCGTCTCGAGCACATCGTCGCGCACAGCGTCCAGGTCGCCCGCCTTCTTCAGCCTCGCCATCACCGTGAACAGGTTGGGGTCCACGTGGTGCGGACAACTGGCGCGCAACATGTCCACCTTCTGCTCCTGGATCACCAGTTTCCGGTACAGCTCCGAGCTTTCCGAGAACCCCAGATAGGAGATCAGCTCCAGCGCGGCCAGGTCCGTCTGCTCGTCCGAATAGGCGGGACCGTGGAACGCCACCGCCAGCCACGCGAGCGTCGGGCTGGGCCAGGCCACGTGAACGGTCCGCGGGCCCTGCTGCGCCGGTTCCGCCGGAATCTCCGGCCGGTAGTTGCCCGGCTTCCACTCGCCGAAGTACTTCTCTACCAGCGCCCGCACCGCCGCCGGCGCAATGTCGCCCGCTGCCACAATCGTCGCGTACTCGGGCCGGTAATAGCGCTCGAAGAACAGTCGGCTGTAATCGTACTGATTCGGCATGTTCTGGACGTCCTTGAGGAAGCCCATCGTCTGGTGCTTGTAGGTGTGCCGGTCGAACGCCGTGTCGCGCAGCGCCTCGTACAGCTTCTGCAGCGGGTTCGCGCTGTTCTTGTTGTACTCCCCCAGCACCGCCAGCGTCTCCGTCTTGAACACCTCCGGCGTGTACGCCAGGTTCTGGAACCGGTCGGCCTCCAGCCGCAGCACCGTTTCCAGATCCTCCTTCGAGAACGTCGTGTGGTACGCCGTGAAATCGTCCGTGGTGTAGGCGTTCGATGCCGCCCCAGCCTGCTTCATCGTGTTCTCGTACTCCGCGGGCGGGAACTTCGGCGTGCCGCGGAACATCATGTGCTCGAACAGGTGCGCGAATCCGGTCTTGCCGGGCTCCACTTCGTTGCGCGATCCGGTCTGCATCACGATGAACAGGGACACCACGTTCGGGTAATCGGTGGGAATCGAGATCAGCCGCAACCCGTTGGGGAAATCGTGCTGGTCGTAGGCATAAGGGAACGCCTGGCGTGGCGCGCCGGCCGCGAAAGCCGCCACCGCGCACCACCCCAGTAACGCCATCGAGGTTCGCATACGCTCCTATCTTACGCGATTTGTCACTGTCAACCTGTTACGTTACAGTACCCCTCGAAACGCAGGTTTTCGCCCGATTGCCCTTATTCTAATTACATCCCTGGGTTCGTTCCCCTATGCAGAAAACCATCGCCGCAGTGCTGATCGCCGCCTCTCTCGCCATGGGCGCCACCATCCCATCCGAAAAGCCGCATTCCCGGAAACTCTGGTGGGCCAGCGTGGCCGCGGTGGTCGCCGCCTCCGCGCTGGACACCCGTTCCAGTTGGGGCAAACCCGAACTCAACCCGCTGCTGGCCGGCTCCGGCGGTCAGTTCGGAGTGCGCAGCCTGGCGGTTAAGTCCGCGCTGACCGGCGGCTCCCTCACCGCACTGTGGCTCATTCTCAGACGCCACCCCGGCTTCGAGAGGCCCGCCGCCGCGACCAACACCGCGCTGGCTGCTTCCTTCGTGGCGGCCGCCGTTCACAATTCGAAATAGACGCGATCCACTCAGCCCGCCATCGGCGGCGCCGGGAATGGTCCGCGCGCCTCCTCCAGACGCACCGCCAGCTCCAGCAGCAGCTCTTCGTCGTAGGGCCGTCCGATGAGTTGTATGCCCACCGGCAGGCCCTCCGCCGTCATATCGAACGGGATCACCATCGCTGGCAGGCCCAGCAGGTTCACCCAGGTGAGCGGCGCCATCGCCTCCAGCAACCCGATCGATCGCTCGCCCACTGGCCACCTCCGCTCGCGGTGCCGGAACGCCACCACGCCGCAGGCCGGCGCAAGCAGCACCGGCGCGTCCTTCATCTGGCGCAGCAGCGCCGCCCGCATGGCGTCCCGCGCCGCCAGGTTCTCGACAATCTCCCACGCCGTGGGCTCCGGCTCTTCGAGCGCCAGGTGCATCAGCTCCGTCCCGCTCCAGTGCGCTTCCTGCTCCCGGCCCGCCAGCATCCGTCGTAGCGGCCACGCCAGCATCCGCCCGAAGAAGAACCACCACAGTTCGCTGGCCCGCCGCAGCCCGCGCTGCTCGAACGGCTCTACGGGAAAGCCGCACTGCTCCGCCACCCGCGCGGCCTTCTCAACTGCCGCCCGTATGGCCGGCTGCACTGGCACATCGCAAAACTGCGGCATCAGCCCGATGCGCAGCCCGCTCAGATCCGGCTGGCGCAGCGGCACGGGCGCCGAGAACGGGTCCTGGCTATCGTAGCCCGCCGTGATTTCAAACAGCAGCCGCACGTCTTCGGCCGTCCGCGCCAGCGGCCCGCCCACGCCCAGCAGGCCGTTCGGGTGGTTAATCGGCGGGAAATGCCCGGCCGCCGAGATGCGTCCCGGAGTCGGTTTCAGCCCGGCGATCCCGCTGAAGTGCGCCGGCTCGCGGATGGACCCGCCTCCGTCGCTTCCCAGGCCCCCCGGCGAGCACAACGACGCGATCGCCGCCGCCTCGCCTCCGCTCGATCCCCCCGGCGTCCTGGTCGCGTCCCACGGATTGTTGGTGCGGCCCGCCACGTAATTGTCCGTCTCGTAGTTGTAGAGAAACTCCGGGCAGTTCGTCTTCCCCAGCACAATGGCGCCGGCGCCCCGCAGCCGCGCAACCGCCGTCGCATCCTTCGCCGCCCGGTGATCCATGCGCAGCCGGCTGCCGCACAGCGTGGGTTGCCCCGTCACGTCGAAGCTGTCCTTGATGGTGACCGGTACGCCCTCCAGCCGCCCGCCCGCGCGCGTCCGCTCCGCCGCCTTCGCCGCCGCCCGGGCCTCCTCCGGGAACACCGAAACGAACGCGTTCAACTCCAGGTTCCACCGCTCAATCGCGCCCAGGTGCGCCTCCACCAGCTCCACCGGAGAAATCCGGCGCTCCCGAACCCCGGCCGCCATCTGCGTCAGCGTGAGATGATTTGGCATTCCGGTCCATTTTACCGGCTTGCGGGATGGCTTGCTAGAATCGTCTCGTGGCCACCCTCCACTTTCGCGCGGCCCGGCAGTGCGTCCTCGATCGCGTCTCCGCCGCGCTTGCCGTCCCCACCGTCGAGCTGGTTCCGCTGGATGCCGCCTGCGGCCGCGTGCTCGCCGAGGTCATCCATGCCGATCGCGATTACCCGCCCCTGGCGCGCTCTCTCCGCGACGGTTTCGCGGTGCGCTCCGAAGACTTGCCCGGGCGGCTGCGCATCGTGGGCGAAGTGCGGGCGGGCGATGTCTCTCTGCGCGAGCTGGAGCGCGGCGAAGCATTCGAAATCATGACCGGCGCGCCCGTTCCGCCCGGCGCCGACGCCGTGGTCATGATCGAGCACGCTCCACGCGACGGAGAATGGATCGCCGCTCCCTCCGCCCCGCCCGGCCAGTTCATTGCCCCGCCAGCCTCCGAGGCGCGCGCCGGCGATTCGCTGCTGGACGCAGGCCGCCGCCTGGGTCCTTCGCAGGTTGCCCTGCTCGCAGCCATTGGGCGCGCTGTCGTGCGCGTCTATCGCCAGCCGCGCGTGGCCATCCTCTCCACCGGCGACGAGATCGTCGAGGTCTCCGCGCCACCGCTCGCGCACCAGGTCCGCGACTCCAACGCTCACTCCCTCGCCGCCCAACTCCGCCGCGCGGGCGCGCTTCCCGAGATTCTGCCCCCCGCGCGCGACACCCTCGAAAGTATCCGGGTGATCGTCGAGCGGGGCCTCGCCGCGGACCTGCTGCTGGTCTCCGGCGGCGTCTCGGCCGGCAAGTACGACCTCGTCGAGCGCGTGCTCGCCGATCTTGGCGCGGAGTTCTTTTTCGACCGCGTGCTCATCCGGCCCGGCCAGCCGCTCGTCTTCGGCCGCGCGCGCGAGCGGTTCTTCTTCGGATTGCCCGGCAATCCCGCCTCGACGCTGGTGACTTTCGAGGTCTTCGCCCGCGCCGCAGTCGAACTGCTCTCCGGCGAGATCGAGCCCCGTTTGCCCTTCGCGCTCGCGCAACTCACCGCCGATCTTAGCCATAAGCCAGGGCTGACGCGCTTCCTTCCGGCGCGATTGAGCGCCGGCGGCGCACAGGTGACGCCGCTCGCCTGGCGCGGCTCGAGCGACATCCCGGCGCTGGCCCGCGCGGATGCCTTCCTGGTGGCCCGCCCCGATCGCGAGATCTGGAAGGCGGGAGACCTCATCGAGGTGCTTACAATATGAAACGGCTCTCCCACTTCGACGAACAGGGCGCCGCGCGCATGGTGGACGTCTCCGCCAAGCCCGCCACCGCGCGCACCGCACGGGCGCAGGCCTTCGTCCGCATTCGCCCCGCCGTCCTGAAGAAGCTGCCCGGGAACCCCAAGGGCAACCCGCTCGAAATCGCCCGCATCGCCGGCATTGCCGCCGCCAAGCGAACCGCGGACCTGGTCCCGCTCTGCCATCCGTTGATGCTCGCGCATGTGGATGTCGATGTGCGCCTCCAAACACGCGGCGTGCGAATTGTTTCGACCGCCTCCGCCCTCGGCCCCACCGGCGTCGAAATGGAGGCGCTCACCGCTGCCGCCGTCGCCGCCCTGACCCTCTACGACATGCTCAAGTCCCTCGACAAGGGCATCGAAATCCAGGATCTCTACCTGCTCGAGAAGACCGGCGGAAGAAGTGGCGCTTTCCGGCGCCGGAGGACTCCGCAACCATGATCCAGGCCGCTGTGCTGACCATCAGCGATTCGGTCTCCGCGGGCCGGCGCACCGACCTTTCCGGTCCCGCCGTGCGTCGGCGTCTCGAGCAACTGGGCTGGTCGGTCCCGGTCTTGGAAGTCCTCCCCGACGAGGCTGCCCTCATCTCCGCGCGCCTTGCGGCTCTCGCCGACGCCGCCGCGGTCTCCGCCATTTTCACGACCGGCGGAACCGGCCTCGCCTCCCGCGACGTTACCCCGGAGGCTACCCGCGCCGTGCTCGATCGCGAGATCCCGGGTCTCGGTGAGCTGATGCGCGCGCGCGGCTTGGCCTCCACGCCGCTGGCCGCTCTTTCCCGCGCTGTGGCCGGCGCCCGCGGCCGCGCGCTGCTGGTCAACCTGCCCGGCTCGCCCCGCGGCGCGGTTGAATCCCTGGACGCGATCCTCGACGTGCTCCCGCACATCCTGGAACTGCTGCGCGGCGAGACCGGCCACCCGCCGGCCAACGCTGGGCCAGACTAGCCCGCTTACACGCCCGCCGCTGTCCGACGCAGGAGATGCCCGTGGATACGAGGCGCGCGAAGGACGGCGAACCGAGGCGTACTCAACTGTACGTCGAGGGAGCCGGCCGAGCGCAACGAAGTAGGCTTGGGGCTATCGTGCGCCGGCGTCCTACCAACTGGGGGCCACCATCCGCGACCCCACATACGCCCCCGCCAGAACCGGAAGCGCGCGCAAGGCCCAGCCGCCGGCGCCGGCCCGGACGTGCAGCCAGACGTTGATGGTGTTCAGTTGGGAAAGGTGGAATGCGCCCAGTGCGCCGATGTCGCCCACGGCCAGGGCCAGGAAACCCGCGAACGCCCAGCGCCACGGCTGCTCCGGACGGCACGTGCCCAGCACCACGCCCGCCACGAACAGGATCGCGTAGAGCACCAGTTGGTAATCGCCCAACTTGCCCGGGTACATCAGATCGGGAACGCGAACCACCGCCCAGCACAGTGCGCCGGAAAGCAGCCACCACAGCACATCTCCGGGACGTTTGGAGTAAATTCCCGCGCCTGGCATGGAGCCACCTCCCGTCAGCGTCGATTGTACAATAGGAATGACCCCGGCGTGAAACGGGTTTTGCGCCGCGGGCGTCTCCATGCCAATGCTCATGATCCGATCGCTCGCCGCCGGCCTGATCGCGTTGGGGATAGCCGCTCCCCAAGAGGTTGTCCAACAACCCTTCCGCACCAATGTTAACGTCGTGGTTGCTCCCACGGTCGTCACCGACCACGAAGGCAATTTCGTAAACGGGCTTCAGCCGCAGCAGTTCCGCCTCTCCGACAACGGCAAGCCGCAGAACATCAAGGTCGACATCGCCTGGGTTTCCATCTCGCTGGTGGTGGCCGTTCAGGCCAACTCCACCGCCGAGCCGGTCCTCGCTAAGATTCAGAGGATTGCGCCGCTGTTCAAGGACTTGGTGCTCGGCGACCAGGGCGAGGTGGCCGTGATTTGTTTCGATCACCGCATCCAGTTGCTTCAGGATTTCACCGGCGATACCGGCAAGCTGGATACGGCCTTCAAGAAGCTCAAGGCGGGCAGCAGCGGCAGCCGCATGGTGGACGCGGTCGTGGAGGCCACCAACATGCTGCGCCACAAGCCTCCCGAACGCCGCCGCATTCTGCTGCTCATCAGCGAGACGCGCGACCTCGGCAGCTCGGGCAGGGTCCGCGAGGCGCTCACTGCCCTCCAGTTCGAGAACGTGAACGTCTACTCGGTGAACATAAACCGCATGATCGGCACGTTGCTCGCGAAGCCGCAGCCGCCGCGCCCCGACTCCATTCCCTACACGGCGCGGCCGTTGCCGCCCGGTATTCCGCCCACTCCCGAGGCCGCGGCCCAGGTGACCGGAAACGCCACCAATTCCGCTAATGTCGTTCCGCTGATCGTCGAGATCTTCAAGGATGTGAAGGCCATCTTCGTCCCCAACCCGGTTGAGGTCTTCACCAAGTGGACCGGCGGCAAGGAGCACTCCTTCATCAGCGAGCGGGAGCTGGAACGTTCTATCCTGAGCATCGGCAATGAATTGCACTCCGAGTATTTGATTACCTACACGCCCAACAACAAGGAGGAGGGCGGCTACCACGAAATCGCGGTCTCGGTGCCCGACCAGGCGAAAGTGAAGGTGCGCACGCGCCCGGGCTACTGGGTGGCTTCCAAGTTCTAACCCGCTTTTCCCGCACGCTGTCGTCGTGAGACGCAGGAGATGCCCGTGGATGCGAGGCGCGCTGGAGTGAGCCAATCAGCCGGGGCACTCCAGTCCGCCGGAGGCGGCATGCCGCGCGGTAGCGCCCGGCGGCCGGACGCGTACTTGAACGGTACGATGAGGACGGCGGCCAAGCGCAACGAAACAGGCATGGGCATATCGTGCGTCGCAACAGACGGCGTGTGAGAAATGCGGGTTAATGGAACGCCATCGCCCCGAAGCTGACCACGCTCTCTTCGTCGATGTTCCACTGCTGGTAGTGGAGCAGTTCCCCCCTGGCTTGCGGCACGGCCTTCAGGAAGGTGTAGAAGGGCGCCGCGCCGCACCACTTTAGCGGGTCCCGGTTCTTCTGGACCGCGCTCCAGAAGCCTTCCGCGTCCCCCGCGGCGAGGCGCTCGATCCGCTGGCGGTCGAGTTCCGCCACCATGGACATCTGCCCTTCGCCGGCCCGCGCCGCGAACGGATCGCCATAGCGGCGGCCCATGTGCGCCATGTCCACGCCCAGCACCCAGAACAGCCGCTGGCCCTCCCGTGCCGCCAGTGCGCCCAGCGCGTCGAAAAACCGCCGCAGGTCGTCGTCCTGCTCCGGCCGCCCGCCTTCCAGGATGCCGCGCGCGAACGCCCCGCACAGGATCGGCAGGATGCGTATGCCGGCGCCATAAAGATGCTGCAGGAAGACCACCTGGAACTCGATCGAGTGCTCCACCGCGTGACAGTAGTCCTCCATCTTGGCCGCCGGTCCAGCCTCCTGGGCCAGCCGCTCGGCCAGCGCCACCTCGGTCTGGGCCACTCCGAGCGGGGTCGAGAACGGCTTTCGCGTGAGCCCGAAGCGCTCCTGCTCGCCGTAATGCGAGGTCCCCAGGATCGCGAACACGCGCTCCTGATACTGAGGCCCCAGCGCCGCGTAGGCGGCCCGGTAGGATTCCCGTCCGCCATCCGGGCTCACGTGTGGCGCGGCGATCCCGATCGGCGAATCGCCCGCCGCCACGGGCGCCCCGGAGTCCATCCAGCCGGACAGCGTGGCCCGCAGCGCCTCCGCCTGCTCCGGATACCCCGCTCCGGCGTGCGAAGGCTCGCGACGCGGCGCCTCGGCGAAGGCTTTTATCTGCGCAGCCTTCATGCGCCGGCTGGTTTCGTCCTCCAGGAAGCCCGCCTGGCTCAGCGTGCCCACCAGATGCTGCTGGAGTTCGCCCACTTTCAAATCGCCCGTCAGATGAACCAGCGCCGCGCGCAGATCCAGCTCCGTGTGTCCGCCGTCGAAGAACTGCAGGCACCCCATCAGCGCGGGCGGGACGATCAGGCTGGCCTCCGAATAGCGATAGGGATCGCGGATCAGCAACCCGGGCCGATCCGGCGCGGGCGAAGGCATGAACTCCAGGTCGAGCCGCAGGCGGGGCAGTGGTTGTGCCATCCGTTTACATCATCGCACCCGCCCGCTCCGCTCCGCCCGGCGGCCTGCCGCTTGATGTGAGATTTTCGCCGCGCCGCGCCCACTCCTATTGACATGGGCACGCACCGCCGCCCTGTCCGCATCGATCCGCAAGGCCACTGGCTATTTCTGACCTGGCGCTTCCACGGCAGCCTCCCGCGCGTTCCGTATCCGCCGCGCCAGCCCTCCGCCGGAGAGGCCATCGTCGAGATCCTGCGCCGCCGGGCCGGACTGGGCGACTACCAGCTCGGCGCCTACGTCGTCATGCCGGATCGCGTGGATCTGCTTCTGCTGCCCTTCATTTCGCCCAGCCGCTTGCTGAAAGCGCTGCGGGGCCAAACGGCTCGCCAGGCCAACCGGCTTCTGGGGCGCACCGGTCAGCCCTTCTGGCAAGCCGACTCCGGCCACCGCTGGGTGCGGGACGAGCGGGAGCGGCAGGGCATCGCCGCCAACATCGAGAGCCAGCCCGTCCAGGCGGGCCTCGCGGCGCAGGCCGGGGACTACCCGTGGTCCAGCGCCTCGGCCCGCCTGAGGGCGCCCGCCACGAAGCTCTCGTTTGACACCCTCTCTCCCCGCCCCCTATACTGAAGCTTCTGGAGTATTTCTCGAAGCTGGGATTGTGCTTGCGAGCGGCTCCTCGATTCCAGGCCGGAAACTAATATGCCAAAACGTACTTTTCAGCCGAACAACCGTCGCCGGGCCAAGACACACGGCTTTCGAGCACGCATGAAAACCAAGGACGGCCGGGCCGTGATCGCACGTCGCCGGGCGAAGGGGCGCTGGAAGCTGACGGTCAGCGACGAGCGCAACGTTCGCTACGCCAACGCCGATTAAACCCATCGATCAGTCGTTCCCGAAATGCGCGCGCATTCTGCGGCCCTCGGACTTTCGCCGGGTCTATGCCGAGGGGATTCGGATCTCCGGCCCCTACTTCGCGGCCTTCTGTCTGGGCCGGGCCGAAACCCAGGGACCGCGCATCGGCCTCACCACGCCGCGGGCGTTGGGCAAGGCGGTTTTACGGAATCGAATCCGGCGGCGGATGCGGGAAGCGGTTCGCCGCCAACTCTGTCAACTCGAGGCACAGTGGGAGATTGTGATCAACCCGCGCCGGGCCGTGTTGAAAGCGCCCTTTCCGGAACTTTTCCGCGAGGTTGGCCGTCTGTTCTGTCGATGCAAGCTGTGATCCTGTTCCTCCTGCGCGGCTACAAGCGGCTGATTTCGCCGCTGTTGCCCTCCGCCTGCCGCTACCAGCCGACCTGCTCGGACTACATGGCGCAAGCCGTCGAGAAATACGGCGCGCCGCGCGGCCTCTGGCTGGGCTTCAAACGACTTCTCCGCTGCCATCCGTTCCACCAGGGCGGCTTCGATCCCGTGCGCTGAACTAAGGAAGACCACATAAACCCATGGCCGACACCCCCACGCAAGCCAAGCCGACCGGGCCCCAGGAACCGAACACAGAGAGAAACCTGCTCCTGGCGTTCATTCTGATGGGCGTCGTGCTCTTCCTGATGCCCTATTTCTACAAGAACTTCGGGCCGGCGCCGCAGCCCGCCAAGCCGGCGCCGGCGGCGGCCACGCAGTCCACCGAACAACCGGCGCCCGCGAAGCCGGCGGAAGTTCTGCGACCTGCCCCGGTTGCCGGCGCCAGGACCGCGGCGCCCCGCGTCTCGGCGGAGAAGGAACAGAGCCTGGTGGTGGAAACCGATCTCTACAAGATCGTGCTTTCGAACCGCGGCGCGGTGGTGCGCAGTTGGGTTCTGAAGAAGTACAAGGACAACGAGCATCAGCCGATCGATCTGGTCGATGCGTCCGCCGCCCTGAAGACCGGGTTCCCTTTCTCGCTCCGCTTCAAGGACCCGCCGCCGGCCGTGGACCTCAACCAAGCGCTCTACGCCGTCAAGCCCGCGCCGGATGGCCTGGGCGCCGACTTCGATTATTCCGACGGAGCCCTGGTGGCGCACAAGACTTTCCGCTTCCAGCCCAAGAGCTATCTCTCGGAGGTCGCCTCGGAAGTGGCGCAGGGCGGCGCGCCCCTGGCCCACGCGATCGAGTGGCGCGGGGCCTTTGGCGATTCGACCGCGCAGAACGCCGCCACGGCGCAGAACTCGGTCCATTACGATCTGGTCTCCGGCAAACTCGTCGTCCGGACCATCAAGGACGCCAAGAACGGCCCCAACGTTGAATGGGGAGCCTACTCCTTCGTGGGCATTCAGGACAAGTACTTCGCCGCCGTTTTCCTCCCGCATACGGACGGGCCGGTCGAAGCCGTTACCCTGAGCGACGACGTCGCGGGCGCCCCGCATGCCGGCATCGCCGTGGGTGGTGCGGCCGCCAACAAACTCTCCGTGTTCGTCGGACCCAAGGACCTGGACATTCTCAAGAAGGTCAGCCCCAAGCTGGAGCAAGTGGTCGATTTCGGCACCTGGTTCGGCTGGGCCGCCAAGCCCCTCTTCCTGATCGTGAGCTGGTTCGACCACAACCTGGTGCACAACTACGGCTGGTCCATTGTCCTGGTCACCATCGTCATCAATTTCCTGCTGCTGCCGCTGAAGTTCTCGAGCATGAAATCGATGAAGAAGATGCAGGCGCTGAAGCCCCAGATCGACGCCATCAACGCCAAGTACAAGGGCATTGGAATGCGCGATCCGAAGAAGGCCGAGCAGAACCAGGAGGTGATGGATTTCTACAAGAAGCACGGGGTGAATCCCATGGGCGGTTGCCTGCCCATGCTCGTGCAGTTCCCCTTCTTCATCGCCTTTTACAACGTGCTGTCGATCGCCATCGAGATGCGCGGCGCGCACTGGCTGTGGGTGACCGACCTCTCCCAGCCGGAGCACTTGCCCATCCACGTCCTGCCGGTCCTCATGATTGTGGCGCAGTACGCGATGCAGAAGATGACGCCGACTCCCGGGCAGGACCCTTCCCAAGCGAAGGTGATGCAGTGGATGCCGGTGGTGTTCGGCGCGATGTTCTATAACATGCCCAGTGGTCTGGTGTTATACTGGCTCACCAGTAACTTGGTCGGGATTGCGCAACAATGGTTCATAAACCAGAGCATGCCGCTGCCGGCTCCGCCAGTCGAGCCGCCGGCCGCTCCGAAACGCAAGAAGGGTGGGAATCGAGGGTGAGCCAGAGTAAGTACACGTTATCCGCGGTGGAGTCGGGCGCGGGCGAGTTCCTGCGCCAGGTGATCGCCAAAGCCGGGTTCCAGCTCAAATTCAAGATCTGCGAAGGCGAGACCCGCCATCCCGATTTCGAGAACCCGGATGTGGTGGTGAAGTTCTCTGGGCCGGATGTCGAGCTGCTCCTCTCGAATAAAGCCGAGCTTCTGCTGGCGCTCGAGCTGCTGACCATGGAGATGCTGAAGATGGCTCCGGAGGATCATTCCCGCCTGTGCTTCGACGCCAACGATTACCGCATGCTGCGCATCGAAGAGCTGCGGCTGAGCGCGCTGGCGGCGGCCGAGCGGGTGAAGCGCAGCGGCATTCCGTTCCGCTTCAATCCCATGAACAGCCGGGAACGCCGCATCCTGCACCTCGCGCTGCGGGGCGAGCCCGGCGTGCGCAGCGAGAGCGCGGGGCTGGGGCCGCAGCGCCAGGTCGCCATCTATCCGGCCAACATGCCGTCGTCGGCATTTCCCACCTCCGAACCCGCCCGTGCGCCGATGGGCCGCGGCCGGCGCCGCTGAACCGGGCTTGATCCTTACCGACACCATCGTCGCCATCTCGACGCCGCCGGGAACGGGAGGGCTGGGAGTGGTTCGTCTTTCGGGCGCCCAGGCCCGGGCCATCGCGGCGGGCATCCTGCGCTTCCCCAGGCCACCGGAATGGACCCCCTGGACCGCCGCGCTCGCAGAGCTAATCGACTCCGAGGGTCGCGCGGTGGACCAGGTGGTGGTGACCTTCTTCGCCCAGCCGCGCTCCTATACCGCCGAGGACCTGGTTGAGATCTCCTGCCACGGTTCCCCAGTGGTCCTGCGTTTCGCCGTGGAGCGCGCCATCCAGGCCGGCGCCCGTTTGGCCGAACCCGGCGAGTTCACCCTGCGCGCCTTCCTGAACGGCCGCATCGATCTGCCGCGCGCCGAGGCCGTCCGCGACCTGATCGAGGCCACCACGCTGTACCAGGCGCGCATCGCCGCCCAGCAGGCCGAGGGCTGGGTTTCCCGCCGCATCGCGCCGCTCAAGGAGCAGCTGGTAGAATTGATTGCTCTGCTCGAGGCGGGCATAGACTTCGCCGAGGACGATATCGAAGTGGCCAGCGACGCCCAGATCCTGGCCCGCCTGGCGCCCGTCGCCGGCGGCCTCGCCGAACTGGCCTCCAGCTTCGATTACGGCAAGCTGGTCCACTCCGGGCTGAACCTGGCCATTGTCGGGCGGCCCAACGTCGGCAAGAGCAGCCTCTTCAACCGCCTGCTCGAGCAGGACCGCGCCATCGTCACCGAAGCGCCCGGCACCACGCGCGATCTGGTCAGCGAGGCCGCCGCCATCGAGGGCATTCCGGTGAAGTTCGTCGACACGGCGGGCATACGAACGGGCCAGGACCGTGCGGAGACGCTGGGCGTGGAGCGCAGCTTCCAAGCCATGGCCGACGCCGATCTGCGCCTGGTGGTCTTCGATCTGTCGGCGCCGCTTGCGCCCGAGGATCTCGAACTGGCCGCCCGCGCCCGCAGCCAGGGCCGCACGCTGCTGGTGGGCAACAAGTGCGATCTGGAGCGGCGCGCCGAAACCGGCGAGGATTTCGTGGCCGTCTCGGCGCTCACCGGCGCTGGCATTCCGGCCCTGCGCCGCCGCATCGCCGAGGCCATCGCGCCCGCCGGCATTCCACCCGAAGCCGGCTTCATCACCAGCCTGCGCCACGCCGGGCTGCTGAAGGAAGCCCTGGCCGCCCTCGAGAAAGGCCGCGCCGCCGCCGTCCAGCGCCTGCCCCACGAGATGCTGCTGCTGGACCTCTACGCCGCGCTCCAGGCGCTGGATGCCATCACCGGCGCGACCACCGCCGACGACATCCTGAACCGCATCTTCTCGACCTTCTGCATCGGGAAGTGACGGCGGGCCGGGCTGGCGCGGGGCGCTCCGGGGGCCGTCGGGAGTGCCGGCGCCGTGCGAGCCGCTACGTCCGGAACAGCACCTTCTCGCTCTTGAAGACCTGCACGGCGGCCAGGAAAGCGATCCCGGCGTAGACCAGGTTCGAGGCCATGGTAATGGCGAAACTCAAACGGTTGAAGTCGCCCTGGAAGATCTGCTTGATCAACTGGCAGACGTTGAACAGCGGGACCAGCGCCAAAGCCGGGGTGAGCTGAATGCCGGGCAGCATTCCCGCGACCAGCGGGAAGACCACCGCCATCACCAGCGGGGTGAGGTAGCTCTGGGCTTCCTTGAAGCTCTTGGCGAACAGGGCGATGGCGATCATCAGGGCGGCGGCCATGACGGCCATGGGAACCAGCGCCAGCGCCACCAGCGCCAGCACCCGCACATCCAGCGTCATCCCCTGCAGCATCTTGGCGCCTTTGCCGAAGTCGACGTAGTGCAGCGAGACCGCCAGGCTCGAAAGGCTCAGCAGGGCGGTGATGGCGATGGCGGTAGTGGCGGCGAGAACCTTGGCGAGAATGATCTCGTAGCGTCCGGCCGGGGACGAGAGCAGCATCTCCAGGGTCCGCCGCTCCTTCTCGCCCGCCGTGAGGTCGATGGCCGGGTACATTCCCCCGGAGAACATCAGCAGCACCACGACGTAGCCCAGCATACCGCCCCAGACCATTCCGGCCATCTTCTTCGGGGGGGCCAGATCGACCCGCTTCACGGTGAACGGCGAGAGCACTTCCTCGGGCACGCCGAGGGCTTGCAGGCGCAGCCGGGAGCTATCCAGTTTGAACCGGTCGAGCGTCGTGCGGATCTTGCCGGCGGCCACTTGCGAGGCTTGCAGCGTATCGTCGGCGTAGAGGCGGACCTCTTTGGCCCCGCTGGGGAGCACCACCGCCTCGACTCCCGCGGCGACGGCCTTGCTCTCAACCGCGGCCTTCAAGTCCGGCTGGGCGGCGAACTTGAATCCCGCGCCGGCCAGCGCGTTGAGCAGACCCGGCAGGCGGTCGGCGCCCTGAATCGAGATAGTGAGCGACTCCTCGCCGGCCTTCTTCTCGACAAAGGAGATGATCTTCTGCATGCCCAGGAACAGCAGCGGGATGGCGGCGATGGGGACCAGCACCATGCTGATGATGGTGCGGCGGTCCCGGACGGTATCCAGCATTTCCTTCCGGTAGAGGAGCGAAATCGAGCTAAGACGCATGGGGGGCCTTCCTTTCCAGGGCTTCCAGTCCCAGCAGGCTGAGGAAAATCTCGCGCAACCGCTCTTTGCCCGTGGCGGCGCGCAATTCCGCCATCGTGCCCACGATCTTGATCTGGCCCTGATGGATGACCGCGATGCGGTCGCAAAGGTACTCGGCCTCCTCCATGACGTGGGTCGAGAGGATGATCGCCTTGCCGGTCTTCCGGGCTTCCAGGATGAACTCCTCGATGACCCGTGCGGCGGGCACGTCCAGGCCGGAGGCCGGCTCGTCCAGGATCAGGATGGGCGGGTCCGCGACCAGCGTGCGCGCGATGGCCACGCGCTGGCGCATGCCGGTGGAGAGCTTGTCGACTTGGGTATCCGCGAACTTCTCCATATCCAACCGCGCGAGCAGCTCGCCGATCCGGCTCTTGAGAGGCGCTCCGTTCAGGCCGTGGAGCCGGCCGAAAAACGTCAGCGTCTCGCGCGCTGTGAGGCGGAGGTACAGCCCCATGTCGCCGGAGAGGAACCCGATCTGGCTGCGCACCGCCTCGGGATCCCGAAGGATGTCGTGGCCTCCCAGCTCCGCCGTGCCTTCGGTGGGCCGCATGACCGTGGCCAGCAGGCGCAGCGCGGTGGTCTTGCCGGCCCCATTGGGGCCCAGCAGTCCGAAGATCTCCCCGTTGCGCACCGCGAAGGAGACGCGATCCACGGCGTGAATGGCGCCGCGCTTGGGGTCGATGAACGTCTTGGTGAGATTGGTGACTTGTATCATCGTCAGTTGTCCGGGTGGCGCGAGTGGTTCATGAGAACGGATACGTCCTTGGAGCGGGCGAAGTTCCCGTCGGCGGTTACCAGGGTGAGGCCGTAGACCTTGGCCGTGGCCGCGAGGAAGCGGTCGGCCGGATCGCGGTGGGGAGGTTGAAGCGCCTGAGTTGCCAGCGCGACCTCGTGCGTGAGGGGCGCCTCGTGAAGCGGCGCCAGCGCCATGGCCCGAGCGATCCAGGATTCGGCGTCCTCATCCAGGGCGAGCCGGCCCTTCTGGCACAGGGCCAGGATTTCCCAGGTGCTGATCGGCGAGAGCCAGAGCTCGTTTCGCGGGTCGCTGAGGGCCTTGGCCACACGGCGCGAGAGGCGCGTGGGTTCGAGCAAGCTCCACAGCCAGATGTGCGTGTCGAGCAGGAGCTTCATGAGCGCAGCGCGTCCCAATCCCGCTCGTCGGCGGCGGGAGAGACGATGTCGCCCCGGATTCTCCCCGTCCCGGCGAGCGCACCCAACCAGCCCGCCGGCCGTTCGGCGACGGGCGGCGGGGCCACCTCGGCAATGGGCCTCCCGAAGCGGGTCACGAGCACCGGCTGGCGGGTCTTGCGAACCTGCTCCAGAACCGCCAGACAGGTGGCTTTGAACTTGGAAACTGCAATCTGCTGCATGGGCGTCGCGCCTCTCTTTTCCATTAGACCATAGTCGATGACTATGGTCAATTCACTGGGCCGCGGGAATCGGCTTCAGTTCTACCTGCTCGGCGGCCTTCGGCCGGATCTGCACCTTGACGGCCTGGTTCTCCACCGTCCTCAGGAAGCTGGGGTCGTACCAGGCCCCTTCTTCGATCTTCTCCCAAGCGAACGCGAGATAGTCGCCGGGTGGCACATCCTTCAGGGTGACTTGGCCCCTTTCGTCGCTGGAACCCTGGCGGACCGCTTCCGGGAAGCGGCGGTTGGGGTCGGCCGGCACAAGGACCACTGTCGCGTCGGCAGCGGGTTTGTCGTCGCGGGATACGTGCCCTTCGACTTTGCCGCCGTCGGCGCCAAGCAGCACGCGCAACGTCCCGGCGGTAAGAGATGAGCAGTCGAGTTCGTGCCCCAGCGCTTCGCGGCCATTAAACTCCACCGACTTGATGTAAGCGCCCTCTGGAACGAACGAGAACGTGAGGTCGTACACCGCGGGCGCCACGTGTGCCAGCGTGAATGCGCCGGTCTCATCCGCCTTGGCGGTGGCCGGCATGCTGGCGACTTCGGCGGGCGTCAGCATGAGGGCAAAATCCTTGAGCGGGAACTTGGCATCGCCATCGACGGCCACCTTCCCCTGAATGGTCGCGTCCGCGCGCGCGCCCAGCTTGAGGTTTTCGATGCCTCTCTCCGGCACGATCAGGGGCTGCATGGTTATTTTTGGGCTGGAGCCCTGCATCTGCACGATCGTGATCGTGGAGGCGCCGGGCTGCACGTTGGCGAGTTCGAACTTGCCTTCGGGATCGTTGACCGAGGTCATGGACTTGGAGCCCACGCGCCCGCCACCCGCCATCAGCTCGATGTACGCGTTCTTGATGGGCTGTCCGGTCTCGTCGGTCAGTCTGCCTTTAACCCGGATCACGACCGACTCCTGCATGTGGATTTCCAAGCCCGTCACTTCGCCGCCCGGCGTAATGTCCACCTTCTCCGCCTGAGCGGGATCGGTCGAGTTCGGCATATAGGTGCTCACATACGCCGTTTCGGGCGCGCCGTCGGCGGGCGGTGGCGTAGCAGAGCTGGGAAAGCTGAAGTGCGGAATGCTGGCGCAAAGGACGTAGTGACCCGGCGGCAGCTTGCTCAAGCTGAACTCGCCGCGATTGTTGGTCTGCCCGGCGTCGGCGGGCATCAGCCGGCGGCGCCCATGCACGAACGTAGAAGCCAGAGCGGAGACCATGGCCGACGGAAACGGGTCCCCGTCCTCATCCAGAACGCGGCCCGAGATCGTGCCATGCGGCACCAGGCGGATTTCAACGTCTTTGAGTTCCTGGCCGGCCGCGAGGCGCAACGACCCGCGGGCGCCGGCGGCCGCGCCCTTGGGCTTATAGCGCTGGTCGCCGAACCCCGCCTTTTTCACGGTGATCCAGTAAGTATCCGGCGGCAAATTATCGAAGTGGAACTTGCCGGCGGCATCGGTTGTGGCGGCAAAGGTCTTGGTGGAGACCTTGGGCATCTCAGAGGAATGGCCTCCGAACTGTTCCCTCATGGCCGCCATTTCTCCCGGCACTTCGCCGTTGGAGAGTGTCAGGCCGACTTTGCGCAGCGGCGCGCCAGTGACGGAGTTGACCACGGTGCCTTCGACCGCGGCCGGTTTCGAATCGGCGGGCGGCTGGGCGAATGCCGCCGCGGCAAGGAAAAGCGCAGCGAAATACCTGATCCTCATGCTTTATTCTCCGGGCCGCCCTCCGGCGGCTGCGGTTCCGGCGGCGGTTCCGGCTGGGTTGGAACTGGTGCGCCGCGCAGGACGGCGTCCAGTATGCCGTTGATGAAGGCGACCGATTCGTCGCCCGAGAAGCGCCGGGCCAGCTCGAGGGCTTCGTCGATGACTACGGGCGCGGGGGCCAGGCCACCGGTCATCTCGAAGATGGCGAGGCGCAGGATGTTGCGGTCCACGGCGGGCATGCGCTCGATGCGCCAGTGCTCGCTGAGCTCGGAGATGCGGCGGTCGATGGCCTCGGTCTGGGCGGCGGCGCCCTCGACGAGCTGGGCCATGAAGAGATCGGGAGGCTGACCGGCCTCCGGGTTCAGGGAGTCGCAATAGGAGCGGAGGGCCTCCTCAACGGGCTGCTTGCGGAGGTCCATCAGGAAGAGCACTTGCAGCGCCCGTTCCCTGGACCTGTGGCGGGAGGGCATGAGCGGTCAGCGGGGCTGGCGCAATTGGCGCATGAGGTTGCCCATCTCGATGGCGGACATGGCGGCGTCGAAGCCCTTATTGCCGTTCTTGGCGCCGGCGCGGTCGATGGCCTGCTCCAGGGTGTCGCAGGTGAGCACGCCGAAGGTGATCGGCACGCCGGTCTCGAGCGCGGCCTGGGCCAGGCCCTTGGTGGCCTCGGCGGCGAGATACTCGTTGTGCGGAGTATCGCCGCGAATGACCGCGCTGAGGCAGATAATGGCGTCGTGCCGGTGCTGGCGAGCCAGCTCGCGGGCCACCAGCGGCAGTTCCCAGGAGCCGGGCACCCGGACGATCTCGACGTCCTCGGGCCCGCCGGTGCGGGTCAGGGCGTCCAGGGCTCCGGAGAGCAAACGCTCGGTGATGAGGCCGTTGAAACGGCTAATGACGATGGCGAACTTCAAGCCCGCCGCATTGAGATTGCCTTCAACGATCGGATTGGACATATCGCTCTCCTTGGGACACCGCCCTGCTTCTGGGGATCGCATCCATATGGGATAATTGCTCTTGGCTCTCCCCGCGCGGCAGGCCGCCTCGCAGGTCAAGACACATCATACCGCATGGACCCCCGGCACATCCGTAACTTCTCTATCATCGCCCACATCGACCACGGGAAATCGACGCTGGCGGACCGGCTGCTGGAGGTGACCGGCGCGCTCAGCCAGCGCGAAATGATGGCGCAGGTGCTGGACACCATGGACCTGGAACGGGAGCGGGGCATCACCATCAAGGCGCACGCGGTCCGGCTCAACTACCCGGCGGAGGACGGCGAAACCTACCAGTTGAACCTGATCGACACGCCGGGGCACGTGGATTTCAGCTACGAGGTGTCGCGCAGCCTGCAAGCCTGCGAGGGGGCGCTGCTGGTGGTGGACGCCTCGCAAGGAGTGGAGGCGCAGACGCTGGCCAACACCTACCTCGCGCTGCACCACAACCTGGAACTGATTCCGGTGATCAACAAAATCGACCTGCCGGTGGCCGAGCCGGAACGGGTGCGCGAACAGATCGAGAATGTGATCGGCCTCGATGCGAGCGGGGCGATTCTGGTCAGCGCGAAGCAAGGTACCGGCGTCCACCAGGTGCTGGAGGCGATCGTACACCTGGTTCCGCCTCCGGCGGGGCGGCCCGAAGCGCCGCTGCGCGCGCTGATCTTCGATTCCTGGTTCGATAGCTACCGCGGCGTGATCACGCTGCTGCGGGTTGTGGACGGGACGCTGCGCGTGGGACAGAAGATCCGGCTGTGGGTGAACGGGAAGGTGTTCGAGGTGGAGGGGCTGGGCTACCAGTCGCCCAAGCCGGTGGCCTGCGAGGCGCTGTCGGCGGGCGAGGTGGGCTACATGTTCGCCAACATCAAGACGGTGTCCGACGCGCGGATCGGCGACACGGTAATGGAGGACGCGAACCCGGCCCCGGAGCCCCTGCCCGGGTTCGAGGAAGTGAAGCCCATGGTGTTCGCGGGGCTGTATCCGGTGGAATCGCACGAGCACGGGGTGCTGCGGGATGCGCTCGAGAAACTGCGGCTGAACGACAGCGCGCTGAGTTTCGAGCCGGAACACTCGGCGGCGCTGGGATTCGGGTTCCGCTGCGGATTCCTTGGCCTGCTGCACATGGACATCGTGCAGGAGCGGCTGGAGCGCGAGTTCGATATCGACCTGATCACCACCGCGCCCAGCGTGCGCTACAGGGTGGTTACGCGCGGGGGCGAGCTGCTCGAGGTGGACAATCCGACCAAGTTCCCGGCCGCTGGGGAGATCGAGCGGATCGAGGAGCCCATCATCGAGGCGACTGTGATCACGCGCGAGGAGTACCTGGGCGAGATCCTGAAACTGCTGGAGGAGAAGCGGGGCACGCAGAAGAAATTCGAGCACCTGGGGACGGGGCGCGTGCTGCTGGCCTACGACCTGCCGCTGAACGAGATCGTGATGGATTTCTACGACCGGCTGAAGACGGTTTCCCGAGGGTACGCCTCGCTGGATTACCACCTGGCCGGCTACGCCGCGTCGCCCATGGTGAAGCTGGACGTGCTGGTGGCGGGGGAGCCGGTGGACGCGCTGTCGATCATCGTGCACGAGGAGTTCGCCTACGACCGGGGCAAGGCGCTGATCGGACGGCTGCGCAAGCTGATACCGCGGCAGATGTTCGAGGTGGCGCTGCAGGCGGCGATCGGCAACAAGGTGATCTCGCGGGAGACCATTTCGGCCATGCGGAAGAACGTGCTGGCGAAGTGCTACGGGGGCGACATCACGCGCAAGCGGAAGCTGCTCGAGAAGCAGAAGGAAGGCAAGAAGCGGATGAAGCGGGTCGGAAGGGTCGAGATTCCGCAGGAGGCGTTCCTGGCGGTGCTGCGGGTGGGTGAGGACGAGTAGGCGGCGGCGCGCCACTGGCGGGCCGGCTCCGCCGGAAGGACGGGGACCGGTGGACGGGGACCGGTGGGCGGGAAACTGCTGGGTCGGAGGCAGGGGGGACAGGCTGGCCAGTTTGGCTTCGTTTGGTAATTCCTGTTTTTTGGGGCGCGCGCCGGCGGGCTCGCCGCTCGACCCGGAGCAGGGCGGCTGGGCGGGCGCGGTTGGGTTCGTCTTGGGTTCGTTCTGAGAGGGGGAAGTAGCGTGGTTTCTTGAGGATCGGGTCCACAATGGGTTCGTTCGGTGAATCCTGTTTCTGGGGATTGCTCTGCTGGTTGGCGTGAGGGACAGGGCTGGCCGGATTGGCTTTGTGTTGCAGTTTCTGCTTTTGGGGCGCGCCCGCGGGTCCATCGCCGAACGGGCGGCGGACGAGGCGGTCCAGGGCGGGCGACTGGGGCCGGGGCCGAGGCGGCGATTCCGGCGGTTGGCTTGGATCTGTTGTTGGCTGGCCACGGCACGGCCTCCGCTGTCAGGATAAGGGGGCAAGCGGCGGACAGGGCGGGCGCGGGGCGGCAAACGGCAGAGGGCGGGGGAGAAAGATTGTGCGGAGGGCGGTGACCGGAAAAGGCTGATCACGACAGCTTCACCCCTGACGGCTACCGTATGGCGGTTGTTCTCTTTCGACAGCACGAGCCCGAGGAGCTTGGCGGGGATCGTCAGCAGGTGGACTGCCCGGCGCAAGCGCATCGCCTCTGTCGACAGAAAAGGAACCGTGCCCGCCACAATTCCCCAGCCCAACTGCAAGTCTGTCGAGAACGGCTCTACACCGGGTCGTCTGGCGTTCCAAATCGTGCTCCCACAATCGGATCACACTGATACCGCTCCGATTGAGCGCGCGTCGAATTCGCTTATCCCGCCGGGCGTTCTTGGTCAGCTTCTGGTTCCAGAACGAGCCGTTCTGAGTTGGCATCTTGGCGCACTTTGGACACTGATGCCAGAAACACCCATCTATGAACAACGCGAGACGGCGTTCCGGGAAGTAGAAATCCGGCTTGCCCGGTATGTCCTTCCGATGCATCTGCCAGCCTGAGATCGCCCTGGCCCGCAACATTGCGGCCATTCGGCGTTCCGTCGAGCGGTTCCCTTTCCCGCGGATACTGGACATCACCGCTGATCGCTTGCCTTTCGAGAACACGTCCACACTTCACCTATCGCAAGAGAAGCATGCCTGGCCTTGCCGCATGGCTGCCAAAACAGACCTGCAGGGTGGCAAATGCCTGGCTGCGGATGCGGAACACGGCCACCTCTTTCTCAAGCACCTCCAGGGCGCAACTGCTGACAAGAAGGCAGTTCACAAACAGTACATAGGCGGACTTGTCACCGCCTTGACCGGGAATCCAGAGCGGCGCAATATCCCAAATGGACTCTGGAAGCTTGCTTTTGAACATCTTCTTGGCGACGTCGACGGGTACGAGGCATCCACCCGTAAGACGGGCCACTATCAGATTGCCCTGCACGTGATCGCACGCTGGGCTTGTCTCAACCGCGATTGGAAGCACCTGAGCCGCAAGTTCCTGAACCTGTATACGGAACTCCTCGGCCGTCTTCTGACCCCGGGGGACGAGCCCCTCGATCATGGCCGCGACATCCGGAAACAAAGGAGTCAAGCCGGGTGACTTCAGGGAATAGACATTTCCGGGCCTGGGGGCACTGAGATCATCGAAAGAACAGTGCAGCATCGCGTTAATCCGGGCCTTCGCTTCGATCCCGCAGTCTGCCTTGGAGTCGACGGCAAGAAGTTCCCTGGACGCCTCTTCAAGATCGGGGCACGGCACTGCCACGCGGCTCTCAAGCTTGTCAGCGTGGAGCGGGATGATTGAGAGGCAGAACGCCTTGAATGCTGTTGCGCCAGTGGACATTCCACTGTCACCAACGGACTCCCTACCACAGCTGTGCATGATCCGGAGCATCGCCTTGCCCCAGGCTTCGCGCCACTTCCCGGGTTCGCTTTCTGAGCCGGAAGCGATCGCCGCAAGTTCTCCGACGACCTCGCCGCTCGCGGCCGTCGAGGACTCCTCCCATCGCTGGAGCATCCGCATCGCGCCGCGCTTTCTTAGTTCCTCATCGATTCGCGCCGACAACGCCGGAACGTCCTTGCATTCTTCTTTTCCGATGGTCACGAACGCGTATGGGCGGGCGATCTCAGTGTTGGGGAAGATGTAATCGTCGAGATCTCCAACCAGCTCGCGGTGCTTCGTAAACGCCACCGCGACGTATGGACCGTTGTCCTTACTAATGACACGCCGAATGCAATTCGCAAGAGCAGCGACCTTCGACTTCGCGTCTGCACCAGCGCCCACGATGTCCATATCCAGAAACGCGAGGCGAATCCCAGACAGCGGCTTGTAGTTGTCTTCGTGCTCGAGGACGGCGGGATCGATGTAGAGCGGGGCAGCACCAATCCTCCACAGGCCTCGAACCAAGTCGAGAATTTCAGACTCGACATCGTCGATGATCAGGACGCGGACGCCATTCAAACCAGCCACTTTGCACCTCCGAACACGAGCGCGACAACCGCGCCGTCGAAGTCGGGAGGCAAAGCGAGGTCATCCCGCTCCGGGAACAGCAACTTGCCACCTTGAACCTTCATGACTTGGTCGGCCAAGTGAAGCCCGAGTCCCATGCCATCCGGCTTGCGGGTCATGAACGGCTCGACCAGGTACTCAGGCGGATCAGTGAATCCGGGACCGTTATCGGCGACCACGATAGCCGGGCCCTCTCCAAAATCGCGGCTCGTTCCGATGTAGAGCTTCTTCTCCCCTGACTTGTTCTTCGGCCCCCACTTGTTGTCAAGCCACCAGATGGTGTTGTCGATCAGGTTCATGATTGTTGCCACGAGAAGGCGCTTACTGCATCTGGCTTCGAAGTCGGCGGTCAGTTGCCGCGTCACGGTCACGTCGTGGGCCTGCAGCCGAAGCTCCGTGTTGAACAATGACGCGCGCACGAGAGCCGTAGCCTTCTCGCGTGATTCGCCCGAGCGTCGCGCCAATGCGCCAAGCCCCTCGACGAGTTCCGCCAGGTGCCTGGCCATCGAAACCACCTGCGGTGACGCGCCGTATTCATCCGCCGCCTTCACGAGGTTTGTAATCCCTTTCTCGACCTCGTGGATCACAATTGTCAGACTCAGGCCTGCGCTAGCCGACGTAAGGAAGCGGTCTCGAATTGCGGTGAAGTCAGTTTCGATTCGGTCGAGGAAGGGGGTCAACTCTTTCAGGTGCTTTCGCTCGACAACTTCACGGACTGCGGTCAGGTCTGCAAGAACCGGCTCCCGGAATCTCCCCTTCGTGTAGGCCTGTCTGATCCGCGCCTTGTCCAAATTGCGCTCGGCCTCGATCTGCTCGATCGAACGCAGGACCGCTTCCCGAAAGAGTGAAACCGCCGGGCTGTCCACAAAACCCTCGCGGTTCGTCTTTTCGATGAGGTCACGGCTCTGTGTGAGATCAAGCGAGACCGCACCTATGACGAGGTTGTTGCTGATCCTGCCAGCGGGCGTGTTGACGCGCCTACCCCCAAGGCCTAGCCAGTCGTCACCAGGCTCCCCGTAATTATAAACCCGGATTCCGTCCCGATAAACGCGGATTCCTCCAACGCTGTCGAGGAAATCTTTGAGCCCTTTCTTGTCGGTTACGCCAAGAGCCAGGATCTGGGGCTCACGATCAAAAATGGAAAGCCGGATTTCGATGGGTCCTATGCCGTATTGTCGCAAGTCGATGTGCTTGTTCTGACGCCCGTCTCGTGATTGCAGCCGGCATTCCACGTGCTCGCGTCGGCGCTCATGAACGCGATCCAACATCGCCGCAAGCGGCCGGAACTCGTAGCTATAAGTGAAGGTGTCTCCCTCGATTCGGCCGTTCCCATGAAACAATGCGTAGTCCTTGACCTGATCCATTGTCAGCAGACCCGCCAGCCAGTCGTGCTCCGCCCGGTCGGTCAGGATGAGCTGAGGCAGGAACGACCCAGTGTCCTGAAATGGAGAGCAGATAGAGGTGACCGCGCGACTGAGATCCCGAACCATCCCGCGCGTCCAGTCATTTCGCAGACGCGTGATCTCAATTCTTGTTCCGGTCTTTGCGCCCGTGAAAACCTCGGCCTTCCTTTCTGCGACCTCGACAGGAATGTCCGAGAGATAGGTCTTCTGTTCGAAGCGCTCCCAGTCGAGGTCGGCATGAACTTCCGGATGCCCCTTCTTCCGGGAGGTCAGTGCTATCTTGATCCCAAGCTTGTGGGCCGCGAATCGGCCGATACCTTTTTCCCCCAATGGCGAACGATGGAAGACAGGAGTTCTGAAGCCCTCCTCCCGCTGCTTCGTTCGGTAGTCCGTGCCGGGCTCCAGCCAAACCTTCGTGACCGTCTCGAGGTCCATCCCGGTCCCTGAGTCCTCCACGACTATCCGGCCCGCTATCTTGTCGGCGACATTCGACATGGTGATCGTGGAGTCGGGCGAGTCTGCGTCGTAGGCGTTCTTGACGAGCTCGAAGACCGCAATTCCTGGGTCGCGGATCAACTGATCGCCGAGCAGCAGCAACATTCGCGCCCGCGGTCTAAATGCCTGTCGTACCTCCCTGTACTCCGACACTCAGCCTCCTTTCGCCTCGGAAGCGGCCGGCTGAGGCAATGCAGGTGTGATCAGCGTCCGGACGATGTGCTCCATCACGGGCGGGCACACCGCATTGCCGAGCAGTTTGACCCGGTCGCGCCGCGTCCCACGGTCAAGGATGTAGTCCTCTGGAAAACCCATCGCGAGTTTCAGTTCAGGCACCTGAAGCATTCGCATTTCGTGAACGCCAGCGCGCCGCCGAACGTAGGCGAACCGGTCGAGAGTCGTGATGGTGCGCAGCGGCGACGAAACCGGTTGCCAGCCGCCGGAACCGTCACTCCCGTAATAGACGATAAGAAAAGGGTTTCGAGAGCCGATGTTCGCAATAGCGCGATCCGCTCTTTCCAGGGTCGGGATCGCTCTGCTCTCAGTGCGAAGTGGGGTGTACCTGTAGGTGCCGTTCGTGTCGATGACCTCGCGAACTGGAACGTGCTTCACTTTGATGGGCGGGAGGACCTCAGGCGGTTTCTGACCTCGCTCACACACGATGAACAGCCGGCGCCGTGATTGTGGGACGCCGAAATCGGCAGAGTTGAGCACCTGGGGTACGCAGATATAGCTCAAGGACGTAAGGGTGTCGATCAGTTCCCGGTACCTGCACCAAGCCTGCATGTGGATCACGTTCTCCACTACGATCCAACGAGGGTTGAGCGCCTGCGCGAAACGAACCACCTGGAACGCAGTGCCGCGGCTCTTCTCTGAGCGTTCAGCGGCGCCTTTGGCGCACGTGTGGCTCGTGCACTCGGGTGACGCCACGAGAAGATCGACCTTCCCAAACCGGATCTCGATACCGGCTGGGTCGACCTCTTCGCAAAGTGAATTGAAGACCTCCGTGTCGGGGTTGTTATCGCGGTAGGATTTGCAGGCCAAACCCCACGCATCGATTGCAGCGACCACGCGCACGCCTGCTGCCGAAGCGCCGCATGTGCTGCCGCCGACCCCGGCGAACAGGTCTAGCGCGTTTACCTTCTTGTCATTGGCGTCGCTCACTGGCGGTCCCGAACGGTCACCAAATCAACGGCCCAGCTGCGGATGCCCGCACGAAAGTGCGGATGTCCTGGCGGGCACACAAAACCCGCCCAGCGCTGAGAGCCCGGAAGACCATCATTTCACAGGCCTTCGTTGCGGTCAAATAGGTATCCCGGACGTGGCCGCCCGGCGCGGCTCTGGAGAGCCGCCCTACTCATCTGCCCAGCCTGAGCAGCCGCCGACAGGCGCGACGCAGTCTCCTGCTCGGAGCGGGAAACCCGGGTTGTCGAAATGAGCGTATGCGGCAACACGAGACGTGATCTCAATCCCGGCGTGCTTGTCGCGGCGGCTTTGATTCGGGCTCGGGCTTGCGATAGAGTGGTGGGAGCGGTGGAGTTCGCTTAACCGTTGTTTTGGGCGGCCAATGACTCCTACGGTGGAATTGCCGTTGGAGCGCGGCTGGCCGAGGCCCTTCGCGGTGATTCCCCAGACTACAATTTGGAGGACGAAAGCTTCTCGGAATCGATCAACCAAAGATCTCGGCCCTCAAGCAAGGGCGGCTGTCCGGGTTCTCCATCGAGCGCCTGCTGCGCTTCCTTCTGCTCCTTGGGCGCGACATTGAGATCACGGTTAAAGAGAAGCCAACGACGGATTCGGTCGCCAGACTGCGAGTCGCCTGATCGCGACGAGCCTCGGCCACGATCGGAACCCAAGCTCGCCGGCTGGGGCTTTGGTGCTGAAGGGCGTTTGTTTGTGAACATCGGTGGCGGGTAGGCGGGCTTAGAATTGGCTCTCCCGTCTGGACACATTTCGAACTTTTGCGATGCGCCCACCACCGGCAGTTAGGGCGGCATTGCAGCAGATTCAAGCGCTTGCGGCTGTTTGAACCCTTCTGGGAGAGATTCGGATTTCTACGGCTTGACAGACCAGGCGGCACGGAATAACATTGTTATTACTATGCGGGCTCTGCACGTAAGCATTCGACAGATCGGAAACTCTCAGGGAGTCGTCATCCCCAAACCGGTACTTGCGCAACTGGGTCTGGACGCAAAGGCGGGAGTGGAAATGACGATTGAGGATGGCGCGCTGGTGCTGCGCAGGCCCGCGAGCCCGGCTCGCAAAGGTTGGGCCGAGGCTGCCCGGAATATCGCGGAAGCTGGCGACGACGAACTCGAGATGGGCGAATTCGGCAATGCGGAGGATACGGAGCTGGTCTGGTGACGCGCGGAGAGATCTGGCTCGTGAGTCTCGATCCCGCCCTCGGGAGCGAAATCAGGAAGACGCGCCCGTGCGTCGTGGTATCGCCGGCCGAAATGCACGATGAACTGCGCACGGTGCTCGTCGCGCCTATGACCACGGCGGGTCGCGGGGCGCCGTTTCGGATCGCCGTCACTCATGGTGGCCGGAAGGGTCTGATCCTGCTCGATCAGGTTCGCGCCGTGGACAAGACCCGGCTGGCGAAGAAACTGGGTGTAGTCTCGGCAAAGACCCTCACCGCCACGTTGAGGACGCTGCAAGAGGTATTCGCAGAGTGAAATTCCTCCACAGGAATTTGGCTTCCCGTCGTGGACACGTTTCGAACTTTAGTGGCGTGCCCGCCGACAGCGGTCCAGGCGGCTTTTCGATGGGTTCAAGCACTTGCGAATGCGCGATCTCTGCGGCCGATTCCGGAGCGGCCCCCGCCCTGCACTACTGCCAGGTTCGCCGTCTCAACCCGCCCACAAAGTCGAAATGGGAGTCGCGGCTCATGACAGGCATCGAATGCTGCCGGCTCAGCGCCGCGATCCAAACGTCGTTCGACGGAATCGGCTTACCGGCAGCCTTCAGTTCCAGCCGGATAGCCGCGTAATGCCGCGCGGTCTCAATGCCAATATCGAGGACGGTGCATCGGTCCAGCATTCGTTGCAGCGACCTTTCATACGCATCGCGGTGGCGAGACCGCGCGATACCAAACGCGAACTCGCCGGCTACAACGACAGGGATCGCAAGCTCACGCGCCTGGGACACGATCTCAACCGCTCCCGGCGCTTTGTCTAGATATGCCGAAAGAGCATTCGTATCCAGAATCAAGTTAAGTCCTCGGGTTCGATTTGTTCGAACTCCTCGTCGATGATCTGCTGTATACGCTTCGTCTCATTGTGGAGATGGGCCAACTCCCCCGCACATTCCAGCCAGGGCTTGCCCGGGCGTTGGCCCAGGGAGAGCTTTTCTTCGACAGCCCGCGTAACATACTCGCGCAACGGAATCCCCAGCGCACTGGCGGTGGCCTTGGCCTTACGAAAGGTCGGGTCCGGGATCTCCAGGGTGGTCTTCATGACGCCAGTATCCCATATTTATGGGAGCAGGCGCCCGACCGAATTCTTCCGGACGCCGCAGGAGCCCACAGCGACGACAATTTGGCTCCTCAGGTAGGACTCGAACCGGCGATCGTTCGGTAAGCGAGCTAGGCACTGGCAGCCGCCTGGCACCGCAAGAGGCTGAACGCGGGGGGAGAAGGACTGCGCGGGGCGCGGTGACTGTGGAAGATTGCATCGGCCGGGCGGGGCATGGATCGCAGGTCCGTAGTACGCCCCCAATTCCCGTACCTAGCGTACTACCCCCCTTCTGTACCACCCGTTAGGGGTGAGGGCATGAGGGGGGCGGTGTACCGGAACTACACCGGTACCGGTGTGCGTTGACAGACCGGCAGAATCAGCATTTACTAGAATATCTGGAGCCTGTTCCCACGGGTTTCAGAGACAGCCCACAAGCAGCGAAAGGGGACCAGAAATGTTGGAGCTCTTGGAAAACAGACGGCCCGCGAATGGGTGGCACAAGCCGCTCGCGGCGGCGCCTGAGAAGATTCTCACCTTCGAGCTGCTTCCCAATCGGATCAGTTCCAACTCCGCTACCTTTTCGTTGTATCGCGCGAAGGTGCCGGGAGGGTGGCTGGTGGCGAGCCGCCCGCATGACACCGTCCTGTTCATCCCGGACACGCATCACGATTGGGATGGCGGCTCCGTAGCCTAGCTTGCCCCGCGTTTCGGTCCACCATTCCTAGCCCGCTTTCCTCCACGCCGTCTGTTGCGACGCACGATATGCCCATGTCTACGTCGTTGCGCTGGGCCGCCGGCCTTCGCGCGCCTCGTATCCACGGGCATCTCCCGCGTCTCACGGCGACGGCGTGCGAGAAAAGCGGGCTGGCCCGTTCCCGTCTCTCCGGAGGAAGGTGTATAGTAATGCCTTCCATGCCCGGTTTGACCTCCGCTGAAGCGGCCGCCAGATTCGCGGCTGGCCAGTACAATCGCCCTCCGGAACCCGGAACCAAGAGCCTCCGCGCGATCCTGCTGGAGAACCTGTTCTCGGTCTTCAATTTCATCATCGGCGGCATCGTGCTGTTCCTGCTGGCCTTCTATCTGGGCTCCGGGGACGGGCGGCTGCTCTGGGATTGCGTGGGCGTGTTTGCGGTAGCCTTCTGCAATACCGTCATCGCGGTGGTTCAGGAGACGCGGGTCAAGCTGGCCATGGACAAAGTCAGCCTGCTGATCGTCCGGGAGGTGACGGCGCTGCGGGATGGAGCGGAGGTCGCCATTCCGCACGGGCGGATTGTGCTGGGCGACGCGATCATGGTGAAGCGCGGGGACCAGGCGGTGGTGGACGGGAAGGTGCTGGAATCGCGCCGGCTGGAGATGGACGAGTCGCTGCTCACGGGCGAATCCGAGCCAATCGAAAAGGGAAAGGGAGACGGCATCCTGTCGGGCAGCTTCTGCGTGTCTGGCAACGGCTGCTATGTGGTGGAACGGCTGAGCGATGCGAGCTATGCGTCGGAGGTCACGCGGCTGGCCCAGCGGTTGAAAAGCCGCCTCAGCCCGCTGCAAAGACAGCTCAACCGCATCGTGGAGGCGCTGTTCGGCGTGGCGGTGGGGCTGGCGGCGCTGACGGGGTCGCTGGGCCTGGTCCGTCATCAGCTCGACGTGGAGCTGGTCCGGAAGGTGGCCACGATCCTGGACGGCCTGGTGCCGCAGGGCCTGGTGCTGACCGCCTCCCTGATCTTCGCCCTGGGCATATACCGCATCAGTAAGGTTGGGGCGGTGGTGCAGAGCTTCAATGCGATCGAGTCCTTCGCCGGGGTGCGCGCGATCTGCATGGACAAGACCGGGACGCTGACGCAGAACAGGATGTCGGTTCGCAAGGTCACGCCGCTCGCGCCCGGGGTGGCGATGGAGACTCTGCAAGGGCTGCTGGGCACTTACGCTCGCCTCTCCTCGGAGAAGAACGCCACCATTCGCGCTCTGGAGGCGTTGCCGGGGGACGTGCAGGCGGTGCGGGTGGACGAAATCCCGTTCAGCTCGCGAAGAAAGATGAGCGTGCTGATGGTGGAGCGGGGCGGCGTCGAGACCACCTACGCGCTGGGGGCCCTCGAGGTTCTGCTGGAGAAGTGCCCGCAGGGAAGCGGCGTGGCGGCTGGCGAGGGCTTGGAGGTGTACCGGAACCTGCTGTTCGGCGAGGTGATGGATCGCGAGAGGATGGATCCGCGAGCGGACAATCTGGGTTCGTTTCGCCTCCGGCCGCTAGGCATCGTGTCGCTGGGCGACCTGATACGCCCGGACGCGCGCGAAGTGATCGGCGAGTTCGCGCGGGAGGGAATCGCGCTCAAGATCCTCTCGGGCGATTCGGCGACGGCCATCCTGGCGACATGCCGCGATATCGGCTGGAGCGTGGAAGCTTCGGAGGTGGTGAGTGGGGCGGAACTGGACGCGCTGGAGGGCCAGCGGTTCGAGGCGGCCGTCGAGAAGAGCGTGGTCTTCGCCAGGCTGCGGCCCGAGCAGAAGGTGCGGATCGTGCAGACGCTGCGCGCCCGGAAGATCCATACCGCCATGATCGGAGACGGGGTCAACGACGTGCCGGCCATCAAGCAGGCGGATGTGGGCATCGCCATGGAGGAAGGCGCCGCCATCGCCAGGGAAGTGGCGGACATCATTCTGCGCGAGAACCGGTTCACGCTGCTGCCGGCGGTCTTCGCGGAGGGCCAGAAGATTATCAACACCGTGGTGACAGTGGCCAAGCTGTTCCTGACGAAGAACTGCATGGTGATCTATGTGACGCTCGCCTCGGCGCTGCTGCTGTGGGGATTTCCGCTGACGCCCCGGCGGCTGGCGCTGTTTAACCTGTTTGCCATCGGGGCGCCTTCCATGTTGATCGCCTTCAGCAACGCCAGCCGGGAGCGGCCGAAGCGGGTGGTCGCGGACCTCGTCGCCTTCGTCGCGACTTCGGCCCTGGTGACGGTAGGGTTCGGAGAGGCCGCCTTCGCCATCGCGCAACGAAGCTTGATCGGCCCGCCCGACGTGGTGAAGATGGCGATGCTGGCGACCATGGTGATGATTGCGCTGGCCAACTATTTGCTGATCGTCTGGCGGCAGGGACGGAGGGGCGCGCACCTGCTCTGGGCGGCCCTGCTGGCAGCCGCCTTCGCGCTGGTTGTCACCAAGCCGGGATCGAGCGTGCTGCCGAGGTTTCTCGACAAGTTTTACGAGATAGGGGCGCTGAACTGGGCCGCCTGGCGGATCGTGCTGGCGGTGAGCGCCTGCGGCGGCCTGGTTCTGGTGGCTGCCCAGAAACTGAGGGCGGCGCTGCTGAAGCTGGGGTAGCGGGCAGGCGGCTCTAATTGTGGTGGCCGGCCGATGCCGCCTCGGTCCGAAAATGCAGGGTCACAGGCGGCATTGGAACACCATCGGCGCTGGCAAAGGCCCGGCCATCGGGCCAACGCAATGAGAACTGATAGTCGTGCTCCGGCGAGAGGGCCACGGGAATCGTGAGCACGGTTCCAGTGGAGTCAAAACTGCCCATTCGGAATCTTGGGTCTGTGTTCAAGTCCGCTGTGTCCATTGGCCGACTGAACTTCACGACGATTTGCGTCATGGCGGGGTCGACATCGCGAGCTCCGTCAGGCACGCTTATGGACGTAACTCGTGGAATGGAGTCCGCATACCTCTTCGCCAGCTCTCCCATCCTGGGTGCGATACTGTCGAAAAGCTCCACTACTCTCGGCATGAACGATTCAAGTGTCGGGTACTGCGGGCGGTTCTTCTGGTAGACGCCGAGCAGGTCGCAAAGATCGCTCATCCAGAAGAACGATCGGGCGTTCTCCTGCTGAATCATTCGTCTTGCGGCATCGGCGCCTTCGTGCTCCAGAACATACTGGACCGTCGAAGCGCGGACCATCGACTCGTAGAGCAGGACCTTCCAGTCACCGTACGCTTGCCGCCGCATCGCATCGCGAACCGGTTCGTACATCTGGCGAGCGGCTTTCTCCATCGGTGCGGAGAACTTGTCTACCAGAGGATTTGAGTACGAGTGTATGAACTCATGCACCATCGTATTCAGGAAACTGGCATCAAACTGCGGCACGCCGTTGGAGTCAACTTGCCAGACGCCGGCGATGGCGTAGATTTCTACTACGCCGTCTTCGCCGAGGAAGCTGGCCCCGTAACTTGGACCGCCGTTCGCCATGCCGGGAACGACGATGAACCTAGCTGCCGAGCGAACGCCAAAGAAGCGGTCGTACCATTGCAGGTCCGCCTTGGCCTCGACGAACGCCCGGAGACGAGCGTTGGTAGCATCGTAAAGGATCTGCTGTGAGTTCAGGAACTGCGAGAACTTGGTGTCGGCAACAAACTGCCGTGCAGCTACGAGGAATTCGCCGGCTTTAGCGGCGTTCCAGCGCGTGTCCAGCCGGATGCCGGCTCGATCCAAGGCCACTCGCTCGGCCAGCGACTCCACATCCTTGAGGTGAACGGCAAGGCTCATCGGAGCGTCGAAGCCCACTCCCCGCTGAGCCAGCTCACGGGCCAGTTGAACCGCGTGGTGATTGCGATACGGGGCGAAGTAGCTCGCGATGGCCCGGTCGTAGGCGGGGACTCGGCACTGGTTGTACTCTTCGTTTCCGGCCAGCCGAAACAGAATGCTCATGAGTTCGACGCGGGGATCGACGCCAACCCGGTAAGCCTGTGCTCTGAGTAGTGTGGTGGGACAGATCAGAAGCGTTAGCAGGAGGAGGGAAGCGGCGTTTCGCATGTGTAAGCCATCTTACTCCAACCCATCGTCGTTTGGACCTGCGGATTGTATTGTTTTAGCGCTTGCGCCGCGCCTTCCAGAACTCGGAGAGCACCGGCAGCAACGACAGGGCAATGATCAGCAAAATCACCTTGTCGAAGTACTGCCGGACCAGCGGGATTCCGCCCAGGCTCCGGCCCAGCATGGTGATCGAGAAGATCCAAGCCACCACGCCGGCCACGCTGAAGGCCAGGAAGCGGAAGTAATTCATCTCCGCGACGCCGGCCAGAAACGGGGCGAAGGTGCGAATGATGGGCACGAACTTGGCATACACGATGGTCTTGCCGCCGTATCTCTCGTAGAAGGCCTTGGAACGCAGCAGGTGCTCGCGGCGGAAGAGGCGGGAATTGGGCCGGCTGAAGATGTGCGGGCCGGTGCGGCGCCCCAGGAAGTAGCCGGTGCTGTCGCCGACAATGGCCGCCGCCATGAGCAGGGGAAGCACCACCAAGATGTTCAGCCGGGCGGCTCCAGCCACCACGCCCACGGTGAACAGGAAGGAATCGCCGGGGAGGAAGAAACCGGTGAGGAGTCCGGTCTCGGCGAAGACCACGCCAAACAGCAGGCCGTAGCCGAGCCAGCCGGTAAGGACGGTGGTCAGCAGTTTGATTAGCCGCTCGGGGGTGGTCAGGATGCGCAGGAAATCGATAAGAGCGTGGAGCATCCGGGTTGCCAGGCCGTGGCCTACCCCCGGTAGCTCTCGAAGAGCCGAGTGATCGCTTCGCGGTGAATCTTGAGCTTGCCCGAGTTGAAGAGCGCGGTGCGCAGCGAATCCTCCAACAGTTCGGTGCGGCGCCTGGTCTTTTCTTCCTTGAGCGCTTGGGCGATGGAGTTGCGTTCATCGGCCAGCTTGCTGGGGTCGGCGGGAATCCTGCTCTCGACTTTGCAAATCAGATTGGCGCCGGTCATGGTGGAGGGAGTGAAGACGCTGCCCGCCGGCAGTTCGAAGGCCTCGTAGACCGAGACCGCGGGGCCAATGCCGTCCACCGTGCCGTTGCGCGCGAACTCCTGGGTGGTCTTAACCTCGAGACCCAAGGATTTGGCCACCATCTGGAGGTCGCCGCCGGCCGCCTTGGTCTTGGCCAATACCTCCTTCTGCTTCGTCTCCATCACCTGCTTCAGCTTGGCCGCGGTGAGCGAAGCGCGAATGGAGGCCTCAACCTCGGCCAGCTCGGAAGGCCGGGCTGGGAATACGGCGGTCACCACGGCTACCACCAGCTTGTTCGCGGGCGCCTGAATCACTCCGGTCACACCGCCCTTCTGCAGCCCGGCGACGGCCGATTCGAAATCCTGACTCACGCCGAATTCGGGCACTGGATCCCCGGCGCCCGCCTTTTCCACCTTCACGGCATCGATATCCAACTGCGGCGCGATCTGCTCGGCCCCGGCCGGGTTCTTCGCCGCCAACTCATGCGCCTGGTCGGCCAGCTTCTCGACGGTCTCCCTCAGCTTCTCCTTCTTCCACTCTTGCGCCAACTGCTCCTTGACTTCGTCGAAGGGCTTCACCCGCGCCGACTCTTTCTCCAGCACCTGAATAATGTGGAACCCGTACTCCGTGGAGACCACGCCGCTGAGCTCCTTGGGCTTCAACGCAAACGCAGTGTTCTCGAAATTGGGCACCGTCTGGCCCTTCACGATCCAGCCGACGTCGCCGCCCTTAGCTCCCGAGCCCGGGTCGTCCGAGTTGGCCTTGGCCAATTCCGCAAAATCCGCGCCCGCCTTCAGCTTCTTCAGCAATTCCTCCGCTTTGGCCTTGACCTTGGGCTGTTCTTCCTTGGACAAGCCGGTGGTCTTCAGCAGGATGTGCCGGACGTGGACGCGATCCTGCGTGCGGAACTGGTCCAGGCTGGCCTGGTAATTCCGGCGCAATTCCGCCTCCGGGGCCACCACCCTCTGGGCGACCTTCGCCTCGTCGACCACCAGCAGCACGAAAGACCGCTTCTCGGGAACCTGGAAGGTCGCCTTGTTGGCCTGATAGAAGCGGCTGATCTCAGCCGGAGAGACGATCGCCTCGGAGGTGTACTTGTCCGGAGGGAGGGAAATGTACTGGAGTTTGACCTTCTCGTTCCTGCTCTGGTACGCCCTGGCGATCTCTTCCGGCGTCACCACCACGCCCTGGCTCACCAGGTCCGCGAGCTTGCTCACCAGCAACTGGGTCCGCGCGCTGGCTTCGAACTCGGAAATGGTGAGATCCTGTTCGCGCAGCAAAGCCGCATATTGCTCCTTGCCGATGAACTGCCCGTTCTGGAAGAGCATGGGGGCCATGACCTGCAAATTGCGTAGCATGTCTTCGGGGGTCACCTCGAAGCCCATCCGCTCCGCCTCGTAGGCCATGACGCGCTCGTTAATGAGCTGGTTGAGCGTCTGCTCGGCGTACATCTCCACCATTTCCTTGGGGATTTGCCGGTTCCGCATGAGCATCTGGAGACGCTGCCGGACGTCCTGGATGGTCAGGGCGCTTTTGCCGATCTCGACCACGATCTGGTCCTGGCTTCCGCCGCCGCCGGACCCAAAACCGGGAATCAGGTAGACCACCATGGAGAGGGCCACCATCGACAGCAACCCGATCTTGATAATACGCACAGCCCTGCTAGAGCTGCGGAACACGTCGAACATAAGTAGAACGCTCCTCCAGCGAAGCATTCATTATAGCGGATATGGCGCGGCCTTCAAGCCGGCAGGGCCAGCAGGGCGCCCCAGTGGAAGCCGGCGCCGAACGCGCCGAAGACCACCGGCAGCCCGGGCTGAAGCGCCTCGTCGCGCCAGCACTCGGCCGCCGCCAGCAGCAGGGACGCCGAACTTGTGTTGCCGTGGCGGCGGACGGTGGTACAAAACTTGGTCTCGCTCACCTGGAGCGCCTGGGCCACCTTCAGAATCAGATTGAGGTTGGCCTGGTGCAGCACGAAGGTCTGCACCTCGCGCGCGGAGCGGCTATTGCGCTTGAGCAGTTCCTCGATGGCTCGCGGAATCTTGCGGGCGGCCTGGAGGATCACGGTGCGGCCGTCCATGGCCAGAGGCTGCCGGTAATCCAGCCGCAGGCTGTCCGCGAAGCTGCCGTCGGTGTAGAGCAGGGAATCGAGGATGCGGGCCAGGCCGGCGTCGGGAGAGACGAGACAGGCGCCGGCGCCGTCGCCAAACAGGATGGCGGTGTCGCGGTTGAGGGGCGGCCGCAGCACGATGCGCGACATGATCTCGGCGCCGACCACCAGGATGTGGCCGTGGGCGTCGGAGAGCCGGCTGGCGAGCGACATGGCGATGAGCGAGCCCGCACTGGCCACCGGCAGATCGAGCGCCGGGGTCGAGCTTAGACCCAGACGATGCGCCACGCTGGCCGCCGGGCCGGGAAACTGCCGCTCGGCGGAGCCGCTGGCCACCATCAGCATGCCAAGCTGGGAGGGCGCCATTTCGGCCGTGGCCAGGCAATCCTGGGCGGCGCGCACGGCCAGGTCCACCACGGTTTCGCCCTCGGCCGCGAAGCGGCGTTCCTCGATCCCGCTGGCCTTCACGATCCAGCCGGACTCGACGCCCGCCAGGGCCTCCATCTCCGAGTTGGGGACTACGCGCTCGGGGAGGTAGCTGCCGAAGGCTTTGATCCAGGCCACGTCAGAGGCGCCCTTGGATGTAGGATTCGATGCGCTCCAGCGTCTCGAACTTGCGCGGCATCAAATCCGAATCCGGAATGCTTATCGAGAACTCGCGCTCGAGCGCGCCGACCAGTTCGGGCAACGCGAAGGAATCGACGATTCCCGACTCGAAGAGGGATTGATCGGGGGCCGGGTTCACGTCCTGCTTGGAAATACTGCGCACGATTTCAAGGATTTTGGCTGGTCTCTCCATGGGTGTCCTGCTCGGGTGGCGCCGTTCGGAATTTGAGAAAAAGCTGGAACTCCTGAATTATATCCTGGAACAGGGTGTCGGCCAAGCGGCGGTATCCGGCCGAGGTGAAGTGCACGTAGTCGGGCTGGCCCAGTTCAGCGTAAACCCAGTCCCGCATGGATCCCTTGCCGCCCATGCGGGCGCGCGTATCCCAGAACGCGCAGCCGTGCCTTCGACTGGCCTCTCTCTGCGCGGCCACGATGGTCTCCAGGTTTTCCATGGGGACCCAGCGCCCCTTGATACGAATGAGCCGGTCCGGCGGCCCCAGAACCAGAATGGAAGCCACCGGCGCGGCGCGGCGCAGGCGATCCAGCAACGATTCGAACATTTCGCGGTAGCTCTCCAGGGTCCACTGGCGATCGCCGGCCTCGTTGGTGCCGTAGGCCAGCACGATGAGGGCCGGATTGCGCCGCTCGATGTAGCTGGCCAGCATGGCTTCGTTCCACTTCAGCATGACCGCCGCTTCGGCGCCGTTGATCCCCATGGCTTCGTAGGTGATGCCGTGCGCTTTCTCGGTTACCCAGCCGTACAGGCGCACCGGCGCGCGGTCCAGGGTGCGGATCTCGAAGCGATGCATGCCGGCGGTGGTCTGATGCGTGAGGTAGCCGGGCGCGAGCTCGCCGTCGGTCGGGAACTCTCGAGCCGGCTGGCCGTCCTCGTACAACGCGATGCGGCCGCCTCCGGGTTGCTGTAGGTAGAACACTTCCAGGTATTCGCAATCCGCTTCCACGAAGACCCGCTGGTCCTTGAAAGAAGTGGAAATGCTGATTCCCCCCAGGCCGAAAAGGCCGTCCCCGGTGGCGGTGCGGAGTCCTTCGGATTCCCAGCGCTGGCTGGCGCCGCCGCCCTGAACGTCGAAGCGCCGGTAACCCCGGAAGGGCCGCCCGGGAAACGAGAATCCGGCTCCGCCGTCTCCGAATCGCAGTTGAAGGTTGGTGCGCAACCGGCCGGTCAAGGAATCGGCGGCGGTATGCGAATCGCCGAAGTGCAGGATGTGCAGGGTCTGGCTCTCGCCCAGAGTCTCGCGATAGAGCAACTCGAAAAACGGCACCAGCACCCCCGCGCGTTCGATGGGGTTCTCGGGCGTCGCGGCGAGGGCCTTGTTGACGCGATCGGCGGCCTCGGCGCGCTGCTTGGCGCTCACCCGCGGAGGGGGATACTGCGGCGCGCGCCGCCTGGTGGCCGCCATCGAAAGCCACGGCGCGAGCGAGAGCAGAAGCAGCGCGGCGAATCGGCCCGGCCGGCCCACGGTTATTTCCTCCTCGCCAGCGCCGGAGGCTGGATACTGCGGCGGTACTTGTATTGATTCAGCCCCTGGCACAGTTGCCGGAACAGCAGATCGCCCACCTGGCGGGCGCCGTTGGGCGTGGTGTGGATGAAATCCGCGGAGACCAGCCGCGGCTGCGCCTCGTACCAGCGCGCCATGGTGCCTTCGCCTCCCGCGGCCGCGAAGGTATTGAAGAAGCCGCAGCCGGTTTCGCGCGCGATGCGCTCCTGAAGCGCGACCAGCTTGGGGATGGTGGCCAGCGTGCGAATCTCGCCGCCCGCCACCCGCTCGGCCCGGTCCATGGGACTCATGATCAGCAGCGAGCAGTCCGGCAGCGCCCGGCGCAGCCTCCCGATGGCCAGCCGCAGCTCCTGCTCGTACCATTTCCCGACGTAGGCGGCAAAACCGCTCTCGTTGGTGCCGTAGTTGAGGATCACCAGGTCGGGCTGGCGGCGCTGTAGCTGGGCCGCCCAACCGCGTTCGTCGAAGATGCGGGCGGGCACGGTGGTGAAGGCTCCGTTCATGCCCAGGCTGTCGTAGACCACGCCCGGCCGGTCCTTCTCGAGTACAATTCCGAACACCCGAACCAGGCCGGTAGCCTGAAGCTCGAGGTCGCCGGTCGGCGGATGCAAATCGAAGACCGCGAACCCGGGCTGCTTGCCGCCGCCGCCGGTCTCGATACGCCCGATAGAGAGCCCGCCACTGGTAACCTCGATCTCGCCGCCGCCGGGCTGCGCCAGATACGAGATTTCCAGCCGAGTGTGATCTTTATCCCGCAACAGGATACGGCTCCGGGCGGCGCCGCGGTTCAGGAAAGCCACGCCGCCCAAGCCGTACATCCCGTCCCGCAAATCGGGATGAGTGGCCGGATGAATGTCCCAGCCGGAGGCCGAGAGCTTCACGTCGCGGTGCTCGTACCAGGCCCAGGGCCGGGCGATGAGCGTGAAGCCGTGGCCGGAATCGCCGTAGCGCTCCTGCAACATCTGGCGCACGTCGCCGGTGATCAGGTCGGCGGTGGTGGGCGAATCTCCGTAGTGCAGGATGCGCGTGATGGCCCCCGGCTCCTGCTTCTCGGAGCGCCACAGCGCTTCGTAGAAATGGTCGAGCGCGCCGGCCTCGTCCTGAAGGTCGCGGACCGGGGTGAACCTGGAAGGCCGCAACGGCTCGGGGGCGGAGTCGAGAAGCTGTAGCGGCGGCTGGAAATCGACCAGCGATGCGAACAGCGCCGGAGTCAGACCGCCGATATCGGGACGCAGCCGGGGCGCCAACGCGAGGAGAGCCACGAAGGTGAGGATGGTCAGAGCCGGGCGCAGGGGATAGGATCGCATAGGCTCAGAACCTGCTGTACACGAACGGCGCCCCGCCCGCCCCGGCCAGGAACTGAAGTGCCATCACCAGCGCGGCGAGCAACGCGGCCTGCGCGTAGAACGGCGCGCGGCCGAAGAGCGCGATGGAACTCGCCAGCCAGCGGTTGGGCAGGAAATGGCCCACCGCCGCCAGCGCCATCATCAGCAGAATCCCCGCGCTGAGATTCTCCGCCGAGACGGTGAGCGACCCGATACGGGCCAGCACCGCCAGCGCCGCATTCAAGTCCGGAGCGCGGAAAAACACCCAGGTGAGACACACGAAATGGAAAGTGAGCAGGCCGCAGGCAAGCTTCACGATGCGGCTCGACGTTGGCGGTCTGCGCCCGCGCCAGGTCTGCCACCAGCGCGTCCCCGCCAGCCCCGACCCGTGCAGCAGGCCCCAGATGCCGAAGTTCCAGGTGACGCCGTGCCACAGCCCGCCCGCGACCATCGTAATTACCAGGTTCCCATACGTGAACACCTTGTGCTTCGAGCGCAGGCCGGGCAGCGAGAAATACAGGTAGTCGCGCAACCACTGCGAGAAACTGATGTGCCAGCGCCGCCAGAATTCCGGGATGCTTAGCGAAGAGTACGGCTGGTTGAAATTCGCGGGCAGGTTCAAGCCCACCAGGAGCGCCGCGCCGATGGCGATATCCGTGTAGCCGGAAAAATCGTAGTAGAGTTGCAGCGCGTAGCCGTAGACGCCGGCCAGCACCTCGAAACCGCTGTACAGATTCGGCAGATCGAAGACGCGGTTGACCAGGTTGTTAGCCAGATAATCGGCGATGAGCAGCTTCTTCACCAGGCCCAGCGAGATCAGGAACAGCGCGCGGCCCGCCTGTTCGTTGGAGAGCGCGGGCTTGCGGGCAAACTGCGCCTGCAAATCGCCGACGCGCGTGATGGGGCCGGCCAGGGGCGTTGGGAACAACGAAACCGCCGTCAGGTGCTCCAGGTAGCTGGAGGTGGCCTGGACGTCGCGCCGGTAAACGTCGATGGTGTAAGTGAGCGCCTGAAAGGCATAGAACGAAAGGCCCAGGGTGAAGATGTACGGCGCGCCGTCCACGTAGCGCACCGCCAGCATAATGCCCAGATTCATGGCCACGCTGAAGGCCACGATCAAGCGCCGCGGAGACTGCGCCTTCAGTCGCTCCAGCGCCAGGCCGGCCACGAAATCCAGCGTGCCGGCGGCCGGAATCAGCAGCAGATACCACAGCCCGAATCGCGCCAGAAAGAAATAGCTGGCGAACAGCAGCACGGTCAGCCTGAGAATGCGCCAAGGGGCGACCGTCCAGTGCAGAAAGAAGACGATGGCGAGGAAGACGAAGAACGTTGGAGCCGTCAGAACCACGAATCCGTATTCTAGCGTGAACGGGCCGGCGGGCCGCGGCTTATGATAAGACGATGAAAAAGAAGAGCAGGACGTACTCCGTGTTTTACGAGGCGGCGCAGGAAGGCGGCTATGTGGCGACGGTTCCGGCATTGCCGGGCTGTCACAGCCAAGGGGAGAGCCTCGAGGAGGCGGAGCGCAACATCCGCGAGGCCATCGAAGTATACATCGACAGCTTGGCCGCGCACGGCGAGTCCGTGCCGGAAGAGACCCGCTGCTTCCACGGCACCGTCAAGATTCCCGTCTCCCTGCCCGCTTGATGTCCAAACTGCCTGCGCTCACAGCACGGAGAGTCATTCGAGCACCGAAGCGAGCCGGGTTTGTCGAGGATCGGCAGAAAGGGAGTCACCTCGTGATGTTCCACCCAGAGACTCAGGCGCGCTCGGTCATCCCGGTGCACGGAACGAAGACCCTCAAGAAGCAGCTTCTGCGCGCGATCATCGCCGGCACGGGCCTTTCCGTGGAGGAATTCCTGAAACTCCGTAAACCGGATCGCCGGCGCTCAGCGCTGCTGCCGCCCCATGTGCGACTCCGCATGCACGGCGCGCACGGCTTTCTCCAGGCCGTCCTTGCGCACCACGATGGAGATGGTCAGCTCGTTGGAGCCTTGCGCGATGGCGATGATGTTGACGTTCTCGCGCGAAATGGCGGTGAAGATGCGCCCGGCCAGGCCCGGCGTGCCGCGCATTCCCTCGCCCACCACGGCCAGCAGTCCCACTTCCTCGTCCACCTCGATGGGGCGCAGGTAACCGTGGGCCAGCTCGAGCGCCAGGCTGGCCTCGAGGCTCTCGATGGCCAGGGCCAGCTCGCTCTCGCGGACCAGGAAGCAGAAGCTCTGGCGGTAGCTCGAGCTGGACATGGAGAGCACCTCGACGTTGGCTCTTCCCAGCCCGTCCAGCGCCCGTCCCATCACCTGCGCGCCGTTCAGCACGGAGTTGGCCGGCTCGATCGAGATCAGCGCCACGTTGGCCATGGAGGTGACGGCCCGCGCGCCGACGGCGGCGGCGATCCGCGGCACGATCTTAGTCCCCGGCTTCTGGGGCGCGAAACTGTTCTTGCTCCACACCGGAATCTGCTTCTCGATGAGCGGCGCGAGCGTCCGCGGATGCAGCACCTTGGCCCCGTTGTAGGCCAGCTCCGCCGCCTCGCGATAAGTCACCTCGCCGAGCACGGCGCAATCCGGCACCAGGCGCGGATCGGCCGTCATGATGCCGTCCACGTCGGTCCAGATCCACAGCTCGCTGGCATCCAGGGCCGCCGCCAGGATGGACGCCGAGAAGTCGGAGCCGCCGCGGCCTAGCGTGGTCGGCCGTCCGTCGGCGGTGGCGCCGTTGAATCCGGTCACTACCGGCATCACGCCCTGCTCGAGCATCGGCAGCAGCAAGGCGCGCGCCTTTTCCCGCGTGGCATCCATCAACGGCGTGGCGTTGCCGAACAGCGCATCGGTGACGATCGCCTGGGCCGCGTTCACCGCCTCGGCCCGCGTGCCCTGGCTCCGCAGCCAGGCCGCCACCAGCAGCGTCGAAAGCCGCTCGCCGATGGCCACGGCCTCGTCCTTGGACCGCGGCGGCGCCTCGCCCAACAGGGAGATCCCGCTCGCGATGCGCTCGAATTCGCCCAGCAGGACCGCAATCGCCGCGAGTGCCTCCGCGCGCTGGCCTTCCGGCAGCAGCTCGTGGCAGGTCTCGACGTGCCGCTTGCGCAGTTTTTCGAGGTCGGAATCGACTCCCGCCCTGTCGCCGGCCTCGGCCCGCCGCAGGGCTTCCAGCAACAGGTCCGTCACCTTGGACATCGCCGAGACCACCATGGCCACCGGCCGCTTGCGCTGCTCGCCGACCGCGATCGCCGCCGCCGCGCGGATGCGCTCCGCCGACCCCACGCTGGTCCCGCCGAATTTCATGATGAGTAAGTCGGTCATAATGTCCTATTCCGCACGATCTCCAGGATAACTCGCTCGACTTCCTCCGGCGCCAGCGCGGTGGTATCCACATACACGGCGTCGGGCGCGCGCAGCAAGGGCGAATCCGCCCGCGTCGAATCCCGCCGGTCGCGCTCGCGGATTTCGCGTTCCACTTCGGCGGCAACCAGCGCCTGCCCTTTCTCCTCCATCTCGCGGACCCGCCGCGCGGCGCGCACTCGTGGGTCGGCATCCAGGTAGATCTTCACCTGCGCGTCGGGAAAGACCACCGAGCCGATGTCGCGCCCCTCCATCACCACGCTCACGGCCGCTCCCATTTCCCGCTGCTTCTCGACGAGGGCGCGCCGCACGCCCGAGAACACCGAGACCTTCGACGCGGCGGGGGAAATCTCCGGGGCGCGGATGGCCGCGCTCACGTCCTCGCCGTCCAGCAGCACCCGCGCGCCGCCCGGCTCGAACTCGATGCGCGCCGCCCGCGAGAGTTGCTCCAGACGCGCCGCATCGGAGAGGTCCGCGCCGCACCGCAGCGCCGCCAGCGCCACCGCGCGGTACATGGCCCCGCTATCGATGTAAACGAAGCCCAGCTTCCCGGCCACGCGCCGCGCGATGGTGCTCTTGCCCGCGCCCGCCGGTCCGTCGATGGCCACCACCACACGCTTTTCCATCCGCCCTTCATTGTATGATGCTCTCAGAGTATGAAACCGGCGGTGCTGGTCACCAAGCGCATTTTCCCCGAAGCGGTGGAGCTGCTGCGGCAGCACGCCGAGGTGGATTACGTCGATTCCGACGACGGCCTCACGCCCGCGGAGCTCGACCGGCGCACGCGCGGCAAGCAGGGCATCGTGAGCCAGCTCACCGACCAGTTCACCGCCGGGCGCATTGGGAGGCTGGAGGGCGTGCGCGTGATCGCCAATGTCGCCGTGGGCTTCGATAACGTCGATCTGGCCGCCGCCACGCGCCTGGGCATCCTGGTCACCAACACGCCCGATGTCCTCACCGATACAACCGCCGACCTGGCCTTCGCGCTGCTCCTGGCCGCCGCCCGCCGCGTGGTGGAGGGCCATCGCTTCGTGCACTCCGGCCAGTGGCGCCGCTGGACCATCGATCTGCTGGCCGGCCACGACGTCCACCACAAGACGCTGGGCATCTTTGGGATGGGGCGCATTGGCCAGGCCGTCGCCCGCCGCGGGGTCGGCTTCTCGATGCGGCTGCTCTACCACGACGCGCGGCGCGCTCCGGAGGCCCTGGAGCGCGAGCTGAGCCTCGAATTCGTGGACAAGGCGCGGCTGCTTGCCGAGGCCGACTTCGTCACGCTCCATGTGCCGCTCAACGATTCGACCCGCAAGCTGATCGGCGCCTCCGAGCTGCGCCAGATGAAGCCCCACGCTATTTTGGTCAACACCAGCCGCGGCCCGGTGGTCGACGAAGCCGCCCTGGCCCAGGCCCTGGCCGCCCGCGTGATCGCCGGCGCCGGTTTGGACGTTTTCGAGAACGAGCCGCTCGTGCATCCGCTGCTGCTCGAGCTCGACAACGTGCTTCTGACGCCGCACATCGGCAGCGCCTCCATCCAGACCCGCCGCAAAATGTCCCTGCTCGCCGCCGAGAACGCGCTGGCCGCCCTGGCCGGCCGCCGCCCGCCGAATCTGCTGAATCCGGAAGCGATTAGTAAGTAGCGGATGGGCGCCGAGCCGCATGCTGGCGAGTGGGCATTTCCGCCATGGTTGTTACTTTAGCCTTTCCACCTGGAAATTGCGGAATAGCGCGCGGCCGGTCCCGGAGACCGCCATCCCGGCTTGGCCATCGGGAAACGCGTCGTCGGCGATACCGATGGTCTGGGTTCCGTCGATGCGCACGGTGATCCCGTTGCCGGCGCATTCCGCAGCCGTTGGGGTCTGCTGTCCGAGTAACGACGTGCTGAGGACCATCGCCGTGCTTCGCTTCAATCGAGATCCCTCGGAGAAGGAACAAGAAGGCGGGCCGACAGATCCCGCCTTCCCGTTTCCTCATCCCGTCGCCCCCATGCCGGCCAACGGCGGGCATGCGGGACGATTGCGGGAGCGCGTCTTCGAAAAGCATGCCCTCTTGAAACGGAACGCGGCCGCGCCTGCGGGGCGAGCGTCGATCTCCCCAACCACCCGATTCCGTCCGGCTGGGCCGCCCTCTGGAGAGCGTACACCTCACCCGGCCGGAGCGGCTGGGGATGGCGGGAGGAGAGTAAGCCCGGCCGCTCGAATACGAACTGGCGCGCCAGGAAGTGCTGGAGCAACGGAACGCCGGGCTCTTCAGGAGTAGAATATACGTTCAGACACCATGCAACGCATCGGCCCGTACGAGGTGCAGGAGGAAATCGGACGCGGTGGCATGGGCGTGGTCTATCGTGCCGTCGACCCCCACATCGGCCGGCCGGTAGCCGTTAAGATCATCCGCCTGGGCGACATCAGCGACGCCGAGGAGCAGGAGCAACTCCGCGGCCGTCTGTTCCGGGAGGCGCGCGCCGCGGGCATTCTCAAACACAGCGGGATCGTCACCATTTACCACGTCGGCGAGGAGCAGGGGATGGCGTTCATCGCCATGGAGCACGTCAAAGGCCCCACGCTCGAGAAGCAGTTGGCGGGCGATACCCCCTTGGACAAGGACCAAGTCCGGCAGATCCTGTGGGAAATCGCGGCGGCTCTGGACTACGCGCACAAGAAAGGTATCGTCCACCGCGACGTCAAGCCGGCCAACGTCATACTCGAAGACGGAGAAACGGTGAAGATCTGCGACTTTGGCATTGCCAAGGGTTTCACCGGCCTGGCTTCGATGACGAATGCGGGAATGGCCATCGGCACGCCGCACTACATGCCGCCCGAGCAGATACAAGGCGGCGTGGTGGACGCCCGCGCGGACCAGTATGCGCTGGCGGTGATTGCCTTCCAGATGCTGACCGGACAGCGCCCCTTTCAGGCGGACTCCATCCAGACTCTGTTTTACCGGATCATGGTGGATCCGCCGGAGAAGGCGCACAAGCTGAATCCGACCTTACCGCCGGCGGTAGCCGAGGTGTTCGACAAGGGGCTGGCCAAGGAGCCCGGCAACCGATTTGCAAGTTGCCGGGAGTTCGTGACGGCGTTGTTGAACGCCTGCGACAGCCGTCCGGACTGGTGCCCGCCGCCTCGCAAGGGGCTCGCCGGTTCGGGCCCCACGCCGGGCCGCAGCCCGAAGCCGGCGCCGCCGGCGGCCGGGCCCGAGCCGCCGCGTGCGCCTTCCCCACTGGTTGCGGCAGCGCCTCCAGCGCCGGTATCCGCGCCGCCGCAACCGGTGAAAGCCGCCCCCGCGCTTCCCGCGTCCGGCCGGGAGGCGCCCCAGGCCGGGCCGGGAGCCGCCCCAGTCCAAGGGCCAACTTCCACCGCCCCAGGCGGCGCGAAGGAAGCGGGTTTCACGGAGGCGTTCGCGGATCTCCTGAAAGCGGACGCGCCTCCAGCCGCCCCGGTTTCGCCGGAACCCGCGGCCGCTCGCAAGCGAGCCGAGGAAATACGCAATCTGAAGGCCGCCTGCGGCGCTTCCATCGAGCGCCAGGAGTACGATCCCGCCATTCTTGCGCTCGAAGCTGGGATCGCGCTGTTCGGCGACGACGGCGAGCTTAGCCGGTTGCTCCAATCCGCCCAAGCGAGAAAGGCCGAGCAGGAACGGGAAAGAGCCGTATCCCGCACCGTCGAAGACGCTCAACGGCTGCGCCGTCAGGGGAAGCTCGAGGATGCATCGCGGCTTATCGAGCAGGCTATCCAAAGATGGGGAAGCGATCCCTCGCTGGCGCAGTTGCTGAAAGGCATTTCCCAGGAGCGAAAGGAGAGCGAGCGGCGCCAGAGAATTGGCGACGCCTCGCGCCGGGCCAGCGCCCTGATCGATCACAAGGACGCCGCCGCCGCCATCGTCCTTTTGCGTCAATCCATCGAACGGGACGGGAAAGATCCCGAACTTCAAGAGCTTCTGGATGCCGCGGAGTCGCAGGTCCGGGAACGCTCCCGCTCGGCGCGGCTCGATGCGCTTCGCGAAGAAGTGCGGAAACTGGTCCGCGAGAAGCGCTGGGAAGAAGGCCGGCGCTGTGCCGATGCGGGGCTGTCGGAGTTTCCGGAGGAGCCGTGGCTGGTTTCGGAGCGCGCCTCCCTGCTGGCCGCGATGGCGGGCGAGAACCGCGAAAAGGCGATCGCCGAGGCGCTGGGCGGGATTCAATCTTTGCAGCGCGAGAATCGCTTGCCGGAAGCCTTGGAGCTGCTGGACAAGAGCCTCGCTAACCATGGTGCGGATGCGAGGCTTCTGGAGGCGCGCGAGCGGCTCTCCGAGCGCCTGGCCGAGCGGCAACGCGCCGAGTATCTGGCCAGCCTCCAGAAGGAATGCCGGCTGCTGTTGAGACAAGGACGCTTCGACGACGCGCTCAGGCTCCTGGAAGGCTGCCAGGTGCGCTTTCCGAACACCGGGGAACTCGCGGAGTTGCTCGCCGAAGCGGAGTCCGCTCGCAAAGCCCACGAGCGAAAGCAATCCATTGATACGGCGCTCTCGCGCGCCTCGGCGCTCATGCAACAGGGCGAGTTCGAGGCCTGCCTGGGCATTCTCGAGGAGGGTCTGAGAGCCTATCCGGACTCTCGCGATTTGGAGGCGGCCTGCGCGCGGGCCAGAGTGCGGCGGGACGAGGCGGACCGCCAGCGCGAGATCAAGCAGCTCACGGAATCCATCGAACGCGCCATCGCCGAAGGAGATTGGAATCGGGCCATCGGCCGCATCTCCGCCGGGCTGGAGAGATTCCCCGCGGACGCTTCCCTGGTTCGGCTCAAGCGCGCCGCCGAGGACGGCAAGCACCGCTCCGAAATCGCGGAGGTCGAGACTTCGGCTCTTCAGGCTCTGCAAGACGGGAATTCGGCATTGGCGGCCGAAATCGTCGCCGCGGCTCAAATCCGGTGGCCGGACGAAAAGAAGCTGCGCAAACTGCACCACGAGGTCGAGCTTAGCCGCGCCGGCGAGGACGCCTCCAGAGCCAAGGCGCTCCTGCAGGCGGGACAATACGACCAGGCGGAGCAACTCGCTCAAGTGGCTCTGGGACGCAGTCCCAAGCTCGCCGGCGCTCTCGATGTGCTCGAGGAAATCGCGGCCAGGAAATCGGCGCGCACCAAGGAAGTGGAGCTCCAGAGCGCCCCGGTTCCGGCTCCTTCGCGGAGCTGGCGGCCTCGAGCGGCGATTGCGAGCGCCGCGGCAGTGCTCGTAATCGGCGGGACGCTGTTTTGGGCGCTCCGGCCCAACCCGGGACCGGCCGAAGAAAGCAGACTCCCGGCGCAGCCGGCAAACGCCCTGCGGATCGGCGATGTGGCCGATTCCCTGCCGGCCGTGGCCGGAACGCCCTACGAACAGACGCTACAAACCTCCGGCGGTTCTGTGCCGGTTTCCTGGATGGTCGTTCAAGGCTCCTTGCCGCCCGGCTTAACCTTCGATGGCCGGAGCGGCCGGATCGAAGGCACGCCCGGCAAGGGTGGAGCGTATACTTTCGTCGCGGAAGCGACAGACAGCGGCGGCCACTCGGCGAAACGCACGCTGACCATCGCGGTGGCGGAACCGCACCAGAACAAAACTCCGGCCAAGCCGGCCGAAGTGGCGCAAGTCAAACCCGTCGAAACCCGCGCGCCAGCGGCCCCGGAGCCGAAGACGCCGGAGCCAAAACCCGTTCCGGCCGTTCCCGCGCCGCAGGCCAACGCACCGGCGCCGTGCAAAGCCAAAGCGTTTGTTCTGGATCAGTATGGCGATTCGCGATCAGGCGAGTTGACCTGGACGGGGTCGCTCTCCGAAGGCGGCGAAGTCGTTATCGGAAACCGGCGCGCTTCGAGCGGATACGTTCGAGGGGATATACTGCCTGCTGGAGTTCCTGTCCAACTTACGGTGTCCCCGGAAAACATCCGCGTCGCGGCGGGGCCGTCCGCCGGCAATTGCTGGGACTCGCGGCTGCTGCTGCATAATAGCGGGGGCGTGGCCGCAACGATTACCATCAAATGGGTGGTGTACCAGCCGTGAAGTACCTGATCGGTCTCGTGCTTGTCGCCCAGGCGGCTGTCTGGGGGCAGAACGCCAGCCCGGGCGGCGCCGCAACGGGCGGAAAATGCGCTCTCCTGATTGCGAACGCCGGATACCAGCACTTGCCGGTGTTGCGCACGCCCAAGGCCAATGCCGAGGCTATGGCTTCCGCGCTCGCCGGCGTTCACTTGCAGCCGGTGGTCGCGCACGATCTGACGCAGGCTGGGACCATCGCCGCCATCCGGGGGTTTCTGGACAGCGTGCACCCGGGCGATTTCGTCTTGATCTACTTTTCCGGCTATGGGTACCAGGCAGACGACCTCAACTACCTGCTGCCCATAACTTTCGATCCCCACGACGATTCGCCTCTGGGCGAGCGGGCCTATTCCGTGCGCAATCTTCTGGGGCAATTAGAACGGCGGAGAGCGGGTACGCGCATGCTGATCTTCGATGCCAGCCGCCCCTGTCCCGATCTGCCCGAGGGGCTGGCTAACATTCAGCCGGCCAGCAACACGCTGGTGGCGTTTTCCGCCGCTCCGAACGTTACCGCTCCGGACCCGCCCGGCGGGGGAACCAACTCGTTTACCGCCGCTCTGGTAAAGGCGATTCAAGAACCCGGGTCGACGCCGGTTCGCATTCTACTTTCGGCCCAATCCCAGGTGGACCGGGAAACCGGCGGCAGACAGATGCCATTCGTGATGCAAACTCCGGTGGAGAGTTTCTTCTTTACGGAACCGGCCCCTCCCGCTCCTCCCAAGGTCGTCGCTTTTTCGACGGAGCTGAAGCCGGGACAGAACCGCGAGAACTCCAAGGATCGGCTGGTGTATGCGTGGATTCCTCCGGGAACCTTCAACATGGGCTGCGTGCCAAACGACGGCTCCTGTCTGCCCGACGAGAAGCCCCGGCACGAGGTGAGAATATCCAAGGGTTTCTGGATTACCAGGACCGAGGTCACAACCGAGGCCTACCAGAGGTTCACGGGGCAGACCGGCCATCGCGAACCCAGGAAGACTCAGACCAATCCGAAACTGAGCGGAACCGACCTGCCAGCGACCAGGGTAAGTTGGGACGACGCCAAGGCCTACTGCCAGTGGGTTGGCGGACGGCTGCCCACGGAAGCGGAGTGGGAATATGCCGCGCGCGGCGGCAAGGCGGACTTGAAGTACCCGTGGGGCAATGAGTTCGATCCGCGATTGGCGAATTCGTTCAAAACCGATCCCAAGTTGAAACGGCCGTTCGTGGAAACGGTTCCCGTGCGCAGGCTGGGCTCCGGAAATGGATTCGACCTGTTTGACATGGTGGGGAACGCCCGGGAGTGGACCGGCGATTACTACAACCCCGCGGCTTACTCCGCGCCGGCGCCGTTCGTCGATCCGGCCGGCCCGGCGGACGCAAAGGAGCGCGTTGTGCGGGGAGGGTCGTTCTATGGAAGCGACAAGCACCTCCGCATTTCGGCGCGCGACCACGTGGACCCAGCCAAGGACGATAACCAAACCGGATTCCGCTGCGTGGCGCCGTCTCTAGCTGCCGCTAACTAAGTCAAAACTGATAGAAGAACCCGCCCGCGACCCGATAGAACATGTTCGTGTACGTGCCCGTGGGCCGGTAGGCTTTAAACTCCGCTCGGAAGCCCAATCGTTCCGTCGCGTAATACCGCAGGCCGGCGCCGCCGCTCACGGCGAAGTTCGTGCTGGCGTTGACCTGAAATGGCGGTAGCGTGACCACCTGGCCCGAGGACGGATCGGTGAAGGTGGCGCTCACATCTCGTTGGGGTGTATGAATCAGCCCGGCGCTAACCACCCCGTAAGGAATGATTCTGGATTTCGGGATCGGAATCCGAAGGTGGAATCCCGCGTTAAAGTCGGTGAGCGGAATGCTCCAACTCTCCACCACGCCCGGCACTCCCGGAACGCTCGCGGTGCGTCCGATGCCGGGGAAATAGCTGATTTCGGCGAATGGCATCAGGGTGCGCGTGAGCGAGTACACAACATTTCCGCCGCCCATGATCCTGGTTTTGTCGATGCCATAGCTGGCGCCGACAAAGCCCCCCACTTCCACCACCCCCTGGCGGATGATCGGAGCGTTTTGGGCGGCGGCCGGCACGCCGGTCAGGGCCGCCATACAGACTAGGGTCAGGCTGCTGGTTTTGTTCAACACTGGTCTCTCCTCTCTGTCGATACTCAGACCGCCTCGATAGTGCTCGATACCCGGCTGGACGCCCCGCCCATGGCTGGCCGGAACCGCGAAAAACTCCGGAACGGATCGGTTGTCCAGCCTTCGACAGAGTGTAGCATGTCTGCCTCCTCCGATGCCCCGGTTTCTTGGAACGGCTTCCGGGCGCCAAGCCGGTTGGCCAGACTGGACCGGGCCAAGGGGCGATGGCCCCCCTGCGGCGTGCCGCGAGGTATCCACGGAATTCGCTGATAATAGGTGGCTTGTATGCCCGGGCATGGTGCGGCAGGCCGAATGGCGCGCGGCCAGGACCGGAACGCGGCCGGCTGGGGGCCAATAGTGCAACTGGGTGGGGTCAAAAACGGAGGGATGGAGTATACTGAACCCAACCAGGCGCTGTTAGTGACGCAGGCTGAAAGCCACAAGGCTGCGGGCGTAATGGATGCCAACTCCAGCACGCTGCCGCTCAGAGTTACTGCGCGGGCGAGGGATTCGATGGCCATCGGGGATCGCGACCGGAGACGCGGCGCCGGTGGTGTTGAGCGTGGCGGGGAAGAGCAGTCCGCCTGTAACGATCGCGGTGAGGTGAGCGATGAAAAAGACGAAGGTTTCCGCATGGGTCTTGGCGCTGGGCATGTGCGCGGCGCCCGTTTCCGGGCAGGTGATCGACACAGTTGCGGGCACGACCTGGTTCTTTCCAGCATCCAGCGCACCGGCGCTGAGCGCACCTTTGGCGCCCCTGAAAGGTCTGGCTTTCGATGCGCAGGGCAACGTGTACGCCTCGGATTCCGAGAACAACATCGTAGTACGGATCTCACCGGGTGGGGTGTTGACGGTGGTGGCCGGAAACGGGAATTTCGGCTTCTCGGGCGACGGAGGGCCCGCCACCACTGCATCGCTCGCCAGCCCCTATGGACTGGCCGTAGATTCGGCTGGCGCCCTCTACATCGCCGACTCGTCAAACAACCGGATACGGAAGGTGTCTGGCGGGACGATCACGACCTTCGCCGGAGGTGGGACAGGGGGCGACGGAGGGCCCGCCACCAGCGCATTTCTCGCTTTGCCCTTAGGAGTGGCCGTCGATTCGGCTGGCAACCTCTACATCGCCGACTGGGGAGACAGCCGAATCCGGAAGGTGTCTGGCGGGACGATCACGACCTTCGCTGGAGGTGGGAATCAGGGTCTGGGCGACGGAGGGCCAGCCACCAGCGCGTCGCTCTCTTTGCCCGCGGGAGTAGCCGTAGATTCGGCTGGCAACGTCTACATCGCCGACTCATACAACAACCGGATCCGGAAGGTATCGGGCGGGACGATCACGACGGTTGCCGGAAACGGGGCATACGGGTTCTCCGGGGACGGAGGGCCCGCCACCAGCGCATCGCTCTTCTATCCCTTTGGAGTGACCGTAGATTCGGCTGGCAACCTCTTCATCTTCGACACATTCAACCAGCGGATCCGCAAGGTGTCTGCCGGGACGATCGCCACGGTCGCCGGAAATGGACTCGCTGGATACTCTGGCGACGGAGGGCCTGCGACCCGGGCGTCGCTGAATCTCGCCGGTGGAAGCTTCAATGGTGGAGTGGGGGTAGACTCGGCCGGGAACCTCTACATCGCCGACACATTCAACCAGCGGATCCGCAAGGTCTCCGCCGGGACGATCTCCACGGTCGCCGGAAATGGGAATGGGGGATTCGCCGGCGACGGAGGGCCCGCCGCCAACGCATCGCTCTTCGGCCCCTCGGGAGTAGCGGTAGATTCGGTTGGCAACCTCTACATCGCCGACGCCTCCAACAACCGAATCCGGAAGCTGTCTGGCGGGACCATCGCGACGGTCGCCGGAAATGGAATTCAGGGCTTTTCAGGTGACGGAGGGCCCGCCACCAGCGCATCGCTCTACACCCCCTCGGGAGTAGCGGTAGACTCGGCTGGCGACCTCTTCATCGCCGACTCGGGGAACAGTCGGATACGAAAGGTGTCGGGCCAGACGATCACGACGGTCGCCGGAAATGGAAACTGCTGCTTCTCCGGCGACGGAGGTCCAGCCACCAGCGCATCGCTCTCCGATCCCTCTGCAGTGGCCGTAGATGCGGCTGGCAACCTCTACATCGCCGACACCACCAACTACCGCATCCGGAAGGTGTCGGGCGGGATAATCGCGACGGTTGCCGGAAATGGCACTTTCGGATTCTCCGGCGACGGAGGGCCCGCCACCGCCGCGGAGCTCAACTGGCCGGCCGGAGTAGCCGTAGATTCGGCTGGCGACCTTTACATCGCGGACGAATTCAACAATCGGATTCGCAAGGTGTCTGGGGGGACCATCACGACGGTCGCCGGAAATGGGATCTGCTGCTTCTCCGGCGACGGAGGACCAGCCACCAGCGCATCGCTAAGTGACCCCCAGGGTGTAGGGGTAGATTCGGCTGGCGACCTCTACATCGCCGATTCAGTCAACTGGCGAGTTCGGAAGGTGTCGGGTGGGACGATCGCCACCGTCGCCGGAAATGGGATTCAGGGCTTTTCAGGCGACGGAGGGCCCGCCACCGGCGCATCCCTCAACTTGCCAGTGGCAGTAGTCCTGGATTCGGCTGGCAACCTCTACATCGCCGACAATGGGAATAACCGCATCCGCGAAGTTCTTGCTGGCGCTGTTTCCTACCAGGCGGCGCCCGCCAGCTTGAGTTTCTCCGGCCTCGCTGGTGGCAATGCACCGGGCGCCCAAACCATCAATCTGTCTCCCGCGATTGCCGGCCTGTCGTTCACTGCCTCGGCCAGCGCCGCCTGGCTGAGCGTTAACCCTTCCAGCGGAGCCATGCCGGCGGTCCTGAGCGTGAGCGTCAATCCGGCCAGCCTGTCGGAAGGGACGTATCGGGGGACCATTACCATCGCCGCGGCCTATGGCACTCCTGCGGTGACCACGGCGACGGTCACGCTGATGCTAGGGATCGGCGCACCGGCCCCGCTGCTGGGGGTTGACAGGCAGAGTATCGGCTTCGCCGCGACGCAAGGCGGCGCCGCGCTGACCCAGCAGCTCCAGGTGTTGAACACGGGCGGCGGATCGTTCTCCTTCACGGCCAGCGTCAGCACGGCTTCGGGTGGCTCCTGGCTCGGCATCTCAGCCGCGAATGGGACAGCCACGCCCTCCGCGCCTGCTGCGCTCACGGTAACCGCCACGCCGGGGTCGCTGGCGCCGGGCACTTACAGCGGGACCATCGAGATTACGGGCGCTGGCAACACCATCAATGTTCCGGTCACTTTGTCGGTGAGCGCTCCCACGGCGATGATCCTTATCTCGCAGACGGGGTTGAGCTTCACGGCCGTGGCGCAAGGCGGCGCGCCTCTCGCGCAGGGCTTTAGCATTCTCAACACCGGGCAAG
>JBKQQG010000034.1:0-44619 GCA_052144455.1 Bryobacteraceae bacterium
CGTCGCTCCAACTGGAAACGGCGCCCGTGCTGGTGCCGTTGAAGGCCACCGTGCTGCTGCCCTGGGTGGCTGCGAAGCCGCTGCCCGTGATGACGACGGCCGCGCCCACCGGCCCCGAGGTTGGCGACAGGCTCAAGATGCTGGGCTGGGTTATTACCGTGAAGGGCACGCCGTTGCTGGCCAAACCGTTGGCCGTAACCACCACGTTTCCGGTCGTCGCTCCGCTGGGGACGGTTACCGTAATGCTGCCATCGCTCCAGCTCGAGGCGCTGCCGGCGCTGGTCCCGTTAAAGGTCACCGTGCTGCCGCCCTGGCTCGCCCCGAAGCCGCTGCCCGAGATGGCGACGGCCGTGCCCGCCCACCCCGAGGTTGGCGACAGGCTCGAGATGCTGGGCGGGTAAATCACCGTGAACGGCATGCCGTTGCTGGCCAGGCCCCCCACCGTGACCACTACGTTCCCGGTCGTCGCGCCGCTGGGAACGGCCACCGTGATGCTGCCGTTGCTCCAACTCAAGGCGCTACCCACGCTGGTTCCATTGAAGGTCACCGTGCTGCTGCCCTGGCTCCATCCGAAGTTGCTGCCCGCGATGGCGACGGACGTGCCCACCTGCCCCGAGGCTGGCGACAGGCCCGAGATGCTGGGCGGGTAAATCACCGTGAAGGGTACGCCATTGCTGACCGTGCCGTAGACCGTAACCACCACGTTCCCACTCGTCGCGCCGCTGGGGACGGCTACTGTGATGCTCGTGGCGCTCCAACTCGAGGCGGCGCCCGCGCTGGTCCCCTTGAAGGTCACCGTGCTGCTGCCCTGGCTCCATCCGAAGTTGCCGCCCGCGATGGTGACGAACGTGCCCACCAGCCCCGAGGTTGGAGACAGGCTCGAAATGCTGGGCGGGTAAATCACCGTGAAAGGCACGCCGTTGCTGGCCGCGCCGTAGACCGTAACCACCACGTTCCCGCTCGTCGCGCCGCTGGGGACGGCTACCGTGATGCTCGTGGCGCTCCAACTCGAGGCGGCGCCCGCGCTGGTCCCGTTGAAGGTCACCGCGCTGCTGCCCTGGCTCGCCCCGAAGTTGCTGCCGGCGATGGTGACGGCCGTGCCCACCAGCCCCGAGGTTGGCGACAGGCTCGAGATGCTGGCCACTGGCACGATGGTGTATGCCGCCGTGCTCACCGGGCTGTTGGAGATCCCGGTGGCGTAGGCTATCGCCTTGATCGTGGTGTTGCTGCCGACCGTGATCGGCCCGGTGTAGAGGGTGCCCGCCGTGTTGCTGGGCGTGCTCCCGTTCGTTGTGTAACGGATCGAGGCGGGGATGGTGGTCGTGCTAATCGCTACGCTCTGCGTCCCGGCGTAGGTCCCTGCGGGCGGGCTAAAGGTCGGCGCCGCGGCCGGACCGCTCCCGATCGTGTACGTCGTCGTGCTCACAGGGCTATTGGCGAACCCGCTGGCGTAGGCCACGGCCTTGATGATGGTGGTTGCGCTGACCTTGATCGGCGCGGTGTAGAGCGTGCCCGCAGTGTCGCTGGGCGTGCTGCCGTCCGTGGTGTAGCGGATCGAGGCGCCGCTGGTAGTCGTGCTCAGGCTCACCGTTTGCGCCGTGCTGTAGATCCCCCCGGACGGACTGAAGCTCGGCGCCGCGGCCACTGGCTGGCCGATGGCCATGTAGATGACTTGCCGGGAGGTTCCGTCCACGGCCGTGTTGTTGATTGTGAAGCCCCCCGCTGCGTTGTTCGAGACGAAATCGAAAGCCGCTTGCGTCGTCGGAGACGCCCCGGCGGGCGTCATCATGTCCAGCGCCTCGGTTGAATCGATGCTCTGGCTGGCGGCCGTAGGGATTCCACTGTTCGCCCCAACGAACATTGCGAACCGGTTGGTGGAAGACGTCGCCACGCCCAAACTGAGCTTCGCCCCGGGGACGACGGCGCTAGAAGAGGCTCTGTCGGTGCTGCTGAAGAGGACCGCGGCCGGCTGGAAGCCCATTGAGACGGCCTGGTTGCCGAAAGAGGCCGCCTGGTTGAACGACCCGGAAAGGAGCAGGGGCCCCTGCACAGCCACATAGAATTCCGGGGTGGCCAGGCCCGACACCGCGCTGAAGTTCAGCGTGAACCCATTCGAGCCGAAAGTTTGCACCCTGGCCTGGCTGATCACGCCGGTAGTGGAGATAGCGGTGGTGACGACGCTGGCCGCCTCGTATGAGGACGCGGACCCCAACGCGTCGTTCTGGAACAGGACGCTTGCATCGTCCCCGCTCAGCACGCTGACAGGGACGTAGAAGCCGGATTCATAATTCAGACTGCCGGATTCCACATAGGGCAACGCCGTTTGGGAGCCCGGATTCGCGAGGACCAGGAGCGCGGTCGGCTGGAAGCCAACCCCTGTCACTGCCATGAGGCCGGTTGCGGTCGGTAGGTTATAGGAGCCGGCGTAGGCGTTGGTCAGCGAGATCCCGCCCAAGGCTAGGTAGGTCACTTGGCGCGGCACTGAATCGGCGGCTGTCCAGGTGAGAGTGAAGCCATCCGGGTCCAGGCTCGTCAATTGCGCTTCGGCCAGGACCGAGGCCGAGCCTACGGCCACCGCCCCCGCGACCGCCGTCGTCGAGTTGTGCCGAACCGGGGCGAGCCCCGTGCTGCTCCCATCCTGGGCGCTGCCGGCAAAGCACCACTGATTGGTGGAGCTGGTGGCCGCCCCGACGGACAGTTGCACATTGGCCGCGCTTCCATCGCTCGTGTTGCCGGTCATCCAGAAGAGGACCACCTTGGGTTGGAATCCCAGGCCTGTGACGGCCTGTTCGCCCGTTGCTGTTGGCTGCGTGAGGCGCCCTGCTTTCGCCAGTACACCGGGTGTCTGCGCGGCCTGGACCGCCGACCACCCAACCAGAAGCAGCGCTGCGCCTAATAACGGAACGTTTCGAAGCCCGCTCATCCTGACTCTCCACTCGTTCGGTTAAGCCAGGATTCTTGTTCGGGCTTCCCGGCTTGCAGTGATTATATATCCAATCGCCAGGTTTGGGAGCTTTTTCTATTCTTTTCCCGCCCCGCGCGTCTTCGGAGGCCCCAGAAATGAACGGCTGTTAATCCGCTCAACCGCCTGCGGGCGCCTTTTTCCGCGCCTCCAGCATCACCGTCGAACCGGCCCGGCAGGCCGCTTCCAGCACCGTGAATGGCACCGCCGCCACCACCAGCGCCAGATACAGCAAATTCTTAGCCAGCCTCCCGGCCTGCGTTTCCTTCACGCCGCGCAGCCGGCGCGCCATCGGATCGAGCCACGGCGCCAGACTGGTCGCCAGGCCCGCCGGGTTGTCCCGCAGCGAAAAATGTTTGCGCCGCAGCACCTCGAATCCGCAACAATCCAGCAGCACTTCCAAGTCCCGCGCGCGATAATTCACCAAATGCCGCGGCACGTCGATGCCGCTCCAGTTTTCCCCCAGCAGCAGGAATTGCCAGCAGGCCGCGTTCGGCGTCTGCACGATCAGCCGCCCGCGCGGGCGCAGCAATTGGTGCGCCGCCTTCAGATATTCGGCCGGCTCCTCCAGGTGCTCTATAACATGGAACATGGTGATGGCGGCGCAACTCGAAGCCGCGAGCGGCGCGCTGGCCAGGCTGCCCTGAAACGCCGGGACTCCGTTCACCCGCCAGGCCGCCGTGGCCGCCTGCAGGGAGAAGTCCAGGCCCAGCACGCGCGAGCCCTGCTCGCCCAGCAGGCGCAGAAACAGCCCGCCGCCGCATCCCACGTCCAGCACCGGCCCGTCCTCGTGGGCGTCTTCGAGCGCGCGCTTGACGAAGCTCACGTAGTCGCCCAGCACGATGCGCCGGTAGGCCTCTTCCAGCCGCCCGGCCGTGGTCGCCTCCGGCTCGAACCAGTAATTCTCGGGATAATAGCCGGCCAGTTCGGCCGCTGTGGGACGCGGTTCGAGGCGCAGCAATCGGCAGCGCCGGCACTCCACCACGCGGAACCGCCGGTCGGTGGTGCGATACAGCCGGTCGCCGGTTTCGAAGAGAACTTGGAATTCCGCGGCGTCGCAGGCGGGACACAGGCCGGCTTTCATCATGCCGCCTGGCGGCTCAGCGCCTGGAGCGAGATCCGGTGATCCAGAATCAGCGCCCGCACCTGTGCTGGAGTCAGCTTCCGGATGCTCTCGATCGCCGCCCGTTTCCTCAACATGCGCGGCAGCATCCGCAGCGCGGCCAGGTCCCCCTTCGCGAGCGCCAGGGCCGCTCGCAGCTTGCCCCGCAGCCCCGGATAGTGCCCCATCTCGCCCTGCCCCCGCGCCGCCGCCCACGCTCCCGCGCTCAGCCGCGCCGCGTAATATGCGCCGTTCAGCCACAGCAGGCTCCAGGGAAACAGTTTCGCGGCCAGCAACACCCGATTGCGTTCGATGAGCTCCAGCCGCCGCGCCGAGCCCAATCCCAGCGTGGCGCCCCGGTGATGCCGCACCACGGCCTCCGGCGCATACAGGCAGCGCCAGCCCGCAATCCGCCCGCGCAGCCCCAATTCCGCGTCGTCGCCATAGGCGAAGAAGTCCTCATCGAATCCGCCGATCTCGTCCAACATCGCTCTTTTGTACATGGCGGCGCAACCGTCGGGCCATAGGACCTCCTCCATCCGGTCGTACTGTCCCAGGTCTTGCTCCCCCGATCCGCGCCCCCGATTCTGCCCATCCGGATAGATCAGATGGCCCGCTTTGTCGATCCGCTGCGGGTCTTCCCACACTAGAATCTTCGAAGCCGCCATGCCGATTTCCGGGGCGCTCCCGATCGCCCGCCGCAGCCCGGTGAGCCAGCCCGGCCCAGCTTCCGCGTCGTTGTTCAGCAGCGCCACGTAGGCGCCGCGCCCGGCCGCGATCCCCTGGTTGTTCCCCGCGCAGAAGCCCCGGTTCTCGGGGTTGGCGATCACTCGCAGGCCCAGTTCCGCCCGCCCCCCGAATTCCCGTTCCGCCATTTCCACCGAGCCGTCCGTCGACCCGTTGTCCACCAGGATGGTTTCGAACTCCGCTCCCGCCTGCAACCTCAGCGATTCCAGGCACGCCCGCAGCAACTCGCGCCGGTTCCAATTCACCACGATCACCGAAATCTGGGGCTTCTCGAATCGCTCCACTGATTCTGGTATTATAGCCCTCGGGATCGCTCGGCTCCTCGGTATGGACTCCATTGGAGAAAGGCTGCGCCAGGAACGCCTCCGCCGCGGCTTCGATCTTCAGCAAATCGCCGAATTCACCAAGATTAACATCGTCATGCTGGAGGCCATCGAGGCCGACGACCTTGAGAGCCTGCCCGGCATTTTCTTCACCCGCAGCTTTGTCCGGCAATACGCCCGCGCCCTCGATCTCGACGAGGCCAGCTTCGAGCCCGAACTGAACCGCCTCGCCGCTTGCGAGAGCGTTCCCACGCTCGAAGACCTGCCCGCCGCCCGCGAGGATTTCGACGTTCCGCCCATGCGCGCCGCCCGCCCGAGTTCCCACCGGCTGCGTCCGCTACTACTTTCGCTGGCCGCTCTGCTGTTCGTCGGGGCCGTCTGCGCGGCCATCTTCACGTACTGGCAGCGAGGTCGCGAATTCAAGCCTGCCGCCTCGATCCTCTCCGTTCCGGCTCCGCAGCCGCCGCCGCGGCCCGCCGTGCAACCTGCCGCCGTTCCCAGCCAGCCCCCGCCCGCTCCGTCGCCGGCCGCTTCCGCCACTTCGGAGCCGCCCGCGGAAGCCGCCGCGAACCCGGTGCCACCTACTGCCGCTACTACGGAGCCGCCCGCCGAGACCACCGCCAACCCGGCCCCGCCCGCGCCCCAGCCCGCCCCAGCCGCTCGCCTGCACGTCCGCCTTCACGCTACCGCGGCCGACTGGGTGCGTGTCGCCGTGGACGGCACGTTCTCCTTCAGCGCCACCCTCCAGCCCGGCGAGATTCGCGATGTGGACGCCACCCGGTTAGTCCAACTGAGGGTCGGCGATGCCGCCGCTCTCGAGGTCTTCTGGAACGGCCAGCCGGTGGCGGCCCTAGGTCCGAAGGGGCAGGCGCGGAACGTCGAGTTCACGCCCGATGGCTTCAATATCCTCGCCCCTCGCCCTCCAACGCCCGAGCCTCCCGCCGACGCGCCCTGATCCGCTCCCGCTTCTCCTCCCGGTCCAGCAACAGCAGTTCCACGCGCCGCCGGCGTTTGATCCCGTCGTCTATTTTGCGCCAGAATTTGCGGAAGTAGGCCACCGCGGAGATCATCGCCACGCCCACCACGCCCCACATCCACAGCATGGCCCACGGCGCCAGCACCGGCCAGTGCTTCCCCAGCAAGAGCATAGTTACCGCGATCACCTGCGCCATCATCTTGGTCTTGCCCAGCTCGCTGGCCCGGATCGTATAGCCCGCCGTCGCCGCGATGCTGCGCAGCCCGGTCACCGCGAATTCCCGCCCTACGATCAGCACCACCATCCAGGCCGGCACCACGCGGATCTGCACCAGCGCGATCAGCGCCGCCGAAATCAGCAGCTTGTCGGCGATCGGATCCAGCAGCGTCCCGATGGTCGTCACCTGCTTCCAGCGCCGCGCCAGGTACCCGTCCAGCAAGTCGGTCGCCGACGCCGCCAGAAAGATCGCCAGCGCCAGCAGGTCGTTGGTGATCACCGTGCCCCGTAACGGCAGCACCAGATCCTCTTGCACCAGCGCGGCCACCAGCCATGGCACAAAGAAGATCCGAAGCAGCGTGAGCAGATTCGGCAGATTCATTTACCCCTCAAATATACCGCGACCTAGCTCGCTTTTCTCACACGCCGTCGTCGTGAGGCGCAGGAGACGCCCGTGGATACGAGGCGCGGCGGGCGAGCCGTTGGGTCTGGGCACTCCAGTCCGCCGGAGGCGGCATGCCGCGCGGCAGCGCCCGGCGACCGGAGGCGTACTTCAACAGCACGCTGAGGACGGCGGCCGAGCGCAACGAAGCGGGACTGCGGCATATCGTGCGTCGCAACAGACGGTGTGATGAGAAATGCGAGCTATACCGCGTACTTGGCCAGCCGCTCCTTCAGCGCGAGCGACACCTCAGCCTCGATTTCGCAGTATTCCCCCTCGTAGCGCCTTCCCGTCACCCGGCCCAGTTCGTACAGCAGGTTGACCCTGGCGCCCTCGCCCAGCGGGAAGCGGAACTTCGCCGCCACCATGGCTTCGAAGGGCAGCGCTTGGTCGATCGCCGCGAGCAACTCCGCCTCTCCCTGGCCCGTGCGCGCCGAGACAGCCACCGACGTGCCCGGCTCGCCGATCAAGCTGCCCTCTCCGCCCGGCGCCAGATCGATCTTGTTCAGCACCAGAAGCTGTGGCGTCTCGGCCGCCCCGATCTCCGCGAGCACCTTCCGCACGTGCGCCATCTGCTGCTCCGCGTGGCCCGAGCTGACGTCCACCACGTGCAGGATCAGCGCCGCCTCGGTCACCTCTTCGAGCGTGGCCCGGAAGGCCTTCACGAGCGTCACCGGCAGGTTGCGGATGAACCCCACCGTGTCGCTCAGGAGCATCCTACGGCGCGAGGGCAGCGTCAGCGTGCGCACGGTCGGGTCCAGCGTGGCGAACATGCGCGCGTCGGCCGCCACCTGCGCCCCGGTCAGCCGGTTGAACAGCGTGGATTTGCCCGCGTTCGTGTAGCCCACCAGCGCCGCCGTGGCCAGCGGCACCGCCTGCCGCTGCCGCCGCTGCACCGCCCGTCCGCCGCGCACGGCTTCCAGATTCTGCTGGATCTTCCCCAGCCGCCGCGCAATTCGCCGCCGGTCCGTCTCCAGTTGCGTTTCGCCCGGACCCCGCGTCCCGATCCCGCCGCCCAGCCGCGACATCTCGACCCCGTGGCCCGCCAGCCGTGGCAGCAGATAGTTCAACTGCGCCAGCTCGACTTGCAGTTGCCCCTCCCGCGTGCGCGCCCGCCGCGCGAAAATGTCCAGGATCAACTGCGTCCGGTCGACCACCTTGCATCCCAGCGTCCGTTCCAGGTTCCGCTGCTGGGTCGGCGTCAGGTCGTGGTCGAAGATTACCACGTCGGCGTCCTCGCCCTCCACCCGTTGCGAGAGTTCCTTCAGCTTGCCGGAGCCGATCAGCGTGGCCGCTTCCGGCCGCTCCCTGGATTGGAGCACCCGATCCACCACCCGCGCCCCCGCGCTATCGGCTAGAACGGACAACTCCTCCAGCGATTCCTCAGCGGAGTAGTCCAGCTTCTCGGATGCCTTAGTGATCCGGCTGCCTGCCCGGCCCGTGATTTCCAGGCCGGCCAGGATGGCGCGTTCCTGCACGCTGTCGGTGAGAGGGATATCAACCCTCCGGCGGCTCGGGCGGCTCCGGGTTGGCGGGCTGCGCACTTGGCCCCGCGCTGGGTCCGGCGGTAGCCGCGAAGGTGTGGCCCGCTTTCGATACCACCACCGTCGAGATCGCGTGCTTGAAGATCAACTGCTCCTGGCTGTTGGATTCCAGGATTAACGAGTACTTGTCGAAGCTCCGTATGCGCCCGGAGAGTTTCACGCCGCTCATCAGGTAGATTGTCAGAAAGGTCTTGTCTTTTCGCGCGTTGTTCAGGAAGGCTTCCTGGATGTTCTGCGCTGTTTTTTCCATCGTCTTTCCTTTCAACCTTGGGTTCTATTCTACCAGATCGCGGTCCGGCTGAGCTTCCTGGCAGCGCACGCAGTGCGACGCCCACGGCACCGCCTCCAGCCGCTCCTCCAGGATCGGCGCCCCGCAACCCTGGCAGATTCCGTAGTCCCCTTCCGCCAGCCGGTGCAGAGCCGCCTCCACCTCCCGAAGAAGTTCGCTTTCGATCCGATTCTGGTTCAAGAACAGCCACTCGTCATGGCTCTTCTGGAGCCAATCGCCGATGTCCTGCGGCTCGTCCTGACGCCGCACCACCTCGGCTCGCGTCGCGGACAGCCCCGCCCGGACCTCTTCCGCCTTCTGTTCCAGCATCCGCCGGTAATGCTCATTCGATGTTTTTCGCACAGTCTGAATAAGGTACCACAACTTCAACGGAATGTGGCGCCGGCGGTCTTGCCGCCGGTGTCCGGGCAACTCGCGCTACCGCCCCCGCGCAATCGCTTCCGCGATCTTCTTGCCGTGGAACCGGCCGTTCTCGATGAAGATCTCGTTGGTGTGCATGCCGGCTACGATGACGCCCGCCAGGTAGATGCCCCGCCGCCGGCTCTCCAGCGTCTCCGGATCGGTGTACGGCCGTCCGCTCTCCGGCTCGAACACGATGCCGTGGCGGGCCAGGAACTCTATGTCCGGCCGGTAGCCGGTCATCGCGAAGAGGAAATCGTTCTTTAGCTCGAGCTCGCCGTCGGGCGCGAGCACGCGAATCGATTCCGGCCGGATCTCGGCCACGCGGGAGCGGAAATGCGCCTGGACTTCCCCGCACGCGATGCGGTTTTCGAGGTCCGGCTTGATCCAATACTTCACGTGAGTGTCCAGCGCCTCGCCGCGATGGATCAGCGTCACGCGCGCGCCGCCACGGTATAACTCGAGCGCCGCGATGGCCGCCGAGTTGCCTCCGCCCACCACCGCCACGTCCATGTCGTAATAGGGATGCGCCTCCCGGTAGTAGTGAATCACCTTGTCCAGGTCTTCGCCGGGCGCCCCCAGCCGGTTCGGAACGTCGTAGTAGCCCGTCGAGAGCACGATTTTGCGCGCCTCGTAAGCTTGCGCGCGGCCCGTCCGGCCGGCGGTGTGGACCAGGAACTCGCCGTCGTCCCCCTCGATCCTCTCCACCCGCTCGTACTGATGGATATTCAGCCGGTAGTGCTGGGCCACTCTCCGGTAGTATTTGAGAGCTTCGGTGCGGTTCGGTTTGTCGCGGATCGCGGTCATCGGGATGCCGCCGATCTCCAGCAGCTCCGGCGTCGTGAAGAACACCATGTGCGTCGGATAATTGTAAATGGAGTTCAGCAGGCAGCCTTTGTCGAAGATTACAGTCGGGATGCCGCGCTGCTCCAGTTCGATGGCGCAGGCCAAGCCGGTGGGCCCAGCGCCGATCACCACAGCATCGCAGTTCACAGCAGTTTCTCCACCTCGTCGTAGACCCGGTCCAGTGCGGCGCCGAGCGCGGCGGGGTCCTGGATGCGGCCCTCCGCCAGATCCGGCCTGCCACCGCCCCTGACGCCGAGCGCCCGTAGCAGTTTGCCGGCATCGACTTTGCCGGCGAGATCTTTGCGCACTGCCGAAACCACCTCCCCGGTATTGGTGCCTAGAACAACGACGTCCACGCCCTTGTTCCGCTGGGAATCGCTCAACGATCGGAGTTGCGCTCGGTCCATGCCGGGCACAACGGCCCGGACGATCCACACGCCCCTCCGCTTCTCGCCTTCGAGGCCGCCGCCCGCGGCTTGCGCCACCTTGCTCTTGAGCTGCTCGATCTGCCGCTCCAGCGCCCGGCGATGCTCCAGCATCTTCTCGACCTGCTCGATCAGCTCCGGCTCGGGCGCGCGCAGTAGCCCTGCCATCTGGCGCACGGCGCGCATGCTCTCCCGCAGGCGCTCCAGCGCCCCCTCGCCGGTCACCGCTTCGATGCGGCGCACTCCGGCCGAGATGCTGCCCTCATAAACGATCTTCGCCAAGCCGATCTCCCCGGTGCGCCCCACGTGCGTCCCGCCGCACAACTCGCGGCTGAATCCCGGCACGGACACCACGCGCACCCGGTCGCCGTATTTCTCGCCGAACAGGGCCATGGCGCCGGTTTCCAGCGCCCGGTCCAGTTCCATTTGATCGGTCCGCACGGCGCTGTCGCGCAGCACCTGCGCGTTCACGATCCGCTCGACCTCCGCCAGCTCCGCCTCGTCGAGGGCGGCGTAGTGCGTGAAATCGAAGCGCAGCCGCGCCGGATCCACTACGCTGCCCGCCTGCTTCACGTGCGGGCCGAGCACTGTGCGCAGGGCCGCGTGGAGCAGGTGCGTGGCGGTGTGGTTGCGCATGGTGGAACGCCGCCGCCCCTCGTCCACTTGCGCGCGCAGTTCCTGCCCCCGGTCGAGCGGCGCGAGCGCGACAATGCGGTGCACCGCCAGACCCGCGATGGCCGAGTAGGTGTCCTCGACCTCGGCCACCTTCTCCCCGCTCTCGACATGGTAGAGCGCGCCATGGTCGCCCACCTGTCCGCCCGCTTCGGCGTAGAAAGGCGTCGCATTCAGCACCACCTCCGCGCGCTGGCCCGCCGCGACGCTCTCCACCGCCTGCTGCTCCTCCACCAGGCCCACCACCCGCGCCGTGGCTTCCATCTGGTCGTAGCCCAGGAACCGCGTGCGCCCACTGGAGAGCAACTCCTGGTACACGGGAGCGATCACCGCCCGCTCGCCGCCCTTCCAACTGGCCCGCGCCCGCTCCCGCTGCTTGTCCATTTCCATGCGGAAACCCTCGCGGTCGATCGCCAGCCCGTATTCCCGCGCCATCTCCTCCTGCTCTTCCAGCGGCAGGCCGTAGGTGTCGTAAAGCTTGAAGGCCACCGCGCCGGCGAGCACGCGTTGAGCGGCGCTCTTAGCCTCGTCGTGGAAGATCTTCTCGGCCACCAGGAAGGTGGTGGCGTAGCGGTGCTCCTCGTCCTTCACGATGCGCGCTACCCGCTCCAGGCTCTCCATCAGCTCGGGATACGCCGGCCGCATCAGCTCCGCCACGTAGCCGGTCAGTTGATACAGAAACGGCTCCATCACCCCGGTCCGCCGCGCGTGCCGCATGGCGCGCCGCATGATCTTGCGCAGCACGTAACCGCGCCCGTCGTTGGCCGGAACGACGCCGTCGTGAATCAGGAATTCCGCCGCGCGGCTGTGATCGGCCACGATGCGCAGCGCCGAATCCACCGTGGCGTTCTCGCCGTAAGCCACTCCAAACATCGTCGCCGCCCGCTCGATGATGGGGCGCAGCAGGTCGGTCTCGTAGTTCGAAAGGCGGCCCTGCAGCACCGCCGTCACGCGCTCCAGGCCCATGCCGGTGTCGATGGACGGCCGGGGCAGCGGCGTAAGCACTCCGTTCGTGTCCCGGTCGTACTGCATGAACACCAGGTTCCAGATCTCGACGAAGCGGCCGGATTCGCTCGGGAACCGGTCGTCCTCGACCTCGATCTCCGCCGTCCCCGGCCCCAGGTCGTAATGCAGCTCCGAGCACGGGCCGCAGGGACCGGTTTCGCCCATCTGCCAGAAGTTGTCCTTCTCGTCCTGCCGGAAGATGCGGTCCTTCGGAACGCCCGCCACCTTCTGCCACAGCGCTTCCGCCTCGTCGTCCTCGCGGAACACGGTGACGTACAGGCGGTCCTTCGGAATCCCAAAATCGCCGGTAATCAGGTCCCAGGCGAACTCGATGGCTTCGGCCTTGAAATACTCGCCGAAGGAGAAGTTGCCCAGCATCTCGAAAAAAGTGTGATGCCGGCGCGTGTAGCCGACGTTCTCCAGGTCGTTGTGCTTCCCGCCCGCGCGCACGCACTTCTGCGACGAAGTGGCGCGCGAGTAATCCCGCTTCTCCACGCCCAGGAAGACGTCCTTGAACTGGTTCATCCCCGCATTGGTGAACAGCAGCGTCGGATCGTTGGCGGGGACGAGCGACGAGCTGCGCACGATGCGGTGGCCGCGCGCGGCGAAAAAGTCGAGAAACTGCTGGCGTATTTGATGGCCGGTCACAAATTCATTGTGCCATGCGCGGCCTGGGCCGCGTATACTGGCAGCATGCGGACGCTGCGTTCGGCCTTGGGTGTTGCCAGTTGGGCTCTGCTCCTGGGCCAGTTCGCCTTCGCCGACGAGCCGATTTACAAAGTTGGCGGCGACGTTACGGCGCCGCGGCCGATCCACACGGTCGAGGCGGCCTATACCGAAGAAGCCCGGCAAGCCGGCATTGAGGGCGCCGTCGTTCTCTATCTCGAAATCAGCGCGGAAGGCCGTCCTGAGAACATCCACGTCAGGACCAGTCTGCGCCCCGATCTCGATAAGAATGCCATCGCCGCCATCGAACAGTGGATCTTCGAGCCGGCCAAGAAGGACGGCAAGCCCGTGCGTACAGCCGAAACGATGGCAGTTAGTTTCCGGCTGCCGCAATCCCCCGCCGACGATAACGTTTACAAGGTGGGCGGGGATGTCTCGGCCCCGCAAGCAATCAAGCACGTCGAGCCGAAGTACACGGCGGAGACCCGCGCGGCGGGCGTTGAAGGAACGGTCCGTCTCAAAGTGGTTATCAACCGGGAGGGCCGTCCCGAGGACATCGTGGTCGTCAAGAGCCTGCACCCGGACCTTGACGCGAACGCCATCGCCGCCGTCCAGCAGTGGGAGTTCGACCCGGGCAGGAAAGGCGGCACGCCCGTGCGCGTGCCCGCAACCATAGAGATAAACTTCAGGCTCGGCCCCTAGAATGTGCCGCGCGAGCTTAGCGCCCGATCTCCGCCAGTATCCTTCGCGCCTCGGAGGCCGGATCGGGCGCGCGCGTGATCTGGCGGCCGATCACCAGGTAGTCGGCGCCGCTCGCGAGCGCTTCCGCCGGGGTGGCCACGCGTTTCTGATCGCCCTTACCCGCCCCGGCCGAGCGCACGCCGGGTGTCACCAGCACCGCCTGCGGCCCGGTGATCGCGCGCACCGCGGCCACTTCCAGAGGCGAGCACACGATCCCGTCCACGCCCGCCTGCAGGGCTTTCCGCACGCGCAGTTCGACCAGCTCGGGAACCGTACAGGGATACCCCAGATCGGCCAAATCGGCCTGATCGAAGCTGGTGAGCACGGTCACAGCCAGCAACTGCAGCTTCGACGCTCCACGCCCCTCCGCTGCCGCCTGCATCACCGCCTTGCTCCCATGCACGGTTGTGAAGCGCACGCCGCTCAACGCCAGTTGCGCCACCGTTCGCTTCACCGTCTCCCCGATGTCGTAGAGCTTCAGGTCCAGGAAAACATCCTTGCCCCGCCCGATGAGTTCCTTGACGAACGGCATCCCCGCGGCGGCATAGAGCTCCAGTCCGACTTTGTAAGTGGGAATCCACTCGCCGAGCGCCTCCACCAGTTCGTGGGCCCGCTCCGCCGACTCGAAATCCAGCGCCACAATCAGAGGGTTCATACGATTCGAATCGCCTTTTCCCGCCGCTCGATCACCCGGCCTACCAGATAGGCGCCCGGCAGGTTCCGCGCGATCGCCGCCGCTTCGGGCTCGGCCGCCGAGATCAGCAGGCCGCCCGAAGTCTGGGGATCGTAGAGCAGGTTCTCGATCTCCGGCGCCAGCTCGCGCGCCATTTCCACCGCGCAGCCCGCGAAATCCCGGTTGTTCTTCAGCCCGCCCGGAATGGCGCCCCGCCGCGCGTACTCCCGCGCGCCCGGCAGAAACCGCACCTTCCTGGCTTCGATTTCGATCGTGACTCCGCTGGCCAGCGCCATTTCCCGCGCGTGCCCGATCAGCCCGAACCCGCTCACGTCGGTGCAGGCGTGCGCCCCGAAGGCAATCATCGCCTCGCAGGCGCTGCGGTTCAATTGGAGCATCGAGGCAATCGAACTCCGGACGTGCCGCGGCCCGGCGATGCCGCGTTTCAAGGCCGTCGCAATCACGCCTGTGCCTAGCCGCTTGGTGAACGCCAGCAGGTCGCCCGGCCGCGCCGCCAGGTTCGGGAAGACGCGGTCCGGATGCACCAGACCGGTCACCGCGTAGCCGAACTTGATCTCCGCGTCCGCCACGCTGTGGCCGCCCACGATCGCGCAGCCCGCCTCCAGCATCTTCGCCGCCCCGCCCCGCATGATCTCGACCAGGTCCTCCGGGTCCCCTTGCGCCGGATACTCGACCAGCGCCAGCGCCGTTAGCGGCCGGCCCCCCATGGCGTAGATGTCGCTCAAGGCGTTGGCCGCCGCAATCGCGCCGAAGGTGAACGGATCGTCCACGATGGGCGTGAAGAAGTCCACCGTCTGCACCAGGGCACACTCCGGCGTCAACTGGTAGACGCCGGCATCGTCGGCGTTCTCAAACCCTACCAGCACGTTCCTATCCGCCGCCGCCGGCACGCGGGCCAGCACCTGGTCCAATAACTTTGGACTCAGCTTGGACGCTCAACCCGCGGCCTTCACGTGCGCTGTCAGCTTCTTAGCCATCGCAACTTCCTACCAAGTTTAGCCGAAATCCGCCCGGCCCAGCCGTGCCGCGCGAAGATTCCCTGCAACAATCGCAATCCCGGCCGATATGCCAACTAGAGGTGTGATCCATGGGTTCCGTCTCTTCGCTCAGTCCGGGCATCACGGACTTGTTCCAGACCCTTTCCAATATGAGTTCATCGCCGCTCTCGTCGATGGTCACAACGTCCATGCTGAAGAACGCCTCGACGACCGACATCGTCCAACTGAGCGTGGCCGCCACGCAGTTGGAGGGTATGAACGAGCTGTTTGGAGCCTCCAACAGTTCATCGAGCACTCCCGCCAACAGCCTGAACGGCTTTCTTGAGAACATCCAGGCCGACTTGACCGCAGCCGCCTCCGGGGCGGCGCAGCCGGCCACCGGCGCATCGTCCGCTTCCGCGGCCTCCACCGCCGCATCGTCAACCAGCCAGCTCGCCAACGATCAGACCGCCGTGCAGGGGGCGATGATGGATGAGTTGCTCAACGCCGGATCAACCAGCAGCCTTTCCGGCTCCTCGCTCGATACGACCGGCTGACCCGCCCTCACAGAACGTCGGCGAAGCCGCGCTTGAGGTGGCGGAAGAAGAAGCCTCCGGCAAGGAAGGCGGCCAGGGCGTACGCGCCGACAATAGCCATCTCGCGCAAGCTCGGCGCCCGGCTCGAGAGCAATCGGTCGCGGTAGGCCCGCACCAGGTAGGCCAGCGGGTTGGCCCGCAGCACAAAACGCCAGCGCGGCGGAATCATGCTCTCGGTGATGAAGATGGGCGTGAACCAGAACCAGAACGTCATCACCACCGTGAGCACCTGCGCCGTATCCCGCAGGTAGACGTGCAGGCTCGAGACGATCCAGCCAATTCCCACCGCCAGCAGCCCGATCAGAAGCATGTACACCGGCAGCCAGAGCACCTGCGCGCTGAAGTGCCGCTCCCAGATCCCGATCGCCCCCATCGCCAGCAGCAGCGCGATCAGGTGGTTCACCAGCGAGGAAAGGAAGATCGAGACCGGCACGATCTCCGCGGGAAAGACCGTCTTGGTGATCAGGTTCTCGTGCTCCAGCAGGCAGGTGGCCGAGCGCTGCACGGTCTCTTGGAACAGCAGCCAGGGCAGGAAGCCGGCGAACAGGTGCAGCGCGTAATTCCGAGTGGGCGCGTCGGCGGGTAACTGAAGTCCCATGCAGATCTTGAACACGAACACCCAGCTCACCAGCAGCACCAGCGGCTGGATCACGCCCCACAACCAGCCGGCCGCCGACCCCACAAAGCGCTGGCTGAAATCGCGCCGCACCATCTGAAACAGCAAGTTTCGCCGCTCCACCAGGTTGCGCAGGAAGTGGGCGCCCGGAAGCCGAGTCATTACAGGCATTGTAGCGTGGCCGTTCATTAAGTTTTATCCACCCTGGCCCGCGCCGAGGTAGAATGGTTCCGACTTGGCTGGCAACTGTACCGACCCCGCCGTTTCGTCTACCGAGGTCGGTGTTCTTGTGCTCGCCCGGAACCCCGCGGATGCCCAGCGGCGCCTCGATGAGCTGGCCAAGGCCGGCATGAAGATCCGCGCCGCGGTGGTCTCCACGCCGGAGGCTTTCCGCAATGCGGCCGCTGCCCGGCTCTGCGATGTCATCCTGGCGGACTCCGAACTGCCCGGATGGACCGGCCTCGACCTGCTGAACTTCTTGCGCGAGAACGGTCTCGATATCCCCGTGGTGCTGGTGGCCCCTCCGGAGGGCGAGGAGACCGCGCTGGATTGCCTTCGCCAGGGCGCCTCCGATTACCTCCTCGCGGACCGGCTGGGCCGCTTGCCGCTGGCCGTTCATCGCGCCATCCAGCGCCGCGCGGAACAGGAGCGCGCCCAGCTTCATCTCGGCGAGCGGGACGCCCTGGCGCAGGCCCTGGCCGGCGCTCGGTTCCACGAACTGCTCGAGGCCGCGCCGGACGCCATTCTCGAAGTCGATCGCGACGGGCGCATCCTGCTCCTCAACGCCGCCGCCGAGAGGCTCTTCGGCTTCGCTCGAGAAGAGCTGCTCGGACAGCCCGTCGAACTCCTCGTGCCGGAGAACTTCCGCGCCGCGCACCCCGGCCATCGCGCCAGCTTTCTGGCGGACTCCGCGACCCGCGAGGTCGCTCCGGGCGGTTGCGTCGAGGCGCTCCGCAAGGATGGCTCCCAGTTTCCGGTCGAGATCAGTCTCAGCCCCATCAAGTCCGCCAGCGGCGATCGGGTCACATGCATCGTGCGCGACATCACCCAACGCAAGCGGGCCGAGGATGCGCTGCACGAATCCAGCCGGCGCATCTCCAACATCCTGGAGAGCATCACCGACGGATTCTTCGCCCTGGACCGCGACTGGCGCTTCACCTATCTCAACCGCAAGGCCGAGCAGCTCATCGGCCGCTCGCGGGAGAAACTGATCGGCGGCAAGATTTGGGAAGAGTTCCCCGAGTTGCTGGGCACCGTTCTCGAGACCCAGTGCCGCATCGCCGCCGCCGGAAGCGTTCCGGTAGGCTTCTCGGCGCTCTATCCCGGCGGCAAGTTCTGGGCCGAGGTGCACGCCTATCCCTCCGAAGACGGCCTCTCGGTGTATTTCCAGGACATCACCGCGCGCATGCGGCTGGAAGAGCAGTTCCGCCAGTCCCAGAAGCTCGAGGCGCTGGGACGCCTGGCCGGCGGCGTCGCACACGACTTCAACAATCTGCTCACCATCATCGGCGGCTACGGCCAGATCGCGCTGGACGGCCTCGCGGCCCGCGACCCCGTGCGGAAGGACCTGGAAACCGTGGTCGAGGCCGCCAATCGCGCCAGCGCTTTGACCAGACAATTGCTGGCCTTCAGCCGCCACCAGGTCGTGCAACCCAAAGTCCTGGATCTGAACCGCCTGGTTCAAAAGGTGAGTAAGATGCTGCGCCGCGTGATCGGCGAGGACGTCGAGTTGCGGCTGGCCCCCGCGCCCCAGCCTGTCCGTGTCAAGGCCGACCCGGGCCAGCTCGAGCAAGTGCTCATGAACCTGGCCGTGAACGCGCGCGATGCCATGCCCGAGGGCGGCCGGCTCAGCATTGAGATCGCCTCCCTCGATTTGGAGGCCCACACCCCCGGCGCCCCTCCCGACCTGCCCCGCGGCGGCTATGTGATGCTCTCGGTCGCCGATACCGGAACCGGGATGGATGAAAACGTCCGCGCGCGGCTCTTCGAACCCTTCTTTACCACCAAACCCAAGGGCAAAGGGACCGGCCTCGGCCTCTCCACCGTCTACGGCCAGGTGAAGCAGAGCAGAGGCGACATCCTGGTCGAAACGGAGCTGGGCAAAGGCACCACCTTCCGCATCTACCTTCCGCGCATCGATCGCGCCCCACAGCCGCTCCGCAAGGAGCCCCCCCCGCGGCCGCCTCGTCGAGGCAGCGAGACCATCTTGCTGGTCGAGGACGAGGACCAGGTCCGCGAGCTTACCCGCGACATGCTTCTCTCGCAGGGCTACAAGGTCCTCGAGGCTTGCGACGGACCCACTGCCCTGCGCATCTTGGAGGCCCACCCCGACCCTGTCGACATGTTGCTCACCGACGTCATCATGCCCGGGATGAGCGGCCGCCAGTTGGCCGAAAAGCTTCTCTCCATGCAGCCCCATCTCAAGGTGCTCTACATTTCCGGCTACACCGACGAAGCCATCGCCCGCCACGGCCTCCTGGAACACGAAACTCATCTGTTGCAGAAGCCCTTCACCCGCAAGGCCCTGGCATCCAGAGTCCGGAATCTGCTCGACGCCCCCGCCGCCCGGCCCGCCAGGACCCACCACTCCGCCACCTGAAGCCCCGGCCAACCTGCTAGAATCGTGACCAGGTTGGAGGAACCATGAGAATCTCGTTGCTTGCTTCCCGCTTTGGCATCGCTGTTGCCTGCCTGCTTCTCGTTACCGGCGTGGTTTCGGCCGGCGAGAAGAAGCTCATGCACTGCTTCTATTTCACGGCCATCGAGACGGCCACCGACGCCGACTGGCAAGCCTTCTTCAAAGCCACCGACGAACTGCCCGGCAAGATTCCCGGCCTGAGCCACGTCTGGTACGGCAAGCTCGCGCGTCCCATGAATGTCGGCAATCAGGTTCGCCAGTGGGGCGTCTGCATGGAGTTCGCCGACCAGGCCGCGCTCGACGCCTACGCCGCCAATCCGGCCCATGACGCTTGGTCTGCCGCCTACTCCAAAGTCCGCGTGCCCGGCACCACCACCGTCAACTTCATGGGCAAATAGCGCGCGCGGACTCGACAGGCGCAGTGGGAGCGGTTGCGGCGGACGGCGCGGGAATCCCGGGCGCACTGGTAGCCGAGCATTGCAAAAGGGGTCCTTTATGCAACCGGCGCCTATTGTGTCCGAGTTGGCCGACGAGAACTATACCGCTGACGCGGCGGACGCTACGGCTTCGGTTTGTCGGCGTCTGTGGTTCCCGGTTTCGCTTCTTCCTTGTCGTCAACGGGCTTGGAGAGATGGAGTTTGCGCATCTCTTTGGCGCCGACCCCAGGATCCTCGGGCGTGACCTTGATCCCGATTCCCTGGGGCCCGGACGTCCATTTGAAGTAATAGGTTTTGCCCGCCTCCGCCTCAAACCGGGTCCGCTCGTTTTCTTTCCGCGTGGCTTGATTGATGGCCGCCCCGGCGGACATGATGATGCTTCCGTAGTACGTACTGACCAATCCGGAAATCACAACAGTCCCCGGCGGCACTTCCATGAACGCGTATTCGCTGTTGAGGAGTTTGGCGAGATGAGTGCCGTTGACATAAAGCTGGTCGTGTGCGGCCGATCCGACGAATCTGTACGTGCGGTAGATACACACGATGGCTTTGCCGCTGGATGGCGCGGGCAGTACGGCGGGAGTTTTGGAATCCTGTGCGACGGAGATGGACCCGGTGAAGAGAAACGCCATCGCACTGAATGCGAGCGGAAGGCTTGCGAGCGGCCTGCAAGCTCCCCTGGGGCAAAATGCTGCGACGCGACTGAAGACAGTGTTACGCATGGGAGCGCTCCTTTCCTGCGGGATTTCCATTATGGGATCTCCCGAGAGACTCAGTATACAACCACCGGGCCGAGCCCGCTAAACCCTAAGCTCCCGCCCAGTGATTTTGCGGGGCCCCCGGCGCGACAATAGAACCATGGACAACCGCGACGTCGCCCGGCTGCTGGTCCAGACCGCCGACCTCATGGAGATCGCGGCCGAGGATCCCTTCCGCATTCGCAGCTACCGCAACGCCGCCTCCGCCATCGAGGCTTGCCCCGAGAGCGTCCTCGAGATCCTTCGCGACCCCGCCCGCAAGGTCACCGACCTCCCCGGCATCGGCAAAGGGATGGCCGCCAACCTCCAGGAGATCGCCGCCCGAGGCTCCTTCGAGCGCCGCGACCAGCTTCTCGAAAGGTACCCGCCCACCGCTCTCGAGCTGCTCAAGATTCAGGGCCTCGGCCCCAAGACCATCGCCCTGCTCTGGGAGCACTACCGCGTCAGCACCATCGACGACCTGGAGCGCATCTGCCAGGAGCACAAGCTCCGCCTTCTCCCCCGCCTCGGCGCCAAGCTCGAAGACAAGGTCCTGCGCTCCATCGCCACCTATCGCCGGAGCGCCGGCCGATTCCTGCTAAGTGTCGCCGACGAAGTCGCCACCGAGCTCGTCCGCTACCTCGCCGAGACGCCCGGCGTCAATCGGGTCACCCCCGCCGGGAGCCTGCGCCGCGGCCGCGAGACCGTCGGCGACCTGGACCTGCTCGTCACAGGCCCCGGCGCCGCCCAAGCCCTCGACCGCTTCACCGCCCATCCCAGCGTCACCGAGGTGCTCGCCAAAGGCCCCAACAAAGCCAGCGCCAGGTTCGGCCCCCACGCCATTCAGGTGGACGTCCGCGCGCTACCCGAGGAAAGCTACGGCGCCGCGCTCCAGTACTTCACCGGCAGCAAGGACCACAACATCGCCCTCCGCGCCCGCTGCCTCAAGCTGGGCTTCACCCTCAACGAATACGGCCTCTACCGCCTGGATGACAACACCAAGGTCGCGGGTGAAACCGAGGAGCAGGTCTACTCCCAGCTCGGCCTGGCCTGGATACCGCCCGAGCTGCGCGAGAATCACGGCGAAATCGAGGCTGCGGCCGCCAACCGCCTTCCGCGCCTGGTCGAGCTGGCCGACATCCGCGGCGACCTGCACATGCACACTCTCGAGAGCGACGGCCGCGCCACCCTCGAGGAAATGGCCGCTCACGCCCGCGCCCTGGGCTACCAGTACATCGCCATCTCGGACCATTCCAAGGCGCTCGCCATGGCCAATGGTCTTGACGAACGCCGCGTCATCGCCTTTGCCGAACGTGTCCGCGACCTCCAGGACAGTCTCGGCATTCACGTCTTCTCCTCCATCGAGTGCGACATCCGCAAGGATGGCGCCATGGACCTCGACGACGAAGCCCTGTCATCGCTCGACCTGGTAATCGGAAGCGTGCATAGCTACATGAATCAGGATTCCGCCGAGATGACCGCCCGCCTCCTGCGCGCTCTCGAATGCCCCTACCTGCGCGTCCTCGGCCATCCCACCGGCCGTCTCCTGCTGGCCCGCGAGCCTTTCTCCTTCGACTTCGAGCGCGTGGTCGAGGCCGCCGTCCGCCGCAACGTCGCTCTCGAGATCAACGCGAGCCCCGAGCGACTCGACCTCCACGATACTCTGCTGCACGCGGCCAAACTCCGCGGCGCGCGCTTCGTCGTCAACACGGATTCCCATCATCCGCAGCATCTCGCCAACATGCGCTACGGCGTCACCATGGCCCGCCGAGGCTGGCTGGAAGCCTCCGACATCGTCAATACGCTACCATTAAAGGAGTTCCAGAAGCAGCTCACCGCACTATGACTCCGCTCCACATCCCCATTCTCAGGCACACGCTCCCGAACGGCCTGCGCGTGATCTTCTCTCCCGACAACGCCGTGCCCGTGGTCACCGTCTATATCGTTTACGGCGTCGGCGCCCGCGCCGAGGAACCCGGCCGCACCGGCTTCGCCCACCTCTTCGAGCACATGATGTTCCAGGGCTCCGAGAACGCTCCCAAAGGCGCCCATTTCAAGCTCGTCGAATCCAACGGCGGCTCCCTCAACGGCTCTACCCATCCGGACTACACCGATTACTTCGAGCTTCTGCCTTCCAACAAGCTGGCCCTGGGTCTGTGGCTCGAAGCCGACCGCATGCGCGCCCTGGCCATCAACCCGGCCAACCTCGACAACCAGCGCGAGGCCGTGAAGCAGGAGCGCCGCCTCTCCTTCGACAACCAGCCCTACGCCACCGCCATCGTCGATCGCTGGCCGCAACTGGCCTTTCGCAACTGGCAGAGCTCGCACTCTCTCATCGGCTCTTTCGAGGACCTCGAGGCCGCCACCGTCGAAGACGTCTCCCGCTTCTTCAAAACCCATTACGCGCCCAACAACGCCGTGCTGGTGGTCTCCGGCGACATCCAGGTCCCTCAGGCGCGAGAGCTGGTGGAGACCTGGTTCGCGGATATCCCGTCCCAGCCGCCCGCCGTGGCGCCCGATTTAGCCGAGCCGCCGCGCACCGAACCCTGCTCCGACACCTACCGCGATCCCCTGGCCAAGGTTCCCGCGCTGGTGATCGGCTATCCCGGCCCGGCCCGGCGCTCTGCGGACTACAACGCGCTGGTCATGCTCGACCTGTTACTCACCGGAGGCGACAGCTCCCGCTTCCATCAGAACCTGGTCAAGGGCAACAAGAGCGTAATCCAGTACGCCGCCAACCTAGGCTGGCCCTTCGCCGGGCCCACCGATTACAAGGACCCCGGCCTCTACGCCATGTACCTGCTCTACAATCCGGCCTTCACCGGCGCCCAGATTGTCGCCCAGGTCGAGGAGCAGATCGCCAGCCTCTGGAAAGACGGCGTGGATGCCGGCGAGCTCGGCCGCGCCCGCACCCACCTTCTCGCGGGAAGAATTCAGGGACTTCAAAGTTCCCACGCCCGCGCCTCCCTGCTCGGCCGTTACGAGCTGCTGGACGGGAATCCCGACTACGTCAACAGCGAATGCGACGCCTTCCTGGCCGTCACCGCCGCCCAGATTCAGGACGCGGCCCAGCGCTACTGCGACCCGCGCCGGCGGACCATGCTCGACATCCTGCCCGCCGATCCCGAGGAGGGTAAATAATGGATCGGACCCAGCCTCCCCAAACGCCCGCTCTGCCCATCTACAAGCTTCCGCCCGTCTTCGAGACCAGCCTCGCCAACGGCCTCTCCGTCCTGCTGATCGAGGATCGCCGCTTCCCTATGGTGACCGCGCGCCTGGGCTTCCAGGCCGGCTCCAAGTACGACCCCGCCCCGCTCGCCGGCAGTCTCTCGGAAGCCGCCGCTGGGTTGCTGATCGAGGGAACCGAGAGCCGCACCGCCCGCCAGATCGCCGAAGAGACCGCTGCCCTGGGCGGCTCGCTGCACGCCAGTTCCAGTCCCGACCATCTGCTGCTGGCCGCGAGCGCCCTCTCCGAGAACCTGCCGCAACTGCTCAACCTGGCCGCCGACGTCGCGCGCCGCGCCAGTTTTCCCGAGGAGGAAGTCGAGCTTTACAAGCAGAACCGCGCCCAGGAGTTGCTCTCCCAGCGTGCCGAGGCCTCGTTCCAGGCGGACGAGAAGTTCGCCGGGCTGCTCTTCGCTCCCCATCCCTATTCGCGCCAGGACCCCACCCTCGACACCATCGACCGGCTCGACCGCGCCGCACTGGCCGGCTTCCGCGACCGCACTCTGACCTCCAACAACGCCGTGCTGGTCCTGCTGGGAGCGCTTCCGCCGCGCGAACGCGCGCTCGAGTTGATCGCCGCCGAATTCGGAACCTGGAAGAGCCGGGAATTGCCCCCGCCGCCGCTCGCCAGCTTCCCCGAACCTGGCCGCTCCATCGTGCTGGTGGATCGCCCCGGCTCCGTCCAGGCCGACATCCGCATCGGCCGCCTGGCCGTCCCACGCCATGACCCCAGCTACTTCCCGCTCCTGGTAGGCAACACCATTCTGGGTGGCGGCGCCAGTTCCCGCATCTTCGCCAACGTCCGCGAGAAGAAGGGCTACGCCTACGACGCCCACTCGGCCGCCTACCCCCTCCAGGACTCCGGTTCCTTCGCGGTGGTCACCCAGGTGCGCAACGAGGTCCTCGCCCCCGCCATTCAGGCCCTGCTGGACGAGATGCATCGGATCGGCGCCCAACCGGTTTCCGCCGAGGAACTCGATACCGCCAGGAACTACCTCAGCGGAGTCTTCGTGATCCGCCTCGAAACCCAGGACGGGCTGGCCAGCCAGGTCGCCGCCGTCAATCTGCTGGGCTTGCCGCTCGATTACCTCGAGCAATACACCAGGAGGGTCCGCGCCGTCTCGCCCGAAGGCATTTTGGCCGCCGCGGCCCGCTTCATGGATCCCCAGCCCGCCTCCATCGTCGTGGTGGGGGACGCCTCGCAGATTCTCGCCCCGCTCGAGTCCTTCGGAAAGGTTAAGGTGGAAGAAGCAAAATGAAGACCATCCGCTCCCGCCAGCGTTACAAGTGCCCGATTTTTACCGTCTCCGAGGACCTGGCCGTCGAGCCAGGCGGCTTCGAGATCCGCCGCGCCGTGGTCCACCACGCGGGCTCCGCCGTCATGATGCCGGTGGACGAGAACGGCCGTGTCCTGCTGGTGCGCCAGTACCGCCTTCCGGCGCAGGCTTCCATGTGGGAACTTCCGGCGGGCCGCATCGATCCCGGCGAATCGCTGCTGGCGGCGGCCAGGCGCGAACTGGCCGAGGAGACGGGTTATCGCGCCCGCAAGTGGAAGAAGCTCGTCTCCTTCTATGCCAGTCCCGGCTACGTCTCGGAGAAGATGACCATCTTCCTGGCCACGGAACTGACCGAGGGCCAAGCCAGTCCCATGGAGGACGAGAAGATCCAGTGCCGCTGGTTCACCGCCCGGGAACTCGACTCTCTGATTCGCGCCCGCAAGATCGTCGATGCCAAGACCCTCATCGGCTACCTGGCATGGAAACACTACCCGCCCGAGGAATAGGCTTCCGCGGGCGGCGTCTTACGGCTTCTTGGCGGGCCCGGCGGCTGGGGCGGCAGGCGCGGGCAATCCGGAGTTCTTGTCGTACAGGTCCACGATTTCGCTGGTAATGTCGATCGTGCTCGACGCGTACAACACCCCGGACTGCTGCGTGCTCACGTCCAGGATCACCGCGTAGCCGTGGTCCGCCGCGTACTTGTCGATCACCACCATCATCTTCTGCCCCAGCTCGTCCAAAACGCGCCGCTGTTCCTGCTCCAGGTCCGCCCGCGCGTCGTCCAGGTGCCGCTGCAGCAGCTTGCGCTTCAGTTCGATCTCGCGCGCCAGCTTGCTCTTGGCTTCCTCGCTCATCGTGTTGACGCCGTTGCGATACTGCGTCTCCAGCGCCTGCAGCTCCACCCCCTTCCGGTCGGCTTCCTTCTGCCGGGGGCCGAATCGCGCATCGATCTCCTGGGCTGCCCTCTGGCCGTCTTTAGTCTGAATGATGGCGTTCTGGATGTGGATGATGCCCACCTTGGTAGGCGGCGCCCCAGCCTGCGCCAATGCCACGACTCCGCAGCCCAGCGCCAAGAGCGGGGCCCTAAACACACTTTTTCTCACGGGTTAAACTCCTTTGAAGCCTCGATCATAGCATACTGGCGCCGGCGGAAGCCCGCGAGCGCCTCTCAGAACGTCCTGCCGATCGTGAATCGGAACGTGTCCCGCTTCTCGAAGAACGGATAAGCCTCGCCGAACTGCCCAACCGCCGAATTGAAGGTCGCCTGGTTCGGGAACAGCGCCCGGTCCGCTGCCAGCGGCGGCTGCACGTACTCCCGCAGGCAGGTGGGGTTGTAGGCCCAATACAAACGGAAAGGCGCGTTGACCACCGGCATCATCACTTGAATCTCCGGCCCGGTCGAGGTGCGGAGCTTCTGGGTTCCCGGCGCCAACAGAACTCGCTTGTCGAAGCCCGCCGTCGGGTAGGCGCCGTTCAATGTGGTCAGCCAGTCCTCCGTGATCTGGAGCTGGTCCGGACGCAGGACCTTATCCATGCCCGCGTCGAAGAAGAAGGCCAGCTTTACCGGTCCTCCGATTGGAATGCGGTATTCGAAATTGCCGACCGCCTGGAAGTCGCCTCCCGGGAAGATCACCTGATACGTCGGGATGCTCATCGTCACCGCTTGATACGAAACCACGCCATTGGTGACGATCTTCTGCAAGCGCGCCGAACCGTCCGGGTTATACACGGGCACGCTGGCCTGGCTCGGCATGAACGCCATGGGGCTGACCGCCATGATTTCGAATCCGCGGACGTCGTTCTCTCCGCCGATGTAGTAGCGGTTCATGGGCGGCGCTTCCTTCCCGCCGTAGCCCGAGATGAACGAGCTCATCAGCCGGAATCCGATGATGTGGGTCTTATGGCCCGGCGCCGTGTGGAAATAGGTCATGCTGGCCGTGGGCTGCACCAGGTTCACGTTCCCCCCCATCGCGGAACTGGCGAACCCCGCCGAGATCGACAGGCTCCGGCCGCCGGTGGGGTCGATGGGGTGGTTCACCGAGTTGTAGCTGTAGGAGGGCGTGACCATGCTGGTCTTGACGCCCCGCAGCGCGCTGGGCCCGCTCAGGTTCAGATAGTTCAGGTACTCGAACGTATCCGTCGCGGCCGTGGTCAGCGCCCGGTAGTTCGACTCGCTGAAGCCGTATGTCAGCCCCACCCGCGCGAACGTCCGTTTCAGCGGATAGGTGGCGAAGACCGTGAACCCCTTGGAGTCCTGGATGTAGTTCATCAGGTTCTGCGGGCCCAGCGCCTGGTAGTACGGAATCAGGTTCTCTCCCGCCAGGATCGACGCCTCGCGCCCCTGGTCGTAGTTGAACCGCTGCGTGAAGATCGTGAACCCCAACTGGATCGGGCGATCCAGGAAAAACGGCTCGGTAAAGCCAAAAGTCACGTTCCGCAGCCGCGTCCCCAACTGCGACGACAGCGACAGCGTCTCGCCCAGGCCCATGAAGTTGTTAGTCGAGTAATTCAACCCGATGAAGCTCCCCGCGATGCCGCTCACTCCGCCCGTCAGGCCGATCGAGTTCTTCCCCCGCTCTTTCACCTTCAGCAGAATGTCCACCGTGTTGGTGTGCGGGTCGCGCGTGATCTGTGCGGCGTCCTCCTTCTTGAGCATCTCGAAGTACCCCAGTTGGTTCAGCCGCAGCACGCTCATTTCCCACAACTTGCTGTTGAACAGGTCGCCTTCGTCCACCATCAGTTGGCGGCGGATCACCTTGTCGCGCGTGGTCGTGTTGCCGGTAAAATCGATGCGCCGGATGTAAAATTGCTTGCCCTCGTCCACGTTGAAAGTCACGTCCACGAAGTCCGTGCCCGGCACCGCCTCCGGAAGCGGGTCCGGAACGAAATCGATGTAGCCGTACATGCCGTACAGGTCGCGCATCTTCTCGATGCCCTTGCGGAACTTGGCCGTCGAGAATACGTCCCCCGGCCCCATCCCGAACAGCTTCGTGGTCAGGGCTTCCGGCACCCGGAACAGCTTCACGCCCACGTAGTTCCAGTTGCGGATCTTGTACCTCCGCCCCTCCTCCACCGGGATCGCAATATCCGCGCGGATCCCCGGCTCGTTCATGTAGAACAGCGGGATGCGGAACTTGCCTCCGCCCACTTTCCGCAGCGTCACCGTAGGCTCCAGAGTCCGGGCCATGAAGTAGCCGCGGTCCCGATAGAACATGTGGAGGCTCTCCCGGTCCTCTTCCAGCTTGGACAGGTCGTAGGTCTTCGAGAAAATGTCCTCGAACAGGATGGAGTGCGGAAGGCCGATCGGCCGCAGATTCTTCATGGCATGGACCAGATCCTTGTCCGGGTACATCTCGTTGCCATCGAACTCGAACTCCCCCACCTTCACCTTCGGCCCCTCGTTCACCCGGAAGGTCACTTCCAGCGAGGAGGGCGGGATCTGCCGCAACTCGGGCGTGACGGTCGCGTATTGCCGGCCGCGCTCCGACAGGAACTCCTTCAGCACCACCGAAGCCCGCTGCACCTTGCCCTGATCGAACTGCGATTCCACCGTCAAGCCGACGTGCCGCTCCTTGAACCGGTCCAGGATCTCCGAGACCGACACCGACTTGATGCCTTCGTACTTGATCGACCGCACCACCGGCCGCTCCACCAGCACGAACCGTATAATGATCCCGTTCGGCCCCTGCTCCTGCTCCAGCCGGATGTCGTCGAAGCGCGCCGTGTTCCACAACACCATGAAGTCGCGGCGCAGCGTATCGGGATCGAACCGGTCGCCCTTCTTGGTGTAAATCATCGCGCGCAACGTGTCCTGCGGCACTCGGCGCGCGCCCTTGAACTCGACCGCCTCGATGATATCCGTCCGGCCGGGCGCCTGCGCCGTGACCCCGGCGGGCGCCTCCAAGCCCGGCTTCGCCTGCGCGGGAGCGGAGGGCCTCTGGGCCGGCTTGGCCGGCTCCTCAGCCGCCTGGGGAACCGTCTCGAACGGATTTTGCTGATCTTTCTGCTGGGGCGGCGATGGCTGCTGCGTCTGGGCGCCCGCACTCAGCGAACAGACACAAACCATCAACAGCCACAGGCGCCCGGGCCTGTCAAACATCATGCAGACTTAGTTCCTCTCCACTCTGCGCTCTTCTTCCGACGTCGGAGGTCACCGCCAGGTTTCACCCGATGGGCCCAATACCGCACAGAACTCGAATCTCCAATTCTAACCGATTGCGGCCCGGCAGTTTGGGGCTCCCGCCCAGGTCAGGCCGCTTCCGGGGCGGCCGGGGACGCCGGCTCCCCCGGAAACTGCCTCCGCGCCGCTCCCAGCGCGCTGGGATACCAGGCCAGCGCAAATCCAAAAATCAGGTGCGCCAGCAGCATCGGCCGCACCGGACTGTAGATCGCCGCCAGGGCCCCCAGCTTCCTCCAAAAGAGCACTTCCGAGAAATGGTGCCAGACCAGGCCGGTCAAAATGCCCAACAGGGCCACTCTCAGCCGGTTCTGCGATTCCCCGATTAGCAAGCCAAACAGCAGTCCGGCCAGTCCCGCCGCGAACAGGTGCAGCGCCAGCCCGGTGATGGTGAGCCCGCTAAAATCCCGCCGCAGCGCGTCGCGGCCGTAGAACACCGAGGCCAGCAGGTTGGGGATGGTCCACACTGGCTGCCGGTCCAACGCCGAGCTGGCCGCCAGCCACACCCACATCGCCAGGCCTCCCAGCACGCCGGTCTCGATGCCCGCCAACGCGCGCACCAGCAGTGCGCCCACCCGGCCCTGATTTCCCAGACCCATCTGAAAGAGCCTATACTAGCACATGCGCCTGTTTGCGCTGGCGCTATCTTAACTGCCGGAGTAGCGATGAATCGTCGCGTTGTGATCACGGGCATCGGGGCCGTGAGTCCGAATGGTATTGGCAGGGAGGCCTTCTGGGAAGCCACCCGCAACGGCCGTAGCGGCGTCCGCCGCATTACCCGTTTCGACGCTTCCCGCTATGCCGTTCAGGTGGCCGGAGAAGTGACCGGCTTCCGCGAGGAGGATTACGTAACGCCCAAGGACCGCCCGCACGTCTCCCGCGCCGCGCCGCTCGCCGTCGCCGCCGTGCAGGAAGCTCTCGCCGACTCCGGCATCGAGCCCGCTCGCATGTCGCGCGACCAGCTCCGCCAGATCGGCGTGATCCTGGGCTCCGGCGGGGGCAGCCAGGAGTTTACCGAGGAGCAGTACCGCCTCTATTACGCCGGCAAGGAGCGGCAATGCAGCGTGTACGTGGTTCCCACCGGGACCATCGGCACGCTGGCCGGCGAAGTCTCCATGCGCTTCGGCTTCCGCGGCCTCAGCCACGTCCTCTCCACCGGCTGCACCTCCTCGACCGACGCCATCGGCTACGCCTACCGCAACATTCGCTCCGGCGTGATCGACGTGATGGTCTCCGGCGGCGTCGACGCGCCCATCGCGCCCCTGATCCTGCGCGGCTTCATGCTCATGCGCATCATGAGCACACGCTGGAACGCCGAGCCCCAGCGCGCCTCGCGCCCCTTCTCCCGCGATCGCGACGGGTTCGTGGTCGCCGAAGGCTCCTGGTTCTTCGTGCTCGAGGAACTCGAGCGCGCCCGCGCCCGCGGCGCCAAGATTTACGGCGAGATCGCGGGCTATGGCTCGACTTGCGAGGCCTTCCACCGCGTCCGGCTCGAGGAATGCGGCGAGGAACCCGCTCGCGCCATGCGGTTGGCCATCGCCGAGGGCGGCATTCCGCCCGAAGCCGTCCAGTACATTCACTACCACGGCACTTCCACCGAGCTCAACGACCGCATCGAGACCAAAGCCACCCACCTGGCCTTCGACGGGCACGCCGCCAAGCTCGCCGGCTCTTCGCTCAAGAGCCTCATCGGCCATCCCCAGGGCGCTTGTGGAGCCGCCGGCATCGCCGCCACCCTGCTCGCCATGCGCGACGGCGTGCTGCCGCCCACCATCAACCTGGATGTCCCCGATCCGCAGTGCGACCTGGACTACGTCACCGACGTCGGCCGCCGCATGGATCTGGAATACGCCCTCTCCAACTGCATCGCCTTCGGCAGCAAGAACTCCGCTATCCTGCTGCGCAAGATCGCCTGAGGCAGCCTCCTGTTCCGGACCCAACCTCTTGCAAAAGCGCCTCTGATATGATCGGATGCATGACCAAAGCCGCCCTGATAACGCTCTGCTCGGCCGTGTTTTTGGGCGCCGTCTTTTCGTTTCATTCCCTGGGACGGTGCGCCGGCAATGATGCGCCTAAGACTGGACCCTATGAATTCGGGGGCGTCGGCGCTCTAGAGTATTGGCCGCTGCTCATCCGATACGAACCCCGCAAGGCGATCCTCGTAGTTGTGGGCAGCGCGAAGCTCTTGTCCATCGACGGTGGCAGGTTGAATCCGATCACCGTCGACGGCAGTTCCCCGTATCCGCTTCTACTGGATCGACTTAGGGCCAACGGAGTGATGGGCACAAGGTACTTGCCCGGGAAGAAGAACAAAGTGTGGATGCAATGCGATGCGGTCACCCTCCGCAACGGCTATCTGCTGGATCCTGGCACGCATTCCTTCGAAATGGGCGCGCAGTTCCTGACTGCGCCAGGCCAGATCACCCGCGAGATCTATAACTCGGTGAGCAACAGGACTTACTCGGCTTCACTGAGCGCCGGCCGAGTGTACGAACTGGCCACGCAGATCGACGCCAAGGTCAATCCCGCCGCCAGCCCGGGCCCGCGAACATGGAGCGCACTGCTGAAGATTCGCCCGCTAAGCGGAGATCCTTTCAAAATCCCCTGGGAACCTGTGCCGATCCTGCCGCAGTGACGCCCGGCGCCTTAGGTGGAGCCGCCTACTCCGGCCGGTACTCCAGCACCGCCAGGCTGATGTCGTCGCTCTGCGGGGCGCGCCCGGTGAACTCGTCGAGATCGGATAGAATCGCTGCGTGAAGTCCCTGGCAGCTCGCGGCCGCCTGAGTGTTCAGCACCGCGCACAGCCGCTTCAGCCCATAGAATTCCCGCTCGGCGTTGCGGGCTTCGGTCAGGCCATCGCTGTACATCACGATCTTGTCGCCCGCCTCCAGCCGGCCTTCCTCCACGGTGTAGGTGGATTCGCCCAGCATGCCCACCGGCACCCCGTTGGCGGCCAGCCGGTCCAGCTGCCCGCCGGCCCGCATCACCAGCGGCGGCGGGTGCCCGGCGTTGACCCAGCGCATCAGCCCGCTCGCCTCCACCGTGCAGTAGAAGATCGTCACGTACTGTTCGCCTCCCGTCCGTTCGTTGAGGAAGCGGTTCACGCGCAACATCATCTCCTCAATCGAGAGCTTGGTATAGGGAGCGGCCAGGAATAGGCCTTGCAACAGGCTGGCCAGCAGGGCCGCGCCGACCCCCTTGCCGGAAACGTCCGCGGAGATAGCGATCCAGCAGAGCCTGTGGATCTGGCGCACGTCCAGAAAATCGCCGCCCACTTCGTTACAGGGAATGCTGGAGGCGGCCGCGCGGAACCATCCGCTGGTGGGCAGCGCACGCGGCAGCAGGCTTTCCTGAATCTGGCGCGCGATGGCCAGCTCGTGCTCCATGCGCTGCCGCGCCCACTGCTCCTCCAGGAGGCGCGCGTTCTCCAGCACCGTCGAGGCTTCCAGCGCCAGCGTGGTCAGCAGTTCCCGCCCCCCCGACGACAGATCGGCGCTCTTGAGCCGCGAGTCCATGTAGAGCAGCCCCACCGTGTCGTCCAGGGGATGGAATGCCGCCGTTTCCTGCGCCGATCCCGTGCGCACGCGCACCATCGGCACGCATACCACGCTGCGCAATTCCAGGTCCGCCACCGTGCGCTCCGGCCCCCCGGCCGCGGGGTCGAACTCCATCGACAGGAATTCCTTGCGCTGCTTGAGCGCGCGCATCAGCAGGCTGGCGGGCACCCGCAGGTCGGTCGAGGCCAGCGGCCCGGTCTTCGACCGCCCTATGCGGATCTCCAATTCGTCGCCCCGCCGCATCAGCAGGAAGCCGCGCTCGCAACCGGTCACCGCCAGCGCCGCGTCCACCAACGCCACCAGCACCTCATCGGTCGAGAGCGAGGCCTGCAGCGCCCTCGCCAGCTCCAGCATGGCCCGCAGCTTGCCCAGGTTCGCTCCGCCGGCGATCTCGGCGGCCGGCGCGGCCGCCTTCTCCCGCTTGGTCCGGGACGGGATTTCGCCCAGCGAGAACACCATGTGGTAGGAGTCCGGAAACCCGAACTCGATCTGGTCGTTGCTCTTCAGCTTGCTGCGCTGCACCCGCTCTCCGTTGACGAATACGCCGTAGTTGCTGCCCACGTCCTCCAGGAAGTACGCTCCGCCCTCGGCCACGATCTGCGCGTGCTGGCGCGAGGCGCGGCTGTCGCGCAGCACCAGTTCGTTGTCGGCGTGACGGCCGATGCGGAACGGCATCTGCTCCAAGGCCACCCGGGTCTCGGTCCCGGAGGGGCTTCTCACCGTCAGAAACGCCGGAGACGCTGTGCCCCGTGCGGATTCAGAATCCATTTCGCCCTCTTAGTTGTGCCGCTCTTTCGGGGTGGCGGCGAGAGGCGCCGCGGCCGCGGCCTCCTCCATCTCGCGCGCGCGCAACACTTGACAGTTCGAGCAATAGCCACCCACTTCCGTCCGCGCCACCAGAATCTGGAACCCGAAGTGCATCTCGATCTGCCGCCGCAGCCGCTGCAGCGGTTCGCCGTAGAATTCCTCCACCTTCCCGCAGCGCAGGCACACCACGTGCGCGTGCGCCTGCTTCATCCGGGTCTCGTAGTAGTGCTGGTCGCCGCCGTAGTGCATCAGGTCCAGCTCGTCCACCAGTTGGCCCTGCTTGAGCATCTTGAGCGTGCGGTACACCGTCACCCGGTTGAGCTTCGGATCCTTCCGCTTGGCCTGTTCGTAAAGCTGTTCGGCGTCCAGATGCTGCCCGGATTTCTCGATCAGATCGAGCAGCAGCCGCCGCTGCCGCGTGAGGCGGATGCCGCGTTTCTTCAACGATCCCTGGATGTCCTGGCCTGCCATGGCGCCGCTGCTGACACGATAACACGCCCAACACCCGGTGGGATAAGCCGCCGTTCCCACCGCCCAACTCCGGCTCCCGGCGATCGAAGCCGCCGTTCCCGCCCCCCAACCTCGGTTCCCGGCGGGAAAAGCATCCCTCCCCGCCCCGCAACCTCGGTTCCCGGCCGGAGAAGCCTCCCTCCCCGCCCCGGAACGCCCGCCCCGCTTGGTGCATAATGGGGCTGATGGCGTGCCAGAAGTGCGGCGGCTCCGGATGGGTGATCCTCGAGCGGGACGGCGTCTCCGGCGCCCAGCGCTGCGACTGCGCCTCCCTGGAAACGCCCGTGGACCGGGAGGCCGAAGCCAACATCCCTCCGCTCTATCGCGACGCGTCGCTTGACAACTTCATCATCCCCCAGAACCATCCCATCGCCTATCTGGCGCTCAGCCAGATCTTCGTGAAGCTGCAGGGCTACGTCAAGGAGTTCCCCCTGGTCCCTAAACCCGGCCTGCTGCTGATCGGTCCCACTGGCACCGGCAAGACGCATCTGGCGGTGGCCGTGCTGCGCGCCCTCATGGCCAAGGGATTTCAAGGCCTGTTTTTCGACTACAGCCATCTCCTGGAGCAGATCCGCGCGGGCTGGAACGCCGAGGAGGGCTCCAGCGAGCGCGCCGCCTACCAATCCTGCCTCGATGTGGGCATTCTGCTCCTCGACGACTTGGGTTCGCAGCGCATCTCCGAGTGGGTCGAAGATACCCTGACCGCCATCGTGACCTCTCGCTGCAACAACAAGAAACCGCTCCTCGTCACCACCAATCTCCCCGATCCCGACGCCGGCGACGCCATCGTCCAGCGCATGCAAGGCACCCTCGACGTCCGCATCCCGCTCTCGCAGAAGATCGGCGAAAGGGCCCGCTCCCGCCTCTTCGAGATGTGCGAGCTGGTGAAGATGCCGCAGATCCCCGACTACCGCTTTCGAAAGCACTAAATGTGGCAGTTCGCCTGGCCGCGCTTGGCCAGATAACGCTGGTGATACTCCTCCGCGGGCCAGAACTCCACCCCCGGAACGATCTCGGTCACAATCGGGTGGCGATACCGCCCCGAGCGCTCCAGTTCCTCCCGGAACGCACGGGCGGCGGCCTCCTGCTCCGGCGTGTGGAAGAAAACTGCCGACCGGTACTGCGTCCCGGTGTCCGGCCCCTGGCGGTTGGGCGTGGTCGGGTCATGCGTCTCCCAGAACACCTTGAGCAGCTCGCCGTAAGAGATTTCAGCCGGATCGAACTCCACCTCGACCGCCTCGGCGTGCCCGGTCTGGTCCGTGCAAACATCCTTATAGGTGGGATTCGGCCAGTGTCCCCCAATGTATCCCACGCGCGTGGAATGCACGCCTTTTAGCGACCGGAATGCCTCCTCGACGCCCCAAAAGCAGCCCTCGGCAAACGTAGCGCTCTCCATATCTTCAGCGCACCACAAAACCCCGCGCGGCGCAAGCCACAGTGGCACTCGTTCGCCCGCCCAGCCTCCGTGCCCCGCCCACCGCCGACGTCACCCGCGCGGCAGCGGCAGCGCCCTTCGGGTGGTAGAGTTTGGGGGGATACTCCGATGAATCGTAGATATTTCCTGATGGGTGCGGCGGCCGCGGCCGAAGGATTGCGCTCGAGTTCGCTGGCCAGTCCCAACGACACCGTGCGGGTGGCCTGCGTGGGCCTGCGGGGCCGGGGCAAGGACCATATAACGGCCTTCGCGAAGCTGCCCAACGTCGAGGTGGCGGCCTTGTGCGATGTCGATGATAGAGTCCTCAAGGACCGGGTGGATTTGGCCGAATCCCTCGCCAGGAAGCAGCCGGCGGCGTTCACCGATATGCGCCGACTGATCGAGGACCGCTCCATCGACGCCGTCTCTATCGCCACGCCCAATCACAGCCACACGCTCCAGGCCATCTGGTCCATGGCGGCGGGCAAGGACGTCTACGTCGAGAAACCCTGTACGCACAACATGTTCGAGTCGAGGCAAATCGTCGCCGCGAGGGCGCGCTACAACCGCATCGCACAGCACGGCACCCAGAGCCGCTCCAGCCCGGCCTTGCAAGAGGCCGTCCAACATATGCGGGAGGGCCTACTGGGGGACCTCTACCTGGGCCGCGGCCTGTGCTTCAAATGGCGGGACACCATCGGACGCAAGCCCGTCGCGCCGGTACCGGCCGGCGTGAACTACGACTTGTGGCTCGGCCCCGCGCCGGTGCGCCCGTTCACCGAGAACCGCTTCCATTACAATTGGCACTGGTTCTGGGATTACGGCGACGGCGATCTCGGCAATCAGGCCATCCATGAGCTGGACATGGCGCGCTGGGGGCTGGGCGTCGCCTATCCCACCCAGGTCACCGCGCTGGGCGGCCACTTTATGTTCGACGACGACCAGGAAACGCCCAACACCCTCACCGCGCTCTACGAATTCCCCGCTCCCGGCGGCAAGAAGAAGATGATGGAATGCGCCGTGCGCCACTGGATCGCCAACCACGAGGCCGGAATCGGCGAGCGCCCGGGCGAATCGGGCACCCTCGGGAATGTCTTTTATGGATCCAAGGGCTTCCTGGCCGTGGATGGCTACGGGAAGTTCACAACCTTCCTTGGGCGCCGTCGGGAACCCGGCCCCACCCGGACCGAGTCCGGCAACCATTTCGCCAATTTCATCGCCGCCGTGCGGAGCCGGAAGCAGGAACTGCTGAGCGCCCCCATTGAAGAGGGCGCCATCTCCTGCACGCTCGTCCACCTGGCCAACATCTCCTACCGGCTCGGCCGCAGCATCGTCTTCGACGCCTCCGCCTACACCTGCCCAGGCGACCCGCAAGCTAACGAATTGTTCACTCGCGACTACCGCAAGCCCTTCGTCGTCCCCGATCGGTTTTAGGCCGATCTACAATCGGAGCAGGGGGCGTCATGCACAATCCACTCGAGTATCTCGGAGAGCAGATCGAGAGCTGGAAGCAGGCGGGCACGTACCAGACGCTGCGCGAACTCCAGACCGCCTGCCAGCCCGTTTGCCGCATCGATGGCCGGGAGGTTATCAACCTGGCATCCAACAACTACCTGGGCCTGGCCGATCATCCCCAGCTCATCGAAGCGGCCATCCAGGCCACGCGCCGCTACGGCGCCGGCTCGGGAGCGGTTCGCTCCATCGCCGGCACCATGAGCATCCACCTGGAACTCGAGCGGCGCATCGCAGAGTTCAAGCGGGTCGAGTCCTGCGTGGTGTTTCAATCCGGCTTCGCCGCCAACTCGGGCACCGTGGCCGCCATCCTCACTCCCGAGGACCACATCGTCTCCGACGAACTCAACCACGCCAGCATCATAGACGGCTGCCGCCTCTCGAAAGCTAAGATCCACGTCTTCCCCCACAAGGACACCGCTGCCGCCGGGCGCATCCTCCAGGACCTCGACAGCCAGCCGGGACGCAAGCTCCTCGCCACCGACGGCGTCTTCTCCATGGACGGCGACATCGCGCCGCTTCCCGCCCTGGTTGAAATCGCGCAGCGGCACGGGGCGATTCTCATGATCGACGATGCGCACGCCTCGGGCGTACTGGGCCGCAATGGGCGCGGCACCGTGGATCACTTCGGCCTGCACGGCCAGGTGGACATCCAGGTCGGAACGCTCTCCAAGGCTATTGGGGTGCTCGGCGGATACGTCTGCGGGCGCCGCGAGCTGATCGAGTTTCTGTATCACCGCGCCCGGCCGTTCCTGTTCTCGACCTCGCACCCACCCGCCGTGGCCGCCTCCTGCCTGGCCGCCTTCGACATCCTCGAGCGGGAGCCCGAGCGCATCGAGAACCTGTGGAACAACACGCGCTACTTCAAGAGCGCCCTGGAGGCCGCGGGCTTTCGCACCGGCTCCAGCGAGACGCCCATCACCCCCATCCTGGTGGGCGACGCCGGCGCCGCCCATGCGTTTTCCCGCGCCCTCTTCGAAGAGGGCGTCTTCGCCACCGGAATCGGCTACCCGACCGTCGCGCAAGGCAAGGCGCGCGTCCGCACCATTATGACCGCGACACACTCCCGCGACCTTATCGACCGCGCCCTCGAAATCTTGAGCCGCGTGGCGCGAAAATCCGGAATCCTCGCCGAATAAGTCGGGCCCCCTCTGGAAACGTCGTTCGTGTAAATCGAATTAGGCACCGCACATAGGCCCTTCCGCCTATTACAACTTACCCCTATCCGGGTTACTCTTGATGCACCAAGCCACCGCCTGGGCGAGAAGGAGAAGGAATGAAGCACATCACGCATTTCTTGAAGGACGATCAAGGCCAGGACCTGATCGAGTACGCCCTCATGGCGGGTTTCGTGGCAGTCGCCGCCGGGGCTCTGATGCCCAACGTATCCGCGAGCATCAGCACGGTATTCAGCAAGATTCAATCCCTGCTGGCCAATGCGGCCGGCTAGTCTGCTCCTTGGATAGGGCGGCGGTTGTGTCGTGCTGCCGCCCCTTTTTCTGGGCCCTTTAGAACGGGCTCCGCAGGTTGCCTTCCGCGTCGAATTCCAGTTCCTGCGGCGGCCCCAGAATCTCGAGGTCCGGATTCCGCCGGATTTCGGGCAGCAGGTTTTCACTTAGCGCCAGTCTGGCCAGTTCCAGCGTGTTCCGGATCCAGCCGATGGCGACCTCCGCTGGGCCGAACTTGCCCACCGTGGTCGAGATCCGCTCGATGCACTCGCGGTCGCTCGGAAAATGGATCGGCGTGCGGATGCCCGAAGGCGTCGAAGCAGTTAGTGAGTTGATGTAAGTGGCGCCCCAGTCGATGCTGTTCACCAGGCGGTCCGTCACCACGTCCGCCAGGCCCACCCCCACCGCGTTGTTGTAAGTCAGGCCGCTGAGGTCCCGGGCGAACACGCGCCGGATGCGCGGGGCGTTCGGAAACGGATTGTACTCGGCGAAGATCGAGCGGTTGATCACCTTGGTGTCCATCCCGGCGCCGCTGATGTTCTTCCCGATCTCGTCCACGATCAGCAGATCCAGCTCCTCCGCCGGGATGCGCCCCGCCCAGGTCTTCGCAAGCTCGAGCAATTCCTCTTCCCGCCGCTCCATGGTCTCGATCGGGACCGCCTCCAGCCTCGCGGTGTTGTGGTACGCGTCCTCCAGGATGGCCAGGCCGCCCAGGATCTTGCCCGAGGTCAGCACCTGCCGCCCCACGTCGCGGATCACTTGCTCCAGGCCCCTGCGGACACCGTAGGTGTGATACTGCTGCGCCCCCGCGAACTTGCCCAGGCCGATGGCCATCATCTTGAACAGGCCGCTCTCCAGCCGGCCGGCGAAGTCGGTATGCCACTTCACCCGATTGATCAGCATGACGCCATCGCTCTCGAACGCGCCGCGGTCCATGAACGTCTCGATGCCCTGCTCGGAGCGGCCCAGCGAGACTACCTCCAGCGCGCTGACCACCGGGCATCCCATCGTGGCCGGGTCGATCCCGTAGTGCGCCAGCACGTCCGCCTGCCCCTCGGCCGTGGCGGCTCCGTGGCTCCCCATGGCCGGAAAAATGGCCGGACGCATTCCCTGGTTGGTCCAGTAGTCCACCACCGCGCGCACGATGGTCGCCAGGTTGGAAATGCCGCGGCTGCCCACGCCGATCGCCACGCGCGCGCCCGGCTGTAGCCGCGACGCAAATCCGGCCGCTGAAAGTCCCTTCAGAATCTCGCCCGGAATGTCCAACACTCGCCGGTCGGGAAAGTTCTGCCGCACCACCAGCATGCGAGAAAACGGCATTGGTAGATTATGGCGCGGTACCGGCTACTGCTGCCAGCCCGTTTCCATACAACCCCCTTTCAAAGCGTGCATGCCGTCTTCCGGCACACTGCTTAACGATGATCTTCTGGGTTTGGCTGGCGCCGGGTACTGCACCCTTGTCTGTTGCCTTCGCCGTGACACGAACGGCTCGGCTCTCCCAAACACCTTTCGGCTGATAATCTGACGAGGCTGTTGCGTTCACCGATCGTTGCGGCCCGCTGGTTTGCTTCCCTCTCTTTCAAGGGCTTTTGACACTCCGCTTGGCTCGGGCGGATCTCTCCTCCCGGCTGGAGTCTGCCACCGGGCGCTCCGGCGCTTACCCGGACAGGACTCGCACCTGCTGGAACAACGCGTCTTTCAGGACGCACCATGCGCCCATCTTAGCAGAGCCGCCGCGCCATCCCGTCCGCCCGCGCACAGGCTACAATCGTTCAGAGGTGAATTGCGCATGACGAAGATCCCTGGCTCGACCGGATTCGCGAAGGCGGCCGCCTGTCTGGGGTTGGCCCTGCTGGTTTCCGGCTCGATCCCGGCACAGGAAGCCGCGCCGGATTATCGAAATCCCCGCCTTCCCATCCAGCAGCGGGTCGCCGGCCTGCTCGCGCGAATGACCCTTGAAGAGAAGATCGCTCAACTGGCGCCCCACCGCCCGCCCGAGGTCCTCGATACCACCGGGAAGTTCGACACCAAGAGCGCCCGTCTGGCGTTCTTTCAGATGATGGGCCCCAACTCGCGGATCGGCGTGCGCGACGCCGCCATCCTCAGGAACGCGGTGCAGCGATACCTGCTCGAGAAGACCCGCCTGGGCATCCCCGACATTCAATTCGGCGAGGCGCTGCACGGCTTCATGTCCAACGGCGCCACCAGTTTTCCGCAGGCTCTCGGCCTGGCCAGCACCTGGGACCCCGCGCTGGTCCGGCAAGTGTTCTCCGCCGCCGCCGATGAGATGGCTTCCGCGGGAGTCGAGCAGGCTTTCACCCCGGTGCTCGATCTGGCCCGCGATCCGCGCTGGGGCCGCACCGAGGAAACCTACGGCGAGGATCCCTACCTCGGCGCCCGCATCGGCGTGGCCGCCATCCAGGGCCTCCAAGGGCCGAGTTTCATCCTCGATCGCCACCATGTCCTGGCCACCGCCAAGCATTTCGCGGTGCACGGCGCCCCGGAGGGAGGCACCAACACCGCTCCCGGCAATTACTCCGAGCGTGTGATCCGCGAGTCGTACTTGCCGGCCTTCCGCGCCGCGGTCGTCGAGGCGAATGTCAGTAGCGTGATGGCCTCCTACAACGAGATCGACGGCATCCCCTCCCACGTCAACGCCTGGCTGCTGGACCGTGTTCTGCGCCAGGAGTGGGGATTCCGCGGCTTCGTGACCTCCGATGGCGGCGGTCTCCAGATGCTCTACGAGACCCACCACGTGGCGGCCGACAAGGCGGACGCGGCCCGCCAGGCTCTGGCCGCGGGCGTCGATTACGACCTCAGCGACGGCTCCGTCTACCGCACCCTCCTCGACCAGGTCAAGCAGGGCCAAGTGCCCCAGTGGCAAGTGGACCAGGCCGTCTCCCGCATCCTGGCTGCTAAGTTTCGTCTGGGGCTGTTCGAGAATCCCTATGTCGATCCCGACTACGCCGAGCGCATCACCAATAGCCCCGAGCATCGCCAGTTGGCGCTTAAAACCGCCCAGGAAGCCATCGTGCTCCTCAAGAACGACGGCAACCTGCTGCCCCTCGACCCGGCGAAGTTCAAGACCATCGCCGTCCTGGGCCCCAATGCGGCCGACGTTCACCTGGGCGGCTATAGCCGCGAGCCCGCCCACTCGGTGAGCCTCCTGGACGGAATCCGAGCGCGCGTCGGCGCCGCCGCGAAAGTGGTTTACTCCGAGGGCTGCAAGATCACCGAGGGCAAGCAGGGCTGGATCGGCTGGGTCGAGAACGCGGTGAAGCTCCCCACTCCCGAGTCCCAGTTGAAGAGCATTCAGGAGGCCACCGAGGTGGCGCGGAATGCGGATGTCGCTATCATCGTCGTGGGAGAGAACGAGAGCACCAATCGCGAAGCCTGGTCCGCCGTTCACCTGGGCGACCGCGATTCCCTCGACCTCATCGGCTATCAGGACCAACTGATTCGCGCCGTCGTCGAGACCGGAAAACCAACCATAGTGTTCCTGATTAACGGCCGCCCGCTTTCCATTAACTACGCGGTGGAACACGTTCCGGCCATCCTCGAAGGCTGGTATCTGGGACAGGAAGGCGGAACCGCGGCCGCCGCCGTCCTATTCGGCGACGTCAATCCCGGCGGCAAGCTCCCCATCGGCTTTCCGCGCTCTGTCGGCCAGCTCCCCGATTACTACAACCACAAACCCTCCATGAACCGCGAGTACCTGTTCACCAGTAGAAAGCCGCTCTTCCCCTTCGGCTGGGGCCTCAGTTACACAACCTTCAAGTTCGATAATCTGCGCGTCGAGCCTGCCGAGATCGGCCCCCAGGGGGCTGCTTCCGTCTTCGTGGATGTGACCAACACCGGCAGCCGCGCCGGGGACGAGGTCGCCCAGTTGTACATTCATCAGCAGGTGGCCTCGGTAACTCGCCCCGTCATGGAACTGCGTGGCTTCGAGCGGGTCAGCCTCCCACCCGGCGCCAAACAGACCCTTGAATTCAAGCTCACGCCTCGCGACCTCGAGTTGTTGAACCGCGACATGCAACCCGTGGTCGAACCGGGCGTCTTCGACATAATGGTGGGGCCCAGTTCCAGCCAGACCAGCCAGGTCCCGTTGCGCGTGATCGCCAAGTAAGCAGCGTGGGGTCAGCCCTTTCAGGCTGCCGCCGGGCTTCTGCCCGGCGTCTCCGACATCCCAGGTTCCTCTGCGTGCGATCGCCAAATAGGCGGTTTTCGCGGACCTGCTCCCCAGCGGCCTGTGGCTGCATCCAAGAAATCGGGGGCCAAGGATGCGCCACGCTCAATCCAAAGACCTGCTTACACGCCGCTCCGCGCTCTTGTTGGCGGCAGCGGCGCCACAGTTACTCGCTCAACGGGAGGAGAAGCCCATGGGACGCCCAGTTGTTCATTTTGAGATCGGATGCCGCGACCGCGCCAGGACCGGCGATTTCTATTCGAAGCTGTTCGGTTGGCAGATCACCGCCGCCGGCCCCGCGTCGGATATCGAAACCGGGAGTTCCCAGGGCATCCCGGGTCACATCACCGCGCTCGGCCACGAGCCGCAGCATTACACCATGTTCTACGTGGACGTCGAGGACGTGCAGGCTGCGCTCGACAAGGCCACCGAATTGGGCGGCAAGAAGCTGGTCGGGCCGATCGCGATCCCGGCCGGCACGTTCGCCTGGTTCGCGGATCCCGACGGCAACACCATCGGCCTATTGAAGCCGGCAAAGCCTTAAGTGGTGCCGGTGGTCTCGGCCGCTCTTGACTCAGTCCGAAAGTCGCTATAGTACCTTCTATGGCGATCATCGCAATTGCGGGGCGTAAGGGCGGCATTGGGAAATCCACCATCGCGGGTAACCTGGCCGGGGAATTCGCCGCCATGGGCCATAGCGTTCTGGTGCTGGATGCCGACCCGCAGCATAGCCTGGCGGATTGGGCCGACCTGGGCGAAGGACTGCTCTCCCGTTGTGTCGAGAAGGTGAAAAGCGGCAGTGTCGAGACTCTGCGCGCCCGGGCCCGCACCGCCGAGCAGGCCGCCGACTTCGTGCTGATCGATACGCCTCCCGGCATCTCCGAAGCCGCTTACCAGGCCGCCCTGGTCGCCGACCTGGTTCTGCTGCCCTGCGGCCCCTCTCCCCTGGATCTTTTGGCCCTCAAGGGGGTCCTCAACCTGGCTCTGAAAGCCCGCGCCGAACGCCGCTCCAAGCGCCCCCGCATCCGGCTGGTCCCGTCCCGTGTGCTCCTGCATACCAATCTGGGGCGCAGCCTTTCCTCCTCGCTCGAAGAGGTGGGCAAGAAGGTGCTCCCGCCCATCGGCCAGCGCATCGTGGTCGCCGAAGCCGTCGCCCGCGGCCTCACCGTCGCCGAGTACGCCCCCAACTCCGTCTCCCGCGAAGAATTCCAGAAGCTCGCCAAGGCCGTCGAGAAGATCGTCGCCCGTTAGCGCGAGTCCCCGCCGCCGCTCCTATGGCGCCCGGCTCAGCCGCAGATTGTGAATCCCGAAGAGCGGGTGTTCCAGATCCAGGATCAGGCCCGGCGGCGTACTCGTGAAGACTACCTGCCCATCGCGGAATCGGCCCTTCGATTCCTCCGTCAGCGGCCAATCGTTGTGCCCGACCTCGGCGTGCAATTTGCCATCGCGGACCGTCAGATGGTACACCGCATCGAGCTCGTCGCACCGGTAATTGCCTTCCAGGGCCCTCAGTTCGTCCACGCCAACAGCGGGCTCGGCTGTCTTCGCCGCGTCGCTCTGCTTGGCCGGCGCGCGGGGTTCCTCCTTGACCTCCGGATAGAAGATCTCCGCCACTTGCCGTGTGATGTGCTCCGGGTCCGGGTCGGACCGGTTGCATAGGCAGATCGCGGAAAAGCGCTCCTCCGGTATCCGATAGATCCCCGAGCGGTACCCTCCCCAAATCCCGCTCTGCTCCACGATATGCCGGTTGCCCCACCGCTCGCGCCACAGGCCCAGGCCGAACTCGACAGGGATATCCTTCATCGTGTCTGGCTGGCCGTTATCCAGTGTGGCGGCCTGCTGCATGCGCGTGATAAGCGGCGCGAGTTGGGACTCGGTATCGAAGAATGCGGTCTCCCATCGCTCCATATCCTCTAAGGTGGTGTGGACCCCGGCCGCTCCCGTCATATCCACCGCCCCGGAGTTGTTGTTCGAGAAGCGGCCTTCCCCTTCCGGCGAATAGCCGCTGGCCCGCCGCGGGATCAACTCCCGCCGATCGTCGATATAATGCGTGTCTTTCATCCCAAGGGGGCCGAATATGCGCTCATCGGCGAACTGGCGCAGCGACTTGCCGCTGGCCTGTCGGACAATCTGCGCCGCCAGCAGGTATCCCGTGTTGGAGTACGCGGCATTCTGGCCCGGCTGGAAATTAAGCTCCTTTTGCCGCGAGATCAGCGCCAGCAACTCCGGCCACTCGGTGGTGTCATCGTAGGTTCGCCCCGCCAGCGCCAGCAGCGTGGGCGCATCCCGCAGGCCGCTGGTGTGTCCGAGCAGGTGGCGGATGGTGATTCGCATCCGTCAGACCAACCCCATCCTTGACAGGCGGGCCGGGCTCGCCTAGCGACGGCTGGCCGCCCAGGCCGCAGGCGTGAGCTCGGCGATCCGTTGAATAGAAACGCCATTCAGTCCTGGCAGCA